>DASVTS010000021.1:0-42908 GCA_036387455.1 Pyrinomonadaceae bacterium | reverse complement strand
CCCCGCGCCGCCGCGTTGTCGTTCTTCTAACGCCCGCCCGACTCGGACTCAAGCAGCCGGCTCGCCTTCAGTATCAGCGCGCACGAGATGCCCTGCGTGATTCGGCCGTCCAAGACCATGCGGACGGCCTCCTCGAATTTGACCCTGACGGTCTGCAAGTCCTCGGTGGCCTCCCGCTCGGGCTCGCCGAAGCGGAGGCCGCGCGCGAGGAAGATTTGCGCGGGCGCGTAGACCTGCGAGGTGACGGCGTCGATGAGCCCGAGGTCGGTCAACTCCTCGGCCTCCGCGCCCAGCTCCTCCTTCAGCTCGCGGCGCGCGGCCTCAACCGGCTCCTCGCCCTCCTCCGTCCCGCCCTGCACCACCTCGACGCACTCCTTCCCGACCGCGTAGCGGAACGTCTTGACGAGGTGCGCCACCCCCTCGCCGTCAACTGCGAGCACGGCCACGCCCGGCTTCATCCGCATCGTCGCGCGCCGCGCGGGCTTCCCGTCCGGCCCCAACACGTCGTCCACCCACACCTCCGCGAACTCGTCCCCGTACAGACGCTCCGAAGACCTCACCGTCCAAGCCCCGTGCTTTCGCTCCATGAACCCTCCCCGAAGAAGCAGACGGTAGACAGCAGCCGGCAGGCTCCGCCCTGCCGACGGCATCCGTTTCTGACCGCCCGGCCGAAAAGTTTTTTCTACTGGCTGCCGTCTACCGTCCGCTTTCCGGTTCGCCGTCCGACAGCCCCGCCAGCGCGGCGCCGGCCGTGGCGCCCCAGACGACGTGCGCGGCAATCATCAGGGCGTTGCGGCGCGCCGGGTGCTCGGTCGCGGGCGAGAGGATGCCCGCGGCCGGCAGCCAGCCGAGGTAGCTCACGGCCCAGACCGCCACGCCGAAGCCGACGCCCGCGAGCAGCGGGCGCTCGTCGGCGCGCTCGCCCGTCAGCGCGCCGTAGAGCGCGCCGCACGCCGCGCCGTAGGCGAAGTGCGAAGCCCACGTCGCGGCCCGGCGCTCCTCTTCGCCGAGGTCTTGGTTGACGCCGACCTTCTCAGCCATCCCCTCGGTCACCGCGCGCGGCGGCAGCGGGTACCGCTCCTCGCGCGGGAGTTGTTCGTGCATCAGCTTCATCGCCAGCGTCATCGGCGCGGTCGCGGCCAGCCCGGCGAGCGCCCCCAGCAGGATTCTGTTCATAAACCCCTCCGCCCGGGGGTCGCGGCCCCCGCGGCTCAGACTCTTGAAGATTTCGGTGGCGCCCATCATAACCCGGCCCGCGCCCCTTTGTCCGCACGTTTGCCGACGCGGCGCGCGCGCGGCTAAACTCGGCGGCGATGGGCACACGACAGGCGAAGCGCGCGGCGCTCTGGGACGTGGACGGCACGCTGATCGACTCGCGCGAGTACCACTGGCTCTCCTGGCAGGGCGCGCTCGACGCCGAAGGCTTCCGCCTCACCCCCGAGCAGTTCGCAGCCTCCTTCGGCCGGCGCAACGACGAAATCCTCCGCGGCTACTTCCCCGCCTACGCCGACGCCGACATCGCGCGCGTCGGCGAGGCCAAGGAGGTCGCCTACCGCCGCCTCGTCGGCGAGCGCGGGATAGAACTCCTGCCCGGCGTCCGCCGCTGGCTCGAAAGGCTGCGCGCCGAGGGCTGGCTCCAGGCGGTCGCCTCCTCCGCGCCGCTCAGGAATCTGGAAGTCATCATTGCGGCGCTCGGGCTCGAAAAGTATTTCGCGGCCGTCGCCTCGGCCGAGGACGTGACCGAGGGCAAGCCTGACCCGCAGGTCTTCCTCGCCGCCGCGGCCAAGCTCGGCGTCGCGGCCGAGTCCTGCGTCGTCGTCGAGGACGCGCCCGCCGGCACAGAGGCCGCGCGCCGCGCCGGGATGCGCTGCGTCGGCGTCCTCTCCTCGCACGGCGAGCTGCGCGCCGACCTCGTCGTCCGCACGCTCGAAGAACTCCCCGACGACGCCTTCCAACGTCTGCTCGCAAACGGAGACTCCAGATGAGACTGAAGGGGACACTCTTAACCGCCCTGCTCCTGCTCTTCCCCGCGCTCGCCTGCGCGAAGACGACCGGCGACGACCCGGCCCGCGCCGCTGCGTCACCCCGGGCCGCCGCGACGGCCGAGACGCAGGCACAGGCGAAGCAGGCGGGCGGGGCGGCGGCGCCCGACCTCGCGCCCTACTTCAAACAGTTCCCCGGCTCGGCCTTCGTCCTCTACGACCTGAAGCGCGACCGCTACACGCGCCACAACGAGGCGCGCTGCCGCGAGCGTTTCTCGCCCTTCTCGACCTTCAAGATTCCGAACTCGCTCATCGGCCTCGACTCGGGCGTCATCGGTGACGCCGATTTCCGCATCAGGTGGGACGAGAAGAAGTACCCGGCGTTCGACCGCGACACGCTCCCCTTCAGCGCGTGGTGGCAGGACCAGACCTTGCGCACGGCGTTCAGGCGCTCGGTCGTCTGGTACTACCGCGAGCTGGCGTTGCGCGTCGGCGGGAAGAGGATGAGGGATTACGTCGGCCGGCTCCACTACGGCAACGAGGACGCGACGGGGCCGCTCAACGGCTTCTGGCTGAACAGCACGCTCAAGATTTCGGCCGACGAGCAGGTGGACTTCCTCCGCCGCCTCTACAGGGAGGAGCTGCCCGTCTCGAAGCGCGCCGTGGGGATAGTCAAAGAGATTATGACGCTCGAAGAGACGCCCGACTACAAGCTCAGCGGCAAGACCGGCGGCGGCCCGCTCGGCGAGAACCGCTACCTCGGCTGGTTCGTCGGCTACGTCGAGACCAGAGACAACACCTACTTCTTCGCCACCGAAATCGAAGGCCCGACCTACCTCTCCATCCGCGACGAGCGCATCGCCCTCACCAAGCGCATCCTCGCCGGCCTCGGCTACATTAGGGGCTAGGGGCTAGGGGCTAGGGGCTAGTTAAAACCCTTGCGGTCGGGCCGCTCGTTAACGGGTGGGCCGTACGGCAAAGGCTTCAACTAGCCCCTAGCCTCTAGCCTCTAGCCCCTCTCTTTGGTAGATTCTTCCGTGAACACCAACCCAATAATTTTCGAGGAGTGGCCGCACGTATGAGCCTGATTGATTCCGTCCACGCGCGCGAGATTCTGGACTCGCGCGGCAACCCGACCGTCGAGGCCGAGGTCTACCTGATGAGCGGCGAGGTCGGCCGCGCGGCCGTCCCCTCGGGCGCCTCCACCGGCGAGCACGAGGCGGTCGAGCTGCGCGACGGCGACAAGCGGCGCTACCTGGGCCGCGGCGTCACGCGCGCCGTCGAGAACGTCAACGACCAGATAGCGCGCGAGGTCGAGGGGCTGGACGCCCTGGATCAGGCCGAGGTGGACGCCACCCTCCTCGCGCTCGACGGCACGCCGAACAAGTCGCGGCTCGGCGCCAACGCGCTGCTCGCCGTCTCGCTCGCCACGGCGCGCGCCGCGGCCGCGCACCTTGAGCTGCCGCTCTACCGCTACCTCGGCGGCACGAACGCGCGCACGCTGCCGCTCCCGATGATGAACATCCTCAACGGCGGCGCGCACGCCGACAACAACGTGGACTTTCAGGAGTTCATGGTGATGCCCGTCGCCGCCCAAAGCTTCGCCGAAGCCCTGCGCACGGGCGCCGAGATTTTCCACTCGCTCAAGGCCGTGCTCAAAAAGCGCGGCTACGCCACCGGCGTCGGCGACGAGGGCGGCTTCGCGCCCAACCTGCGGTCGAACGAGGAGGCCGTCGAGACGATTCTGGAAGCCGTCACCGCGGCCGGCTACAACGCGGGCGTCAACGTGATGCTCGCCTTAGACCCCGCGGCGAGCGAGTTCTACGACGGCAAAGCTTACGTCTTCAAGAAGTCGGACGGGCGCCGGCTCTCCAGCGCCGAGATGGTCGCCTACTGGAAGGGTTGGGCGGAGCAGTACCCCATCATCTCCATCGAGGACGGCATGGCCGAGAACGACTGGGAGGGCTGGAAGCTGATGACCGACGAGATGGGCGACCGCGTCCAGCTCGTCGGCGACGACCTCTTCGTCACCAACGTGGACTACCTCCGCCGCGGCATCGAGCTGGGCGTCGCCAACTCGATACTGATTAAGGTCAACCAGATCGGCACGCTCACCGAGACTCTGGACGCGATAGAGCTGGCGCGCACGCACCGCCGCACGGCCGTCATCTCGCACCGCTCGGGCGAGACCGAAGACACCTTCATCGCCGACCTCGCCGTCGCCACCAACGCCGGCCAGATCAAGACCGGGAGCCTCTCGCGCACCGACCGCATCGCCAAGTACAACCAGCTCCTCCGCATCGAGGAAGACCTGCGCGACGCCGCGCGCTTCCCCGGCCTCTCGGCCTTCTACCAGCTCGACCGCACCGCCGCCGCGCCCGCCGCCGCCGGGCCGAGGCCGGCCGCCGCGAAGAAGTCGGCGAAGAAGTCCGCGAAGAAGGCGGGCGCGGGCCGCGGCTAGGCGGGCCGGTCAGTCGGAAGTATCGGACAAGGAGACAAGGGGTTTGCTCAAACAGAAAGGCCCGCTCGCACTCATCATCCTCGACGGCTTCGGCCACAGCGAGGCGCGCGAGGGCAACGCCGTCGCGCTCGCGCAGATGCCCTTCTACGACGAGCTGCGCGAGAAGTACCCGCACACGCTCATCGAAGCCTCGGGCACCTGCGTCGGACTGCCCGGCGGCATCATGGGCAACTCCGAGGTCGGCCACCTCAACATGGGCGCCGGCCGCGTCATCATGACGGACATCCGCCGCATCGACTACTCGGTCGAGACCGGCGAGTTCTTCCGCAACCCCGCCTTCGTCGCGGCGATGGACAACGCGAAGGCGCGCGGCGGCGCCGTCCACCTGATGGGCCTCCTCTCGGACGGGCTCGTCCACTCCTCGCAGGAGCACCTCTACGCGCTCCTCCGCATGGCGAAGGAGCGCGGCCTCCGGCGCGCCTACGTCCACTGCTTCCTCGACGGCCGCGACACGCCGCCCTCGTCCGCCCACCTCTACGTCAAAGCCTTGCAGGACAGGATTGCGGAGACCGGCTTCGGCGAGATCGCCAGCGTGTGCGGGCGCTACTACGCGATGGACAGGGACAACCGCTGGGAGCGCACCGGGCGCGCCTACCGGATGCTCGTCCGCGGCGAGGGCGAGCGCGCGGACGACGCGGTGGCGGCCGTCCGGCGCTCCTACGAGCGCGGCGTCACGGACGAGTTCGTCGAGCCGGTCGTCCTGACGCGCGGCGCCGGCGGCCCGCCCGTGGCGACCATCGAGGACGGCGACGCGGTCGTCTTCTTCAACTTCCGCGCCGACCGCGCGCGCCAGCTCACGCGCGCCCTCGCCGTGGAAGACTTCGACGGCTTCCCCGTCCCCGACCGGCCGCGGGTGGACTACGTCTGCTTCACGCTCTACGACCAGACGTTCGGACTGCCCATCGCCTTCCCGCAGCTCCGGCACAAGAACATCCTCGCCGAGGTCTTCGCCGCCGTCGGCGTCCGCAACTACCGCCTCGCCGAGACCGAGAAGTACGCCCACGTCACCTACTTCTTCAACGGCGGCACCGAGCTTGAGTACCCTTCCGAGCGGCGCCTGCTCGTCCCCTCGCCCAAGGTCGCCACCTACGACCTGATGCCCGAGATGTCCGCCTTCAAGGTGACAGACAAGATTCTGCGCGGCATAGACGAGGGCGAGACCGACGTCTTCATCGTCAACTTCGCCAACCCCGACATGGTCGGCCACACCGGCAACCTCCAGAAGACCGTCGAGGCCGTCCAGTACGTGGACACCTGCCTCGGCTGGATCACCAAAGCCCTGAGGACGGCCAAAGGCCGCTGCCTCATCACCGCCGACCACGGCAACTGCGAGCAGATGATTGACCCCCAGACGGGCCAGCCCCACACCGCCCACACCAACAACCCCGTCCCCTTCCACCTCGTAGACCCCGACTCCATCGGCGCCAAGCTCCGCCCCGACGGCGCTCTCGAAGACGTCGCCCCCACGATTCTCGGCCTGCTCGGCCTCGACAAACCCGCCGACATGACCGGCCGCGACTTACGCGAACTCTAGGTTCCAATACAAAGCACAAGCAAAGAGGCGTGCGTTACCATTTAACGCCGCCTCTTTCCCCTGCCCTTACCTTCCCTGCAAGTTCCACCCGTCTCACGCCCCGCTCAATTGCCCCGTTGATGAGTTGAAGAGGCTCGTCCTGCGGCTTCAACTGCCCCGTGAGCGACAGCAGATACAACTTGACCGCGGCCTTGTGCGCGTCCGTGTGAAGGTAAGCCGCCTCGACGTTGGCTAAGATTATCCCACTCGCTTCCCTCACCCCGTCCGGCCCGCTCTCAATCGCCTCCCTGATGACGAACAGCACGCGAGCCATGTGCTCGGCCGTCTTTGGGTCGTTGATAGCCTGCCAGGTTTCTTCGTCAATCAACAAATCCTGACAGTCCGCCATAGATAAGGTTCTCCAAGACCCGTTCTTCACCCTCGCACATTCTAAACGACTTCATACAAATTGTCACTTATAGTCTGTAGACTTATCGTCATCACGCCTACACTCTAGGCTTCATTAAACAGGGAACCAAAACAGATATAAGGAGTCGTTTCGGGCTCGCCATCAAACAGCGGCGGCAAGAGATAGGCATATCTCAAGAAGTGCTCGCGGAGCGGGCAGGGCTGCACCGCACGTACATTGGAGACATCGAAAGAGGGGCGCGAAACCTTTCGCTAGAGAACATCGAAAAACTAGCGAAGGCTCTACAGATTTCCATCTCCGACCTCTTTGCTAACTACGGCGTGGAGTAAGTCGGATGCCTGACAAACCCGCCGACATGACCGGCCGCGACTTACGCGAAACGTCCTGAGGCCGTCCGGCGTTCTACATCCCTGATGAACTTCGAGCCGCGCAACATACTTGTCATAGACTTCGGGCAGTTGGGGGACGTGATTTTGAGTCTGCCGGCGCTCGGGGCCGTGAGGCACAGGTTCCCGCGGGCGCGGGTGACGGTGGCGGTCGGGGGGGCGGCCGCGGCCGTCGTCGAGATGGCGGGCGTGGCCGACGGGGCGCTCCCCGTGGACCGCGTCGCGCTGCGCGACGGGCCGAAGCACCTGTCGGTGTGGCAAATCGGGAAGCTCGTCATGGACGTGCGGCGGCGCAAGTTCGACTTCGTCATCGACCTGCACAGCCTCTCGGAGACGAACCTGCTCGGGTTCCTCTCGGGCGCGGGGCACAGGCTCTACGCGCGCAGGCCCGGGCGCTCGCTCGACTACCTCGCCAACTTCCGCCCCGCCCCGCCCGCGGAAGACCGCTCGAAGCACGCCATCGACCGTTACCTCGACGTCGTCGCGCCGCTCGGCGTCGGCGAGGTCTCGCGCGTCCCGCGCCTCGCCGCGCGCGAGGAGGACGGCCGCGCCGTCGAGGAGCTGCTGCGCAAAGGCACGCAGGGCGGCAGGAACTGGCGCGGGAGGGAGGCGGCCAGCGGCGACTCCCCGCTCGTCGGCATCTTCCCCGGCGCCGGCCACCCGAGCCGCCGCTGGCCCATCGAGCGCTTCGCGGAGCTGGCCCGGATGCTTGAGCGCAACGACTCGGTGCGCTCCGTCCTCTTCGCCGGGCCGGAGGAGCGCCGGCTCGTGCGCGACGCGCGCGGGCAGTTCCCGCCCTCGACCATCATCCTCGACAAGCTGACCGTGCCGCAGCTCGCCGCCGCCGCCGAGCGCGTCTCCGTCTTCGTCTCGAACGACACGGGGCCGATGCACATCGCCGCGGCAGTCGGCACCCCCGTCGTCATCCTGATGCAGCACCACCCGATGTTTAACTGCTACATCCCGCCCGGCGACCGCCACCGCGTCGTCGCTGCCCGCTCCATCGAAGAGATAAGCACCGACCTCGCCTACGCCGCCGCCCGCGCCGCCTTCACGACCGAGCGCGCTTCGTCGCTTTTCTCCACGTAAGAGCCTCCCATCTCCGCCCAAAACGTCCACTTCGGGTCGCCGTGACACGCCTTTTGTTTGGCGAATGTTTTATATAGACAAACAATGTTCAGTATGTATAATAATATCGCTGTCCGTGGTATCGCGGGCGGCGAGCGCCCGGCGGGTGCTCGACCCCTCGAAGGGTCTGCGGTAGGAGCACGGAAGGGGACTTAAAGGTCGCGGCTTCTACGGCTTACAAGGTCGGCCTGACACTCACGCCCCAAGTCTTTCAAGGACGCCGAAAGCCTCGAAACTCCTTCGGCCATCGCCTCCTGGGGTCTCCGCCAGAGAAGCCTCGCACGTGAGTCCGCCACGCGCCCCACGGGGCGACGCCCGCCAGCGCACACTTCAGCCCCGACCGCCTCGGAAATCCTTTACACACCTCTTTTAGGAGTGACCGTCATGTCGAAACGCCTGAACCTGACGCTCTTGCCGCTGGTTCTCCTTCTCTCCCCCGCCGCCTACGCCGTCGCGGGCGTCCGCGCCCCCGCGCCCTTCCGCCTCCGCGCACACAGCGCGCCGCTCCCCGCGGCGGCGAACGAGCGCGAGCAGGACGGGCTCGCGGGCCCCGTGCGTCGCGTCAGGACCGAGACGGCGAAGATCACCGTCAAGAACGGCAAGCCGGTCGAGGGCGCCCGTCAGGTTCTGGAGACGACGACCTACGACCAGAAGGGCAACCGCGTCGACAACGCGTACTTCCTCGCCGCCGGCGGCTCTCTGACGGGCAAGGAGGTCTACAAGTACGATGAGCGCGGCAACATCGTCGAGATGACGCTGCACAACGACGACGGGACGCTGCTGGCGAAAGAGGTCTACGCCTACGAGTTCGACGCGGTGGGCAACTGGACGAAGATGACGACCTCGGTGGCGGTGATGGAGGGCGGCAAGGTCAGCTTCGAGCCCTCGGAAGTCACCTACCGGATGATCTCTTACTTCCTGGACGAGACGATGCTGGCGAAGATGTCGCAGCCGGCCACGCCCCAGACCCCCGCCCCGGCGGCCGCCGCGCCGGCCGCCAACCCGCAGCCCGCCGCGCTGAACGCGCAGGCGAACGCCGCGGCGCAGCCGAAGCCCTCACCCGCGGCGACGAACCCGGCGACGAGCCCGGACAAGAACTCTGCGCAGCAGCCCGCGGCGCGTAACACGGCCGCGACCCTGCTCGTCGCGTCGCTCGACAAGGGCGCGTTGAGCGCGCCGGCCGTCACGGCGCCCGCGGCCGTCTCGAACGCCGCGCCGGCGGGCGGCCCGGCCGTCAAGTCGGAAGGCGAGGCCCCGGCCGTCCCCGTCCGCACGGGCCCGCTCAAGCCCATCTCGGGCGGCATCCTGAACGGCAAGGCCGTGAACCTGCCGGCGCCCACCTACCCGGACGCGGCCCGGCGCGCGCGCGTCGGCGGCACGGTCGAGGTCGAGGTGGTGATTGACATTAACGGCAAGGTCATCTCGGCGAAGGCGCTACGCGGCCCGGGCCTGCTGCAACAGACGGCGGAGATGGCCGCGAAGCTCGCGCGCTTCACGCCGACGCTCCTCTCGGGCCAGCCCATGAAGGTCGTGGGCGTCATCACCTACAACTTCACGTTCCAGCCGTAAAGGCCGCGCGCCGTTCGGCCGGGGGCGGGCCGCGAGGTCGCCGCCCCCCTTCGTCCCCTTCTTTCCCCGCCGGCCCACGAACCACACGCTATCCCCACATCAAACCGAGGAATCATCCATGGCACTTACCGGACAGTTGAGCGACATGTCGCTGGCCGAGCTGATCGAGTTCTTCTGCAACCAGCGCAAGACGGGTCGGCTCAAGATTGACTACCCGCGCGGGCACAGCGTCTTCTTCATCAAGGAGGGCGAGCTGGTGGACGCCAAGGTCGGCGCGCTCTCCGGCCCCGAGGCCGTCTACTTCTCGCTGACGCTGCCGAACGCGGCCTTCGACTTCAGCCCCGACGTGCAGGCCACGCGCCGCACCATCGACCAGGCGTGGACGCAGGTCGTGCTCGAAGGCTTGCGCCGGCTCGACGAGGGGCTTTCGCCGACCGAGGCCGACGCCTTCGGCGCGTGGTCGCCGAGCGAGACCGAGCTGGCGCAGATGCTCGACCAGGTCGAACACCTCGACTCCCCCGAGACGCAGCGTCAGCCGCGCGAGAAGAAGGCCCCCGCCGCCCGCGCCGACGCCCCGGCCGGGCCGGGCGAGGACTCGGCGCGCGAAGAATCATCCGCGAAGGAGTCTAAGGACGACGCTTCGGCCGAGCCATTCTCGTCGATGGTCGCGGGCGCGGGCGCGTCCGGCGGGTCGAAGAAGAAGTTCGTGGTGGCGGGCGTGGGCGCGGCCGTCGTGCTCGCCTGCGCCGTCGCCGCCTTCCCGCTCCTGAACCGCCCCGCCGCCAAGCCCGCGGCCCCGGCGGCCGCCTCGGCGCCCGCGCCGGCCGCGCCCGCCGAAGCTCAGCCGACGGAGTCGGCGCCCGCCGAAGCCCCGGCCGACGGCGCGGAAGCGGCGGCTACCGAAGCCGGCGCCGCCGCGGCCGCCGACGCCGCGCGCCGCGAGGAGCGCGAGCGCCGCGAACGCGAACGCCGCGAGCGCGAGCGCCGCGAGGAAGCCGCCGCGAAGAAGGAGGACGCCGCCAACGCCCTGACAGACCCCAACGCGCCCAAGCCGGCCGCGGCCGCGCCCGCCGGGCCGAAGTCGGTCAAGGTCTCGGTCAGTTACGACGAGGCGGGGCGCGTCACGCAGGCTTCGGTCGCGGGCGTCACCGCCGGCGCGGAAGCCTACGGCTCGACCGCCGTCCGCATCGCGCGCGGCAAGCGCTTCCCCGCCGGCAAGGCCGGCTCGACCGTCATCACCATCCCCGTCAACTGAGGTCGTCAGTCGGCGGCCGACCCACGAAGACCAGATTCGGGCGAAGAAGCGCGAGAGCTTCTTCGCCCGAAGCGTTTCCGGGCCGCGGCTAACTCTTCCCGAGTGACGACAGCGCGACGGCGATGACGACCACGAGGACGCCGACCGCCGCGAGCGGCGCCGCGATGGACGCGACGCGGCTCGGGTTGACCGCCCTGACCTGCGCGTAGGGGATGACCGTCACCACGCCCGTCTTCGGGTCAACCACCGTGAAGCTCTCCGCGCCGGCCTCCCTGACGTAGCCCTTCACCTCCCCCCTCCGGTTTCGCACGACGATTCTGACGCGGGCGGACTCGCCCGTCCCGAGCGCTTCGATTCTGGCCTTGACCTTCGCGGCCCGCCGCGAGTCCTTCTCGCTCTGGGGCGGGGCGAAGGGGGCTGCGGCCGCGGCCTGTCCGAACAGGAGTCCGGAGAGGGCGAGCGAAAGGAGCGACTTGTACATGGCTCTCCTCCGTAGGCGTTGGGGTGTCGGCGGGAGGAGAAGCAACTGCCGCGCCCCGGCGCGGGCGGGCGAACAGGGCGGCAAATCGCGGGGGAGCAGTCTCCGGCAGGATTACGCGGCGGACGGCTGAAAGGTAATTATTGCGGGGCGCGGCTCAGGCGAGGCCGACGACGCCGAGGGCGATGAGGAGCGCGCGTTTGAGGCCGAGGTCGCGGCCCGCGGGGTCGTACCACTCGTCGAGCGTGTGCGTGTTGCCGGAGGTGCCGCCCGCGCCGACGGTGACGGCGGGCAGGCCGCGCGAGATGGCGATGTTCGAGTCGGTCGAGGAGCAGTCGAGGTAGGGGCGCGAGCCGAGCGCGCGCGTCGCTTCGACGGCGAGGCGGACGAGCGGCTGCTCGGGCGGCGTGGCGCCGCCCGGTCGGTCGCCGATGAGACGGACTTCGATTTCGAGCGGGGGCGCGCCCGCGCGGCGCGCGGCGTTCTCGTCCTCGGCGGCCTCGCGCGCGGCGCGGCGGAAGAAGGCGTCGAGGCGGCCCAGCTCGACCGGCGACTCCGAGCGCAGATCGACGTCCATGCGCGCCTCGCGCGGGATGACGTTGACGCCCGAGCCGCCCTCGATGCGGCCGACGTTGAAGGTCGTGCGGGGGCGCTTCGGCGCGGGGTAGGCGGCGAGGCGCGCGACCGCCCGGCCCAGCGCGTGGACGGGGTTCGGCACGCCGAAGTCGCCCCACGAGTGGCCGCCCGCGCCGCGGCAGGTGACGCGGTAGCGGCGCGAGGCGAGCGCCGCGTGCGTGACCCGCTCAAGCCCGGGGCCGTCGATGCTGACGAAGGCGTCCGGCCTCCCGGCCCACTCGCCCGCGGTCAGGAGGTGGCGCACGCCGCGGAGGTCGCCCTCGCCCTCCTCGCCCACCGTGCCGACGAAGAGAATCGAGCCCTCCGTCTCAATCCCGCACTCGCCCATCGCGCGCACAATCGCCATGAGCGCCGCCAGCCCGCAGCCGTCGTCCGCGATGCCGGGCGCGCGCATCAGCCCCGAAGCCTCGCGCCGCACCTCGCAGTCCGTCCCCGCGGGGAAGACCGTGTCGAGGTGCGCGCTCAGCACGAGCAGCGGCGAGGCGGCGCGCCCGCGCCTGAGCGCGAGGCAGTTGCCCTCCGCGTCCATCCCGGCGCCTCCGAGCCCGCGCGCCTCGAACCTCTCGCGCAGGAACTCGGCGCGCGCGCCCTCGCCGAACGGCGGCGCGGGCACGGCGACTATCGCCGCGTGCTCCTCGTCGAACTCGGCGGCGCGCTCCTCGAAGAAGCGGAACGCCCGGAGCACGCGCTCCGCCCCGAGCAGGCCGCGCACGGCCTCCTCCGGCGTGACAGACGTGGTGGCGGGAAACGACATAAGAGAATCGTGAACCGTGAACCGTAAACCGTGACAAGAAGAAGGCTGTTCTTATCTCGTCACGGTTCACGGTTCACGGTTCACGGCCTTTAGACCAACTGTCTCACTTCCTCTTCGGTGAGGACGCCGCGGGCGCTCTTGGCGCGGTCGTAGATGCGTTGGACGCGCTCGTCGGTGGCCTCGTGGCCGCGCGATTCGAGCCAGTAGACGACGTTCGACTTGCCGCTCATCGGGCCGACCTCTATCTGCTGGCGCATGCCGAAGAGTCCCGCGGGCACGCCCGAATAAACCAGGTCGGCCAGCTCCTCGTCGCCCTTGCGGAAGCACTTGATGACGGCGGCGGCGTGGACGCCCGTGGCCGTGCGGAAGGCGTCGCGGCCGAAGACGGGGTAGTTGAGCGGAATCGTCCAGCCGCAGGACTCGGCCGCCTTCTCGCAGTACTCGCGCAGCTTCGAGAGGTCGTTGTCTATCCAGCCCATCAGCCTGAGGTTGACGAGCAGTTGGTCCATCGGCGTGTTGCCGACGCGCTCGCCGAGCCCTAAGGCCGAGCCGTGCACCTGGTCGGCGCCGCCCTC
The DNA here is from genome assembly GCA_036387455.1 of Pyrinomonadaceae bacterium. Taxonomy (GTDB): domain Bacteria; phylum Acidobacteriota; class Blastocatellia; order Pyrinomonadales; family Pyrinomonadaceae; genus QHXN01. The sequence goes on along the minus strand of DASVTS010000021.1, from coordinate 29,681 downwards.
GATGGCGGCGATGGAGTTGATGACGCCGAGGCCCCGGTCCTGGTGCCCGTGCCAGTCGAGGCGGACGCCGCCGCCCTGCTCCTCGATGATGTTTTTGACGAAGCGGACGACGGCGCGCGCCCCGTCGGGCGTGGCGTGGCCCACGGTGTCGCAGACGCAGACGGCGCGCGCGCCCGCGCGGATGGCCGTCGTGTAGAGCGCGCGGATGGTGTCGGGGTCGGCGCGCGTCGTGTCCTCGGTGACGAACATCACGGGCAGCCCTTCCGAGACGGCGAAGCCGACGGCCTCCTCGGTCAACTGCAAGAGCCTTTCGAGCGTCCAGCCCTCGGCGAAGAAGCGGACGAAGGAGGAGCCGAGGAAGGTGCACGCCTCGATGGCGATGCCGGCGCGCTGCGAGATTTCGGCGATGGGGCGGATGTCGTTCTGGTGCGTGCGCGCGGCGCAGTTGGGCCGGATGCCGAGCTTCTGGTCGGCTATCTCGCGCGCGAGCCGCTCGACGCCCTCGGCGTGCGTGCCGCCGGCGCCGGGCAGGCCGATGTCGGCGGTGTCAATCCGCAGGTCGTTCATCAGGTGGAGCAGCTCCAGCTTGCGGCCCACCGGCGGCTCGCAGACCGAGGGCGATTGCAGCCCGTCGCGCAGCGTCTCGTCGTCGAAGCTGACGCGGCGCCCCGGCGGCGGGTACGTCGGCTCGACGCCGTTCCAGTCGTAGATTAGCTCACTCGCGGGCACTTCCGACTCCACCTCCGTTTCAGGGGCGACTCACTGCTCTCTTCAGCGTGTTTCGAGGAGGGTTTGATTACAACAACGCCGCGCGCGCGTGTCAAGCGAGGGAGGCTGCTGGCTACCGCCGGCCCGCCTGTGCTACCGTGCGTGAAACCGACACCCTTATGAAGACACTGAAGAAGCTCTTCGACAGCAACCGCGCGTGGGCCGAGGAGATTAGCGCGCGCGAGCCCGAGTTCTTCCGCGAGCTGGCGCGGCAGCAGACGCCGGAGTACCTCTGGGTCGGCTGCTCGGACTCGCGCGTCCCGTCCACACAACTGGTCGGGCTCTCGCCCGGCGAGATGTTCGTCCACCGCAACGTCGCCAACCTCGTCGTCCACACCGACCTCAACTGCCTCTCGGTGATGCAGTACGCGGTGGACGCGCTCCGGGTCAAGCACATCATCGTCTGCGGCCACTACGGCTGCGGCGGCGTGCAGGCGGCGCTTTCCGGCGCGCGCCTCGGGCTCATCGACAACTGGCTGCGCCACGTCCAGGACGTCGCCAACAAGTACGCGGCGGAGCTGGCGCGCGCCGGGGGCGAGGAGGAGCGGCTCCGCCTGCTCTGCGAGCTGAACGTGCGCGAGCAGGTCACGAACGTCTGCCGCACGACCGTCGTGCAGGCGGCGTGGGAGCGCGGGCAGGAGTTGTCCGTGCACGGCTGGATTTACGCGCTCCAGGACGGTCTGCTGCGCGACCTCGGCCTCTGCGTCACCTGCCCCGGGGACCTCGCCGCCGCCGGCGCCGCCGAGGGGGCTGCGACGGTTTTGTGAACGGCACGCCACGCGCCCCCGTGTATACTGGCGGGCGCTAGGTATCTCAGGGGGACGGAGGCCGAAAAGTATGTCCGCGAGCGGCAGGAGGATGGTCGTCATAGACGGGGCCAACGTGGCCTACGAGGAGCGCAGCGCGGGCGGCAAGCCGAAGTTCTCGAACCTGCTCAAGGTGCGGCGCGAGCTGGAGGAGAAGGGCTTCGAGGCCGTCATCCTCGTGGACGCCAGCCTCAAGTACGACATCGACGACCAGGAGCAGCTTGAGAACCTCATCAAGTCGCAGCAGGTGCGCCAGGTGCCCGCCGGCACCGACGCCGACTACTTCATCATCCAGTTCGCCGACCAGCTCGACGCCCTCATCGTCACCAACGACCGCTACAAGGACTACGCCGGCCAGCACCCCTGGATAGCCGAACGCCGCCTCCCCTACATGATCGTCAAGGGCGAGGTCGTCCTCTACGACGAGCAGCAATAAGGACGTGAACCGTAAACCGTGAACCGTGACGAGAGAAGGCAGACTCTCCTTCTTGTCACGGTTCACGGTTTACGGTTCACGTCCTTTTGCCTTTTCCCTTCCTTCTGTTATAGCCTCGTCGCGCCCCGCGCCCACCGTCGGAACTCTCCCCTCCGGCCCCGCGCGTCGTAGGTGAAAAGGATGCTCATCGCACTCGGGTCGGCACGCTCGGCCAAGATCATGGCGCTGCGCGCGGCCTGCGCCCGCGTCGCCGAGGCCGACCCGCGCTGGCGGCAGACGGAGCTGGTCGCGCGCCCCGTCGAGACGGGCGTCTCGCGGATGCCGCTCTCGGACATGCAGCTCATGCGCGGGGCGCGCAACCGGGCCGAGGCCGTGCGCGCGCTGCTGGCGGGCGAGGGGCGCCGCGCCGACTTCTACGTCGGGCTCGAAGGCGGCTTCCACTCCATCACCTTCGACGGCGAGCGGCGGACGTTCCTGCACGGCTGGGCCTACGCCTCGGACGGCGCGCGCGGCTACTTCGGCCACGCGCCCGCCGTCACCGTCCCCGCGTCGCTCGTCGCGCGGGTCGAGGGGACGGGGCGCGAGCTGGGCGAGGTCATAGACGAGGTGGCGGGCTCGGCCGACGTGCGCAGCCGCGAGGGCGCGTGGGGCCTGCTCTCAAAGGGCCTGCTCACGCGCGCGATGAGCTTCGAGACGGCGCTCGTCGCCGCCTTCGCGCCCTTCTACAACGCGCGGCTCTACGCCTGAAGGCCGGGGGAGAAGTTCGAGAGGTCTTTAGAGAAGGATGGTGGACAGACTAACCGCGGAAGGCAACGACGAGCACCTGGCGAAGGTCGGCCACAACTCGCCGGGCTGGATCGAGGTCATCGCCGGCTCGATGTTCTCGGGCAAGTCCGAGGAGCTGATCCGGCGCCTGAGGCGCGCCCGCATCGCGCGGCTCAAGGTGCAGGTCTTCAAGCCCGAGATAGACGTCCGCTACTCGCGCGACCACATCGTCTCGCACTCCGAGATGCGCCACGAGTCGGACGCCGTGCGCACGGCCGCCGAACTCCTCCGGCTCGTCCGGCCGGGCACGGAGGTCGTCGGCATCGACGAGGCGCAGTTCTTCGACAACGACCTGGTGGACGTGGCCAACACGCTCGCCGGGCGCGGCGTGCGCGTCATCATCGCCGGGCTCGACCAGGACTACACCGGGCGCCCCTTCGAGCCGATGCCGCAACTCCTCGCCGTCGCCGAGTACATCACCAAGACGCACGCCATCTGCGTCCGCTGCGGCCAGCCCGCCAACTACTCGCAGCGCATCGTCGAGGTCGAGGGCCAGGTCGTCGTCGGCGCCTCCGACACCTACGAGGCCCGCTGCCGCCGCTGCTTCGTCCCCCACGCCGACACCCCGACGCGCTACGTCACAGAGTAGCCCGCTGGGCATTTTCTGAACTCGCATTTTCGAACCTTTACCGCCCGGAAGGAGCCGCCGTTTGATGCCCAGAAGACTCCGCAACATCGTGCCCGCCCTCTTCATCCTCTGTGCCGCCGCGGCCGCCCCGGCGCAGGGGACGCGCACGCCCGCCCCGGGCTCCGCCGAGCGCAGGGCTGTCACCGACGCGCTGCGCGCGCCCGTCGAGAAGGAGCTGCGGCAGAAGGTCGTCTTCAAGATAGACCACCTGAAGGCGGCCGGCGGCTGGGCCTTCCTGCGCGGCGTGCCGCAGCGCCCCGGCGGCGGGAAGGTTGACTACGACATCACGCCCTACCGGGAGAGGGCCGACGACGGCGCCTTCGACGACTGGATTTGCGCGCTGCTCCGCAAGAAGGGCGGCAAGTGGCAGGTCGTCAAATACAACATCGGCGCGACCGACGTCGTCTACCTCGACTGGGACAAGGAGTTCAAGGCCCCGCCCGAGATCTTCCGCTAGCCCGAACGCGCCGCCCACGGTTGGAGAGACCCCGCCCGCGCGTGTCGAGAGGGCGTCGGCGCGTGTTGAGTTTATGCCGGCGGCCGGCGGGATTGATTCCAGTAATGTAAAGCCGGTTTCGTGTAGTGGGCGGGGCCGGCCTTCCGGCCTCGGGCGTGTCGCGGGTCGGGTGTTGGGGTTCCGGCTCCGAGCCTAGCGGCGCTTGCCTCCCCTCTTCTTCTTATCGCGCACGCGCTGGATGACCGGCAGCAAATCCCTCCTGACCTGTTCCCAGGCTACCGACTTCTGCGGCGCTTCCGCGATGCTTTTGTACTTCGGGGCCAAACGCTGCAACTTTCCAAGGAAGGGGTCTTCGTCGCTGGCGCAGGGTTCGAGTTTAACCGTGACGATTTCCACCTCGCCCTCGTCGCGCCGCTCCCTGGCCCGCCGCAACTCGGGGTCTCTGATGTAGGGCCGCACGAGCGAGGTCTGGCTGGCGACGAACAGGAAGATGTCCATGTCCTCAAGCCTCTGGCGAATCTCCTCGTGCCACTCTTCGCCGGCTATCAATCGCCGCCTGTCGCGCCACGCGGCCAGCCCGTACTGCTGCTCAAGAATGTCGAGCATCAGGTCGAGCCGCTTGAGCTGCCGCTCGTCCTCATGGGCGTAGCTGACGAACACGCGGACGGGGACGGGAGCCGTGTCTGGGGCGCGGTCTATCGCGCGAGCTTCCGCGGGCACCAGCTTGTCGAGTTCGCGTGTGACGTTCACCTCCGCGGTTCCGTCGGGCTGAATGGGTAGCTTCTGCTCTGGCCCGTCGGGCTGCTCCACCTCGCGCAGAGCCTTGACGCTTATCCAACGCTCGCCCTCCCCGGTCAGCTCCAGCTCTTCGGTCGGCTGCATCTTCATCTCGCCGTGGAGCATCTCCAGCTCGCGGCGCACCATCGCCACCAGCACGCGCCGCGTCTCGTCGTCCCCGCCCAGAACGAAGACGTGAATCTCCGAACGGTCGGACTCCTCACGAATCAGCGCCTGCGCTTCCGCGTGCCTCAGGACGACGCCGTGCCGCCAGTGGGGCGCGCCTTCGCTCAGCGCGTGCGTCCGCACGATGAAGCGGGGGAGCAGCCCCGGCGGCAGCACGTCGTAACGGTACCGCAGACTCACCGGGGCCTCGTCCCAGGGCTCCGACATCTCCGGCTCGAACTCTGGCAGCAGCTCGGGCACGAGGTAGCGCGTCGGCTTTCCCTTCTCCTCCTCGCTCGCGTAGCAGAGCTGAAAGGCGCGCATCAGTTCGAGGATGAAGCCGTGCGTCTTAGGCGGGTAGTCCTCCGTCCTGATGACCTTCTGTTCTTCCGCCTCCCTCAGCACCCGAGGCATGTCCGTGGCCGCCAGTTGGCCGTCGTTCTGCGCCACGGACGGGGCGCGAATCACCGCGTAGACGCCGCCCGTCACCCAGCTCGGGTTGAGCACGCGCGTGTCGTGGAGCCGCGGGTCATTCCCGAAGTAGAGCGCGAGACCCAGCGCGTGGAGGATACCGGCGAGATCGCCCTGCGCGTCCGGCCGCTTCTCGTCGAACTTGTCGCAGAGGGCCGTGTACTGTTCATAGGTGAGGAAGTTTTCACTCATCCCCGCCACCGCGTCCTTGATTTCACGCCACCGCTTCGGGAAGGGCAGCCAGACGTCCGGCATCTTTTGCTGGACGGTCGTCATGATGGTCTCGCGCAATTCCTCTATACCCTCGCTGAGCAGCGCGTCCGTCGGGATGAAGTTCACGATGAAAGGGAACTTCCGCCGCAGCTTCACCTCGTCAACGCGCCACCGGCGCCCGTGGCTCCAGTTCAAGACCACGATGACGGGCGAGCCGTCGCCCTGCGTCTCTATCAGCTTGAGCCAGTACTCCGCGTCGCGCTGCGCGAGCCCGGTGCGCGGCTCCAGCACCAGCAGGTACAGGCTGCGCTCGGTGAGAAAGAACTGGTGGGTCGAGTGGAGAATCTCCTGCCCGCCGAAATCCCACGCCCGGGTTCGCACCTGTCCTCCCGGGCATTCGAGCCACAGCTCCCGGATAGCAATTGAGTGAGTCTCCGATTCGTTCGCGCTCGGCTCCTCGCCTGCCAGTTGCTTGACCAGCGTCGTCTTCCCCGCCTTCCCGCGCCCGACGAGCAGTAGCTTCAACTCCAGCAGCGGCCGCCCCTCTTCCGCGCGCGACTCGAAATAGTAGCGGAGGACTTCCTGAGGGGGCCTCCTCAATATGCTTTCCGGCAGACCGAGGCCAGGGTTGCCATCAAGGCTCAACTCCCTGATGGGCAAATACTGTAAGCTTGCGGGAAGAGACTCCAGCAAATTTCCCGATAAAAAAAGCCCGCGAAGCTCGGCCAACTCACCTATTTGCGGTGGCAGTTGTCGGAGGGTGTTGTTAATTAGGCTTATCGCTTTGAGCGCTTTGAATTCTTCGATCCATCCAGGAAGCTCTCGAATTTGGTTGTACCCTAAGTTAAGGACTTCAACCTCCGGCAGATTGCGAAGATTTTCGGGAATCGTCACTAATCCTAGGTTAGACAGGTCGAAGATTCGGGTTTGGCTGCCGAACCTCTTCGTAAGGTTACTTATGAGCGTTCGGTCTCCCCCAATAGGATAGGCCTTCCATTCCTTGATTCGTTCTTCAGCAATCTCCTCAGGCTTACGCGTATCGTTGGCAGGCCGCACACGGCGCACAACTGTCTTCTTAGACGCCTTGGGTGGGGTTCTTTTCTTAGACACGTTCGACTCCTTTGAGGTTGAGTCTTGCCTTACGGGAACGTTTACTGCGGGGCGGCGTTGTTAACCGGCCTGGGGCATCTCGTCGCTCCCGGGCGCGGGCGGCGGGTCGAGTTCTTCGGCGAGGCGGGTCCAGACTTGGGCGAACTTTTCGACGTCGGCGCGGGTGTGTTCGAGGACGCGGCGGCTGTCCATGTAGGCCGCCCAGTGGGGGGTGTTGACGAGCGCCTCCTGCGTCTCGTCGCCGATGACCTGCGCCATCAGGGCGACGAGGTCCTGCGTGACGCGCGTGTGTTCGAGGAGCGCCTGGATGATGGTGTAGGCGAGCCGCGCCTGCTCGTAGGCGAGGTTGCCGGAGCCCGCGGGTCTCTCTTCGCTCTCGCTGCTCATCACTCCGGCTTCTCCTCGGCCGAACGCTGCGCGTACCAGCTCCCGCGGACGAGCGGCAGTTCCGCGACGTGCGCGGCGCAGACCTCGGCGTCGCCCGAGAAGATTTTCAGCTCCGTGCCCGGCGCGAGGAAGTCGTACTTGACGAGCGCGAGGGCGACGCGGCGGCGCAGGCGCGGCGAGTAGGCGGTGGAGGTGATGCGGCCGGCCTCGCGCGCCTCCTTGCAGTCGCGCAGGCGGGGGTCGGCCGGCGGCTCGGCGTCGCGCTCGAAGATGACGCCCGCGAGGCGCTTGGCGACGTGGCCGCGCCAGTGTATGCGCGCGATGATCTCCTGCCCGGCGTAGCAGCCCTTCGTGTAGCTGACCGCCTCCGACTCGTCCACCACTTCGAGCACGACGTTCGCGTCCGACGCGTCCGCGCCGTAGCGCGGCACGCCCGCCTCCACGCGCAGCACTTCGAGCGCGTCGTGCCCGGCGGGTCGCGCGCCCCCGGCGACGAGCGCGTCCCAGAGGTGCCCGGCGTCATCCGCGTGGACGAAGAAGTCGAAGCCGTCCTCCGCCGTGTGGGTCGCGCGGATGACGCGCGTCGCCTCGCCGCCGGGGCCTTCGGCGACTTTCGCCACGCGGCCGCGCGCGAGGCGGGCCACGTCTTCGCCGAGTGCGTCGCGCACAATCTCTGCGGCCCGCGCGCCCTGCAAAGAGAGGAGCGCCGTCTCCCGCGTCAGGTCGCGCACGCGGAAGTCGCCCGCGAGCGTGAAGCGTTCGAGCGTCTTGAGGAGCGCCGCGCGGGTCGCGGGCTCGGTGTCGAAGACGAAGCGGTCGCCGTCGCGCAGCACGCGCGCGGAGGCGAGCAGGCGCCCCTGCGGGTTCGGGAAGGCCGCGTGCATCCACGCGCCGTCCCCGAGCCCCGCCACGTCGTTCGTCACCATGCCGTTTAAGAACTGCACGGCCTCGCCGCCCGACACCTCGACGCGGCCGCGCCCCGAAAGGTCGAAGAGGCCCGCCCCGCCGCCGCGCACGGCCTCGTACTCCGCGCCCGCGTCGCCGAAGTGGGCCGGCACGACGCACTCGTCCTGTTCGCGCACAGACGCGCCCGCGCGCGCGTGCGCCCCTTCGAGCGGGGAGCGGAGTGCCGCCGCTCCCCCACCTGCCGCCTGACCTTGAATCGCTTCGGGCATCTACTTCAACTTCTCAAGCTCTGCGCGCAGCGCGTCGTAGTCCTTCTTGTCGCCGGCCTTGAAGGCGAGGTTGGCGTAGCGGACGACGCCTTCCTTGTCGATGAGGTAGACGGTGCGCTTGTTGAAGCCGTACTGCTCCATGTAGCTGTCGTAGGCTTTGGCGACGCGGTGGTCGTGGTCGGAGAGCAGCGGGAACTGGAGCTTGTGGAACTTCGCCCACTCGTGGTGCGAGAAGACGTAGTCGCCGCTGATGCCGAGCACGGTCGCGTTGAGCTTGGAGAGTTCGGCGAACGTGTCGCGGAGCGTGCAGACCTCGGTCGTGCAGCCGCCCGACCAGTCGGCCGGGTAGAAGGCGAGGATGACGTTCCGGCCGCGCAGGGACGAGAGCGACATCTGCTCGTCGGGCTTCATGAAATACTTCTCGGCGGTCGCGTAGGGGAGCTTGAAGTCGGGCGCGGCCTCCCCGACCTTCGGCGCGGCGGCGGCGGCCGGGGCCGCGGCCTTCGCGTCGGCCGTCGCGCCGTAGGACGCGGCGGCGGGGGCGGTCTTCGGCGCCGCCTGCCCGCCGGGGGCGGACTGCGCGGCGCCGACGGCCGCGAGGGCGAAGACGGCCGCGAGCGTGCGCGCCGAGGCGCCCGCGAGTCTGAAGCCCACCTTGCTGTGCGTTCTGATAGACATGGCTTTTTTGAACCTCTCAGCGTGAGGCCGCGCGCGGCCGGGCGTTGACTTCGCCGAGCGCGCGCGCGACCGACCTGTAGTCTTCGAGCTGCTGCGGCTCGCGGCGGTGCGAGGCGAGCACCTGCGGGCTCGGGTGGTAGAGCGGCACGAGCAGGCGCCCGTTCCAGCCCCTTATCTGTCCGACGTTTTCCTTGAGCGTGAGTGGATGATACTCGACCGCCCGGAGGGCGGCAAGCGACACCGCCCCGAGCGTGACGACGACCGCGGGGGCGATTACTTCGATTTGCCGGCGCAGGAACTCCGAGCAGTTCGAGACCTCCTCGCGCGTCGGCCTGCGGTTCGCGCCCGTCTCGCCGCGCGGGTTGCAGAGCGCCGCGTTGGTGATGAAGACCTCCTCGCGCGCGAGGTTGATGGACGCGAGGTAGCGCGAGAAGTTCCGCCCCGACTGGTCGCCCGAGAAGGGCACGCGCGTGCGGTCGCCGCCCTGCCTTCCGGGCGCCTCCCCGACGAACATCACGCGCGCCCCGACGCGCCCGTTCCGCCCGCTCAGCACGGCGCTGCGCCCGCACATCGCCGCGCAGCGGCGGCACGCCCCCGCCTCCGCGACGAGCGCGTCGAACTCCTCCTGCCTGATGTTGACCGACGGCGGCAAGCTCCCCTCCACGCTTCGTGGGGATTGTACAACGGCGGGGCGCGTTCGCCTGAGCGGGCTTCCCGGCGCGTGCCCGGGCGTGAGGTGGGCCCCGTTGAAAAGCGGAAGGCGGGAGGACGAAAGGCACGACGCCCTCCGTCCCCCCGCCCTGATTTGTAAGAACGGGTTACAGGACGCGGTCGCCGGGGCCGAACACCCGGACGCGCGGCGTGACGAGCGTCCGGGGCGTGAGCAGTGTGCGCGGCAGTGCCGGGGAGACGGCCGGGCGGGCGAGGCGGAAGGAGCCGGGCGCGAAGTTGACGCCCGGCGACCGGCGGCGCTCGGGCGTGACGCGCACGCTCCGCTGCCTGCGGTCGCGGACGACCGTCAGCGTGACGTCGCCCTCCTCCTTCGCGCCGAGCGCGCGGACGAGGTCGTCCACGCCCTCGACCTGTTTGCCGTCGACTTCCGTCACCACGTCGCCGGCCTTGAGCCCCGCCTTCTCGGCCGGGCTGTCCGCCTCGACCGAGCTGACGAGCACGCCGTGCGCGACGCCGAAGTAGTCGGCGAGCTGCTTGCCGAGCGCGCTGGTCGAGACGCCGATGCGGCGCGAGGAGCCGAGGGCGAAGACGCCCGGGTGCCCGCGCCGCATCTCTTCGAGCCTCTGGCGCATCTCCTCGCCCTTGTGCTCCCACTGTTCACGGTTCCTGAGCAGGTCTTCGGCGAGGCGCGGCGCTTCGCCCGGGCCGTAGACGCTCAGCGGGCCGACCTCGGTGTGCACGAAGGGCTCGCGGCGCGCGAGCGTGGCGGACAACTGCTGCTCGGAGCCGCCGCGCAGCACCGTGAGCCGCGCCGCGCTCTCGGGCGCCGACTCCTCGATGAGCCGCGTCAGCTTGCGCACGCTCGACACCGGCTCGCCGTCGAAGCGCAGGATGACGTCGCCCTCGCGCACGCCCGCCTTCTCGGCCGGGCTGCCCTTGACGACCTCGCGCACGCCCACGCCGCGCGGCTCGCCCGACACGCCGTAGCGCGAGGCGTTCTCGCGCGTCACCTCCTCCGTGCGGACGCCGAGGAAGTTCCCCTCGAAGACGAAGGTCGCGGCGGGGCCGGCGGGCGGGGCCGGCGGGGCCGGCGCGGCGGCGGTCTGCGCGGACGCCGCCGACGACGCCAGCGACAGGGCGACGACACTCAACAGGGCTTTGAGTTTCACGGTTAGAAAGACCTCCTGAGATAGTTTTTCACCAACTTTCCACGCCCCGCGCCGCCCGCGGGTTCCGAAAATTTGGTAGTGGGGTAACAGTGCGGTGCTGGCCTCGCAAAAAAGTGAGGCGGCGCGCGCAGTCCTCGCCTGTACGCACGCCGCCCCCTGGCACAGCCCGACGGGGAGGCGCGGGCGTGCCCAGGGGTGCGCTGCCCTTACGCACCCCTGTTGCCAAGCATGGCTCTAGTCACACACTAAAATACTCATGTGGTATCCTCCCTCTTGGTCTAGTCTTTGAAAACGTAAGGCAACGGGTCGGATGCGTAAAAGCTTGCTCACCCTCAGAGATGAGCATCGCCGTTGAGCATGAGAGGTCTCTACTCACGGCGAAAAGGTTACGCACAGACACTATACCGCCATTTGTCGGTAGTTTCAAGTCCCTGTCAGGAGACCGCGCCTGATGGGGAGGAAGTCGCGCGACAAGCCTGAACGCCTCGCGGAGAAGCTGCGGGCTATCAGGGAGGCTTTCGGGCTGTCTCAGGGCGAGCTAGTGAGGCGGCTGGACGCCGGGGAGTTGATAGACGCGAAGCACGTCTCTAAGTTTGAACTGGACGAAAGGGAACCGAGCCTACTAGTGCTTCTGCGCTACGCGCGGCTGGCCGGGGTCACGATAGACGTGCTGGCCGATGATGAGTTGGACTTGCCCGCCAAGCTGCCCGCTCAGGCGAAGCATAAAAGTTAAAGGCCGCCCGAAAGCGGCCTTTCCTGACGGATTTATTCGGGGCGCTCGTCTTAAACTGCTCCCCGCCATGCCTTACCGAACGCGGCTTGCACGCTACGCTTCTACGGCACGAAGCCTTCACATTGTTTTCTGTCTCCCGTGAAGGTCGCTCACATCACCGTCAGGGGATGGCCGATTTACCGTAGCGTAGGAGAACGTCATATAATCCAAGAGGTAATCTTGGACATGGTGCGTTCTCCTTTCCTCGCGGGCGACGTTGAACCGCCGCCACGTTTTCATTGTACGCGAATCCTATAAATCCGTTCGCTCAAATTAGCACCACACTGTTACCCTACTACCGAAAATTTCCCGCCGCCCCGGCTTGTCCGCGCGCGCGGGCGGCCGCTACACTTCCACCCGCGCATGAAGATTCTCGACATCGGGTGCGGGAGGCACAAGACGCCGGGGGCGGTGGGGATGGACAGCAACCCGCGTTCGGACGCGGACGTGCTCCACGACCTCGACCGGGTGCCGTACCCCTTCCCCGACGACGAGTTCGACCTCATCGTCGGCAACCAGGTCATCGAGCACGTCGAGGACGTGCTCGCGGTCGTCGCCGAGCTGTACCGCGTCGCGCGCCCCGGCGCCGTCATCCGGCTCGACACGCCGCACTTCTCCGACGTCGCCTCCTACACCGACCCGACGCACAAGCACCACCTCACGACCGAGTCCTTCGCCTACTTCACCGGCGGGCGCCCCGACTTCGACTTCTACAGCCACGTCCGCCTCCGCCCCCGCCTCGTCCGCGTGACGATGCTCAGGCTGTGGCGGCTGCTCGGCTTCGAGCTGGCCGTCAACGCCTGCAACCGCTACCCCTCTTTGCGCTTCTTCCGCCGTTTCTGGGAGCAGTACCTCTGCTTCGTCGTCCGGGGGAAGACAATCTATTTTGAGTTCGAGGTGATAAAGTAGCGAACGACTCTTGCGACAACCGCCGGGCGTAAAAATCAGGAGGGACTATGAGCAGCAAGCCTAAAAAGTCTCAGGGCGCGGGCGGCGCGCAGCCACAGCCGGCCCGCAGGTCTTCGGCCAAACCTTCGCGGAAGGACCAGATCATCTCGCTCTTCCTCTCGGGGATGGGCGAGATCGAGGACATCGCCGTCATCACGGGCGCGCGGCCCTCTTACGTCGGCACGGTCTTGCAGGAGGCCGGGCTGCACCAGGGCTACTTCGACCTCTACACCTCGACGGCGGTGCCGCAGAACATCTACTCGAAGTTCTTCGCCAACAAGTTGGGCTTCAAGGACGTCGAGACGGCGGGCGAGTCGGTCGGGCTGATTGACAGGCTCTACCGCCAGTTCGAGTTCGCGGGCGACCGCGCGGGCCAGCACCACGCGCTCCAGATGGCGCTCACCATGTTCGACCGCGCGCGCTGGACGGGCAAGGGGCGCGAGGCCGAGGTCTTCCTCAACTGGCTCACCGCGCGCCTCGGCGAGGCCGCGCTCGACCTCGAAGAGGCTTCGGGCGAAGACCTCGAAAGCAGTAGTCAGTAGACACCAGGGCTCCGCCCCGCGCGCGTCGGGGTGCGGCGGGCGGCGAAGGTCTTTATGGAGTCAGAGGCGGACAGGGTCGCGCTCGTGACGGGCGCCTACCGCGGCATCGGGCTTGAGGTCGTGCGGCAGCTCGCGCGGCGCGGCTTCACGGTCGTCCTCACGGCGCGCGACGGGCGGAAGGCCGAGGCGGCGGCCGAGGGTTTGAAGGGCGAGGGGCTGAAGGTCGTGCCCTTCCGTCTGGACGTGACCGACGGGGAGAGCGTCGGCGAGGCGGCCCGCTTCGTCGGGGAGCGGTTCGGCAGGCTGGACGTGCTGGTCAACAACGCCGCCATCCTCTACGACTCGTGGCAGCGCGCCGAGGGCGCCGACCTTGCGACCGTGCGCGAGGCGTTCGAGACCAACACGCTCGGCCCATGGCGCGCGTGCCTGGCGTTCCTCCCGCTGCTCCGCAAAAGCAGGCACGGCCGCGTCGTGAACGTGTCGAGCGAGTCCGGCTCGCTCGCCTCCATGCAGGGCGGCACGCCCGCCTACTCCGTCTCGAAGGCGGCGCTGAACGCCCTGACGCGGACGCTCGCCGGCGAGCTGCGCGGCTCACGCGTCCTCGTCAACTCGGTCTGCCCCGGCTGGGTGGCGACCGAGATGGGCGGCCCCGACGCGCCGCGCTCGGTCGAGGAGGGCGCAGCGGGCGTCGTCTGGGCGGCCACGCTCCCCGACTCCGGCCCGACGGGCGGGTTCTTCCGCGACGGCGAGCCGCTCCCGTGGTGAGGCGCGGGGCGAACGTCCGACCGTCAACGTGTGAGCAGTCAAAGACACCAGCATGAGGCGCCGAAGGATGGGGAGAAGGCGGCACGGCCTTCATCCTCCGTCCTTCGTCCTTCACCCTTCCTGTTGACCGCCGCGCTCGTCTGCCTCTACGCGGCGGCGCGGCTGTGGCGCCTGACGGCGTCGTGCCTCTGGTTCGACGAAATCTTCGGCGTCCACGCGGCGCGCCACGCGTGGGGCGGCCTGTGGCGCTTCGTCGCCGCCGACCTGATTCACCCGCCGCTCTTCTACGCGCTGCTGAAGCTGTGGGCCGCGGCGGGCGGCGAGTCGCTCTGGTGGCTGAGGCTCTTCCCCGCCCTCGCCTCAATCGCCGCGGTCGTGCCCTTCCTTCTGCTCGCGCGCGAGCTGCGGCTCGGCGCGCGGGCGACGAACCTCGCGCTGCTCCTCGCGGCGGCGAACGGCTACCTCATCAAGTACGCGCAGGAGGTCAGGATGTACGGCCTCCTGCTCCTGCTCTCGCTCACGTCGCTCTGGCTCTTCGCGCGGCTGCTCAACGCTTCGGGCCGCGCGCGCGGCCTCCTCTTCGCGCTCGCGCTCGCCAACCTCCTGCTCGTCTACACGCACTATTACGGCTGGCTCGTCGTCGCGTCCGAGGCCGCCTTCGTCGCGCTCAGGGAGCGGCGGAGGCTGGCGCCGTTCCTGCTCGCGTCGGGCGGGGTCGCGCTGGCCTACGCGCCGTGGGTCGTGGCGTGCGCGCGCGCTTCGGCCGCGGGCGGCGGGCTGGCGCAGAACATCGGCTGGATAGAGCGGCCGCGGGCGCGCGACCTGATGCAGCTCTTCGCGCTCTTCAACGAGCCCTTCTACTTCCGGCAGAGTTCCGCCGAGCCGCTGTACGCGCGCGGCGGCGCGCTCTTCGGCCTGCTGCTCGTTGGCCTCCCCGTCGTCGTGCTGCTCGTCGGCGTGATGCGTCGCACGGGCGCCGGGGTGGTCGAGAATGAAGCGAACGGTGAGGCGCGTCGGCGCGCGCCTGTGCTCGGGCACGAGGACGGGGTGGTCGCGTTCCTGCTCGTCTTCACGGTGCTGCCGGCCGTGCTCGCCTTCGCGGCGAGCTACGTGCTGCCGCAGTCGGTGTGGGGCACGCGTCACCTCATTGTCGCCTACGCGCCTTACGCGCTGCTCGCCGGGCTCGCGCTCGAACGCCTGCGCCCGCGATGGTGGAGGGCGGGGGCCGTGCTGCTCGTCTGCTGCTGGCTGCTGGCGGCCGGCGCGCTCGCGCTCGCGCGGGGGGAGGGCACGCCCGTCTGGTGCGCGTGGGACGGGCTCGTCTCCTCGGCCGCGCGCGACGAGGCGGGCGGCGGCGCGGCGGACGTCTACGCCTTCGAAGAACTCGTCGCCTACCACCTCTGGTTCGCGCTCGAACGCGGGGAGACGGCCGGGCGCTTCCGCGTCGCCTCGGTCAAGGGCGTGCCCGGCGTCGCGGAAGACCCGGCCTACTTCCTCCCGCGCGGCTTCGGGGGCGTCGCCCTGACGAACGACGCCGCGCTCCGCGGCCCGCGCTTCTGGGTCGCCTTCCGCGACGCCGCCTGGGACGAGTCGCGCCAGCCCTTGAAGCTCCTCCGCGAACGCGGCTACCGCGCCGCGCGCGTCTACGAGACGGCCGCACAGGGCCAGCGCGCCTTCCTCGTCCTCTTCGAGCGCGCCCGAGACTAAGCCCCTTTTTGGGCCGGGGCGAGGGGGACTATTGGAACCACTAAGCGGGCGTGCCGTGAACCCACTAAAGGGAATTTTTATGAAGTCTCGTCCGTGGGCGGCCGCGCGCGCGTCCGTCCTGCTGCCGCTGCTCTTCCTGCTGCCGCACGCGCCGGCTTACGCGCGTCAGGCGGCGGCCGCGGCCGCGCCCGCGCCGCCCGGCAGGCTGTTGGACGTGGGCGGCTACCGCCTGCACCTCAACTGCACGGGCGGGGGGCGGGGGCCGGCGGCGGTGCTCGTCGCCGGCTCGGGCGACTTCTCCTTCGACTGGGCGCTGGTGCAGCCCGGCGCCTCGCGTTTCGCGCGCGTGTGCAGCTACGACCGCGCCGGCTCCGCGTGGAGCGACCTCGGGCCGACGCCGCGCACCATGCGGCAGGAGGCGCACGAGCTGCGCGAGCTGCTGCGCGCGGCGGGCGTCCCGCCGCCCTACGTGCTCGTCGGCCACTCCGTCGGCGGCCTCATCGCGCGCGTCTACGCCGCGAACTACCCGCGCGAGGTCGCCGGGGTGGTCTTCGTCGACAGCACGACGGAGGACACCACGCTCAGCTACCAGGGGCGGCTCGTCCTCGTCCGCGCGGGCGCGCGGGGCCGCCCCGTCCCCGGCGTGCAGACGCTCGCCACCGGCCCGCCGCGGCCGCCGACCGAAGACGACCTCAGGCAGGCGGAGCTCAACCGGCAGGTCTTCGGCCCGCCGAAAATCGAGCCGCCTTTCGACCGCCTCCCGCCCGCCGCCCGCGCCCTGCGGCTGTGGGCGCTCTCGAACCCGAAGCTGCAAGCGGCGTCGGAAGACTTCTGGGCCGAGGAGCTGCGGGAGCTGCACGAGGCGCGCGCCCTGCGGCCGCGGCAGCTCGGCGACCTGCCGCTCGTCTCGCTCGTCGGCGCGCGCGCGGGCGAGCCCCCGCCCGGCGTCGCGGCCGCGGAGTGGGCGCGGCTCGCCGCCGAGAAGCGCCGGCAGAAGGAGGAACTGGCCGGCCTCTCAAGCCGCGGCCGCGCGGTCGTCGCCGTGCGCAGCGGCCACCACATCCAGCTCGACGAGCCGGCCCTCGTCGTCAGCGCCATCCGGCAGGTCGTCGGCGACGCGCGCCGCCGCGCGCGCCCCGCGCGCTGACGCCGCACGCGCCCCGCCTCCGGGCTTCCACTTTCAGCCCGCCACTGTTTATTCTTTCCCGCGAAAGACGGGAGGGACGCGCATTGTCTTCTGAAGCGAGCGGGCGTTGGGGCCTCAAGGGGCGGAGGGCGCTCGTGACGGGCGCGACGCTGGGGATAGGCCTGGCCGTCGCCGAGGAGTTTTTCTCCTTCGGCGCGACGGTGCTGGCGGTCGCGCGCGACGCGGCGCGAGTCGAGGCGCAGGTCGGGCGCTGGCGGGAGCGCGGCGCCGACGCGCACGGCCTCGCCGCCGACCTCTCGACGGCCGCGGGCCGCGCGGCCGTGCTCGCGCGTCTGGGCGAGTGGGGGCGGCTCGACCTGCTCGTCAACAACGTCGGGACGAACGTCCGCAAGCCCGCGACCGAGTACACCGCCGAGGAGTACGAGCGCGTCATCTCGACCAACCTCACCTCCGCCTTCGAGCTGACGCGCGCGGCGCACCCGCTGCTGAAGGCGGCGGCCGGGGCTTCGGGCGAACGGGGCGGCGGGGCGAGCGTCGTCAACGTCGCCTCGGTCTCCGGCCTCACGCACACGAGCACGGGCGCGCCCTACGCGATGAGCAAGGCGGCGCTCTTGCAGATGACGCGCAGCCTCGCCGTCGAGTGGGCGGCCGACGGCGTGCGCGTCAACGCCGTCGCCCCCTGGTACATCCGCACGCCGCTCGTCGAGCCGGTGCTCTCGGACGGGGAGCGCCTGGCGCGCATACTCTCGCGCACGCCCATGCGGCGCGTGGGCGAGCCCGAGGAGGTGGCCGCCGTCGTCGCCTTCCTCTCGATGCCCGCCGCCTCCTACGTCACCGGGCAGTGCGTGGCCGTGGACGGCGGCTTCACCGCCTACGGAATCTGACCGTCGTGTCCGACGCGGGCCGGAACGATTACCTCTTGACAGCCGCGCGCGCCGCTCCCTAGTATCTTTGTAAGGCGACACGACGCCCGCGGCGGCTCGTCGAAATGCCACGTCGCCCTCGCTTTGCCCCGCGCCGCACGCGCCCTCAGCGCAAGAGAACCAGCGCCCCGCCAGGATTTAAACGTCATGAAAAGGACTGTCACGCTCTGCTGCGTCTTCCTGACGCTCGCGGCCGCCGTGCGCGCGCAGGAGGGCGCCGCCCAGGCTTCCCGGCCGTCGCCCGCGCCGGCCCCGGTCAAACACGGCGGCAAGATAGAGACCGCCTACGACGGCGTCGCCCATGAGACGGTCGTCGCGCTCCGGAGGATGAGCGTCACCTGCGAGACGGCGAAGGGCTCGGAGAGCATCCTCCGGGGCCTGTGCGTCAGCCTCCAGCTCACGCTCCACTGCCCGGGCCAGCAGCTCGAATACGTGCGGCGCGCGACCATCCGCCTCACCTTCGAGGCGAAGGACTGGGACAGCCGCCACCCGCCGGGCCAGCGCGACCTGACGGCCGTCGCCGACGGCGAGACGCTCCGCCTCGGCCGCATGAGCCTCCTCTCGCACGGCGTCAGCGAGAGCTGGCTCGCCGAGGACAACAAGGAGACGCTCGAAGTCTCCGTCCCCTACGAGACCTTCCTCAGGCTCGCCCGCGCCGACCACGTCGAGCTCTCGGTCGGCAGGACGGCCTTCGCGCTGCGCGGCGAGGTTCTTGTCGCGCTCCGCGACATGAACACCCGCGTCCTCCCCCCGCGCGCGCCCGCGCAGGCCGGCGGCAACTAGGGGCGGCGGTAGACCTCGCGGCCGTCGGGCGAGAGTTCGAGGGCGAGTTTGCCGTCGGAGTGGGCGAGGTCGAGGTGGGCGACCGTCTCGGAGACGGCGAGGAAGCGGTGGACGTCGTCCGCGCCGGGGAAGAGTTCCTGTGCGACGTCCCAGGCGGCGGCGCCGGCCCTGGGGACGAGGCGGACGACGTCCGCCTGCCTCTCGTTGATGGCGCGCAGGTAGCGGTGGAAGAGTTCCTCGTAGTCTTCGACGGGGTCGCCGTGGCCGCCGTAGACGAGCGTGGGGTGGAGCGCGCGCAGGCGCGCGAGGCTGACGAGGTACTCGGCGAGCGAGCGGAAGCGGCGCGCGGGGTCTACGGGGTCGGGCGAGAGGACGGGGTTGGGCGTGATGCGCTTCAAGACGCAGTCGCCCGCGATGACGGTGCGGTCGGCCTCGCGCAGGAAGGAGCACGAGCCGGGCGTGTGGCCGGGCGTGTGGACGACGCGCAGGGCCCCGCGCTCGAACTTCAGCTCGTCGTCGTCCGCCAGCTCGGCGTGCTCGTGGTCTTCGAGCGCGTCGGCGAAGCGGCGCACGCCCTCGTACATCCGGCGCATCCCCTCCACCTCCGCGGGGGGCACGCCCGCCCGCTCCAGCAGCGCGCGGTTCTCGCCGTACTCCAGACGCCCCGCGCGGTGGCCCGTCTCCCAGCCGTGGACGAAGACCTCGGCCTCCTTCGCCTCGTCCCTCAACTGCTTCGCCAGCCCGCAGTGGTCCTCGTGCGCGTGCGTCAGCACGATGCGCCGCACGTCCGAGACGCGCACGCGCTCGCGCCTCAAGCCCTCCCTCAGCGCCTCGGCCGCCTCCCTCGTCTTCGGCCCCGTGTCGATGAGCGTCAGCGGCTCCTCGTGGATGAGGTAGACGTTCACCGGCCCCACGTAGAAGGGCGTCGGCACGGGGATGCGGACGATTTTCATGGAAGTCTGGAGTCTGGAGTCTGGAGTCTGGAGTCAAAGCCGAGCAGCACGAGGAACGCGCCGTCTTGACTTCAGACTCCAGACTCCAGACTTCTAATAGGCGTACCGGTTCGCCTTAATCATGGCGTCGGCGACGCGGCGGCGCGCGGCGACGGTGTTCGCGGGCGTGTGCTTGGTGAAGCGCCTGAGGGCGGCGAGGAGCGTGCGCAGCTCGTCGCCGTCGGCGACGGCGGCGAGCGTGTTCTTGGCCTCGGCCTCGACGCGCTCGACGGCGTCGTTGCAGAAGACGCGCACCATGTCGAGGTAGAGCGCGGCCGCCTCCTCCCCCCGCGCGGCGGCGAGCTTCTGCGCGCGCAGGACGGCCGACTCCATGGCGAAGACGTCCATGATGATGTTCGCCGCGCCGATGAGCACCTCCTGCTCCTCCGCGAGCGCCGTCATGTACTTCTGCGCCGCGGTGCCGAGGACCATCAGCGCCACCTTCTTCGCGTTCTTCGCCAGCCGCGCCTCGGCCGCGAGGACGGCCTCGTCCTCGTCGAGCGAGGGCGCCGAAGGCGACAGCACCTCGTCCATGAGCGCCTGCGCCGCCGGCAGGAGCGCGAGCTTGCCGCCCATCGCGCGCCGCATCAGCATGCCGGGGATGAGCATGCGGTTGATTTCGTTCGTCCCCTCGAAGATGCGGTTGATGCGCGCGTCGCGGTAGGCGGCCTCGGCCGGGTAGTCGGCCGAGTAGCCGTAGCCGCCGTAAATCTGCACCATCTCGTCCGTCACGTACTGGCAGTATTCGGACAGGGAGACCTTGATGGCCGAGCACTCGACGGCGTACTCCTCAATCGCGCGCAGCTTCGACTCGGGGTCGGAGGCGTCGGCCGTCGCGTTGATGGCGCCCTCGATGAGCCCGAGCGTGCGGTAGGTCGTCGCCTCGCCGACCCAGGTGCGAATCGCCATCTCGGCCAGCTTGTGCTTGATGGCGCCGAAGGACGAGATGGGCTTGCCGAACTGGTGGCGCTCGTTGGCGTAGCGCACCGACTCGGACGCCGCCAGCTTCATCCCGCCGAGGCACATCGCGCCGAGCTTGAAGCGGCCGATGTTGAGGATGTTGAAGGCTATCTTGTGCCCCTTGCCGACCTCGCCGAGCAGGTTCGAGACGGGCGTCTTCACGTCGTCGAGGACGAGGGCCGTCGTCGAGGAGCCGTTGATGCCCATCTTGTGCTCCTCCGCCCCGTTCGACAGGCCCTCCTGCCGCTCGACGATGAAGCCGGTGAACTTGTCGCCGTCCACCTTGGCGAAGACGACGAACAGGTCGGCGAAGCCGCCGTTCGTAATCCACATCTTCTCGCCCTTGATACGGTAGTGCGTGCCGTCTTCGCTCAGACGCGCCGTCGCCTTCGCCGCGAGCGCGTCGGAGCCCGACCCGGCCTCGGTCAGCGCGTAGGCCGTAATCAGCTCGCCCGTCACGACGCGCGGGATGTACTTCTGCTTCGCCTCCTCGGTGCCGTAGTAGACGATGGGGAGGAGCCCGATGCCGCCCTGCGCGCCCATCGTGGTGGCGAACGAGGCGGCGCGCCCCAGCGCCTCGCCGAGGATGGCGCCCGCCACCTGGTCGAGCCCGAGGCCGCCGTACTCCTCGGCCACGGTCGCCCCGACGAACCCTATCTCGGCGCCCTTCCGCACCAGCTCGCGCGCCAGCGCCCAGTCCTTCTTCTCCAGGTCGGGGATGCGCGGGCGCACCTCGCCGTCCATGAACTGCCGCGCGGCGTCGGCGATCATGCGGTGCTCCTCGGTGAAGTCCTCGGGCGTGAAGACCTCCTCGGGCGTCCGCTCCTCGATCAGAAAGCTCCCGCCCACGACAATCTTTTTATCCTCGGCAACGGCAGACATGGTGTGCTCCTTTCAATCGCTTTCGCTTACAGTCTTTCGAAGATTCCCGCGGCGCCCATGCCGCCGCCGACGCACATCGTGACGAGCCCGTAGCGGCCGCCGCGCCGCCCGAGCTCGCGCAGGATGGTGGCGGTCAGCTTCGCGCCCGTGCAGCCCAGGGGGTGCCCCAGCGCGATGGCGCCGCCGTTGACGTTGACGCGCTCGGGGTCGAGCCCCAGCGTCCTGACGACGGCCAGACTCTGGGCGGCGAAGGCTTCGTTGAGTTCGATGACGTCGATGTCTTCGAGCCTGAGGCCGGCGAGCTTCAGCACCTTCGGGATGGCGCAGACGGGGCCGATGCCCATCTCCTCGGGCGGGCAGCCGGCCGTGGCGTAGGCGACGAAGCGCGCCAGCGGCTTCAGGCCGAGCTGCCGCGCGCGCTCGTCCGACATGACGACCGCGGCCGCCGCGCCGTCCGACATCTGCGAGGAGTTGCCGGCCGTAATCGTCCCCTTCGCGTGGAAGGCGGGCCTGAGCTTCGCCAGCCCCTCCTCGGAGGTGTCGCGCCGGACGCCCTCGTCCTCGGTGAAGGTGACCTCGCGCGCGGTCTTCTTCCCCTTCGCGTCCAGCTCCTCGAACGTCACCTTGAGCGGGACTATCTCGTCCTCGAAGCGCCCCGCGTCCTGCGCGGCCGCCGCGCGCCGGTGCGATTGGAGCGCGAAGGCGTCCTGCTCGTCGCGCGAGACCTCGTACTTGCGCGCGACGTTCTCGGTCGCCAGCCCCATGTTGAGGTAGAAGTCCGGGTAGTGCTCGACGAGGTACGGGTTGGGCCGGATGATGTGCCCGCCCATCGGGATGAGCGACATCGTCTCCAAACCCCCGGCGACGATGACGTCGGCGCCGCCCGCCCGGATGCGGTCGGCCGCGATGGCGATGGACTGGAGGCCGGAGGAGCAGAAGCGGTTGATCGTCATCGCCGAAGTCTCCACGGGGAGCCCGGCGCGGACGGAGGCCGCGCGCGCGACGTTCATGCCCTGCTCGGCCTCGGGCATCGCGCACCCCATGATGACGTCTTCGACCTCGGACTTCTCTAAGCCCCCGGCGCGGCGCACGGCCTCCTCGATGACGGCCGCGCCCATCTCGTCCGGCCGCGTGTTCTTCAGCGTCCCCTTCGGGGCCTTCCCGACCGCCGTGCGCACGGCGGAAACGATGACTGCTTCTCTCATGAATAACCTCTTGTTAAAGCCGACCCTCCGGGGCGACCCGACCGCCCTACTCGATGGCGACCTCCACCTCCTCGGCGTGCAGGACGTCCTTCAGGACCTGAGGGTCTATCGAGACGAGGAAGCCGCGCTTGCCGCCGTTGATGTAAATCAGGGGCAGCCCGAAAATCGTCCGCTCGGCGTAGACGTGCAGCCGCGTGCGCGTGCCGAAGGGGCTCGTGCCGCCGACGAGGTAGCCGGTGTGCTTCTGCGCCTCCGCGAAGTCGCACGGGTGGACGCTCTTGGCGCCCATGTGTCGCGCGAGCTGCTTGGTCGAGACCTCGCGGTCGCCGTGCATCAGGACGAGGAAGGGCCTGTGCCCCTCGGCCTCCATCACCAGCGTCTTGACGACCGCGTGCTCGTCCACGCCCAGCGCCTCGGCCGAGTGGCGCGTCCCGCCGCGCTCGACGTAGTCGTAGAGGTGCGACCCGAACTCCACCTTCTTCTCTCGCAAAAGCCTCACGGCCGGCGTGACTGGGTAGTCCATAAAATAATTTCAGATTTCGAATCAACCTTTCGGGAAGCCCTCGGCCTCGGTCACCCTCCGCGCCTGCTCGAAGTGGCTGCGCGCGTGCGCGACGAAGATGCGGTAGGCGTCGTGCAGGCTGTAGGTGACGAGCCCCATCGCGGGCGACGTGATGACGGTGCGGCGGAGGTCCGCGCCCCCGGTCGCGCGCATGCGGGAGGAGACCTCCGACAGGTTCTCCACGAACCGCGCGATGACGTCCCCGGCCACGCCGCTCGTCGCCGGGAGGAAGGCGCGGGGCGCCTTAATCTTCTTCCCCTTCGACGGGTCGAGCGCGTCGAGGATGTACCGCCCGAAGAAGCCCGAGAGCGGCGAGACGCGCGCCCAGAGGCTGCCCCTGTACTCCCCGGCCGCGACCCGCTCCATGTCGGGGAAGAAGGTGCGGTTGGTCGTAATCAGGTGGTCGAAGCACTGGCCGACGCTCCAACGCTCGGCCGAGGGCTTCCAGTTGAGCTGCGCCGCCGAGAGGCCGCCGAAGACCTCGCGCGCCTCCCGGCCCACCGCCTCCAGCTCGCGGGCGAGCCCTTCCACCTCGCCCCGGTTCCCGTCAACGCTCATCGCACGCTCCTTTAATTGCGGAGGGGCTTGCCGGTCTTCAGCATGTGCGCGATGCGCTCCTGCGTCTCGCGCCGGCCGCACAGCGAGAGGAACGCCTCGCGCTCCAGGTCCAGAAGGTACTGCTCGGAGACGCGCGTCTCGTGGTTGAGGTCGCCGCCCGTCAGCACCCGCGCCAGCTTCTCGCCGATGACGGCGTCGTAGTCGGAGATGAAGCCGCCGCGCCTCAACTGGTGGATGCCGAGCTTGAGGGTCGAGAGCGCGGAGTTGCCGAGCGCGAGCACGTCGGCGCGCGGCCGCGGCTGCGCGTAACCCGCGTTGGCGAGCGCCAGCACGTCCTGCTTGGCGTCGGCGACGAGCCGGTCGGCGTTCATCGAGTAGGCGTCCTCCTCGCGCAGGAACCCGAGCGCCTTCGCCTCGGCCGCCGAGGTCGCCACCTTCGCCGTCGCAACGGTCTCGAACGCGCGCCGGACGAAGGGGAACGGGTCGGCCTCCTTCAGCCCCGAAGGGATGGAGTCGAGCGCGCGCACGGCCATCTCCTTCGTCCCGCCGCCCGCGGGGATGAGCCCGACGCCGACCTCGACCAGCCCGATGTAGGTCTCGGCCGCGGCGCGCGCGCGGTCGGCGTGCAGAGTCATCTCGCACCCGCCGCCGAACGTCATCTGGTGCGGCGCGACGACCACGGGCTTCGGCGAGTAGCGCAGAGACATCGTCGCCTGCTGGAAGGCGCGCACGCCGAGGTCTATCTCGTCCCAGTCCTCCTCCTGCGCGCCGAGCAGGACGAGCATCAGGTTCGCGCCGACCGAGAAGTTCTGCCCCTGGTTGGCGACGACGAGGCCGGCGAAATTCTTCTCGACTTCCGCCAGCGCCGCCTTCAACATCTGGAGCGTGTCGCCGCCGATGGAGTTCATCTTCGAGTGGAACTCCAGGCACGCCACGCCGTCGCCGAGGTCGAGGAGCGAGGCGCCCGCGTTCCGCTTGATGACGCCCGTCCGGTCTTTCAAAGACTTCAGCACGACGACGCCCGGCGTCTCGGCCACCGGCCTGTACTCGCCCGCGGCGAAGTCGAAGTAGAACTCCCGCCCGCCCTCGGTCTTGTAGAAGGAGGTCGCGCCCGCGTCGAGCATCCGCCGGACGTTCGCCGGGACTTCTCTCCCCTCCTCCTTCAGTTTCGCCGCCACCTTCTCGACGCCGACGGCGTCCCACGCCTCGAAGACGCCCAGCTCCCACCCGAAGCCCCACTTCATCGCGCGGTCCACCTCGACCACCGTGTCGGCGATCTCGGGGATGCGGTTCGCGGCGTAGGCGAAGACGCGCGACGAGGTCTCCCACAGAAAGGCGGCCACGCGGTCCTTGCCCCAGAACAGGGATTTGACGCGGGCGCGCGTGTCCTCGATGTTCTTCGCCGCGTCGAGCGAGGGCAGCTTCGCCTTCTGCTGCGGCCGGTATTCGAGCGTGGCGACGTCGAGCGTCCAGAGGTCTTTCGCCCCGCCCTCGCCCTTGCGCATCTGGTAGAAGCCGCCCTTCGTCTTGTCGCCGAGGATGCCCCGGCCGACCATCTGCTCGACGAACTCGGGGAGCCGGTAGGTCTCGCGGTCTTCGTCGTCGGGCACGGCCTCGTAGAGGTTGCGCGCGACGTGCGTGAGGACGTCGAGGCCGACGATGTCGAACGTGCGGAAGGTGGCCGACTTCGGGCGCCCCAGCGCCGGCCCCGTAATCTTGTCCACCTCTTCGATGGTGTAGCCGTCCTCGGCCAGCGCCCTCAGGGTGACGAGCGCGCCGTAGGTGCCGATGCGGTTGGCGATGAAGTTCGGGCGGTCTTTCGCCACCACGACGCCCTTGCCGAGCCTCCTGTCCAGGAAGCCGTAGACGGAGCACGAGACTTCGGGCTTCGTCCACTCGGTGCGAATCAGCTCGACGAGGTGGAGGTAGCGCGGCGGGTTGAAGAAGTGCGTGCCGAGGAAGTGCGCGCGGAAGTCCTCGGAAAAGCCCTCGGCGATCTGGCGGATGGGGATGCCGCTCGTGTTCGAGGCGACGACCGAGCCGGGCTTGCGGAACTTCTCCACGCGCTCGAAGAGGCCCCGCTTGATGTCGAGCCTCTCGACGACGGCCTCGATGACGATGTCGCAGTCCTTGATGCGCGGCAGGTCGTCGTCGAAGTTGCCCGTGGAGACGAGCGCAGCCGCCTCGGGCGTGAAGAACGCGGCGGGCTTCGCCTTCTTCGCCGCCTCCAGCCCGGCGCGCGCCACGCGGTCGCGCACCTCTTTGGATTTCAGGTCGAGCCCGCGCGCCTGCTCCTCGGGCGTCAACTCCTGCGGCGCGATGTCGAGGAGGAGCGTGGGAATGCCCGCGTTGGCGAGGTGTGCGGCGATCTGCGCGCCCATCGTGCCCGCGCCGAGGACGGCGGCCTTTTCGATCCGAAGCATAGGGGGTTTCAGTCCGAACCTTTCCGAGATTTCTCCGGCGGAGACGGCCCCCATCATACTGAATGAGTATTCATTCAGGCAAGGCCGCCCGCGCCCGCCCCGCCCGAAATCCCTCACGCCCGCGCCCGCGCCTCCCGCGGGCCTGATCCCCTTTGTTCGGGTTTTGCGCGTATGTGAGTGGCCGGCTTTTCCCGGCTGTGGGGAAGGGACCCACTAGGAAGGGATTCATCGGAGGTTCATACATTATGTCCGTCATACGTAAATCTTTGTCTGTCTTGACGTCTGTCTTGTTGCTGGCCGGGCCGGCCGCCGCCCAGAACGCCGCGGGGCAGAGCGCGGAAGTGGGCGCGCCCGTCGCGGCCGCCTCGACCGCCTCGGGCGTGCGCTTCGTCGCGCCCGGCCCGGCGCGCCGCGTCCGCCTCGAAGTCTACACGGCGGCGGGCGAGCGCCTTTTCGACTCCGGCCCGCGCGCGGGCAGCATCCTCGACTGGGACGGGCAGGGGCTGGCCGACGGCACGTACCTGTGCGTGTTGACGGCCGAAGACCTCCAGGGCGGCAAGAGCCGCAAGCTCAGCTCGGTCACGATTCAGGCCGGCCGCGCCGCGCTCAACAAAGAGGGCGAGGCGGAGTTGAAGGCTTCCTACGCGCAGGCGCTCGACGCGGCCGGCGTCCCGCAGGACGGGGCCGCGTCCGCCGCGCGCGTGAAGAAGAGTGACGCGCTGACGGTGACGGCGCACGACGGGGCGGACGGTCAGGTGACCGCGACCACGGGCGCGCTCACCTTCCGCACCGGCGACGTCTTCTCGGGTAAAGAGACGGAGCAGATGCGGGTGACGCCCGAGGGGCGCGTCGGCATCGGGACGAGTGCGCCGGAGGAGGCGCTCGACGTGGCGGGCACCATCCGGGCGCGGGGCGGCATCCGCTTCGACGACGGGTCGGTGCTCACGTCCGCGAAGCAGGTGAAGGGCGGCGTCGCCTCCTTCGGCACGCTCGCGGGGGACACCGTGCCCGGCGCGAGCGCGGCCGGCACGGGCACGGCCAACAAGATTGCGAAGTGGTCGGACGGCACCGGCACGCTCGGCGACTCGACGTTCCTTGAGGACACGGAAGGCAACGTCTTCAACTTCTTCGGCTCGCGCACCGTCGCGCCGGGCCAGCAGCCCTTCTTCGAGATGCAGCGCGGCAACTCCGGCGACATCCTCCAGCGCTTCTGGAACACGGGCACGGGCGGCGCCAAGCTCCGCTACGTCGCGGGCACGGGCGCGACCTCGCAGGTGCAGTTCACCGACAACATGGAGTGGATTTCGTCGGTCGTGAGCAACAACCAGATCGGGCTCCAGTTCCGCGTCCGCACGGCGGCGAACACCAACAGCGAGCCGGGTCTCGACTCGGCCGCGCGGCTGACCATCGCCCGCAGCGGCAACGTCGGCGTCGGCACGACCGCCCCGGCCTCGAAGCTTGAGGTGGCGGGCGACCTGCGCGTGAGCGGCGCGAACTCCGGCATCATCTTCGCCGACGGCTCGAAGATGACGACCGCCCCGGGCGGCGCCGGCTCGACGCCCTCGGGCACGAGCATCATCGCCGCCATCAACGACCCGGCGACGACGGGCGTCATCGGCGACAACCGGCACTCGGCCAACATGGCGCGCCTGAACGGCGCGAACGCCTGGTCGGGCGCGAACGTCTTCGGCGCGGGCCTCTCGGCCAACAACGCGCTCATCACTAACGTCGGCAACCCGGTCAACGCGGGCGACGCGACGAACAAGGCTTACACGGACGCCAACTTCGTCAAGTTCGTCCCCGGCGCCGAGCAGCTCTCGGTGGGCGACGCCAACGGCACGGCGCCGATGATTAACCTGCGCGGCGGCTCGACCTGCTGCTCCGGCCCCGGCGGCCACACGCCCGCGTGGTTCAAGGTCTTCCAGAACGGCAGCTTCGTCGCCACCGGCAACCTCGGCATCGGCGTCTCGCCGATGCAGGGCAAGGGCTACCGCACCTCGTGGGACTCGTACAAGGGCGCCTTCCGCTCCGGCTACGCCGACAACGAGTGGGACGACAACAACGTCGGCTTCTTCTCGTGGGCGGGCGGCTCGAACTCGACCGCCATCGGCCTCTACGCGCTCGCCTTCGGCGACACGAACTCGGCCGAGAGCACGTCGTCCATCGTCTTCGGCAGCGGCAACCAGGTGAAGGGCGCCGCGGGCTTCTCGGCGGGCGCGGGCAATCGCGTGTGCGACACCTACGGCGTTGCCTTAGGCAACAACGCCAAGTCGGGCGGCCCGCTCATCAACGGCAAGTGCGACCCCGACACCTTCAACATCCGCGGCCTCGCGGCCGTCGCCATCGGCTACAACGTGACGGCCGACCAGGATCACACGACGGCCATGGGCAAGTTCGCCTCGAACAACGGCTTCACGGGCACGTTCATCTGGTCCGACGGCTCGGCCCAGCAGACCGCCGACACGTTCCGCAACACGGCGAACAACGAGTTCGCGGCGCGCGCCACGGGCGGCTTCCGCTTCCGCACGAACCTCGGCGGCACGACGGGCTGCAACCTGCCCGCCGGCTCCGGCGTCTTCAACTGCACTTCGAGCCGCGCGACGAAGGAGAACTTCTCGTTCGTCAGCGGCGAGGAAGTGCTCACGCGGCTGCGCAAGGTTCCGGTCTCGACCTGGAACTACATCTCCGAGGGCGCGGGCAGCCGCCACCTCGGCCCGATGGCCGAAGACTTCCACGCGGCCTTCGGGCTCGGCACGAGCGACAAGGCCATCGGCGTCCAGGACGCGGTCGGCGTCTCGCTCGCGGCGGTCAAGGCGCTCGACGCGCGCACCGCCGAGCTTCAGCGCAAGACCGCCGAGGTGACGACGCTGCGCGCCGAGGTCGACAACCTGCGCGCCGACAACGCGGCGATGGAGCGCCGCCTCGCCGCCCTCGAACAGCTCGTCCAGAAGCAGGCCGACGGCCAGCAGAAGTAAGTCTCCCCCGCATCCCCCAACGCGCGAAAGCCCCACCCCCCGAAAAGGGAGCGGGGCTTTCGCCTTTCGTCCGCCGCGGGGCGCCGGCTCAGTAGTTGGTCAGAATCCGCTCGGGCGCGAAGCCCATCTGCTGGAGGCGGTCGCGCGTCTGCGCGATCATCTCGCGCGAGCCGCAGACGAGCGCGACGGGGTCGGAGAGCGAGGGCAGCACGTTGTCGAGGAGCGACTGGACGTAGCCGGTCTGCCCCGACCACTCGTAGCCGTCGGGGCGCGAGATGACCTGGCGCAGCTCGACGCCCGCCGACTTCCACGCCTCCACCTCGTCGCCGTAGCAGAAGTCTTCGGGCGTGCGCGCGCCGTAGAGGACGACTATCTGGCCGAACCGCTCGGCGCGCGGCAGCACCGAGCGCAGCGCCGAGCGCAGCGGCGCCACGCCCGTCCCCATCGCCACGAAGACGAGGTCGCGCCCCTCCTGCGCCGCGAGGTCGAAGCCGTGGCCGGCGATTTCCACCAGGGTGACGCGCCCGCCCGGCGCCGTCTCGTAGAGCGCGCGGCTCGCCGGGTCGTCCGAGCGCTTGACGAGGAACTCCAGCTCCTCGTCCTCGGGCGCGCTGGCGATGGCGAAGAAGGCGCGCCCCGCCCCCTCGACCTCCAGCAGCGCCACCTGACCCGGCGTGAACGTCAGCTCGTGACTGTCCGCCGCGCCCTCCGGCAGCGCGTCGAAGGCGCGCACGTCGCGCGCCACCTCGTGGACGCGTTTGATGACGAGGGCGCGGCCCCCCTTCTCTCCCATAACACCC
>DASVTS010000020.1:0-22511 GCA_036387455.1 Pyrinomonadaceae bacterium | reverse complement strand
AAGACGCCCGAGTACCTCGCGGCCGGCAAGCCCGTCGTCTCGACCTCCATCAAAGACGTGGTGCGCCCCTACGGCGAGCTGGGGCTCGTGCGCATCGCCGACGACGCCGAGGGGTTCGCCGCGGCGGCCGACGAGTTGATGGCCGGCGGCGCGGACGCCGACTGGCTGGCGCGCGTCGACACGCTGCTGGTGCAGAACACTTGGGACAGGACTTGGGCGCGCATGACGGAATTGATAGAGGGCGTGGCCGGCCGCAGCCTCGCGGCGCGGGCGGGCGCGGGCGCGGGCCAGAGGGCGGCGCGCGCGGCCGGCCCGGCGGGCGCCTTCGCCGCCGCGGGCGACTGAGGCTTGACCGGGGTTCAAGCGGGGAAGTGACTTCAAGGCTTAGAGGGAAAGGCAGGGTGTGGGGATGTTCGACTTTCTAATCGTCGGCGCGGGCTTCGCCGGGAGCGTCATCGCGGAGCGGCTGGCGCGGGTCGCCGACAAGAAGGTGCTCGTCATCGACCGGCGCAACCACATCGGCGGCAACGCCTACGACCACTACAACGACGACGGGCTCCTGGTTCACCGCTACGGCCCGCACATCTTCCACACCAACTCGCGCGAGGTCTTCGAGCACCTCTCGCAGTTCACCGAGTGGCGCCAGTACCAGCACCGCGTGCTGGCCAGCGTCGACGGGATGCTGCTGCCCATCCCCATCAACCTCGACACGATCAACGGCCTCTACGGGCTGCGGCTGAACTCCTTCGAGGTCGAGGGCTTCTTCGCCTCGAAGGCCGAGAAGCGCGAGCGCGTGCGGACGTCGGAGGACGTGGTCGTCTCCACGGTCGGGCGCGACCTCTACGAGAAGTTCTTCCGCAACTACACGCGCAAGCAGTGGGGCCTGGACCCTTCGGAGCTGGACGCGTCGGTGACGGCGCGGGTGCCGACGCGGACGAACCGCGACGACCGCTACTTCACCGACACCTACCAGGCGATGCCGAAGCACGGCTACACGCGGATGTTCGAGAACATGCTCGACCACCCGAACATCAAGGTCATGCTCAACGTGGACTACCGCGAGATAGAGCGCATCGTCCCGCACCGCGAGCTGGTCTTCACGGGGCCGGTGGACGAGTACTTCGACTTCCGCTTCGGCAAGCTCCCGTACCGCTCCCTCGAATTCAAGCACGAGACGCTCGACAGGGAAGTCCACCAGCCCGCGCCGGTCATCAACTACCCGAACGACTTCCTCTACACGCGCGTCACCGAGTTCAAGTACCTGACCGGCCAGGAGCACCGGAAGACGGCCGTCGTCTACGAGTACCCGCGCGCCGAGGGCGACCCTTACTACCCCGTCCCGCGCCCCGAGAACGCCGAGCTGTACCAGAAGTACAAGGCGCTGGCCGACGCGACGAAGGGCGTCCACTTCGTCGGGCGCCTCGCCACCTACAAGTACTACAACATGGATCAGGTGGTGGCGCAGGCGCTGACGACCTTCAGGAAGATCGCCGGTGACAGAGCCTGAGCGGCGCCGCCGCTAGGAGTGACAGCACCATGAGCCATTGGCCTCACGACGCCGCGGCGCCGGAGCTTTGGGCCGGCGTCGAGTGCACGGTCAGCCGCGTCGGCGACAACTACTACGACCAGCTCGAACGCAGCGGGCACGCGCGCCGGCCCGAAGACCTCGACCTGCTCGCGTGGCTCGGCGTCCGGGCCGCGCGCTACCCCGTCCTCTGGGAGCGCACCGCGCCGGGCGAGCTGCGCGACGCGGACTGGTCGTGGCCCGACGGCCGGCTCGGCAGGCTGAGGGAGCTCGGCATCCGCCCCGTCGTCGGCCTCCTGCACCACGGCAGCGGCCCGCGCCACACGTCCCTCGTCGACACCGACTTTCCCGAGAAGCTCGCCGCCTACGCCCGCGCCGTTGCCGAGCGTTACCCCTGGGTCGAAGACTACACGCCGGTCAACGAGCCTTTGACGACGGCGCGCTTCAGCGGACTCTACGGCCACTGGTACCCGCACGGGCGCGACGGGCGGACGTTCGCGCGCGCGCTCCTCACGCAGCTCCGCGGCGTCGTGCTCGCCATGCGCGCGGTGCGCGGCGTGAACCCTTCGGCGCGGCTCGTCCAGACGGAGGACGTGGGCTACTGCTTCTCCACCGAGCGGCTCGGCTACCAGGCCGAGTTCGAGAACGAACGCCGCTGGCTCACCTACGACCTGCTCGCGGGGCGCGTCACGCGCGCGCATCCGATGTGGGGCTACCTCGTCTGGGAGGGCGTCGGCGAAGGGGAGCTGGAGTGGTTCCTTGAGAACGCCTGCCCGCCCTCGGTCGTCGGCGTCAACTACTACGTGACGGGCGAGCGCTTCCTCGACGAGCGGCTGGGGCGCTACCCGCCGCACACGCACGGCGGCAACGGGCGCGACGCCTACGCGGACGTCGAGGCGGTGCGCGTCTGCGCCGGCGGCATCGGCGGCGCGCGCGAGATTCTGCTGGAGACCTGGGCGCGCTACGGCCTGCCGCTGGCCCTGACCGAGGCGCACATGGGCTGCACGCGCGACGAGCAGATGCGCTGGGTCGCGGAGCTTTGGGCGGCGGCGTGCGCGGCGCGCGCGGCGGGCGCCGACGTCCGCGCCGTGACGGCTTGGGCGCTGTTCGGCTCGTTCGACTGGGACAGCCTCGCCACGCGCGACGCCGGCCACTACGAGCCCGGCGCCTTCGACGTGCGCTCGCCGCGCCCGCGGCCCACGGCGACGGCGCGCATGCTGCGCGACCTCGCGCGGACGGGCGGCCACAGCCACCCCGTGCTCGACTCGCCGGGCTGGTGGCGGCGCCTCGACCGGCTGCTCTACCCGCGCGCGCACGGCCGCGCGCGCCGCGGGCTCAAGGAGGGCGCGAAGATGGGCGGGGCCGCGAGGCCGCTCCTGATTGCGGGCGCGACGGGCACGCTCGGCGCGGCCTTCGCGCGCGTGGCCGAGTCGCGCGCCCTGCCGTTCCGCCTGCTCACGCGGCGCGAGATGGACATCGCCGACGCCGGGTCGGTCGAGAGGGCGCTGGAGGAGTCGGGCGCGTGGGCCGTCGTCAACGCGGCCGGGTACGTGCGCGTGGACGACGCGGAGCGCGAGGCGGCGGCGTGCCGGCGCGAGAACGCGACGGGCGCGGGCGTGCTCGCCGCGGCGTGCGCGCGCCGCGGGGTGCCGCTCGTGACCTTCTCGTCCGACCTCGTCTTCGACGGGCGCGGGCGCGCGGAGCCTTACCTTGAGAGCGACGCCGTCGCGCCGCTGGGCGTCTACGGGCGGAGCAAGGCCGAGGCCGAGCGGCTGGTGCTGGAGGCGTGGCCTTCGGCGCTGGTCGTGCGCACGAGCGCCTTCTTCGGGCCGTGGGACGAGTACAACTTCCTCCACGCGGCGCTCGGCGCGCTCTCGCGCGGCGAGGAGTTTCACGCGGCCGACGACTCGGTCGTCTCGCCGACCTACGTCCCCGAACTCGCGCACGCCTGCCTCGACCTCCTCATCGACGGCGAGCGCGGCGTCTGGCACCTCGCCAACGGGGGCGCGGTGACGTGGGCGGAGTTCGCGCGCCGCGCCGCGCGGCTCGCGGGCCTGGACGCGGGCCTCGTCGTCGGGCGCACGGCGCGGGAGCTCGGCCTCCTGGCGCCGCGCCCGGCCTACAGCGCCCTGGGGAGCGAGCGCGGGGTGCTGCTCAAGACGCTCGACGAGGCGCTGGAGCGTTACGTGCGCGAGCGCGGGAGCGAGCCGGCCGCGTCGCGCGGGCGCACGCGCTCGGCCGCGAGCTGAGTCCGACCGTAGAAGGCGGCGCGGCCGGGCTTCTCCTTCCGGCACGTCGTTTGAATCAGTCACCTCGTAGAGCAATTTTGACGAGCCGTTTCCGGACAGGCCGGCGTCTGTCCGGCGGCGGGGTGTCCGGAAAACGTTTCAAGAGGAGAAGGCGAGATGGCAACAATTGAAGAGAGACTGACTGCCGCCGGGGTGGACACGCAGGAGTTGACGGGCGGCGCGGCGGGCGGCGCGCGCGCCGGCCTGACGCCCAACGTCGGCGAGGTCGAGCGCTGGGCGTGCGCCATCGGCGGCGGCGCGCTGGCGCTTTTCGGCGTGACGCGCGGCAGCCTGGGCGGCATCGCGCTGGCGCTCGTGGGCGCGGCGCTCGTCCAGCGCGGCGTGACCGGCCACTGTAACGTCTACGAGGCGATGAACATCAACACGGCCGAGGGCGGCGCCCTGCGCAACAGCGAGAACGTCTCGGTCCCGGCCGAGCGCGGCACGAAGGTCGAGAAGAGCGTCCTCATCAACCGGCCGCCCGCGGAGCTGTACCGCTACTGGCGCAACTTCGAGAACCTGCCGCGCTTCATGAACCACCTCGAATCGGTGACCGTCTCGGGCGGCGACCGCTCGCACTGGGTGGCGAAGGCGCCGGGCGGGACGACCGTCGAGTGGGACGCCGAGGTCTACAACGAGAAGGAGGGCGAGCTCATCGCGTGGCGGACGCTCGAAGGCTCGCAGGTCGCCAGCGCCGGCAGCGTGCGCTTCGAGGAGGCGCCGGGCGGCGCTTCGACGCTCGTCCGCGTCTCGCTCAAGTACGACCCGCCGGGCGGCAAGCTCGGCTCGCTGGTCGCGCGCCTCTTCGGCGAGAACCCCGACCAGCAGATTGACGAAGACCTCGGACGCTTCAAACAGCTCATGGAGAGCGGCGCGGCCGGCGGCGACTCGGGCCTCGGCGCCTCGGCGGGCGTCTGAAAGGAGACACGGATGGCAGACGAGAGAGACGACGACGACGACCAGCTCATCGGGCACGACTCGACGACCGCGCCCGGCGGTAACAAGGAGCGCCCGACGGGCGACCCCGGCCGCACGCCCGGCAAGGCCGAGGGCGACGAGGACGACGTGGACGAAAAACTCGGCGAGTGAAAAGGGCGTAAGGCCGGGGCCCGAGCGGGCCGGCCGCCCGTAGAGCGAGCAGAAAAGGCCGCGGGCGGCGTTCAGTCCCTTTTAAGACTGAACGCCGCCCGCGGCCTTTGCGCCGGCGCGAGGGTTTTTTGTCGGCGCCCGCGGCGGCGTGTTATAGTTTTCCCGCCGCAAACGGGCGAGCCAGAGATGCCGCGGCCCGCCCCGACCGTGTTCACCAGCCCCACAACTGAATAGACCTTCAGAGCGGAGCCCTATGACAGTCGAAAGTAACCCCCGCGCCTACGCGCGCCGTCTCTTAGTCTGCGCCCTGCTGCTGCTGCTGGCGCTCGCGCGCGTCCCCCCGGCCTCCGCGCAGGCGCCCCCGGCGGGCAGCCCCGTGCTGCTCACGGAGGGGACGGGCGCCACCACGCGCGGCGTCGCCTACGAGTCGGTCACCTTCCGCTCGGAGCCTTTCCCCGTCGTCTCGCCGTACAACTGGAACGCGGACAAGTCGAACACGCGCGACCGGCAGACGCGCGTGACGGTCTTTGCGATGAACCTCGCGCTGCTCCCCGGCGAGTGCGGGCGCGACCAGACGGCCAACTGCTCCATCCCCCTGACGGCCGACGCGCAGGACGCCGCGGGGCGCGTCTACCCGCTCCGCGTCGAGGGCGTCACGCGGCCGAAGTACGTGCAACTCCAGCCCGTCGCGGGGAGCCCGGGCCGGCAGGAGTGGGCCGAGGGGTCGCAGGACTGGCTCTACGCCGTCACGCTCCGGCTCGACGAGGCGATGACCGACGCGCTCGGCGACGTGCTCGTCCGCGTCAACCTCCACGGCCTCGCCTCGAACCGCGTGCGCATCGCCGTCGGCCAGACGGGGGCGGGGCCCGCGGTCGACGCCGCGACCGAGTTCGCCGCGCCCGCTCCCGCCGCCGCGCCCGCGCCGACGCCCTACCCGACGCCGAAGGCTTACGGCCCCGGCGAGGCTTCGGCCGCCGACGCGACGCGCCTGCTCGAACAGGCGACGTGGGGGCCGACCGTCGCCGAGGTCGCGCGCGTCCGGCAGATGGGCCTGCGCGCCTTCGTCGACGAGCAGTTGAACGCGGTGCCGCTCAACCCGGCCAAGGACTCGAACTTCGCCGACCTCGAATTCATGCCCGACGACGCCAACCTCGAAGCCGGCTGCCCGGCGACGCGGCCGTCCGACCCGACCTACGTCCAGGCCAACTGCCTGCGCGACAAGTACCGCATCTACCCCGTGCAGGTGCAGTTCTTCAAGAACGCGCTCGCCGCGGCCGACGCCGCCGACCCGCAGGGGTTGACGCGCCGCGACACCCAGCTCCGCCAGCGCGTCGCCTTCGCGCTCCACCAGATTTTCGTCGTCTCGAACGTGGACATCCCGTTCGGGTTCCAGATGACGCCGTACCTACAGGCACTCGACCGCGGCGCCTTCAACAACTTCCGCACGATGCTCGGCATGGCCACGGTCAACCCCGCGATGGGCGAGTACCTCAACATGAACCAGTCGACGGCGACGAACCCGAACGAGAACTTCGCGCGCGAAATCCTCCAGCTCTTCTCGGTCGGCGTCAACCAGCTCAAGGCCGACGGGACGCCCGTGCTCGACGCCCAGGGGCTGCCCGTCCCGACCTACACGCAGGCGACGGTCAACGAGTTCACGCGCGTCTTCACCGGCTGGCGCTTCGCCACCGGCCTCCAGGTCGGCAGCCCGCCCGCGGGCGCCCTCAACTTCCGCGACCCGATGGAGCCGCGCGGCGGCACGACCCACGACACAGGCCCCAAGACGCTCTTCGGGAGGAGCCTCCCGGGCTGTCCCGGCGCGAACAACAACACGAACCCGACCAACGCACAGTGCGCGCGGGAGGAGCTGAACGCCGCGCTCGACGTCATCTTCAACCACCCGAACGTCGGCCCCTTCGTCTCGAAGCAGCTCATCCAGCACCTCGTCACGAGCAACCCCTCGCCCTCCTACGTCGGCCGCGTCGCCGCCGTCTTCAACAACGACTGCCAGGGGCTCTACCCCGAGGGCGGCTGCGGCTCGGCGCGCGGGAACATGAGGGCCGTCGTGCGCGCCGTCCTGCTGGACCCGGAGGCGCGCGGCGACGTGAAGACCGCCTCGGACTACGGCCGCCTGCGCGAGCCGGTGCAGTACATCACGAACGTCCTGCGCGCCTTCAACTCGGTGAGCGACGGCGTGCTCGGCTCCTTCAACCGGAGCGGCGACATGCCCCTGTCGCTCGACCAGCCGCTCTTCCAGCCCGCCACCGTCTTCAGCTACTACTCGCCCGACTACGAGGTGCCGGGGACGAAGACGGCGGGGCCGGCCTTCCAGATTCTCTACACCACGACGACCATCCGGCGGGCCAACCTCGTCAACACGCTCATCTACACCGGCATCCCGACCGGCCCGAACAACCCCGTGGGGACGCGCATGACGTGGGAGGCGCCCGACGCGCTGGCGGGCGTGGCGGGCCAGCCCATGACGGACGAGCAGGCCGCGGGCCTCGTCAACTACATGGACTCGCTGCTGCTCCACGGCACGATGTCCCCGCAGGTGCGCGAGGCGGTCAAGGCGGCGGTGAAGGCCATCTCCCCGAGCGACCCGCTCGTCCTGCGCAAGCGCTCGCAGGCGGCCGCCTACCTCGTCCTGACTTCGCCGCACTACGACGTGCAGAGGTGAAACGACAGATGCCACACACACGCAGAGACTTCCTCCGCACGGCCGCGTGCGCCCTGGGCGGCGCGGCGCTCGCCTCGACCGTCGAGAGCTTCGGCCTGATGGACGCCTACGCGCAGTCCGCCTCCGGCTACCGCGCGCTCGTCTGCGTCTTCCTCTCGGGGGGCAACGACGGCAACAACATGGTCGTCCCGCTCGACGCGGGCTACGCGGACTACGCCACGGCGAGCGGGCGCGCCGCCGCCGGCCTCGCCATCCCGCAGGCGAGCCTGCTGCCCGTCAACCCGCCGAGCCTCGGCCGCCCGTTCGGCCTCCACCCGAACATGCCCGAGATGAAGGGCCTCTTCGACCAGGGCAAGCTCGCCGTCGTCTGCAACACCGGCCCGCTCGTCGAGCCGCTGACGCGCGCCTCCTACCGCGGCAACACGGGCCGCAAGCCGCTCCAGCTCTTCTCGCACTCCGACCAGGTCGCGCTCTGGCAGACTTCCGTCGCCGACTCGGTGAGCCAGACGGGCTGGGGCGGGCGCATGGCCGACCGCATGGCGGCCGTCAACAGCCCCTCGACCTTCTCGCACTCGGTCTCCATCGCGGGCGTCAGCACCTTCCTGACGGGCAGCTCGACGCGGCAGCTCGCCATCGCCGACGCCTCCTCCTCGCTCGCCAACCTGCTCACGCTCAACATGACGGGGGCGACCTCCGACATCAACTCGCGCCGCGCCGCCTTCGACCAGATTCGGGCCGCCGACCTCTCGAACCGCCTCGTCCGCGCCGCCGCCGACACGCGCGCCAGCGCCTTGCAGACGAGCGCGCAGCTCTCGGGCGTCGCCTTCAAAAATTTCGCCACCGTCTTCCCCGCCACCTCCCTGGGCCGGCAGCTCCTCCAGGTCGGCCGCGTCATCGCCGAGCGCGGCACGTTCGGGATGAAGCGGCAAATCTTCTTCGTGCAGGCCGGCGGCTACGACACGCACACGAACCAGCGCGGGGCGGCGGGCAACACGCAGGACAACCTCCTGCTCCAGTTGAGCCAGGCGCTCAACGCCTTCTACAGCCTGCTCAAGAACGAGATAGGGAACCCCGCGAGCGGCTTCTACATCGGCTCGGACGTGACGCAGGAGGTGACGGCGTTCACGCTCTCCGACTTCGGCCGGACGCTCCAGCCGGCGGGCTCGGGCAGCGTGGTCGGCTCCGACCACGCGTGGGGCAACCACCAGCTCGTGCTCGGCGGCGCGGTGCGCGGCGGCGACTTCTACGGCACGTTCCCGACGCTCGCGCTCGGCGGGCCGGACGACACCGACACCCGCGGCCGCTGGATTCCGACCACCTCCGTCGAGCAGTTCGCCGCCACGCTCGCCAACTGGTACGGCCTCCCGCCGTCGGACTTCCCCGCGGTCTTCCCGCTGCTCGACCGCTTCCCCACGGCGAACATGGGTTTCATGTCCTGAGGGGCGTCTACAGCTACAGGGGGCGAAAGGTAAGCCCTCGAATCCCGGCCCCGCGGCGTTGCCGAAATGGTCAAGCTCAAACTCCTCGCGCTCCTCGTCTTCGCGGCCTTCGCGGGCGCGCTGCTCCTGACGGACAACGCCGCCAACCCGCACGCGCGCGCCTACTCGGCCGGCCCGCCCGCCGGCTTCACGCACGCGCCGGGCGAACTCGACTGCGCGGACTGCCACACGACGCCCGCGCAGAGTTCCGGCACGCTCGCGCTGGGCGTCCCGCAGACCTACACGCCGGGGCAGACCTACGACGTCACCGTCACGCACACGACGGCCGACCAGACGCGCGTCCGCTGGGGCTTCGAGCTGACCGCGCTCGACGGGGCGGACGAGCGCGCCGGCTCGTTCGCGCCCGCCGACGACCTGACGCGCGTCATCGGCGGCGAAGGCCCGTTCCCCGCGCGCGAGTACGTCGAGCACACCACGAAGGGGACTTTCCCGGGGCAGCAGGGCGGCGCGTCGTGGACGTTCCGCTGGACGGCGCCGGCCGAAGACGTCGGCCCCGTCACCTTCCACGTCGCCGGCAACCAGGCCAACGGCGACGGCAACAGCTCGGGCGACAACATCTACTTCACCTTCGCCACCTCGAACTTTCAGGCGCCCGCGCCCGACTTCCGCCTGACGGTCACGCCCTCCGCGCGCACCGTCGTCCGCGGCGCGTCGGCCTCCTACGACGTCACGGTCACGCCGCTCGCGGGCTTCAACGGCACCGTCGACCTCGGCGTGACCGGGCTCCCGGCCGGCGCCACCGCCGCCTTCCAGCCCGCGTCCGTCAACGTCAACGACTCGTCCCCGAAGACCTCCGTGCTCACCGTCACGACCACGGGCCAGACGCCGGCGGGCGCGAGCGCCCTCAACCTCACCGCGACCGGCGGCCTGCTCACGCGCGCGGCGCAGGCGACCCTCAACGTCGTCGCGCCGGGCGACGCCGACCTCGCGCTGACGCAGACCGTCTCGCCCAACCCCGCACAGACGAACGCCGACATCCGCTACAGCATCAACGTCACCAACAACGGCCCGGCGGCGGCCGACTCCGTCTGGCTCGTCGTGCTGCTGCCGACGAACTTCTCAAGCCTGATTGAGGGCGCGGGCGGCGACCGTTGCCAGATGATTCCGGCCGGGACGTTCGTCGCCTACGACTGCCGCCTCTCCACCCTCGCGGCGGGGCAGAGCGTCCCCGTGGACTTCACCGTCCGCACGCCGACG
The DNA here is from genome assembly GCA_036387455.1 of Pyrinomonadaceae bacterium. Taxonomy (GTDB): domain Bacteria; phylum Acidobacteriota; class Blastocatellia; order Pyrinomonadales; family Pyrinomonadaceae; genus QHXN01. Next base: position 12,233 of record DASVTS010000020.1, on the reverse strand, counting down.
CAGGGCATCCTCAGCACGACGACGACCGTCACCTCGAATCAGCACGACCCGTTCCCGTCGAACAACCGAATCGTCGTGGCGCTCCCCGTCGCGCCGCAGGCGGCCGGCCCCTCGATGACCGTCCCCGGCCTCGGCGTCCGCGCCGTCGCCGCCGGGCTCGACCAACCGACCTCGCTGGTCTTCGTCGGCCCGAACGACTTCTTCGTCCTTGAGAGGGCGACGGGGCGCGTCGTGCGCGTGAAGGACGGCGCCCGGCTCGGCGCGGTGCTCGACCTCGCAGTCAACAGCGCCTCCGAGCGCGGGCTGCTCGGCGTCGCGCTCCACCCGGGCTTCGCCGCCAACGGCTTCGTCTACCTCTACTGGACGGAGAGCGCGACCGGCGCCGACACCTCCGCCGTGGACGACGTGCCGCTGCTCGGCAACCGCGTTGACCGCTTCGTGTGGAACGGCTCGTCGCTCAGCTTCGACCGCACGCTGGTACGCCTGCGCTCGCTCCAGACCGACGCGGGCCAGCCCTCGCGCGGCAACCACAACGGCGGCGTCCTCCGCTTCGGCCCCGACGGCAAGCTCTACGTGATGGTCGGCGACAACGGCCGCCGCGGCTTCATGCAGAACCTCCCGTGCGGCCCGACGATTGTCTGCCCGTCCTCGCCCCCGACGCCCGACGACCAGTTCGGCGGCCCCGAGCCCGACAACGCCCACTTCACCGGCGTCATCCTCCGCCTCAACGACGACGGCACGACGCCGAACGACAACCCTTACGCCCAAATCCCGACGGTGCAGACCACCCCCGTCACGGAGAACATCAGGCGCACCTTCGCCTACGGCGTGCGCAACGGCTTCGGGATGGACTTCGACCCCGCGGGCGGTCACCTCTGGACGCAGGAGAACGGCGACGACGCCTTCGACGAAATCAACCGCGTCGAGCCGGGCTTCAACGGCGGCTGGGTGCAGTTGATGGGGCCGTCCTCGCGCGTCGCCGAGTTCAAGGCCATCGAGGTGGCGCGCGGCAACAGCCTCCAGCAGAACCGCTGGCCGCCCTCGAACATCGCCGACACGCCGGCCGAGGCGCTCGCCCGCCTCTACCAGCTGCCCGGCTCGAAGTACACCGAGCCGGAGTTCAGCTGGAAGTACGCCGTCGCGCCCTCGCCCGTCGGCTTCGCGGGCGCGGGGCTCGGCCGGCAGTACGGCGGCGACCTCTTCGTCGGCGCGTCGCGCACGACGCTCCTCGGCGGCTACCTCATGCGCTTCAAGCTGACGGCCGACCGCAGGCAGCTCGCCGTCAACGACTCGCGCCTCGCCGACAAGGTCGCCGACAACGCCGACAAGTTCGACCTCTCGGAGAGCGAGAGCCTCGTCGTCGGGCGCGACTTCGGCGTCACGACCGACATCCGCACGGACCCCTTCGGCGGGAACCTCTACGTCGTCTCTCTCTCGAACGGCGCGGTCTACGAGGTCTTCGCGCGCCCGCAGCTCTTCGTCGCCAACCTCGACGGCGCGCAGGAGACGCCCGCCCACGCGACCCCCGCGCGCGGCGCGGCCACGCTCCTGCTCGACAGGGACGAGACGACGGCGCGCGTCTCCCTGAGCTTCCGCGACCTCACCTCGGCGCAGACGGCCGCGCACATCCACGGCCCCGCGCCCGCAGGGCAGGCCGCGCAGCCCGCCTTCGACTTGCCCCCCGGCAACTTCAACGACTTTCAAATCACGCTCACGCCGCAGCAGGTGGCCGACCTGCGCGCCGGACTCTTCTACGTCAACGTGCACAGCGCGAACTTCCCCGCCGGCGAGATACGCGGGCAGTTCGGCGCCGCCGACGAGGCTTCGGTCTTCCAGCTCGACGCGGCGCAGAGGGAGATTCCCGAGGGCTCGCGCGTCAGGACGGTCGACGTGCTGCGGCTGGGCGACGCCTCGACCGCGGCGACCGTCGATTACGCGACCGCGGACGGCACGGCCTCCGAGCGCTCCGACTACACGACGGCGCGCGGCACGCTCCGCTTCGCCGCGGGCGAGACGCGGAAGTCTTTCGACGTGTTCGTCACCGACGACGGGCTGGCCGAGCCGGCCGAGGGCTTCAACGTCGTCCTCTCGAATCCGACCGGCCCCGCCGCGCTGAACGCGCCCGCCGCGACCCTCGCGTTCACCATCCTCGACGATGACCAGACGCCGCCCGCGTCGAACCCCATAGACTCGTCGGACTTCTTCGTCCGCCAGCATTACCGCGACTTCCTCTCGCGCGAGCCGGACGCCGCGGGCCTCGCCTTCTGGACGAACGAGATAGAGTCTTGCGGCGCCAACGCGCAGTGCCGCGAGGTGAAGCGGATTAACGTCTCGGCGGCCTTCTTCCTGTCAATCGAATTTCAGGAGACGGGCTACCTCGTCTACCGCCTCTACTGGCTGTCGCTGGCGCGGGAGCCGCGGTACGCGGAGTTCATCCGCGACGTGCAGGAGGTGGGGCGGGGCGTCGTGGTGGGGCAGGGCGACTGGCGGGGCCAGCTCGCGGCAAAACGTCAGGCTTTCCTCGACGCGTGGGTCGCGCGCCCCGACGTCAGGAGCGCCTTCGACGGCCTCTCGAACGTGAACTACGTCAACCGCCTCCTCGAACGCGCGCAGCTGACGCCGACGGCCGCCGAGCGCGCCGCGCTCGTCGCCGCGCTCGACTCCGGCGCGAAGACGCGCGCGCACGTGCTGCTCGAAGTCGCCGACAACGCGGCCTTCAAGCGGCAGCAGTTCGACCGCGCGTTCGTGCTGATGCAATACTTCGGCTACCTGCGCCGCAACCCGGACGACCCGCCGGACGACAACCTCGGCGGCTTCAACTTCTGGCTCTTCAAGCTCAGCCAGTTCGGCGGCGACTACATCGCGGCCGAGATGGTCAAAGCCTTCATCTCGTCGGCCGAGTACCGCGGCCGCTTCGGCCAGCCCTGAGGCTCGGGCCGCGGGCAGACGGCGGAACGGGCGTGCCGCGCGCTTCGTATGTCGGGGAAAGGTTTGGGAGGAGGGTTTCGCCGATGAAGAGGGTGATTCTGTCGTGCGTCTTGCTCGCGTCCTTCGCGCAGGCGGCTGCCGCGTGGCCCGGCCGCGGCGCGGGTCGGGCGCAGGCGCCGGCCGCGCAGGCGCCGCCTTTGGCGAGGAAGGTGAGGGGGCTCACGCTCACCTCGGACGCGGCGCCGCGCGTGCGCATGCGCTTCGGCCGCGGGTTCAAGTACGCGGGCGGCCAGAGCTTCGTCCTCTACGACGTCGCCAACGCCGAGCAGCACTTCTTCGTGGACGCCGACGCGCGCGGGCGCGTCCGCCGCCTCTACTGGGTGCAGTTCGAGGGCTACCTGCCGAGCAACACGCACAAGTACAACTACCAGTCGAAAACAATCGTCAACCTCGGCGGGCTCGACTTCTTCGCCGACTCGCAGGCGCGGCAAATTCCCGCGCCCGACGGGGACCTCGCCGCGCGGCCGGCGAACAAAATCTCCGACGGCGACCACGCGCGCGCCTTCCTCGACGCGAAGGGCTACCGGCTCGCGTCGAACGAGGCGCTCTGGCTGAGGCTCGTCCACATGACGGACGCCTCGAACCGGAGCGAGCTGATGGTCATCTACCTCGAAGACCTTGAGGGGACGGGGCTGACGGCGGCCGACCTGAACGAGGGGGGGAAGGCGGCGGGGCGCTGGGAGTCCGTTTCGAAAGAACTGCTCGGGCGCGCGCGGCGGGGGATGACCATCTCGCGCCGGTGAGCCGCGGGCGCCCTCAGCGCATCCCGAGCATGAGGAGCAGCGAGCGGTCGTGGACCGCGCCGCCCTCCCGCCGCCACCGCGCGAGCGCCCCCGTCTCCTCCTCCGAGACGGGGCGGTTGGCGAGACGCGCGGCGGGCGTCTTCTCGAAGGCGTGCTCGGTGAGCGCGAGGTGCGGCTCACGCACGTCGAGCGCGCGCCCCGACGCGAGCGCCGCCTCCGCCGCCTCCACGTCCGGGTAGAACTCGTAGTAGACGCGCACGTGCCACACGGCGTCGCGCCCCTCGCCCTCCGACCCGAGGACACGCATCAGCCCGAAGCCGCTCTCCATCTGGAAGACCAGGTCGTCGCCCGCCGCGAAACTCAGCGCCATACACCCTCCCGCCGGAAAGCTTAGCACACGGGCGTAAGTGTGGACGGGCGGCGGCGGCCGGTTTACTATCGGGGAGCTTTAAGACGCTTTGGCGGGCGGTGGAGGCGGATGGGCGGCGCGGGGCGCGACGAGAGGGATCATTATTCGACGCTGGGCGCGGCGCGCGACGAGGCGCGCGAGGAGATAGAGCGCCGCTACAAGCGGCTCGCGCGCCGCCACCACCCCGACCGCGGCGGCGACGAGGAGGAGATGAAGGCGCTCAACGAGGCGTGGCGCGTCCTCGGCGACCGGGAGGCCCGGCGCGACTACGACGCGCGGCGCGGGCGCGAGGCGGCGCGCGCCGGCGCCCGCGCCGCCTACGCCGGGCACAGGCACGTCGTCTCGCCCGGCGCGAAGGCCGACCCCTTGAGCGGGCGCATCGTCGGCGCGCTGCTCTGCCTCTTCGCCGGGCTCGTGCTGATGCTGCTCGTCAAGGCGCATTACGTCGTCTTCCTCTGGCCGCTCGCGCTGCTCGGCTTCGGGGTCGTGGCCTTCGGGGTGCTGATGGCGCACGGCGCGCTCACGTTCGCGCGCGAGCGCGTCGGGCCGCGCCACCCCGTGCGGCGCCTCGTCTGGGCGCAGGAGCTCTTCTTCTGGTCGTGCGTGCTCGGCGGCGGCTACGGCTTCTACCTCCTGCTGAGGGCGGTCTGAATCTCGATGCGCGTCAAAGGTCTGGAACTGCTGTTCCTCGAAGTCAACAGCCTCGAAGAGTCGCTCGACTTCTACCGCGGCGGCCTCGGGTTCGACCTCGTGTCGCACGAGCCCGAGGCCGAACCGCCGATGGCGACGCTGCGCGCGGGGGCTTTGCGCCTGATGCTGGCGCAGGTGCCGCTGGCGATGGCGCGGCGCGGGCGCGGCGTCCACTTCTTCCTCACGGTCGGCGACGTGGACGAGTTCTATGACTTCGCCCGCGCGGGCGGCCTCGACGTGGAGCCCCCTTCGGACGAGGGCTGGGGCGGCCGCTTCGTGACGCTCGAAGACCCCGACCGCTACCGCCTCTTCTTCGTCGCGTGGGACGAGGGCGGCGCCGAGGCGGCGGCCGGGCCGGGCGAGGGCGGCTTGTGGGATTGAAGCGCGCGCCGGTAAAATAGCCGCAGACTTTCTCCTTGCTTCGGACACGCGCCGCGAACGCTCCCGGGCGGCGCGTCTAAGCTAAACAGTCAGGCCGGAAACGGCGGCGCGAGCGGCGCCGCGAGGGAGCGTTCATGCGCCACGTTGAGAATCCGCCGAACCCCTGGCTCTCGACCAGCGTCGAGTGGATCGGCGAGCCGCCCGACGCGCGCGTCGAGGTCTTCGAGGAGACCGAGACGCGCAGCATCAGCACGCACAACAAGAGCCCGGACGTCGGCTTCGACTACTCGGTCAACTGCTACCGCGGCTGCACGCACGCGTGCAGCTACTGCTTCAGCCGCCCGACGCACGAGTACCTCGGCTTCGGCGCCGGCACCGACTTCGAGACCAAGATCGTCGCGAAGGTGCGCGCGCCCGAGCTTCTGCGCCGGGAGTTCATGCTCCCCTCGTGGCGCGGGCAGACAGTCGTCTTCTCCTTCACCTCCGACCCTTACATCCCGCTGGAGTTCAACTACGGGCTGACGCGCCGCTGCCTCGAAGTCTGCCTCGAATTCCGCAACCCGGTCGGCGTCGTCACCAAGTCGGCGCTCGTGCGGCGCGACAAGGACCTGCTCTCGGCGCTGGCGCGCGAGGCGGCCGCGAGCGTCTACTTCTCCATCCCGTTCGCCGACGACGAGACGGCGAAGGCCCTAGAGCCGACGGCGCCGCTGCCGGCGGCGCGCTTCCGCGCGATGGCGGAGCTGGCCGAGGCGGGCGTCCCCGTCGGGCTCGCCATCGCGCCGGTCGTCCCGGGCCTGAGCGACCCGCACATCCCCGAGCTGCTCAAGCGCGCGAAGGAGGCGGGCGCCCGCACCGCCTTCATCAACCTCCTGCGCCTGCCCGGCAGCGTCGCGCCCTACTTCGAGCAGCGGCTCCGCGAGCGTCTGCCGACGAAGGCCGAGCGGGTGCTCTCGCGCCAGCGCGAGGTGCGCGGCGGGCGCCTCAACGTCGCCGAGTTCGGCGAGCGCATGAAGGGGCACGGCGCCTACTGGCAGGTCATCGAGCAGAGCTTCCGCGTCCACTGCGCGCGCCTCGGCTTCAACCGCGACGAAGAGGAGGCGCGCGCCCGCGCCGCGCGCCCGAGCACCTTCCGCCGCCCCACCGCGCAGGGGGCGCTCTTCGAGTAGCGGGCGGGTAGCGAGGATGGGAAAATTGGTGCTTACGCCCCGCGCAAAAACCTTCTAACGGCGGCGCGCGTGCCGGTATAATGTGCGCGCTCTGGCACCTCGAACGGCAGGGGGGAGTTGAGGCGTATGATTACCATCAGGCACGTGGTCTGCGACCGCGAACCCTACTTCGTCAACGACACGGCGACGGCGCTCGACGCCGCGCAGTACATGGCCGACCGCAAGATAGGCGCCGTCTGCGTCCTCGACGCCGAGGAGAAGCTGTGCGGCATCTTCTCCGAGCGTGACCTGCTCAACCGCGTCGTCGTGCGCGAGCTCAACCCCGCCGACGTGCCCATCCGCGAGGTGATGAGCGAGCCGCGCGCCGTCATCGAGTGCGGCGACACGCCCCACGAGGCTCTGGAGCGGATGGAGCGCGTCGGCAGCCGCCACCTGCCCGTGGTGGACGGCGACAAGTTCATCGGCATGCTCTCGATGCGCGACATCATGCGCGTCGAAATCAGCGAGCAGGGCGCGGAGCTGCAACTGCTCCACGAGTACATCTCGCACTGACCACCCGCAACACCCCGAAGACGCCCACGCGGCCAGGCACGACCGCGGCGCCCTCGCGCGCCCTCCGCACCCGCAGAGACCCCGTCCGCACCCGCAAAAACCTCACTCGCACGTGTCGAGAAGCCGTCCGCACATGCTAAAAGCTCGTCCGCACGTGTTGAGACTGCAAAAGCATACACAAAATCCTCGTCGGCACGTGTCGAGAGTCCATCGGCAAGTGCAAAAACCCCTTCGGCACGTGTCGAGACGCCATTTCCGCCTGTCGAGATGACGTTTCCACCTGTAAAAGCTCCATTTCCAACTGTGGAGGTGCCATTTCCACCTGCAAAAACCGCATTTCCATGTGTGGAGATGCCATTTCCACTTGTAGAGAGAGCATTTCCGCCTGTCGAGACGGCATTTCCAACGGTGGAGAGGGCATTTCCACGTGCGGGGAGGGCTTGGGCGGCGTGAGAGTGCGCCCCGGCGGCGTAAAAGTCTACGGCGCCTTGTCGGGGCGTGAGCGCCAGGCGGCGAGGACTTCGCGCTCGCGTTCGCGGGCGAGGCCGGCGCGGCGGGGCGCGTCGGCGGGGCGCGTGAGGTCCCAGGCGAGCGTGTCGCGGACGGTGTCGGCGAGCGGGCGGAAGGTGAGCCCGGCGGCGACGGCCTTCTCGACGCTTACCGCCTGGAAGTAGCGGTTGCCTTCTTCCGACGTGTCGAGCCAGAGCGGCACCTCCGTCCACTGCTGAAGCCCCGCGTCCAACATAAACTTCCCGTCCACCCAGACGAAGCGGGCGTCCGCGCCGGTCGCCGCCCTGCACTCTTCGAGGAAGCGCCCGAACGGAAGGGGTTCGCCCGTCGCGTTGAAGGTGCCGGTCACGCCCGCTTCGGCCGCGCTCAGAATCCACGCCGCGAGGTCGCGCGCGTCTATAAACTGCACGAGGCCGGCGGGGTCGCCGGGCGCGAGCACGTCGCCGCCCTCCGAGACGCGGCGCGGCCAGTAGGTGAAGCGGTCGCTGTAGTCGTGCGGGCCGACGATGAGGCCGGCGCGGACGTGGTTGACGCGGCCCGGCATGGCCCCCTCCGCCGCACGCTCGCACAGCGCCTTGAGCGCGCCGTATCTCTCCCCGAAGAACGGCGCCTGCGTCAGCTCCGACTGCGGCAGCGCCTCGGCCTCGCGCAACTGCTCCTCGGTAATTTCGGCGACCGGGTGACTCTCCTCTACGCCCGGCACGCTCGTGTCCCTGTAGACCGAGAGGCTGGAGACGAACGTGTAATGCCCGGCCGCGTCCGCCAGCAGCGCGGCCGAGTCGCGCACGACGCGCGGCGAGTAGCCGCTCGGGTCCACGACCGCGTCCCAGCGGCGGCCCTTCAACGCGCCGAGCCCGCCGTCGCGGTCGCCGCGCAGCTTCTCGACTTCCGGGAACAGTTCCGGGTTGAGCTGCCCGCGGTTAAAGAGCGTCACCTCGTGCCCTCGCGCGAGCGCGAGCTCGACCATGTGACGCCCCAGGAATTTCGTCCCGCCGAGTACGAGCAGTTTCATGGCTCACTCCGTTCGCCGTGAACCGTGAACCGCAAACCGTGACAAGAAAAGACGTGCTTTAATCTTGTCACGGTTTACGGTTCACGGTTCACGGCTTAAAGCGTCCTCGTGACCTTGGCGAGCGAGCGCGGCGCGTCGGGGTCGAGCCCCTTGGCGTCGGCGAGCAGCGCGGCGAAGAGTTGCGCGGGGATGATGTAGGGGATGACGGACTGCAACTCGTTTATCTCCGCCGGGAGCCGGACGGCGCGCGTGGCGAGCGCGGCCGCCTCGCCGTCCGAGGTGAAGGCGAGCGTGTCGGCGCGCAGCTCCTTGAGCCGCGCCAGCAGCTCGCGCACGCCCCCGAGCGTGACGCCCGGCGGGGCGAAGGCGAAGATGGGGAAGTGGCGCTCGACCACGGCCAGCGGCCCGTGCAGGAAGTCGGCCGAGGAGAAGCGCTCGGCCACGACGTAGCAGGTCTCCATCAGCTTCAACGCCATCTCGAAGGCGTTGGCGTAGACGAGCCCGCGCCCGACGACGACGCAGTTCTCCATGAAGACGTAGCGCTCGACCATCTCCTCGACCTGCGGCCGGAGCGCGAGCGCGCGCGCCGCGAAGTCGGGGATGGCCTCGAAGCCGAGCGCGGCGCCGTCCGCGAGCGCCTCGGCCAGCATGTAGAAGTGGAGGAGCTGGCCCGTGTAGGTCTTCGTCGCCGCCACCGAGCGCTCGCGCCCGCCGTGCGTGAGCAGCGTCTCGTCCACCACCTTCGTCATCGAGGAGTCGGGCTCGTTGGTGATGCCGACGGTGCAGAGCGCGCCGCCCGCGCGCGCCTCGGCGAGCACGCGGTTGATGTCCTCGCCCTCGCCCGACTGCGAGACGCCGATGACGGCCGCGCGCTTGAGCCGGAGGCGCGCGCCGTAGAGCGTGCTGACCGAGGGCGCGGCGAGCGCGACGGGGATGCCGGTCGTGATTTCGAGCAGGTAGCGCCCGAACAGCGCGGCGTTGTCGGACGAGCCGCGCGCGACGAGCACGATCAGGTCGAGGTCGTGCGCGCGCAGGCGTGCGCCGAGCCGCGCCACCTTGCCGCGCTCCGCCTCGATGGTGCGCGCCAGCGCCTCCGGCTGCTGCGCTATCTCTTCGAGCATCTGTGACACGGCTTGAACGTCTCTCCTCGCAAAAGTTGTCAGACCGAAGCGGGCGGGCACGCGTTGCGCGTTGACTCTCTTTTGCCACCATGTTAATTGTCGCGCAAGTGCTCCGACGCCGCGGCCCTAATTTTTTACACGCATAAGGAAGTGATGACGAAGACCCCGACGAAGAAAAGGGAGGCGCGCCGCGTCGCGCTCCTGATGCTCCTGGCCTGCGCGCTCGCGTCCGCGTTCGCGGCCCGCGCGCGCGCGCAGCAGGCGGCCGTCCAGATAATCCCCGCGCCGAAATCCCTCGCCGCCACGGGCGAAGCGTTCCGCCTCACGCGCGACGCGCGCCTCGTCCTCGCCGACCCGAAGTCGGAGGACGACCGCTTCGCGGCGCAGGACTTCGCCGACGACCTGCGCGAGACGGCCGGCGTCGCGCTCCGCGTCGGCGCGGGGGGAGGGAAGCGGCATATTCTCGTCGGCCCGCTCTCGCACCCGCGCGTGCGCGCCGCGGTCGAGCGCGCGGGCGTGAGCGTCCCCGCCGACCTGAACGACGAAGGCTACGTGCTCGCCGTCGGTCCGGACCTCGTCGTCGCGGCGGGGCGCGCGGCGGCGGGGACGTTCTACGCGCTCCAGACGCTCAAGCAGCTCGTGCGCGGCGAGGGCGCGGGCGCCTACGCGCAGGGGGTGAAGGTAACGGACTGGCCCTCGGTGCGCTGGCGCGGCCTCTCCGACGACGTGAGCCGCGGCCCCGTCCCCACCCTCGAATACTTCAAGCGGCAGATACGCAACGAGGCCATGTTCAAGATGAACATGCACAGCCTCTACATGGAGCACGTCTTCGGCTCGCGCTCGCACCCGCTCGTCGCGCCGGAGGGCGGCGCGCTCACCGCCGAGGAGCTGCGCGAGATGGTCGCCTACGCGCGCCGCCACCACGTCGAGCTGGTGCCGCAGCAGCAGACCTTCGGCCACCTGCACAAGGCGCTCCGGCTGGAGAAGTACAACGAGCTGGCCGAAGTCCCCTACGGCGACGTGCTCACGCCGCAGGAGGAGGGGACGTACGAACTCGTCGCCGACTGGTACAGGGAACTCGGCGAAATCTTCCCCGGCCGGTTCTTCCACATCGGCGCCGACGAGACGGTCGAGCTGGGGCGCGGCCGGAGCGCCGAGGCCGTGAAGGCGAAGGGGCTCGGCACGGTCTACTTCGACCACCTCAAGCGCGTGCGCGAGCTGCTGCTGCCGCACAAGCGGCGGCTGATGTTCTGGGGCGACATCGCGCTCAACCACCCGGAGCTGCTGCCCGGCGTCCCGCGCGACATGATTGCGATGAACTGGGAGTACACGGCGAAGCCGAGCTTCGAGGCGCGCATCGGGCTCTTCAAGAAGGCCGGGCTCGAACAGTTCGTCTGCCCCGGCGTGTCGAGCTGGAACCAGATTTTCCCCGACACGGAGACGGCGACGACGAACATCGTCAACTTCGTCCGCGACGGCCAGCGCGCGGGCGTCCTCGGCGTGATGAACACCGAGTGGGACGACGACGGCGAGGCCCTCTTCGAGAACACGTGGTACGGCGTCGTGCTCGGCGCGGCCGCCTCATGGCAGGCGGCGCCGCTCGACCTCGCGGCCTTCGAGCGCGACTTCGACTGGGCCTTCTTCCGCCGCGAGGGCGACGGGCTGACGAAGGCGACGCGCACGCTCGGCGGCTTCAACAAGGCCCTGGGCGTCAGCTCGACCGACGAGCTGTTCTGGCGCGACCCTTTCACCGAAGACTTTCAGTTGTCAATCGCGCGCAAGCTCGAAGAGCAGACGCGGGAGCTGCGGCTCGACGCGGAGGAGGTGCAGGAGACGCTCATCCGCGCGCGGCCCGAGGTGCGGCGCAACCGGCAGGCGCTCGACTCGATGCGGCTGGCGGCGCGGCGCTTCGACCACATGGGCCGGCGCGCGCAGGTCGTCGCGCAGCTCAGCCGCGACTACTGGGACGCCTACCTCAACCTCGGCGACCGCCGGCGCGTGCGGCGGCTGCGCGCGTACTTCGGGCAGGTCTACAACTCCTTACGCGAGATGACGGAGGAGCTGACCGAGCTGCGCGAGGCGTACCGCGCGCAGTGGCTCGCGGAGAGCCGTCCGTACTGGCTGGCGAGCGTGCTGGCGCGCTATGATCTCGCCGCCGCGCGCTGGCTCACGCGCTCGAAGCAGTTGGAGGAGGCGCTGCGCGTCTACGACCGCACGTCCACGCTGCCCCCGCCGTCCGACTTCGGCCTCGGGCCTCGACTTACGCAGGAGAACTGACCCGGAAGGGGGTGACTGAAGATGAGTATGACGGTCGGCGAGTACGAGACGGGTGTCCGCGGGGAGGCGGGGGCCGCCCGCGCCCGCGCGGGGAAGGCGGGCGACGGCGGCGTCGGGCGGGGACAGGGCGCGTCGCGCCTGCTCTCGCTCGACGCCTTCCGCGGCCTGACCGTGGCCGGGATGATTCTGGTCAACAACCCCGGCACGTGGGGCGCCATCTACGGCCCCTTAGAGCACGCCTCCTGGCACGGGTGGACGCCGACGGATTTGGTCTTCCCGTTCTTCCTCTTCGTCGTCGGCGTCTCCGTCACGCTCGCCCTCTCGCGCCGCGCCGAGGCGGGCGGCGGCAAGCGCGACCTGTACGTGAAGATTCTGCGCCGCTCG
>DASVTS010000019.1:0-19239 GCA_036387455.1 Pyrinomonadaceae bacterium | reverse complement strand
CCCGACGACGGGCGGCGTCACCGCCAGCTTCGCCATGCTCGGCGACCTCAACATCGCCGAGCCGAAGGCGCTCATCGGCTTCGCCGGCCCGCGCGTCATCGAGCAGACCATCCGCCAGAAGCTCCCCGAGAACTTCCAGACCGCCGAGTTCCTTTTGGAGCACGGCATGCTCGACGCCGTCGTCGACCGCCGCCAATTGCGCGACTGGATTAAGAGCGCGCTCGACTTCACCTACAACCCCGAGGGACGCCTCAAGCCCTTCCGCGCCGAGCTGCCCGGCGGCAACGGCGACGGCGCCCCCGCCGTCCCCCGCCCCGAAGCCCCCGCCCCGAAACCCGAAGTCTAAGCCGAAGCCCTCCCTCGCGGTCGGGCCCCCGCCCGAAAACTGCTATAAACTTCGGGCGTGAACTTCGACGAGTCGCTCAGCTACCTCTTAAGCCTCGGCCACGAGACGGCGGCCATCAAGCTCGGGCTGGAGAACGTCACGCGCCTGCTCGAAAGGCTCGGGCGCCCGCAGGACTCCTTCCCCTCCGTCCAGATAGCCGGCACGAACGGCAAGGGCTCGACGGCCGCGATGCTCGAAAGCGTCTGCCGCGCCGCCGGGCTGCGCGCCGGGCTCTACACCTCGCCGCACCTCGTCTCGGTCACCGAGCGCGTGCGCGTCGGCGGGCGTGACGTCGCGCGCGCGGAGTTCGCGCGCCACGCGACCTGCGTGCGCGCCGCGGCCGAGGAGGTCGAGCGCGAGTCGGGCACGCTGCCTACCTTCTTCGAGCAGGTGACGGCCGTCGCGCTCGAAGCCTTCGCCGGGGCGCGGGTCGCCGTGGCGATTCTCGAAACGGGCTTGGGCGGGCGGCTCGACGCGACGACCGCGGCGGGCGCGCGCCGGGTCGCCGTCACGCCGGTCGCGCTCGACCATCAGGAGTACCTGGGCTCGACGCTCGCCGAGATAGCCGCCGAGAAGGCCGCCATCATCCGCCCCGGCGTCCGCGCGGCGGTCGTCGCGCCGCAGGAGCCCGAGGCTTTGGAGGTCATCCTGCGCCGCTGCCGCGAGTGTGGCGTCCGGCCGCGCATGGCGGGCGACGAAATCGAGGTCGAAGACGCGGGCGCGGACGGCCGCCTGCGCGTCCGCCTCCGCACCGCGCGCGCGGAGTACGCGGGCGTCCGGCTCGCCCTGCGCGGGCGGCACCAGTTGACGAACGCGGCCGTCGCGGTCGCCCTCGCCGAGTCGCTCGCCGAAGACGGCTTCGACATTTCGCGCGGAAACGTCGTCGAGGGGCTTGAGACGGCCGTGCACCCGGGGCGTCTTGAGCTGGACGCCGGCCGCGAGCCGCCCGTCCTCTACGACGGCGCGCACAACGCGGCGGGCGCGCGCGCTCTGCGCTCGTACCTCGACGAGTTCGCGCCCGGCCCCGTGACGATGGTCTTCGGCGCGATGCGCGACAAGCCCTTGGAGGAGATAGGGCGCATCCTCTTCCCGGCCGCGCGCCACCTCGTCCTGACCGAGCCGCGCAGCCCGCGCGCGGCCTCCGTGCAGGAACTACTCCGCGCCGTGCCCGTCCCGCCCTCTTCGAGTACAATCGCGCTCGCGCCGTCGAGCCGCGACGCGCTCGCCGTCGCGCGGACCCACACCGAAGCCGGCGGCCTCGTCTGCGTGACGGGGTCGCTCTACCTAGTCGGCGAGGTCAAAAGCCTTCTCGAATCCGGCGGCGGAGAACCCTTAAAGCATGACTGACAGTTCGGAGTCGAAACGTCTTTGGCGGACGGCGCTCATCGTCGCGGGCGTCGGCCTGCTCGTGCTGGCGCCGCTGAGCTGGCTGGCGCTGCGCATGTACGACGACACCGTCCGGCGCCGCATCATCGCCGCCAACGAGTCCTCGGCGCTCGGCTCGCTCGAAGCCATCCAGGCCGCCGAGCAGCTCTACTTCGAGACCTACGGCCGCTACGGGACGTTCCGGGAGATGGCCGACGCGGGCATCTTCCAGACCGACCTCGCGGGCGACCCGCCCGTCGGCCACGGCTACGCCTTCACGCTCCGCGTGCGGCCGAAGACCGAGACCGAGGCGGCCGCCTACAGCGTCAACGCCGACCCCGTCCGCGCGGGCGACCGCGACGCCACCGGGCGCCGCCACTTCTACATCGGCTCCGACGTCACCGGCGTCCGCTTCAACGAGACGCGCCCCGCGACCAGAGACGACCGCCTGCGCCCGACCATGAGGGATTACTGAAGCCCGACCGTCAGGGAGGGCGTAGTATCTCGGCCGCGCCGCATGACGGGAGACAGACGCCCTCCCTGACCGTCGGGCTTCCGCCTACTGATTATGGACAAAGAGCAACCCGAAATCCTGTCGAGCGAGGAGGTGTACGCGGGGCGGCTCGTCCGCGTCGTGCGCGACACGGTGCGCGAGGGCGAGCAGACCTACGTGCGCGAGGTCGTGGGGCACCCGGGCGGGGCGGCGGCCGTGCCCCTCTACGCGGACGGGACGGTCGCGTTCGTGAGCCAGTACCGGCACCCGACCCGGCGTTACGTGCTTGAGCTGCCGGCGGGCAAGCTCGACCCGGGCGAGCGCCCCGCGGAGGCGGCGGCGCGCGAGTTGGAGGAGGAACTGGGCGTCGTCGCCGGGCGCATGGAGCAGCTTTCCGAGTTCTACACCACGCCGGGCTTCTGCGCCGAGCGGCTGTGGGTCTTCCTCGCCACCGAGCTGCGCGAGACCGCGCTGCGCCGCGAGGAGGACGAGATCATCGAGGTCGTCAGGATGCCCTTCGCGCGCGCCCTGGCGATGGTCGCCTCCGGCGAAATTGACGACGCCAAGACCATCATCGGCCTCCTCCTCGCCGCCCGGCGCCTCGGCGCCGAGACGACGGGCGGCTGAACTCTGAAGAACGTGGCGCGGCGAACTTCGACGGCGGAAGTTGAGACGGCGGCCCTTCAGACCGCGGCCGGCGGCCCGGCGCGCACGCCTTCGCCCCGCGCGCCGACCTTCTTAAACTACGCCCACACGCTGGCGGCGTGGCCGCTGGTCGCGCTCTACACGGTGCTGATGGCGACGCTCTCGCTGGCCTGCTCGCCCTTCGACCGGCGGGGCCGGCTCCAGCACTGGTGCGCGAGCGCCTGGAGCCGGATGATAGCGCGGACGGCGCTGCTCGACGTGCGCGTCCGCGGCGCCGGGCACCTGCGCGCGGGCGAGTCCTACGTCTTCCTCTCGACGCACCAGAGCTGGATGGACATCCCCGTCATGCTCGGCTACCTGCCCAGCCAGCTCCGCATCGCCGCCAAGCGCGAGGTCTTCCTGATTCCCTTCCTCGGCTGGCACCTCCAACGCGCCGGCCACATCCCCATCAACCGCGGCTCGACGGCCGAGTCCGTCGAGAGCCTCCGCCGCGCGGCGCGGGGCCTCGGCGGCGGCGTCTCGGCCTTCCTCTTCCCCGAAGGCACGCGCACGCGCGACGGCTCGCTCCAGCCGCTCAAGAAGGGCGGCTTCCGCCTCGCCCTGGAGTCCGGCCTCCCCCTCGTCCCCGTCGCCATCGTGGGGACGCGCCGCGCGATGCCCCGCGGCTCGATGGTGCTGCGTGCCGGCCGCGTCGAGATGCACGTCGGCCCGCCCATCCCCACCGCCCACCTCACCGACGCAGACCTCCCCGCCCTCATCGAGCAGGTGCGCGCCTCGATGCTCAGGCATTTCGAAGAGTAGACAGCAGGCAGAAGCCCGACCGTGAGGGAGGGCGTCGGTCTTTCGATGTTGCGCCCGGCGCGAGTTGAAACGCCCTCCCTCACGGTCGGGCTTCTGCCTACTGCTATCTGCCTACTGCCTACTGCTTTCCGTTTGACCCTCCCGGCCGCATCTCTTACACTCGTTTGCGTGGGCACGCCTCCGACTCAGTTTCCAACCGACAGCACGGGAGAGATGACGTTCGGGCCTCCGCCACAGGCGACGCCGGGGCCGGGGACGTTCGTCGCGGCGCCCGACCCGGACAACCCGCCGTGGGGGGTCTGGAGCGCGCTGGGGCTCCTCGTCCTGAGCTTCTTCCTGATGCTCGTGACGAGCCTCGTGTTCCTCGTGCCCTACATCTTCTACCGCGGCATCGGGCTCGACACCTTGGCCGAGTTCGCCGTCAAAGACCCGGGCGCCATCCTCGTCCAGATACTCTCCATCATCCCGGCGCACCTGCTGACGCTGGTGCTGGCGTGGCTGCTGGTGACGCGCGCGGGCAAGTACCCCTTCTTCGCCACGCTCGGCTGGGACTGGCGCGGGGGCTTCACCTTCTGGCGGAGCGCGGGGCTCGCCGTCCTGCTGCTCGGCGTCGGGTACGCCATCGCCAAGCTCACGGGGCCGACCGACAACGCGCTCGAACAGCTCATCCGCAGCTCGCGCGCGGCGGCGCTGGCCGTGGCCTTCGCCGCGGCCGTCACCGCGCCGCTCGTCGAGGAGATAGTCTTCCGCGGCGTCCTCTACTCGGCGCTCCGGCGCCTCGTCGGCGCGGGCGGCGCGGTGGCCGCCGTGCTGATTCTCTTCGCGCTGATTCACGTGCCGCAGTACTGGCCGAGCTTCGGCGTCATCGCCACTATCCTCGTCCTGAGCGTCGTGCTGACGCTCATCCGCGCGCACACGGGGCGGCTCCTGCCCTGCTTCGTCGTCCACCTCGTCTTCAACTCCATCCAGGCCGTCCTCATCGTCCTCGAACCGTACCTCAAACAGTTCGCGCCCGAGGAGGCCGCGCCCGCGCCGGGGCTGCTGGTCGCACTCCTCGCGCGCCTCTTCGTCGGCGGCTGAGCTTTCCGTAATGACTTACGAGGTCGTGGTGGTAGGCGGCGGCATCGGCGGGCTGACCGCGGCGGCGCTGCTGGCGGCGCGCGGCGTCTCGGTCTGCCTGCTCGAACGCGCGTCGCGCGTCGGCGGCTGCGCCGCGAACTTCGGGCACCTCGGCCACGACTTCGAGGCGGGCGCCGGGCTCTACGCCGGCTGGAACGAGGGCGACCTGCACGCGCGCGTCTTCGCGGAGCTGCCCGTCGCGCCGCCCGAGTCGCGCGAGGTCACGCCCGCTTACACGGTGCGACTGCACGACGGCGCGGACGTGCGCGTCGGCGGCCCGGCCGTCGAGTTCTACGAAGGGCTGCGCGCCTCCTTCCCCGAATGCGCCGACGCCGCCGAGCGCTTCTACCGCGAGGCCGCGGAGGTCGCCGGCGCGCTCCGCCGCGCCGCGCTCCGCACCCCCGCGCTGGCCGAAGCCACGAAGCTCCGACTCCTGAAACTCGCCGCCGCGGAGCCGCGCCTCGCCCCGCGCATCCTCTCGGCGCGCGGCGACGCGGCCTCCCAACACCTCGCGGGCACCTCCGCGCGCTTCCGGCACTTCGTGGACGCGCAGCTACAGCTCTCCGCGCAGGTGTCTTCGGACGCCTGCGCCCACCTCTACGCGGCGGTCGTGCTCGCGGAGCCCTTGCGCGGCATGCGCGCCCTGCGGGGCGGCGGGCAGGCGCTCGCCGACGCGCTCGCCGAGTCGTTCAGGCAAAGCGGCGGGACGGTGCGACTCGACACGACCGCCCTCAAGCTCGCCTTTGACGCGGGCGGGCGCGCGGCCGGCGTCACGCTCCTCAGCGGCGAGACGGTCGGCGCCACGCGCGCCGTCCTCAGCAACCTCACCGTCTGGGACACCTACGGCAAGCTCGTCGGCGCCGAGCGTACGCCCGCGCCCGTGCGCGCGCGGCTCAAAGGGCTGCGCGGCCGGGGCGCCTACCAGATTTTCGTGAGCCTCGAAGAGGAGGCCGCGCGCCGCCTCCCGTCGGACAAAGTCCTCGCGCTCTCCGAGCGTGGCGAGGGCGAGCCGTTCGACGCCGAGGGCGGCCTCTTCATGCTCGGCGCCGCGCCCGCCTGGGACGCGCGCGCGCCCGAAGGCAGACGCGCCGCCACCGTCAACGCCTTCACGGACGCCGAACGCTGGTTCGCCTTCCACTCCGACGAGTCCGAACACGAGGCGCAGGACGGGCGCGCGCTCGAAGCGCTCTGGGGCCGCGTCCACGCGGCGCTGCCCGAGCTGGGCGCCGGCGCGGAGGTCTTCGAGACGGCGACGCCCCGCACCTTCTACGAGCGCACGCGCAGGAGGCTCGGCATGGTCGGCGGCGTCGGCCAGTCGCTCGACGTCTTCGGCGCGAACGCGCCGACGCACAGGAGCACCGTCCCGAACCTCCTCCTCGTCGGCGACACGGTCTTCCCCGGCGCGGGGCTCGCCGCCGCCACACACTCCGCCCTCGTCGCCGCCGACGAGCTCGCCCCCGTCAGAGGCAAGTGACTAATTCTATCGCCACGTCTACGGCGCGGGCCCGACGGCTTCGACTTCGACGATTCTGCTCCTGCCGCCGAGCGCGTTGTTGACGACGATTCTGACCTTGCCGGTCGTCACCGCCGGGAACGTCACCTTCCTCCACACGAGACTGTTGCCCGTGACCGCGCCGCCCGGCACCGTCGCCCACTGTGAGCCGTCCCAGTACTGCACCTCGAACGACGTCACCCCGTACTTCGTGAACGTCATCGCCCCGGTCGGTTCCGAAGGGCTGGTGTAGTTGTCCTGCAAGGAGAAGACGCTGACCTCGTCCACCTTCCGAGTCCCGTCGAAGTCCACCTGAAGCCAGTCGGGGAAGGCGTTGTTCGTCCCGTCGCGCCACCCGCCGCCGTGCTCCCAGCCCGTGCCGCGCCGGTCGCCGTTAATCACGCCCGCGGGTGAGAAGTCGAGGCCGGGCAACTCCTGCTGCGTCGTGGTCGAAGACGCCGAGGCGACGCCGCCGTTAGACGCAGCCGCGTGGTTGACCCTCGCCGCGGCGGGCACGCCCCACGCCTCCAGCTCGACGAGGCGTGAGCGCCCCGCCAGCGCGTTGCTGATGACGACGCGCACCTTCGTCGTCGTCACGGCCGGGAACGTCAGCCTGCGCCACACGCTCCCGTTGTTCGTCACCACGCCGCCGGGGACGGCCGCCCAGCCCGAGCCGTCCCAGTACTGCACCTCGAAGACGGTGACGCCGTACTTCGTGAACGTCATCGCCTCGGTCGGCTCCGAGGGCGAGGTGTAGTTGTCCTGTAGCGAGAAGACGTTAATTTCATCGACGGCCGTCGCCGAGGCGAAGTCCACCTGCAACCAGTCCGGGAAGGCGTTGTTCGTGCCGTCGCGCCAGCCGCCGCCCTGCTCCCAGTTCAGGCCCTTCCGGTCGCCGTTGTTGACGGCGCTCGCGGGGAAAGACATGCCCGGCAGCTCGCTCTGCGAGGTGGTCGAAGACGCGCTGGCGACGCCGCCCTGCGAGGCGAGCGCGAAGTTCGTCCGGCCGCCGCCCACGACCGGCGAGGCGGCGAAGCTCGCGTTCTTGTCGTTGGAGAGCGCGTGGAAGGTGTAGCCCGGGGGCGAGAAGATGTAGCCGTCGCGCGCGGCCGTGACTGTGTAGTCGAAGCCCGGCGCGAGCCCCGCGAAAGAGTAGTTGCCGTCGGCGTCCGTCGTCGCCGTCGCGGAGGCGGCGCCGCCGAGCGTGACGGCGACGCCGGGCATGGGGTTGACGTCGAGCTTCACCTGCCCGCGGATGGTGTAGGCGGGCGTCGGGGTCGGGTTCGCCACCGGCCCGGCCGTGTAGCGCGCCACCGCGTAGTCGTAGTTCGAGAGGCGCGGGTTCTTCTCGGCGCGGCCGACGGCGACGACGCGCCCGTCGGGCTGGAGCGCCATCCCGTATATCTCGTCGTCCGTGTCGAAGCGGCCGAAGAAGTCGGTGCGCGTGATGCCGTCGCCGGCGCCGAAGGCCGGGTCGAGCGTGCCGTCCTGGTTGTAGCGCGCCAGCGCGAAGTCTTCCGTCCCGTCGTTGCTGCAACAGCTTGCGAAGCCGCCCGCGACGAGCTTGCCGTCGGGCTGGAGCAGGAGCGCGTGCGCCCTGTCCCTGCTCGCAATCCCGGCGTCGTTCACGCCGCCGTCCGCGACGAAGATGTTCGTGACGACGAGGCCGTCGCCGCCGAACGTCGCGTCGAGCGAGCCGTCCGGGTTGTAGCGCGCGAGGGCGAAGTCTTCGCCCCCGCTGGCGGGCGCGGTCTCGCCCCGGTCGAAGGCGAAACCGGCGGCGACGATACGCCCGTCGGCCTGCACGCGGACGGCGAAGGCGCGCTCGTCGTCCATGTAGGCGTCCCCGAAGAAGGCGGTGGTGACGCGGCCGTCGCCGTCGAAGGCCGGGTCGAGCGTGCCGTCGGCCGCGTAGCGCACGAGCGCGAAGTCGTAACGCTCGGTCGAGGGCGTCTGCGTGTGGCCGGCGACGACGATCTTGCCGTCGGCCTGGAGCGCGAGGCCGCGCCCGATGTCGTTCCAGGCGGCGAAGTCCGTCGCCACCCGGCCGCGCCGCGCCGCGCCGCCCTCGGCCGCGTCGCCGAAGGTCGTGTCCGGCGACCCGTCCGGGTTGTAGCGCGCGGCGGCGAAGTCGCTCCCCGTCGAGTTGGGGCGGAACGCCTGCCCGGCCGCGACAATCTTCCCGTCCGGCTGGAGCGCGACGCCGTAGGCCGTGTCGCCGCCGCCGAAGAAGTCCGTGACGACGAGGCCGCCCGCGCCGAAGGTCTGGTCGAGCGAGCCGTCCGGGTTGTAGCGCGCCAGCGCGAAGTCGGCGTTGGCCGTGCCGGCCGCCACGATCTTGCCGTCGGGCTGGAGGGCGAGCGCGTGGGGGCGGTCGTTGGCGAAGTTCGGATAGGGGAAGTTCGTCAGCACCTTGCCGCCCGACCCGAACGACGGGTCGAGCGTCCCGTCGGGGTTGTAGCGGGCGAGGCCGAAGTCGTGGCCGCGCTCCTGCGAAGGGGTCTGCGCGGCGACCACAATCTTGCCGTCGGGCTGGACGACGACGGCGTTGGCCTGGTCGCCGCGCCCCACGCCGTCGAAGTTGTCGTTCACGCGGCCGTCGCCGCCGCCGAACGTCGGGTCGAGTTCGCCCGCGGTGGACTGCGCCGAATGGGGCGCGGGAGACGCGACGAGAAAGATGACGAGGCCGGCGACGACGGCGGCGAGCAGAGCCCGCCACGCGCGGCCACGCCCGGGCCCCCTTGCTTGACGGTTACGGAAGTGAGTGGGGAGACCTTTCGCGGCAAAACGGACACCCATAGTTCCCTCCCTTTTGCTCGTTGCGCCCGCACCGGTAGACGCTTCGCTGCGTTACTTGTAAATGAAATTCACCGCCGGGGTGCGGGAGTCTCTACGTTGTCCGCCCGGCGCAGGAGAAGGGAGCGCAGGTGTTGTGCCTGCGGGTGTCCTGGCGTTGGGCGGGGGTTAGTGTGGGGGAATAGTAAAATATCCTACCAATCGTCGTCAATAATTTTACCGGCGGGCGTTGAGCGAAATCCGGGGGCCGCGGGCGCGGGACGGGGCGGGCTTTCGGCGCGAACGAATTCGCCCCGCCGGCGCGCCGAAGCGGCTGGCGGGGCGAAGCTCTGAAAGACTGAAGTGTCCGGTCTGGCGCCCGGCGGGGCGGCCGTTTAGCGGTTGTCGCGGCGCTGATGCACGTCGGTCGCGGGCCTATCAATGCGCGGGGCGGCCGGCGCGCGGTCGGGCACGTCGCCGCGGGACGGCGCGACCGGCGTCATGCCGCCGTCGCTTCCGCGCCCCGAGCCGCCGAACGTGCCGCCCGTCGTGGGCCCGCCGCTGCCGTTGGTCGGCGTGGAGGTGCCGCCCGGGTTCGGGTTAGTCCACGTCCCGGGCCAGCCCCGCGTCGGGTCGCCGTAACGCAGGATGACGCCCGTCTCGTACCAGTAGCCGTAGGGCGACCGCCAGCCGAAGCCCAGCGGGATGAAGGTGTAGCACTGCGAGCGGTCGCTGTAGAACCAGAAGCCGCGGAAGCGGCCGTACGGGCCGAAGATGTCGTCGGCACCGTTGAGCGCGAAAATCGAATCGAGCGCGCGGCGCCGAACCTTCTCGTTGGCCTTCGCCAGCTCCTTGCCGCGCTCGCGGCTCCAGAGGTCGAGCTCGTCCCGATTCTTCTTGTCGAGCTTCGCCACCTCCAGGCCGGCGCCGGACTCGCGCGCCACCTTCTCACCCTTCACCAGCGCCCCGCCGAGCAACGCGCGACCTTTGAGAACCGCCAGCTCGGCGGCGCCGTCGGCCAGGGCGTTGACGCGGTAGACGCCCGTGCGGACGATGCGCACGGTCGTGCGGGACGTGGCGACGGTAATCGAGAGCTCCTCGTCGCCGTAGCTCATGGCCTCGACGACCGCGGCGCCGCGCGCCAGCTCGACGCGCAGGTCTTCGAGGTCGGCCTCGGCGAGCGTGAACTCCGTGCCCGCGCCCGCGCGGAAGTAAGAGCCCGGGTTGAGCAGAATCTCGACGCGCCCGCCCGCGCCGGTGGCGACGGAGTCGCCGCTCTTCAGCTCGTCCGCGGCCGCGAGCGAGAGCCATTCGGGCGAGCCCGCGCGGCGCAGCCGCACGTCGCCCGAGACGAAGTTGACGCGGCCGGCGCGCGCCGAGACGACGCGCGAGTCGCGTATGTCGTCGGAGTCGGCGGCGCGCGCGGCGCCGGCGGCCGTCAAGGCGAAGAGGAGGGCGAAGAGAATCCCCAGAGATGAGTTTCTGATGTTTGTCATGGGTGCACTTCCCTGAGTGTGTTCGGAGCCCCGGGGAGAGTTGTTAATTTCAGGCCCGAGCATACTCCCGCGCGCCATACATCACAAGCGGCCTCGGCTTTCACGCCACGCCCGCGGCCTAGCGCCCCGGCGCGAGACGCAAAGCCTCCGCGGAGTCGTCCTCCGCGCCGCGCGCGATGGTCACCGCGTCGCCCTGCATCCTCACGCGGGTCACCGAGCCGCCCTCGCGCCAGACGCGCTCCGCCTCGGCGCTGGCGCCCTCGACCGGCGCGGCGCGCTGCCGCAGCATCTCGTTGTAGGCGCGGAAGAACTCCTGCGCGTCGCGCGGCGTGTCCCAGACCGTCCGCCAGACGAAGAGCGGCGCGCGCCCCTCGCGCTCGAAGACGTAGGAGCGGTCGCCGCCCCAGCCGGCCGAGGCCCGCTTCGCCTCCTCGGCGGCGACGCCCGACAGGAGCAGCCCGCGCACGCCTATCTCGCCGAGCGGCGTCGTCGCCGTCAGCCGCCAGCCCTCGTCGGCGAAAGCCTCCACCGCCAGCTCGACCTCGCGCGGCGTCTCGCCCGCGAGGTACTTCTCCGGGTGCAGCACCTGCTCGGACGAGGCGGGCGGGCGGCGGAAGACTTCGTCCAGTTGGACGGCCGGGCGGGCGCGCCTGAGCGTCTCGACGAAGCGCAGGCCGTCGCGGTAGCGGAAGATGAAGGTCTCGGTCAGCAGCGGCGGGAAGAACGCGCCGATGCCTTTGCGGTAAGAGCCGAAGCGCTCGTCCTCCTCGCGCGCCACCTCTTCGAGCGGCCGTTTGACCCACGCCTCGCCGCGCATCACCCTGCGCTCGACGCTCACGGCGTCGCCCTCGACGAGCGCGAAGGCGGCCTCCTCGCGGTCGAAGCTGAAGGGGCGCGCGAGCATCATCCGCAGGAGGTCGAAGTGCTGGTCCTGTAGCGCGTGGACGAACTCGTGCGTGAGCAGGCCGGAGTCGCGCGGGCCGCCGCGCTCCGAGACGAGGAGCACCTGCTTGTCGAGCGGCGAGTAGGTGGCGCCCGCGGTCGCCGCCGTGAAGCTGACGGCGAGCGCGGCGAGGTCGGTCCCCTCGGGCAGCATCCCGCCCGCGACCGCCAGCCGGCTCAACCCCTTCAGGTCGTCCGTGCCGAGCACGTCGGCGATCTCCTTCGTGCGCGTGCCGTACTCCCAGCCCGACAACTCGGTCATCCCGACCTCGGCGCGCCACCCCAGCCCGCGCTCGCGCGAGGCGGCGTCGGCCGCGCGCTGGCGCAGGGACTTCAGCCGCGGCGAGAGGGGCCGCAGCGGCAGCGGCGCGAGCGTCCTGCGCGCGGGCGTCGGCTCCGCCGCCGCCGCCACGACCGGCGACACCTCGCGCGACCGCGAACGCTTCGTCATCAACACGACGAGCCCCGCGGCCAGCGCCGCGAGAATCGTTAAAAAGACGATGAAATGACTTGCCCTTCCCCGCATACCGAGTCTTAGACGCCCCAAACGCCCCCCGCGCTGCCGCGACCGAGCCGAAGATGTTGCAGCACGCTCTAAGTCTAATGACGGCCCTCCACCGCACCCCGCGCCGGAGGTAATTCGCCGCCGCCGCGCCGCGGCGCGGTGCTATACTCGCGGCCGAGAGGCTTTTCGATGAGCACCCGAACCGACACTCCGCCGCCGGTCACTTCGCCGCTGGTCAAGACCTACACGCTTGAGGAGTTTTGGCAGCTTCCTGACCCGCCAGACAGGTCGAAGCTCGAACTCATCGCCGGAGTCCTCTACATGTCCCCGCCTCCCGAGCAAACGCACGACACCATCGTAAAAAAGCTGATTCGCATTTTGACCGTGCATCTGGTTGAAACGGGCGACGAAGGCAGTCTTTACGTCCCGCGCGCGGCTATCTGGACGAGCAGGCGGACGTATCTTGAGCCGGACCTGTTCTACGTCTCGGCCGAGTTAGAGGCGCGGCTCGACCCGGAGCGAAGGGAGTCGGCCGACCTCGTCGTTGAAGTCATCTCGCCGGGCTCTGCAAACTACGACCGGAACACGAAGGCGGAGACCTACGCGGCGCTCGGCGTGCGCGAGTTGTGGCTGATTGACGAGACGGCTCAGACCGTCGAGGTGCGTCGTCAGGCGGGCGGCGGCAGCTTTGACGTAGGCCGGACGTTCGGCCGCGGCGGGCGGGTCGAGTCGGCCGTCTTTCCGACCCTGCAACTCCCCGTCGGTCAGTTGTTCGACGGCTAGAATCCCGCCTCACTTGGCGTTGTAGCCGCGGCGGCCGCGGGCGACGGCTTCGGGGCGGCGCGGGAGGCGCACCTTGATGGCGCGCCAGGCGCCGTCGCGCCGCTTGTTGGTGGGGCGGTAGGTGAGGCCGTAGACGGTGCCGAGGTCTGCGACGACGCGCTCGTAGGCGCCCGCGAGGTCTTCGAGCTTTTCGACCTCGTAGAAGAGGCCGCCGCCCGCCTCCGCCAGCTTCTCCATGCGGTCGTGCGCGAGGTCGTAAGTCTCCGGCTGGATGTCCTCGGGGCTGAAAGCCTCGTAGAACTCCGTGTTCGTCCAGACGGCGTAGACGACGCCCTCGAACTCCTGCACGCGGCTCCGTATCTCCTCGTAAGAGACCGTCGAGCCGACGCCCGTCACGTTCGGCAGCGTGGAGTCGAGCCCGTCGCTCATCACGATGAGCGCGCGGCGGCGCGCGGTGTCGGCGGCGCGTTCGAGGAGGTCGAGCGCGTAGGCGAGCGAGTCGTGGAGCCGCGTGTCGCCCTTCGGCGCGGCCAGCCGGTCGAGCGAGGCGCGGAGCCGCGCGCGGTCGCTCGTCAGCGGCGAGACGACCGTGACCTCGCCCGCGAAGGCGACGACGCCGACGCGGTCCTGCGGCCGCGTGGCGGCGATGAAACGGCGCGCGGCCGCGCGTATCGTGTCGGTCATGCGCGCCGTCGAGCCCGAGAGGTCGAGCAGGAGCAGGAGGTCGAACGGCGCCTCGGCCGTCTCGAAGTGCTCGACGGTCTGCTCG
Source organism: Pyrinomonadaceae bacterium (assembly GCA_036387455.1). Taxonomy (GTDB): domain Bacteria; phylum Acidobacteriota; class Blastocatellia; order Pyrinomonadales; family Pyrinomonadaceae; genus QHXN01. Next base: position 5,669 of record DASVTS010000019.1, on the reverse strand, counting down.
ACGTTGTCCTCGTAGACGCGGAAGTCGGAGACTTCGAGCCCCTTCAGGCCGCGCCCGCTCGCGCGGTCTACGACCGAGACGTTGACCGTCACGAGGTCAGACTCGACGCGCACCACCTCGTCCTCGTCAACCTCCTCCGGCGTCTCGGTCGGCGCCGGGCGCGGGGGCGCGGGCTTGAAGGGGGCGTCGTCCGGCGACTCCCTCACGCGCGCCCGTCCGGACCCCGCGCGCTGCGAAGAGTCCGCGGCCGGGGGCGCGCCGCCGCCGGCCGCAGCGCGCCGCGCCGGCTCGAAACTCCCCGCGCCGGGCGCGAGCGCGTCCAGACTGATGCGACCGCGCCCGGAGAAGAGGTTGACCGCGGCGCCGCCCGCGCCGAGGCGCGCCTGAAATTTTCCCCGGAGCACGCGGCCGGCCGTGCCGCGCGCCTCGACGCCTTCGCCGAGGGTCACGGAGCCGTTGAGCGACTGTGCGGTGAGGGTCGCGTCGGCGCGCGCGGGCAGCGCCAGCCGCAGGTCGCCCGAGAGCGTCTGCGCGTCGAGCGAGGCCGGCAGCCCCGACACCTCGACGGCGCCGTCGGACGTGTAGACCTTCAAACGCGCGCCTGCGGGGACGCGCAGGCTCAGGTCTACGCGCGGCGCGCCGGCCGTCGCCGCGCGCGCGACGGTTATCTTCAGGATGTTGCCCGCCGTCTCGACGCCGACCGGGAGTTTTGGCGCGGGGGCCGCCTTGCGGCGCGGGCCGCGCTTCGGGGCGGGGCGCGTGTTCGGGGCGGGGCGCGGGGCGACGGCGGCCGTCTCGTCCACCGACGCGGCCAGCCCGACCTGCTCCTCCCCCCAGACCTCGACGCGTACGCCGCCGCGCCTGTTCTCCACCACGACCTCGCCGCCCGGCGGCAGCGCGAGGCTGACGAAGCCCTCGCCCCGCGCGTCGCCCTGCCGCGCCGCGCCCGCCGCCGGCAGGAGCGCGGCCGGCACGGCGAGCAGCGCCGCCAGAATCAACGACGCCCTCAGAGCCCACGTCCCGTGTCCGAAAATAGCCACGGCGGTTTGATGTCTGCGACACGCCCACATGGTTGCCGCCATTTTGCACCCTGACGGGCCGCGGCGGAAGCCCGACCGTGAGGGAGGGCTGAGGGAAGGCAGGCAGAAGACAGAGTGCAGAAGGCAGAAGTGAGGAAGGGGGCACGCCCCTCCTCTTCACTTCTGCCTTCTGCCTTCTGCCTTCTTACTTATCCGAGCCCTCCCTCGCGGTCGGGCTCCTGCCGGTCGCCTTATTCAATCATGTCGAGCATGGAGCTGCCGTTGTTGCCGGCGGGGGGCGGCGGGACGGGGCCGCCGGCGCCCATGTCGCTCAGGCGGAGGAGGAAGTTGCCGGGGTTCGTGGCGTAGGACATCGCGTCGTCCTTCTTCACCAGCCCCTCGCGGACGTAGCGTTCGAGCACGCCGTCGAAGGTCTGCATCCCTTCGAGGTCGCCCTGCTCCATCGCGTCGGTGAGCGACTTGCCCTCGCGCTCGCCGTACTCCATGTACTCGCGCGTGCGCGCCGTGGACTTCAGGATTTCGATGGCGGCGATGCGCCCCTGGCGGTCGGCGCGCGGCAGCAGCCGCTGCGAGACGATGAAGCGGAAGGACTGCGACAGGCGGGTGCGGATTGACTGCTCCTCGTTCTTGGGGAAGACGCCGATGATGCGGTCCACGGTCTTGGCGGCGTCGATGGTGTGCAGGGTGGAGAGGACGAGGTGGCCCGTCTCGGCCGCTTCGAGCGCCACCTCGATGGTCTCGCGGTCGCGCATCTCGCCGACGAGGATGACCTTCGGCGCCTGCCGGAGCGCCGCGCGCAGCGCCAGCGAGAAGCTCGGCGTGTCCGAGTGCAGCTCCCTCTGGTGGACGGTCGAGTTCTTGTGCGGGTGGAGGAACTCAATCGGGTCTTCGATGGTGACGATGTGGTACGCCTTCGACTCGTTGATGAGGTCGATGACGGCGGCCAGCGTGGTGGACTTCCCCGACCCGGTCGGCCCCGTCACCAGCACGACGCCGTTCTTGAGGCCGGCGATCTCCTTCAAGACCGGCGGCAGGTTGAAGTCCGACCACTGCGGCGGCCGGTTCGGGATGACGCGCATGACGATGGCGTGCGTGCCGCGCTGCATGAAGATGTTGACGCGGAAGCGCGCGAAGCCCGGCGCGCTGAACGAGAGGTCGGCCGAGCCCAGCTTCTCAAGGTTCTCGCCGGCCGTCAGGTGGTTGCCGACGATGATCTTGGCGAGCGCGGCGGTGTGCGTCGGCAGGAGCTTTTCGAGCCCGGGCACGGGCACGGGCCGCAGCTCGCCGAGCAGCTCGACCTGCGGCGGGCGCCCCGGCGAGAAGATGAGGTCGCTGACCTTGTCGGAGACCGCCAGCATCCGCTGGAGGACGTTCAGAAAGTTTAACTGCGGGGGCGCGCCCGCGGGCGGCGCGGCGGAAGGCGCTTGGGGTGTGCTCATCAAATCTGCTCCGAAAAAACTTTGTAGGTAGTGCGTCTCGGGTTCCGAGGATGAAGGATGAGGCGGGGCGCGCGCGGCGGAACTTGTGCGCGCTTCCCTTGTCTAAGATGACAGAACGCGGCGCGACTTGGCAAGTACGAATTTTCGGAGGGGCGCGCGGGCGGGGAAACTTCCGTTAAGTCTTGAAACCGAAAAGACACTCGTCTTGCAAACAACCGTGCCCGCTTGGGCGTACATCAGACTGTCAGGCGGGCGCGGGGCGCGGCGCGTAAAGCAGTAAAGCCCCGCCGGCCCGGGAAGGAGGCGAGCGAGTTATGGCTACCTACAGAGACCCGGTGAGAGTCTTTGCCCCGCTGGAGATCATCGAGCGGATACTGGAGATTCGCGCGGACGCCGGCCACACGCCCGTCATCTTCCTCCGCTCGGCCGACGACCTCGTCGCGTACTTCGACGCCTACGGCTTCGACGTCTACAGCTTCGACACGCCCGAGGCCGAGTTCCGCTTCGGCGACTACCGCGCGCCCGTCGCCCCCGGCGGCGACCACGCGCACGAGTCGCCCACGGCGCACTGAACATTAGGGGCTAGGGGTTAGGGGCTAGAGGCTAGGGGCTAGTCGGAGAGTTACTACTCCGACTAGCCCCTAGCCTCTAGCCCCTAGCCTACAGCGCCTTGATGATGACGAAGGTGACGTCGTCGGTGGCGCCGACGCCGCCCGACCAGTCGAAGACGTCGTTGTAGATGTAGTCGATCATCTCGCGGGCGCGGCGGTCGCGGCTGCGGCGGACGGCCTCGACGAGGCGGTCGCGGCCGTACTCTTGCCCCGCGGGGTTCTGCGCCTCGGTCGCGCCGTCGGTGTAGAGGACGAGCGTCTGGCCCGCGTCGATGGGCAGGTAGTACTCGTAGTAGCGCGTGTCCTTGAAGAGGCCGAGCGGGAGGCCGCCGCGCTCGACGAAGCGCGGGCTGCCGTCGGGGTTGAGGATGAGCAGGGGGTTGTGCCCGGCGTTGACGAAGGCCAGCGTGCGGTTCGTCGCGTCGAGCATCCCGTAGAAGGCCGTGACGAACTGGTGGTCCTCGATTGACTCCCAGAGCAGGTAGTTGACCTTCGACATCGCCACGTTCGGCGCGTAGCCAGTGTGGATGGCCGCCCGGAGGCTCGCGCGCAGGAAGGCCATCAGGAGCGAGGCCGGGACGCCCTTCCCCGAGACGTCCGCGATGACGAGGCCGAGGTGGTCTTCGTAGGGCTTGACGAAGTCGTAGTAGTCGCCCGACACCTCCTCGGTCGAGAAGTTGTAGGCGGAGATGTCGAAGCCGTCCATCTCCGGGTCGCGGTCGGGCAGGAGCGCGAGCTGCACCTGGCGGGCGACTTCGAGCTGGGCTTCGAGCCGCTTCTTCTCGACCAGCTGCTCGTGCAGCATCGCCTTCTCGACGATGATGGCGACCTGCGAGGCGAGCAGCATCAGGAGCTGCTTGTCGTCCTCGCCGTAGGCCGAGAGCTCGTCGGACTCGAGGTCGAAGACGCCGATGACCGAGTCGTTCGAGATGATGGGGGCGACGACCTCGGAGCGCGTCTCGTGGCGCGCGTTGACGTAGCGCGGGTCGGCGCCGACGTCCGGGACGACGACGGCCTCGCCCGTCTGCGCGACCCAGCCGATGAGCCCCTCGCCCAGCTTGAGCCGCAGCTCCATCAGCTCCTCGATGTCGTAGCCGCGCACGGCCTCGGCGTGGAAGACGAGCGACGAGGTGCCCCCCTCGCTCAGGTGCGGGTCGCGGCGGATGATGTAGATGCCCGCCGCGTCGTAGGGCAGCAGCGAGTCGAGCGTGTCCATCACCTGCGCCAGCACCTCTTCGAGGTCGAGCGAGCGGCTGATCTTCCTCGTAATCTCCAGCAGCAGGCGCAGCTTGTCCGCCAGGCTCAGCCCGGTCGCGCGCACGCCCGCGTCGGCGGTCTCTTCGGCCATAAGCCGAAGATTATACGCTAGGCCGCCCCGGCATAAAGAGCCGGGGCGGCCCGCGCGGGAAAAAGTGCGCCGGGCGCGCCGGTCGGCCTTGACACGCCGCCGGGCGCGCACATACAGTTCCGTCCTCTCTTAGTCGGACAGCACGCCGCGCGGACCGCGACGTTCCGGGCTGTTCTTCCCTCTCCGGCTCCGAGCAGCCGGCAGCAACCATGCCTAACACACGGAGGATCGGGTGAATAGAAAGCTTCTTGTTTCCGCCACGCTCTTGGCGTTCGGCCTCGCCCTCGTCTGGGGATACCCGGCGCTCGACGGCGCCCGCACTCTGCGCGCGGGGACGACCGCGCAGGCCGCGCCGGCGCGCGACCGCTGCGGCACGCGCCACCTCGACGAGGCGACCGCGTCCCAGTACGAGTCCGCACTCACCAACTTCAACTCCCGCCGCAGCCCGGGCCAGATACGCAAGTCCGGCTCCGTCACCATCGGCGTCTACTACCACGTCGTCAACAAGGGCGCGGGGCTGGCCAACGGCGACGTGCCGCTGAAGATGCTGCGCGCGCAGATTGACGTGCTCAACGCCGCCTACGCCGGCGCCGACCCCTCCGCCGCCGCCACCTCCGCCAACACGCCCTTCCGCTTCGAAATCATCGGCGTCGACCGCACGACGAACGCCGCGTGGTTCAACGCCGGGCTCGGCTCGGCCGAGGAGCGCGAGATGAAGACGGCGCTGCACGTGGGCGGCGCGAACACCCTTAACTTCTACGTGAACAACGCGGGCGGCGTGTACCTCGGCTGGGCCACCTTCCCCTTCTGGTACGAAGGCGACCCGCTGATGGACGGCGTCGTCGTCCTCTATTCTTCCTTGCCGGGCGGCGGCTGCTGCGGCGACCGCGTCTACGACCGGGGCGACACGGGCACGCACGAGGTCGGCCACTGGCTCGGCCTGTTCCACACCTTCCAGGGCGGCTGCGCCGCCAACTACAACGACTTCGTCGCGGACACCGCGGCCGAGCGTTCGCCGGCCTTCGGCTGCCCCGTCGGGCGCGACTCCTGCCCCGGCGCCGGCGTTGACCCGCTGGAAAACTTCATGGACTACACCGAAGACTCCTGCATGTACCAGTTCACGCCGGGGCAGTCGGCGCGCATGGAGGCGCTCTCACAACTGTACCGCGGGCTGTAGTGACAGGCCGCTAACAAGCACAAGCGGAGACGGGGGCGGGGGGGGGGGGGGGGG
>DASVTS010000018.1:0-11844 GCA_036387455.1 Pyrinomonadaceae bacterium | reverse complement strand
GCCACGGCCGTCAGCCGGGCGCGCCGCCCCTGTTTTCTACGGACTACCGACTACTTCTTTACCGCTCGCCGCCTTCCTGCGCCTCGCGGTAGATGTCCACGACGTTGGTGGCGGGCTGGGCGTGCGGGCTGATGCGGTAGCGCTTGATCTTGGCGTTGAGCGTCGTCACCTTGAGGTTGAGCATGCGCGCGGCGCGGCGCTGGTGGCCGCCCGTGCGCAGGAGCGCCCAGCGGATGAGGTCGGTCTCGAAGCGCCGCACCTCGTCGGCGAAGTCCACGGTCGACCTCGACTCGAACGAGCCCTGGCCCTTGATGGACTCGATCTCCTGGAGGAGCGCGAGCGTCAGCTCCCGCAGGGTCTTGAGCCTGACCGACGCGGCCTGGTCGGGCGCGGCGGGGGCGGCGGGCTGCTGCGGCTGGGGCTGCTCGGCCGGCTTGTTGAATGAGTAGTGCTTCTGTTCCAGCATCCTCTTTAAACTCCCTTCCAGGTTTTCGGCTGCGCCTTGCGTGACTCCTCGTGACTTCAGTCGCGGAGCGCGAGTAGCTGGTCGAGGCAGCGTGACTCGACCGTGCGCGTGTTGCGGTCGCTGAGCGCGGCGTTGCTGCCGTCGTTCGGCAGGAGCCAGCCGGCCGGCCCCTTGATGAGGTGGCCCAGCTCGTGCAGCAGCATGAGCGCCTTCGCCGGGCGCGTCGCGGCCGGGAACCTCCCGACCACGAGGCGCGACCCCGTGGGCGGCGGCACGACGAAGAACGGGCCGTTGCTGTTGACCGTCGCCTCGTCGAAGAGCCGGTACGAGGCGCCGTTCTTCCCGTGGTGGTACGACGTGTAGTCGCCCGACATGACCAGCCCCACGCTGGCCGCGCCCAGCGTCTTCTTGCGGATGCGGCGCGCGAAGGCGTTGAAGACCGTGACGGCCACGCGCGGCCCGCCGAAGAAGCGGCTGCAAGGGTTGTCGTCCTTCAGCGCGCGGAAGACGTCCCCGTACGTCGCGCCGACCGCGAGCCCCTCCGCCTCGTGGTCGAGCGGCGTGGGCTGCGGGGCGGCGGCGGCGGGCGGCGTCGCGCCCCGCGCTTCCGGCGTCGTCTCGTCAAATAACTTCGCGCCGGGCGTTTCGACGTCCGCGCAGCAGTCTTCGGCGGGCCTGGCGGGCGCGGCCCCGAAGGCGGCTACTGAGAGCAACACGGCCCCGGCGGCGGCGCGGGTGACAAGTGACGAACGCATCCCTGAACCTCCTCGGTTCGACGTTCATGTTTGTCTCCCTCCGTTCAGGTGCCTTTTAACCCTGGGGGTGTGGTCGTTATCCCTCTCGGACGCCGGCGCGTGCGGACACGCTTCCGTCTGTCCGGGCGGATTGTAAGGGCGGGGGGTGCGTGCGTGAATTGTTTTGTGATGAAGTGGACGCGCCGTGTGATGAAGCGGCCTCGGGCGCGCGGGCCGTCCCACTTTCAGGTCACAGGCTGTTGCCGAGCGCGGCCTGCAACTTCTCGCGGTAGCTGCGCGAGAGCGTGAGCTGCGTGCCGTCCTGGAGGATGACGTGGTACTCGCCGTGCGACCAGGGCTGGAGTTCCTTGATGCGGTTGATGTTGGCGATGGCCGAGCGGTGGATGCGGACGAAGTCCTTCGGGTCGAGCTGCGCTTCGAGGCTGCTGATGGTCTCCCGCAGCAGGTACGCCTTCTTGTTGGTGTGGATGGAGACGTAGTTGCCCTCGGCCTCTATCCAGTCTATCTCGTCGGTGTTGAGGAAGAAGACGCGCCCGCCCGTCTTGACGACCAGCCGCTCGCTGTAGCGCGCCTGCCCGCGCATCTGTTCGAGGAGCGCGAGGATGCGCTCGTCTAAGGCGCCGCCGTTCTCGCGCCGAATCTGGCGCTTGGCGCGCTCCATCGCCGCGCGGAAGCGCTCGCGGTCGAAGGGCTTCAAGAGGTAGTCGAGCGCGTGGAACTCGAAGGCGCGCACGGCGTAGTGGTCGTAGGCCGTGATGAAGATGACGGGCGGGAGCCCGTCGTCCTTGAGGGCTTCGAGCACGGCGAAGCCGCCGACCTCCGGCATCTGCACGTCGAGCAGGATGAGGTCGGGGCGCATGGACTGGACGGCCTCGATGGCCTCGGCGCCGTTCGTGCACTCGCCGACGACGCGGAGGTCGGGGTCGTCGGCCGCCATGCCGCGAATCTTCTCGCGCGCCAGCGGCTCGTCGTCCACGACGAGCACGCGGATGGGTGCCTGTGCGGCTTCCGTCATAAATTGGCGAACCGTGGGGCGCAGGCCGTGAACGGGCGACCGCGGCGCCCAAGCGCAGGGCGTAAACCGATGAAAAGCGGGGCGGTCTACGGCCTGCGACTCACGACCTGCTGAAGAGAAAACACCGCCCCGAAGGGGTTTGTGGCAAAAAACGCCTTCGGGTTTCAGTTTTTAAACGCGGGGGCTGGCGGCGGGTTCCGCAGTTTCAGAGGCGCGCGCCCGCCGTGGCCGGAATCTCCAGCGTCACGAGCAGGCCGCCCTGCGGCGCGTTCTCCAGCTCGAAACGGTGCGAGGCGCCGTAGAGCTGTTCGAGCCGCGCGCGCGTGTTCGAGAGGCCGAGCCCCTCCCTCAACCCGTCGTCCGGCCGTGTGATGGCTTTTAAGCCCGGCCCGTTGTCCCACACCCGTATACGCAGCGACCCGTGCTCACGTTTCGCGGAAATCTCCACGCGGCCGGGCCCGCGCGTCTGGGCGATGCCGTGGCGCAGGGCGTTCTCGACGATGGGCTGGAGGATGAGGTTCGGGACGGGCGTGTCGAGCGCGGAGGGCTCGACGTCGAGGCTGGTGGTCAGGCGGTCCTGGAAGCGCACGCGCTCGATTTCGAGGTAGCAGGTCAGGAACTCGAGCTCCTTCTGGAGCGAGACCTCCTGCGCGCCGGAGTTCTCCAGCGTGAGGCGCAGGAAGTCGCCGAGCCGCGCGATCATGCGGTCGGCCGAGTCGGGGTCGCGGTGCAGGAGGGCGGAGATGGAGTGGAGCGTGTTGAAGAGGAAGTGCGGCTGGAGCTGCATCTTGAGGGCTTCGAGCTGGGCGCGCGTGAGCTGCGTCTGGAGGCGCGACGTGCGCAGCTCGCCCTCGCGGAAGCGGCGGTAGTAGCGGAAGACCTGGTTGAGCAGGACGAGCAGGCCGTAGATGCCGTAGTTCTCGGACGAGTTGTAGATGATCCACTGGAGCGTCGTCCACGGCTCGTAGTGCTTGCCGGGGCCGTGGACGAAGAGGAAGTGGTAGATGAGCTGGAACGAGCCGGAGATGAAGAAGACGAAGGCGGTGGCGCAGAGCAGGTGGAGCAGGACGTGGCGCGCCCAGCGCGCGCCCTCGACGGGGAGGCGGTTGGCGAGCCACAGCACGAAGACGGTGCCCGCCGCCCAGAGGTACGGGTAGATGAACTGCTGCGAGGCGGCGGCGCCCCACGTGATCGGCCGCTCGCTGAGGAGCCGCGTGTAGTAGAGCTGCCCCGTGAAGAAGAAGGCGAGCACCGTCCAGACGGCGAAGATGATGCCCCAGCGCGCCAGCCGCGCGCGCCACACGCGCCCGCCGGCCCTCTCCTCCTCCTCGCGGGCGAGCCGCACGCCTTCCAGAGTCTCCGCTTCAGTCATCTCGTCGAACTTTCCTGCCGTCCTTTCAGCACACGCGCGCCCGGTGGGCGCTTCCCCGCCGGGGAAGGCTCGTCTTTGAGGGCGCGCGTAGTGTCGGTTTGACCTTTCGGCGCGGGGCGCGGTCGGGGGCAAAACGGGAGGATAAGAGGCGCGGAGGGCTTTGTGAAGCGTCGTGTGACGAAGCGGACTGGGCGGGGGACGAACGGGCGCGGGCGGTGACGGCACCGGGGCCCCGGCTGTGGCACAATCTGCGCATGAAGCGCAGCCCGAGATTCGTCGTGCAGGAGCACCACGCGAGCCGGCTCCACTGGGACTTCCGGCTGGAGATTGCGGGGACGCTCAAGTCGTGGGCGGTGCCGAAGGGGCCTTCGCTCGACCCGGCGGCGAAGCGGCTGGCAGTCGAGGTGCCCGACCACGCGCTCTCTTACTTCGACTTCGAGGGGGTTCTGCCCGAGGGGACGTACGGCGCGGGGCGGGTCTACCGATGGGACGCCGGGGGCTTCTTCCCCGAGGGCGACCCGGCGGCGGGCTGGCGCGCGGGCTCGCTCCGCTTCCGGCTCGAAGGCGCGCGGCTGCGCGGCGGCTGGCGCCTCTTTAAGATGAAGGGGCGCGAGGAGGCCGGGCGCCCGCTCTGGCTCCTCCAGAAACTACCCGACGAGTTCGCCGCCCCCGGCCACGAGGCTGAGACCGTCGGCGGGCGCGAACGGCCCAAGCCCGCGGCGAAGAAGCCTGCGGCGAAGAAGCCCGCGGCGAAGAAGCGTGCGACGAAGAAAGGATGAGGGATGAAGTTCAGGCGGCGTGCCTTTCATCCTTCACCCTTCGGCGGGGAGGCGCTCGACGCCGAGCTTGCGGGCGAGGCCGTCGGCGCCCCAGTTCATGACGACGTCGTGGTTCCACCTGAAGACGGGGCGGGCGACCGGGGCGAGGAGGTTCATCCAGGGCTTGGTCGTGCGCACGTTCCAGTCGTAGCGCACCAGCGTGACGCCCGCGTCGTGCGTGAGCCGCCAGCGCCCCGTGCCGCTCAGCTCGCCGACGGCCTCGCCCTCGATGACCGAGAGCGGCTCGACGCGCGTCAGGCGCATCTCGAAGGCGAGGCGGTAGGGGAGCCTGCTCCGCCACGTGTAACGACGGAGCGCGCCGAGCCCCGTTTCGTCGCCCGGCTCGACGGGCTCGACGCGCTCGACGCCGCGCCACCACGCGGGCCACTCCTCCGAGCGGTAGATGGTCTCCCACACGGGTTCGAGCGGCGAACGGAACCGCCAGAGGGTCACGAAGCTGTAGTCTGCCATGACGCTTTCACCTACGGGGAAGGATGAAGTTCACAACTCTAATACGCGCGGGCGCGCGGCGGCGGTTTCGGCGGCCGGGGGGGGGAAGTGAGCCCCGACAGGCGTAGGCACCGCGGCGCGCACCCGGAGGACGCGCGGCTCTTCGGCGCGGCGTGGCTGCCGGCGCTGCGCGCGGCCACGTCGGAGCTGTCGTGGCTTTTGAGCCGCGGCTATCAGGCGAAGTCGGCCGTCAAGCTCGTCGGCGACCGGCACTCCTTGCGCGAGCGGCAACGTCTGGCCGTGGCGCGCGCGGCGTGCCCCGACGAGACTTGCGGGCGGCGGCGCGCGTCGGGCGTCGGGGAGGCGAAGGTGAAGGGCGAGGAGTTGATAGTTGACGGCTTCAACCTCGTCATCACGCTGGAGGCGGCGCTGTCGGGCGGCGTGCTCGTCCGCGGGCGCGACGGGTGCGTGCGCGACCTCTCAAGCGTGCACGGGTCTTACCGCGCGGTGGAGGAGACGGGGCGGGCCGTCGTGCTGGCGGGCGAGGCGCTTGAGCCGCTCGCGCCCGCGTCGGTGCTGTGGCTGCTGGACAGGCCGGTCTCGAACAGCGGGCGGCTGGCCGAGCGCGTCCGCGCCGTCGCGCGGGAGCGCGGCTGGCCGTGGGAGGTCGGGGTGGAGTTCAACCCCGACCGCGAAATCGTCAACTCAAACCGCGTCGCCGTCACCTCCGACTCGAACGTCCTCGACGGCGTCGCGCGCTGGCTCAACCTCTCGCGCCTCGTCGTCGAGCGCCGCGTGCCCGACGCGTGGGTGATTGACCTGAGCGGCGAAGAGGTAAAGATTTGAGATTTGAGATTTCAAATCTTCCTCACGGGTGCATCTGCTTGTAGAGCCGCTTGAGCCGCGCGAGGTCGTCGGCCTCGCGGAGGCTCTTGTCGGTGCGGACGCGCTTGAAGCGGGGGATGCGGAGCGCGTAGCCGGCGCGGTAGCGCGCGGTCTTCTGGATGTCCTGAAAGTCCACCTCGATGACGACCTCGGGCTCGAGCTCCACGTCGCGGCCGCGGGTCGAGATGACGCGCGGCTCAAGGCGCGCCGTCAGCTCGCGCAGCGCCCCCTCGGAGAAGCCCGTGCCGACCTTGCCCACGGTCTTGAACTCCTCGCGGTCGCGCACGGAGACGATGAGGCTCGACAGTAAGCCCTTCCTCCGGCCCGAGCCCCAGATGCCGCCCGTGACGACGACGTCGAGCGTCTCGAAGGCCGGCTTAATCTTCATCCACTTCTCGGCGCGGCGGCCGGGGACGTAGACGGCGTCGGGGTCTTTCGCCATCAGGCCCTCGTGCCCCTCCTCAATCGCCCGCCGGAAGAAGGCGGCCTGCTCCTCGGGCGAGTCGGTGACGACGCTCTCCGTCATCTTCACGCGGTCGGTCGGGCGGAAGAGTTTGGAGAGGCGCGCGCGCCTCTCCGACTGCGGGACGTTCATCAGGTCCTCGCCGTCGTGGTAGACCATCTCGAAGAGGTAGAGGATGAGCGGAATCTCGCGCGCCTTCTCCTCGACGGCGTGGACGCGGCCGAGGCGCATGAGCACGGACTGGAACGGCTGCTTCTCCCTGAGCGCCGGGTCGTAGGCGACGGCCTCGCCTTCGAGGATGGCGTCGCCGCCCTTCCAGGCTTTCGCCAGCGCGGCCGCGACGTCGGGCATCGCCTTCGAGTCGTCGTTCAGCCGGCGCGAGTAGGCGCGTATCTCGGGCGGCCGCCCCTTCTTCAGGTGGAGCTGAAGGCGCGCGCCGTCGTACTTCACCTCGAAGATAATCTTCTTCCCCCTCAGCTTCCCGAAAATCTCGCCGGGGTCGTCGACCTTCTGCGCGTTCATGAACTGGTAGGGGCGGAAGAGGGTGAGGCCGGCGCGCGCCAGCGCCCGCGGGCCTTTGCGCGCCTGCGCGGCGACGAGCCCGATGTCGTTCGTCATCGCGTAGAGGTGCTCGACGGCCGCGGCCTCGACGCCGAAGGCCGCGGCCAGCGCGCGCGCGACGGTGCCGAGCCCCGCGCCGATGCGCATCTGGTTGAGCACCATCCGCGTGAAGTACTTCGCGCCGGGCGCCGTGGTGTCGCGGAAGACCTGCTCGACCAGCCCCTCGCGGCCCTCGTCACGCTCGACGCCGCGGTTCAGGCGCCGCCAGAGCTGGTCCACTTCGAGCGTGTCCGAGGCCGCGGGGCCGCGGACGTGCGCGGCGACGACCTCGCTCATGTCGCCGGTGCGCTTGACCTCCTCGTCCACGTCCGCGGGGTCGAGGTCGTAGAGGCGCGCGAGGACGGAGCGGAGCGTGCCCGGGCCGATGCCGAGGCGGTCCGAGAGCTGCGGGTCTACGACCTCGCTCAGGGTGAAGTGCGCCGCGGCCGAGAGCGTGTGCGGGTCCGCGTCGCGGAAGAGTTCCGCGAGGAGCCGGACGCGCGCCGGGTCGCCGCCGGCGCGGCTGACGCGCTCGTAGGTGTTCGCCAGTTCTGAAAACTTCACTTCGGTTCGCCGCCGGTCAAAACGGGGTTCGAGAGAGCTTCGCCGCCTTGAGCATGCAAGTTGCAAGCCTCTTGGGGCGAGTCTGGTTCCATCGGGGGGCCGGCCGGGCGAGTCCGGCGAAAGTGCGCGTGGTTGTGCGGTTCGGGGGCGCGGGGGCGCGCGCCGGCGCCGGCCGCCGCGCTGCACGGGTCGCGTACACCGCTGTACCGTGAGACGGCAAGCACGTGCAAAAGGGGACGTTGGTTGATGGGGCTTGAGACCTACCGCAAGATGCGCGACTTCAGGCGGACGCCGGAGCCGAAGGGGAGCGTGTCGAAGACGAACCGGCGGCGCTTCGTCGTGCAGGAGCACCACGCCTCGAAGCTGCACTTCGACTTCCGGCTGGAGGTCGGCGGCGTGCTGAAGTCGTGGTCGGTGCCGCGCGGGCCGTCGCTCGACCCGACGCAGAAGCGTCTGGCCGTCGAGACCGAAGACCACCCGGTCGAGTACCTGAAGTTCGAGGGGCACATCCCCGAGGGCGAGTACGGCGCGGGCGAGCACATGCGCTGGGACGGCGGCACGTTCGAGGCGCTGGGCGAGGGCTCGGCCGCCGAACAGCTCGAAGCGGGAAGGCTCGACTTCGCGCTCAAGGGCGAGAAGCTGCGCGGCGCCTTCACGCTCGTCAAGATGAAGCGGCGCGCGGGCGAGTGGCTGCTCTTCAAGCGCACCGACGAGTTCGCCGAGGAGGGCTGGGAGCTGCGCCTGCGCAAGCCCGAGGGCGGCGTCGAGACCATCGGCGCGGCGAAAGGCAAAAGTAAGAAGGCGAAGGGCGACGGCGGCGGCGTGGCCGCCGGCGCGGGGCACGTGAGGAAGTTCGACACGGGGAAGGCCGCGGCGGGCGGGAAGGTCGTGCCCGCGGCGAAGGCGTTCAAGGCGAAGGCGCCCGAGGGCGACCTGGGCGTGAAGGTCGGGCGCGAGGTGGTGCCGCTGACGCACCTGGAGCGCGTCTACTGGCCGGAGGAGGGCTACACGAAGGGCGACCTCGTGAGCTACTACTACGGGGTGGCCGACTACATCCTGCCCTACCTGAAAGACCGGCCGCTCATCATGAAGCGTTACCCCTCCGGCGTCGGCGGGCCGTCCTTCCACCAGCACGACGTGAACGAGGCGCCGGCCTTCGTCCGCACCGTCCCCCTGGAAGTCGAGGACGGCGGCGGGCACGAGGTTGACTACGTCGTGGGCGACAACCTCGCCACGCTGCTCTACATGGCGAACCTCGGCGCCGTCGAGCGCCACCCGTTCCACTCGCGCGTCGCCGACCTCGCGCACCCCGACTGGTTCGTCTTCGACCTCGACCCGGCCGAGGGCGTCACGTTCGAGACCATCTGCGACGTGGCGCTCACGACGCGCGAGGTGCTCGCGCGTCTCGGGCTCGACGGCTACCCGAAGACTTCGGGCTCGCGCGGGCTGCACGTCTACGTGCCGGTGGAGCCGGCCTACGACTACGAGAGCATCGCGGAGCTGGCCGCGCAGGTGGCGACGGTCGTGGCGCGCGAGCAGTCCGAGGTGGCGACCGTGGAGCGCTCGAAGCGCAAGCGCGGCGAGCGGATGATTTACGTCGACCACATGCAGAACGCGCGGGGCAAGTCGGTCGTCGCCCCTTACTCGGTGAGGCCGAAGCCGGGCGCGACCGTCTCGGCGCCCCTCGAATGGCGGGAGGTCGAGCGCAAAAAAATCAAGACCTCCGACTTCCACATCAGGAACATGGCGCGGCGCCTTGAGCGCAAGGGCGACCTCTTCGCCCCCGTGCTCAAGGGCGGGCAGCGGCTCGAAGACGCCTTCGCGCGCGCGCGCGAGCTTTTCGAGTCGGGGTCGAAGAAGGGGCGGCGCGCGCGGCGCTGAGGCGCCGGCCGCCCGCGGGTTTTCGGTCAGTGGGAAAGAGCGACTAAATAAACAGGGAGGGTTTACGAGGCATGCCAAACAAGGGAGACCGCGAGTTGATAGACACGGGCACGGACAAGCGTTACGTGCGGCGCGACGAGAAGGGGCAGTTCAAGGAGTCGGACGACGTGGGGCGCTCGCTCTCGCAGGATGTGAAGAAGAGCGCCAAGACGAAGGTCAAGTCGGGGCAGGGCGACCGCGGCGACCAGAAGAGGTAGCGCCCGCCCGCCACACGGGCGCGGGACGGGCTCATCCTTTGACGGCCTAATCGAACATTCCTCTCCCCGGGCCCGCGCGCCTCACGCCCGAAAGGGATTCGACGGCAGACGAGTACGAAGGAGGTTGGTGATGTCAACACGTTACGGCGACCGCGGCTTCGGGCGCTACGGCGACTCGGACGAAGACCGCACGGAAGACAGGGACTACGACGAGCGCGACGCGCCGCGCGCCTACGGCGAGGCGTCCGAGCGCCGCGGCGGCGACTACGGCCGCGGGGGCGGCTACGGCGCGCAGCGGCGCGGCGGCTACGCGTCGGCGCGCGGCGGCGACTACGAGCGCGAGCGCGAGTACGGCCCGCGCGAGTACGACTCGCGCGACTACTTCTCGCGCGAATACGGCCCGCGCGCGGGCTCGCGCGAGTACGGCTCGCGCGAATACGGCTCGGGCGAGTACCCGCCGCGCCGCGAGCGCGAGGGGCTCCCGGGCGGCTACGCCGGCCCGCCGCCGCGCCGCGAGAGGGGCGAGGAGCACAGAATCGCATACCCGGCCGGCCCCTTCGGGCGCGACGCGGGGCGCGACTACGAGCGCGGGCGCCCGCGCCACGCGCGCGACGAGGAGGGCGTGCGCGACTACGACACGGACTACGGGCGCACGACGAGCCGCTTCTACGGCCGCAGCGGCTACGACTACGGCCGCGAGGACTACGACCGCGACGACGAGCGCGGCGGGCGCGGCCCGTATGCGCGGCGCGAGTACGCCGCCCGCGGCGACGAGCGCGAGGGCGGCGGCAACTGGCTCGACCGCGCCGCCGACCAGGTGCGCTCGTGGTTCGGCGGCGACGACGACGAGCACGAGGGCGGCGCGCGCCGCGAAGAGGCCCGCGGGCGCGGCGGGCGCGGCGAGGGCAAGTTCCGCGGGCGCGGCCCGCGCAACTACCGCCGCTCCGACGACCGCGTGCGCGAGGAGGTGTGCGACCGCCTGACCGACAACGAGTGGCTCGACGCCTCGGACGTCGAGGTCGGCGTCGCGGCCGGCGAGGTCATCCTGACGGGGACGGTGGACAGCCGCTACGCCAAGCGACTGGCCGAGACCATCGCCGAGTCCGTCAACGGCGTCCACAACGTGCAGAACAACCTGCGCGTGCACAGCTACCAGGACGACGCGCCGGCCGCGCCCGCGGGCGTCGGCGCCCCGGCGGACGCCGCCCCGGCCCTGCTGGCGCAGGACGTCACGTCCGCGGCCGACCCCGACGCCCGTCCCGCGTCCGACGCGACCGACCCCGGCCTCTCCTCGAAGGCCGCGGGCCGGAGCTGAAAGGCCGTGAGCCTTGAAAGGCCGTGAACCGTAAACCGTAAACCGTGACGAGTAAAAGCCCGCCTTTCTTGTCACGGTTTACGGTTCACGGTTCACGCGAACGGAGTGAACAATGGCTGAGGCGAAAACTGCGCGCGCGGCGGAGGCGGTGCGCGCGGCGGCGCGGCCGCTCGAAGGCGCGGGCGCCGACTACGACCCGCTGCTCGGGCTGGTCGGCGCGGCGCGCTTCGTGCTGCTCGGCGAGGCGTCGCACGGCACGCACGAGTTCTACGCCGAGCGCGCCGCAATCACGAAGCGGCTCATCACGGAGAAGGGGTTTACGGCCGTCGCCGTCGAGGCCGACTGGCCGGACGCCTACCGCGTCAACCGCTACGTCCGCGGCGAGTCCGAAGACGCGGACGCGCGCGAGGCGCTGGGCGGCTTCCGGCGCTTCCCCACCTGGATGTGGCGCAACACGGTCGTCGTCGAGTTCGTCGAGTGGCTGCGCGCCTACAACGACTCGCTCCCCGCGGGCGCGGACAAGGTCGGCTTCTACGGGCTCGACCTCTACAGCCTCTACACGTCCATCGAGGCCGTGCTCGGCTACCTGGAGAAGGTGGACCCGGAGGCCGCGCGCCGCGCCAGGGCGCGCTACTCGTGCTTCGAGCACTTCGGCGAGGACACGACCTCGTACGCGTACGCGGCGGCCTACGGCGCGGCCGAGTCCTGCGAGCCGGCCGTCGTCGAGCAGTTGGTCGAACTCAGGCGGCGCGCCTCGGAACTCGCCAACCGCGACGGGCGCGTGGCGCGCGACGAGTTCTTCTACGCCGAGCAGAACGCGCGGCTCGTCACGAACGCGGAGGAGTACTACCGCTCGATGTTCGGCGGGCGCGTCAACTCCTGGAACATGCGCGACCGCCACATGGCCGAGACGCTGGACGCGCTGGTCGCGCACCTCTCCTCGGAGGGGCAGGACGCGAGGGTCGCCGTGTGGGAGCACAACTCGCACCTCGGCGACGCGCGC
>DASVTS010000017.1:0-17963 GCA_036387455.1 Pyrinomonadaceae bacterium | reverse complement strand
CACCCGATGGGCATGTTCGAGGCGATGGTCGCCGCGCTCTCGACCTTCTACCCCGAGTCGAAGAACATCCGCGACGAGGTGTGCCGCCGCAAGCAGATTCACCGGCTCATCGCGAAGGTGCCGACCATCGCCGCCTTCGCCTACCGCCACCGCGTCGGCCTGCCCATCTCCTACCCTGACAACGACCTCTCCTACGAGGGCAACTTCCTCAACATGATGTTCAAGACGACGGAGCTGAAGTACCGGCCGAACCCCGTGCTGGAGAAGGCCCTCTCCGTCCTTTTCATCCTCCACGCCGACCACGAGCAGAACTGCTCGACCAACACGATGCGGAGCATCGGGTCAGCCGAGACCGACCCCTACTCGGCGCTCGCCGGCGCCGCGGCCGCGCTCTACGGCCCGCTCCACGGCGGCGCGAACGAGGCGGTGCTGCGGATGCTCAACGAGATCGGGTCGGTGGAGCGCGTGCCCGAGTACATCAAGCGCGTCAAGGCCGGCGAGTTCCGCCTGATGGGCTTCGGCCACCGCGTCTACAAGAACTACGACCCGCGCGCGCGCATCATCAAGCAGATCGCCTACGAGGTCTTCGACGTGACGGGGAAGGACCCGCTCCTCGACCTCGCGCTGGAGCTGGAGCGCATCGCGCTCGAAGACGAGTACTTCGTCAAGCGCCGCCTCTACCCGAACGTGGACTTCTACTCCGGCATCATCTACCGCGCGATGAAGTTCCCCGTGGACATGTTCCCCGTCCTCTTCGCCATCCCGCGCACTTCGGGCTGGCTCGCGCAGTGGGTCGAGCTGCTCGAAGACCCGGAGCAGAAGATCGCGCGCCCGCGCCAGATTTACCTCGGCCACCGCACGCGCGAGTACGTCCCGATTGAGAAGCGCGACGGCGCCGCCGCGGGCCAGGCGGCGGGGGGCTGAAGGAAGGCTGAGGAGGCCGACGATGGACTTACCCGACATCGAAGTCGTGAGCGCCAAAGTTCACGAAGCCTGGATGGAGTCGAAGCGAGCCGGGGGGGTCACCTCGCGCCGGAGCGAGTCGGGCGAGGAATTGATGGTGCCCTACGAGCAACTGTCCGAGGCGGCGAAGGAGCTGGACAGGGCCACCGTGCGCGCCGTCTACAAGGCTATAGAGGCGGCCGCGACGGGATAAAAAAGTAGTCAGTAGACAGTAGGCTCCGCTCTGCGAGCGTTGACACCCAGGCGGAAGCCCGACCGTGAGGGAGGGCGTAGGTCTTTCATCAAAGCGTGTGGCGGGGGCGGACGCCCTCCCTCACGGTCGGGCTACTGTCTACTTCTTTAAACTCCGAAGGCGCGTGTGCGGTGGGGCTGTGAGACCCCGCCGCGCACGCGCCTTCGGCGCTTCTGTTCGGGATGAGATTGTTAGTAAAGCTCGCCGCCGCCGCCGCTGTAGTCGCCGGGGTTCCAGTCGCCGGGGCGCGAGGACTCTTCGCCGCCGCCCCCGCCGGCTTCGCCCTGCTGCTGCTGCGGGTCGCCGACGCCGGAAGGCTCGAAGCCGGCCGGGTCGCCGCCCGCGGCCTCCGAGCCCGAAGTCGGTCGGTCGGCGCCGCCTTCGTCGATGCCGCCGCCCGCCGCCCCGGCGTCGGCCGCGTCGTTGTTGGTGCTATCGCCTTCAGCCATGCGCTTCGTCTCCTGTCGCTATTTTTTCGGGAGTTGAATAACCCCGGAAGTGTAGGGCGCGCGTCGTCGTCGGGTCTGTCCCGCTTCGGACACATCGGGCGGTGAGTACGTTTCCGAACTGCCCCCCTCTCGCCGCCGGGATAGAATATCCGCTTCCCCCTAAACGATTTTTCGGGCCGCTACGGGTCGAAGGGTTTCGACGGCGGGCGCCGCCTTGACGGGCGGCCGAAGCGGCGCGTTATGATTACGGGACACATTCGACAAGGCGTTTGTTTAGCATAAATTCTGGGGCCGCCCGCCGCCGAAGCCTTCCGCGCGCGGAGAGTCCCGAGGCCCCGCGGCCACGGCCGCCCGCGCGCAAGTCGAGCGCCGGCGGCGGGCCGCCTTTTTAACTTCACGCTCGTGGGAAGACGATAGAACCGTGCAGGCGCGCATCCCCGTCTCGACTTACAGGCTCCAGTTCAACCGCGAATTCACCTTCGAGCAGGCGCGCTCGCTCGCCGACTACTTCGCCGAGCTGGGCGTGACCGACTACTACGCCTCGCCCGTGCTCAAGGCGCGCGAGGGGAGCATGCACGGCTACGACATCGTCGAGCACGCGCGGGTCAACCCCGAGGCCGGCGGCGAGGGGCAGCTCGACGCGCTCCTCCAGACCCTGCGCGGGCGCGGGATGGGCTTCCTCGTGGACGTCGTGCCGAACCACATGTCCATCGCCGCGGCGGAGAACCGCTGGTGGCAGGACGTTCTGGAGAACGGCCCCAGCTCGCCCTACGCGCGCCACTTCGACATCGACTGGAACCCGCCCAACCCCACGCTCAAGAACCGCGTCCTGCTCCCCATCCTCGGCGACCAGTTCGGCCGCGTGCTCGAACGCGGGGAACTGCGCGTCTCGTACCGCGACGGCGCCTTCCTGCTCAACTACTGGGAGACGCAGCTCCCCGTCGCCGCGCGCACCTCGACCGTCGTGCTGCGGCTCGCGCTCGAAGGCGCGCGCGGGCTGCTCGGCGAGTCCGACGCCGCGACGCTTGAGCTGGAGAGCATCATCAACTCGCTCGAACACCTGCCGCCGCGCACCGAGACCGACCCGGCCGCCTTGCGCACGCGGCGGCGCGAGAAGGAGGTCGTCCGCCGCCGCCTCTCGACGCTCGTCAAGGAGAGCAACGGGGTGCGCGCCGCCGTCCACGACGCGCTGGCGCGGCTCAACGGCGAGAAGGGGCGCCCCGAGAGCTTCGACCTGCTGGAGGAGCTGGTCGGCCGGCAGGCGTACCGCCTGAGCTTCTGGCGCGTCGCCTCCGACGAGATCAACTACCGGCGCTTCTTCGACGTCAACGAGCTGGCCGCGCTGCGCGTCGAGGAGCGCGCCGTCTTCGCCGCCGTCCACGAGGTCGTCCTGCGGCTCGTCCGCCGGGGGCTCGTCACGGGGCTGCGCGTCGACCACGTCGACGGACTGCTCGACCCCTTGAAGTACCTCGCGGACCTCCAGCGCGAGGCGGCCGGGCGCGGCGAGGCCGAAAGGGACGGCGGCGGCGGCGGCGACGCCCGCCCGCCCGCGCCCTTCTACGTCGTCGTCGAGAAGATACTCGGGCACGACGAGCTGCTGCGGCGCGAGTGGCCCGTGCACGGCACGACCGGCTACGAGTTCATGAATCTGCTCAACGGCCTCTTCGTGGACTCGGCGAACGCGCAGGCGCTGCGCGAGCTGTACGCGGAGTTCGCGGGCGCGCGCGTCAAGTTCTCCGACCTCGTCTACGAGTGCAAGCGGCTCATCCTCAAGGCGGCGATGTCCTCGGAGCTGTACGTGCTCTCGCGCCGCCTGATGCGCCTCGCCGAGTGGCGGCGCGAGACGCGCGACTTCACGCTCAACAGCCTCCACCACGCGCTCACCGAGGTCATCGCCTGCTTCCCCGTCTACCGCAGCTACACCCGCCGCACCGCCGACTCGGTGAGCCCCGACGACCGGCTCAACATCAACGCGGCGGTGCGCGCGGCCAAGCGGCGCAACCCGACGCAGGACCCCTCGGCCTTCGACTTCATCGCCTCGCTCCTGCTGCTCAAAGACCCGAAGCGGACGTCGGCGCCCGAGCGCGCCGAGCGGCGCGACTTCGCGCTCCGCTTCCAGCAGCTCACCAGCCCCGTCACGGCGAAGGGGCTCGAAGACACGGCCTTCTACCGCTTCTACCCGCTCGCCGCGCTCAACGAGGTCGGGGGCGAGCCGGCGCTCATCGGCGTCTCGACCGAGCGCTTCCACGGGCGCAACCTCGACCGGCAGGAGTCCTGGCCGCACGCGCTCTCGGCCACCTCGACGCACGACACCAAGCGCGGCGAGGACACGCGGGCGCGCGTCAACGTCCTCTCCGAGATTCCCGAGGAGTGGAACCGCGCGCTCCACCGCTGGCGCGAGATGAACCGCGCGCGGAAGGGCGAGGTGGACGGCGCGCCCGCGCCCGACGCCAACGACGAATACCTGCTCTACCAGACGCTCGTCGGCACCTGGCCGACCGCGCCGCCCGACGACGAGGGCCGCGCCGACTACACACGCCGCCTTCAGGAGTACATGCAGAAGGCGCTCAAGGAGGCGAAGCTCCACACGAGCTGGATCAGCCCGCGCGAGGATTACGAGCGCGCCGTCTCGGGCTTCGTCGAGGCGCTGCTCGACCCCGGACTTTCGGCCGACTTCCTGCGCGACTTCGAGGAGTTCCAGCGTTTGACGGCGCGGGCGGGCGTGCTCAACTCGCTCTCGCAGACGCTCCTCAAGGCGTGCGCGCCGGGCGTGCCCGACTTCTACCAGGGGACGGAGCTGTGGGCGTTCACGCTGGTGGACCCGGACAACCGGCGGCCGGTGGACTACGAGCTGCGGCGCTCGCTCCTCGCCTCCCTGCGCGACGCGGGCGGGGGCGACGCGGGCGAGTTCGCCGCGGGGCTGCTCGAACGGCACGAGGACGGGCGCGTGAAGATGTACGTCACGGCGCGCGCGCTCAGCCTGCGCCGCGAGCGGGCGGAGCTTTTCGCGCGCGGCTCTTACGCCCCGCTCGCCGCGCGCGGGCGGCGCGCGGCGAACGTCGTCGCGTTCGCGCGCGCGCTCGACGGCGAGGCGGCCGTCGCGGTCGCGGGCCGCTTCTTCACGCGCCTCGGCGTCGGGCGCGAGGGTGCTCTGGGGTTGAGCCGCGAGGCGTGGGGCGACACCGCGCTGCGGCTGGAGGGCGTCGAGGCCGGGCGCTACCGCG
This sequence comes from Pyrinomonadaceae bacterium, assembly GCA_036387455.1. Taxonomy (GTDB): domain Bacteria; phylum Acidobacteriota; class Blastocatellia; order Pyrinomonadales; family Pyrinomonadaceae; genus QHXN01. Next base: position 13,095 of record DASVTS010000017.1, on the reverse strand, counting down.
ACGTGCTCACGGGGCGCGAGTTCGACACGGGGGCGGGCGAGCTTCCGCTGGCGGAGCTGCTCTCGCCTCTGCCCGTCGCGCTGCTCGCGCGCGTCAGGGGTTGAACATTCTGGGGGGAGTATGACGACGGTGATGAGGGGAATCGAAGAGTTGTCGGCGGGGGCGGCGTGGGAGCTGCGCTTCGGCGCGCGGCCGCAGGGCGACGGGAGCACGCTGTTCCGCGTCTGGGCGCCGAACGCGGAGAGCCTCGCGGTGCGCGTACTCGGCGGCGAGCCGCGCACCTTCACGATGGGGCGCGCGGGCGGGGGCGTCTTCGAGGCGCGCGCGCCCGGCGTCGAGGCGGGCGCCGATTACTTCTACGTCGTGAACGGGAACGACCGGCCCGACCCCGTCTCGCGCTGGCAGCCCGCGGGCGTCCACGGCCCCTCGCGCGTCGTCGAGCCCGAAGCCTTCGGGTGGACGGACGAGGGCTGGCGCGGGCCGGCGCTCCGGGACTACGTCGTCTACGAGCTGCACACGGGGACGTTCACGCCCGAGGGGACGTTCGAGGCCGTCATCCCGAAGCTCAAGCACCTGAAAAGTCTGGGCGTGACGGCGGTCGAGCTGATGCCCGTGGCCGAGTTCCCCGGCGGGCGCAACTGGGGCTACGACGGCGCGCACCTCTACGCGCCGCAGTCCACCTACGGCGGGCCGGAAGGTCTGAAGAGGCTGATTGACGCCTGCCACCGCGAGGGGCTCGCCTTCGTCCTCGACGTCGTCTACAACCACCTCGGCCCCGAGGGCAACTACGCGGGCGAGTTCATGCCGCTCTACAGCGAGTCGCACAAGTCGCCGTGGGGCGCGGGCCTCAACTTCGACGGCGAGGACTGCGCGGGCGTGCGCCGCTTCTTCGTCGAGAACGCGCTCTACTGGCTGACCGAGTACCACGTGGACGGCCTCCGCCTCGACGCCGTCCACGCCATCGCGGACGCGGGCGAGCGCCACTTCCTGCGGCAGCTCGCCGAGGAGTTCCACGCGCAGGCCGCGGCGCTCGGCCGCCCCGCCTACCTCATCGCCGAGAGCGACCTCAACGACGTGCGCGTCATCGGCGACGCGGCCGCCGGTGGCTACGGCATTGACGCGCAGTGGAGCGACGACTTCCACCACTCGCTGCACGCGCTGCTGACGAAGACCGACCGCGGCTACTTCGCCGACTTCGGGCGCGTGGAGGATTTGGCGAAGGCGATTTCCGAGGGCTTCGTCTACCGCGGGCAGCACTCGAAGTTCCGCGGCCGGCGCCACGGCACCCCGTCGGGCGAGCGGCCGGGCGAGCAGTTCGTCGTCTGCATCCAGAACCACGACCAGATAGCCAACGGCTACTGGGGCGACCGCCTCTCGCGCCTGCTCGGGCCCGCGCAGCAGCGGCTCGCCGCCTCCCTCATGCTCGCGGGCGCGCCCAACGTGCCGATGCTCTTCATGGGCGAGGAGTGGGCGGAGCGCGCCCCCTTCCTCTACTTCACCAGCCACACCGACCAGGAGCTTGGGCGCGCGGTGAGGAGGGGGAGGATGGAGGAGTACGACTCCTTCGTCCGCGGCGAGGGCGAGACCGAGTCCACCCTCGGCGGCTTCTCCGACCCGCAGTCCGAGCGCACCTTCGTCCGCTCGAAGCTCGACTGGGACTCCCTGACTAAGTCGCCGCACGCGGAGGCGCTCGCCTTCTACCGCGACCTGCTCGCCCTGCGGCGCGCGCACGCCCCGCTCTCGAACTGCGACAAGACGCGCACGCGCGTCCGCTTCGACGAGCAGCGGCGCTGGCTCGCCGTCGAGCGCGGCGACGAGTCGGGCGCGCGCGCCCTGCTCCTCTGCAACCTCGCGGGCGAGGCGCAATCCCTGCCCGTCGCCGCGGGCGCGTGGCGCCTCGCCCTCTGGAACGGCGCCCCGCGCTACGGCGGCGACCCCGCGCGGCCGTCGCCGCCCGAGCGAATCGAGGGCGAAGCGGCCGGACTCGAACTCGCCGGCTGGGACGCGGCCCTCTACGTTTCCGAGTCTTAGGGCCCGGGTCGGAATCTCAGGCTTGGGATTCGGAACTGCAAATCTTTTGAGGAGCATTGGATGAAAGTCTGGCCCGGGCAGCCCTACCCGCTGGGCGCGACGTGGGACGGCGCGGGCGTCAACTTCGCGCTCTTCTCCGAGCACGCCACGGCGGTCGAGCTGTGCCTCTTCGACTCGGCGGACGCCGCGCGCGAGTCGAGCCGCGTGGCGCTCACCGAGCGCACCGACCTCGTCTGGCACGCCTACCTGCCCGAGGCCCGGCCCGGCCAGCTCTACGGCTACCGCGTCCACGGCCCCTACGAGCCCGAGCGCGGCCACCGCTTCAACCCGCACAAGCTCCTGATTGACCCTTACGCCAAGGCCGTCAACGGCGACGTCCGCTGGGACGACTCCGTTTTCGGCTACCGCCTCGGCGACGCCCGCGCCGACCTCTCCGCGGACGAGCGCGACAGCGCCGCCTTCGTCCCCAAGTGCGTCGTCGTAGACCCGGCCTTCAGCTGGGGCGAGGACGCGCGCCCGCGGACGCCCTGGCACAAGACGCTCATCTACGAGCTGCACGTCAAGGGCTTCACCAGGCTCCACCCCGAGGTGCCCGAGGAGCTGCGCGGCACCTACGCGGGGCTCGCGCACCCGGCCGTCATCGAGTACCTGCACTCGCTCGGCGTCACCGCGGTCGAGCTGATGCCCGCGCACCAGTTCGTCTCCGACAAGTTCATCCAGGACCGCGGCCTCAGCAACTTCTGGGGCTACAACTCCGTCGGCTTCTTCGCGCCCGACGCGCGCTACTCCTCGAACGGCGTGATGGGGCAGCAGGTCTCCGAGTTCAAGACGATGGTCAAGACGCTCCACCGCGAGGGGATAGAGGTCATCCTCGACGTCGTCTACAACCACACGGGCGAGGGCAACCACCTCGGCCCCACGCTCGCCTTCCGCGGGATTGACAACGCGGCCTACTACCGCCTCGTCCACCACCAGCCGCGCTACTACATGGACTTCACCGGCTGCGGCAACACGCTCAACATGGTGCACCCGCGCACGCTCCAGCTCATCATGGACAGCCTGCGCTACTGGGTGCTGGAGATGCACGTGGACGGGTTCCGCTTCGACCTCGCCTCGGCGCTCGCGCGCGAGCTGCACGACGTGGACCGTCTCGGCTCCTTCTTCGACATCATCCACCAGGACCCGGTGCTGTCGCAGGTCAAGCTCATCGCGGAGCCGTGGGACCTCGGCGAGGGCGGCTACCAGGTGGGGAACTTCCCCGTGCTGTGGGCCGAGTGGAACGGCGTCTACCGCGACAACGTGCGCTCGTTCTGGCGCGGCGACCCGGGGCAGCTCGACGACCTCGCCTTCCGCCTGACGGGCAGCAGCGACCTCTACGAGCGCAGCGGCCGGCGCCCCTACGCCAGCATCAACTTCGTCACCGCGCACGACGGCTTCACGCTGCGCGACCTCGTCAGCTACAACGAGAAGCACAACGAGGCCAACCAGGAGGGCAACCGCGACGGCCACGACCACAACATCAGCTGGAACTGTAGCGTCGAGGGCGAGTCGGACGACCCCGAAGTCAACGCCCTGCGCGCCCGCCAGCAGCGTAACTTCCTGGCGACGCTGCTGCTGTCGCAGGGCGTGCCGATGCTCGTGGCGGGCGACGAGTCGGGGCGGACGCAGCGGGGGAACAACAATGCGTGGTGTCAGGACAACGAGATTTCGTGGGTCAACTGGGAGCTGGACGAGCAGGGGCGCGACCTGCTGGAGTTCACGCGCCAGCTCATCAGGATATTTCACCAGCACCCCGTCCTGCGGCGCAGGAAGTTCTTCCAGGGGCGGCAGATTCGCGGCGCGGAGATTAAAGACATCTCGTGGTTCCGCCCCGACGGGCAGGAGATGACCGACGACGACTGGCGCAACGAGCAGGCGCGCTCGCTCGCCGTGCGCCTCGCCGGCGACGCCATCGACGAGGTGGACGAGCGCGGGCGCCGCGTCGCGGACGACACGCTGCTGCTCCTCCTCAACGCGCACCACCGCGGCGTCTCCTTCACGCTCCCCGCACACCGCAGCGGCGTGACGTGGGAGCAGCTCTTAGACACGCGCGAGAGCTTCGGCCGGCGCAAGACCCGGCGCGCGGCGCGCGGCGGCGGCACCTACCGCGTCGAGGCGCGCTCGCTCGCCCTCTTCCGGCTCGAACAGGCCGCCGAAGACGGCGCCCCCGCCGCGGGCGAAGACGCCGGGGCCGCCGCGCCCGCCGTGGCTGAAGCCGGGGCCACGCCCGTCGAGATGCCCGCGTCGGCCGCCTACGAGGAGGCGTCGCCGGTCGAGTCGGTCTACTGCGATAACGCGGGCACCATCGTCCCGCTCGACGAAGGGTTCTGCCGCGCGTGCAGCCGGCAGGTCAGCGAGGGCGACGGCGTCCACCGCCCCGTCACCCCCGACCTGTTCAAACAGCTCGACCTCGCCACGACCGAGGTGCCCGACACGGCGGCGCAGGACGAAGCCCACGCGGACGAAGGGCCGCGTGGCGACGGGCCGGGCGGCGGCGGCGGCGCGGACGGCGGGTAGGCGGCCGGCGTCAGGGGCGCGCTAGTTCTTCTTCACCCAGTAGGTGTCGCGCATGGCTATTGCGAGGTGGAGCGCGACGAGGTGTCCACGAGGCGCGGCGAGATGAAGTCGGTGTGCGGCTGCGTCTCAAGGCTGTTGCGCGGGTGGCGCTGGAGCTTGCCGCCGCGCACCTCCGCCCAACTATACAAGTCGCATATTTACTCGAATCCTTGCCTTTCCAAATATTCCGATATAGAGTTTCGCTCGCCTTGCTTTGCCTCAATAATTGCCTAAACTTTAAACACTATTTAGGCAGGTATGCTCTTAGAGTATTAGCTATGTACTGTAGACAATGCGGCTCTTACCTTCTGGCCGGGGCTGACCGATGTCAGCGGTGCGGCGTGGCCGTAGAGCCACAGCGCGTTGTGCCATTTGGAAGCGGGGAACTGGAGACTCAAGTCTCCCTACGCCCAGTCTCGCCCGACCATGCCGAGGCTCGGGGCGCTTTATGGCCTGTCCTAGCCGGCGCTCTCGGGGCAACGCTTGTTCTGTTGTTCGGACTGCTCGCGTACTTGAACGCTGACAAACTCAGACCGAGAGACCAGGGCGCAAATATTTCAATGCCTGATAACCCAGCGCCCGAATATTGGAACTCGCCACAATCATCCCCACCCCCTTCAAAAACACAACAAAGCCCGACGACGCGCCAGAGTCCCGCATCAAATCAACAATATAATGAATCCATTCAACCATACGACACACTACACTTCCCCCCGGCCTTAGTGACAAAGTACATACATCCCACATATCAAGCGTGGCACTACCGGATTAAATTTCAACCCGGCCACCGCGGTGGCTCCATTCACGATTCCCTCCCGAAGCTGAATCGGTATTACACAGTAGAAGGTTATGCAGGGCAAATCTTGACCGTACATCTTTCTTCCACAACAGAGGACGCATATTTCTTCATCAGTCGAACAGATGGAGAACAAGAGCCTTTATCCCCGAACGAAGTGAAAGGAAGCTGGTCGGGCAAGCTCCCCGTTTCAGGAAGCTATACAATCTTTGTGAATCGAGGCGATATCCAGCACGGCACTTCTATGCCCTTTGAGTTGCTAGTTTCTCTCCGTTAAACCCCCTTCAGCATAACCTCAATAGCTTTCCGCCTGAAACGAGTGGCGCTTTCCATTCCCCCTCCAGTCAGAAATGGCCGTAAATTTTCGTAACCGAACTTTAACGTTATGGCAGGCGGCCGTAGATGGCCGTCATGGCGCGGAGGCGGGCGGCGAGCGAGTCGGTGAGGGCGCCTTCGGCGTAGCGCCAGCCCCAGTTGCCTTCGGCGCTGGCGGGGATGTTCATCCGCGCGTCCGAGGAGAGGCCGAGGACGTCCTGGAGCTGCGCGACGGCGAGGTCGGCGACCGACATCTGCGCGGCGCGGATGAAGTCCCAGTGAATCTCCGCGCCGTCGGTGCCGAGGTAGCGGAGGCACAGCTCGCGCTCGCGGCGCTCGCCCTCGGGGGCGCCCGCGCGCGCCCGCTGCTCGAACCAGCCGACGACGGTGTCGTTGTCGTGCGTGCCCGTGTAGGCGACGGTGTTGTGCTTGTACTCGTGCGGCAGGTGCGTGTCGTGCGGGTCGCCGCCGAAGGCGAACTGGAGGACGCGCATGCCGGGGAAGCCGAACTCGTCGCGCAGGGCGTGGACGTCGGGCGTGATGGTGCCGAGGTCTTCGGCGATGATGGGCAGCTCGCCCCCGTGCTCGCGCCTGAGCGTTTCGAACAGCTCGCGCCCGGGTGCCGCGACCCAGCGCCCGCGCTCGGCCGTCTCGTGCTCGGCCGGCACCTCCCAGTAGGCCGCGAAGCCGCGGAAGTGGTCGAGGCGGACGACGTCCACTATCTTCAAAGTCTCGCGCACGCGCTCGACCCACCAGCCGAAAGACTCCCCGCGCATCCGCCCCCAGTCGTAGATGGGGTTGCCCCAGAGCTGGCCCGTCTTGCTGAAGGCGTCGGGCGGGACGCCGGCCACCGCCTCGGGCGAGCCGTCCGCCTTGAGCTTGAAGAGTTCGGGCTTGGCCCACACGTCGGCCGAGTTGTGCGCGACGAAGATGGGCATGTCGCCGACGACGCGCACGCCGCGCTCGTTGGCGTACTTCTTGAGCTTGAGCCACTGGTGGAAGAAGACGTACTGGAAGAACCGGTGCGCCTCGATGCGCTCGGCGAAGGAGGTGCGCGCCGCCTCGACCGCCCCCGGCTCGCGCCGCGCGAGGCCCGGCGCCCACGTGTTCCACGGCTGGCCGGCGTACTCGTCCTTGAGCGCGGCGAAGAGCGCCCAGTCGTCGAGCCAGGCCGAGGCGAACCCCTCGAAGCCCTCGTAGTCGCGGCGCAGGCCCTCGTCGTCCTTGAGCTTCGCGGCGAAGTTCCGGTGCGCCTTCTCAAGGAGCCCGCGCTTGTACCCGATGACCTTGCCGTAGTCCACGCGCGCGGCCGTCAGCCCCGCGGGCACGTCCCGGATGTCGGGGTCGGAGAGCAGCCCGGCCTCGACCAGCTTCTCGGGGCTGACGAGGTTGGTGTTGCCGGCGAAGGCGGAGAAGGCCGAGTAGGGCGAGTCGCCGTAGCCGGTGGGGCCGAGCGGCATGACCTGCCAGTAGGTCTGGCCGGCGGACGCCAGCCAGTCCACGAACCTGTAAGCCTCGCCGCCCAAATCGCCCACGCCGAAGCGCCCCGGCAGCGACGTCGGGTGCAGCAGAATCCCGCTTGCTCTTTTCAGTCTCATTCTTCCCCCTGTGTGAAGTGCGGAAGTCAGAATGCAGAATGCAGAATGAGGGATAGCGTGCCTTTCATTCTGCACTCTGCACTCTGACTTCCGCACTCTGTTCCGCACTCTCTTCCGCACTCTCGTCAGTCAGCGCCCAGCACCTCAGAACTTCCGCCACGCTCCATGCCTGGGCGACGCAGCCGCGCGCCGTGTAGGGCTCGACGGCGTCGAAGACTTCGCTGATGGAGCCGACGCAGGCGTCGTCGAGGTGCGGGAGGAAGCCTTCGAGGAAGCGGCGCGCGCCGGCGCGGTCTTCCGGGTGGACTTTGAGCCACGCGTCCACGAACGGGCCGACGAGCCAGCCCCAGACCGTGCCCTGGTGGTAGGCGGCGTCGCGCGTCTTCAGGTCGCCGTGGTAGGTCGGCTTAAACTCGGGGTGGTCGGGCGAGAGCGAGCGCAGGCCCACCGGCGTCAGCAGCTTCTCCCGCACGACCTCGACCACCGGCGCCCACCGCCCGCGCTCAAGCACCGCGTGTTCGAGCGAGACGGCGAGCAACTGGTTCGGCCGGCACGCCGGGTCGTTCTCGCCTTTCAAGTCCCGGCTCTCGACCACGTCGAAGAGGTGCCCGCCCTCCTCGAACCAGAAGCGCTCGTTGAAGGAGCGGCGGCAGAGGTCGGCGTGCCCCCCCAGTTCGTCCGCGCGCGCCGCGTCGCCCGCCTCGCGCGTCCAGCCTTCGAGGAGCCGCAGCGCGTTGTACCAGAGCGCGTTGATTTCGACGGCCTTGCCGCGGCGCGGCGTCACCACCCAGCCGTCGCACTTCGCGTCCATCCACGTCAGCTGGTAGCCCTCCTCGCCCTGCGCGAGCAGGCCGTCCGCCGGGTCAACCCCGATGCCGAAGCGCGTGCCCTCAAGGTGGCGGTTGACTATCTCCTGCATCTTCGGCAGCAGCACTTCGAGCGTGACGCGGTCGTCGCTGACCTGAAGATACCGGTGCAGCGCGTGGAAGAACCAGAGCGTGGCGTCGGCCGTGTGGTAGAGCCCCTCGCTGGCGCCGTCGGGGAACATGTTCGGGATGAGGCCGTCGCGGACGTACTGGCCGAAGGTGCGCAGAATCCACCCGGCCTCGCGGTGGCGGCCCGTCGCGCAGGTCAGGCCCTCAAGGCTAATCATCGTGTCGCGCCCCCAGTCGGTGAACCAGTGGTAGCCGGCGATGACCGAGCGCACCTCCTCGCCCGCCGCGTGCGCGCGCGCCGCGTCCTCCTGCCGCCCCGAGGGCGTGATGACGAACTGGTCGGCGGCGAGGACGAGTTCCGCCGCGACGCCTTCGCGCGCCGCGGGCGCGGCGGCCGCCAGCAGGCGCTCGCGCCGCTCGTGCTCGGCGCCCCGCGCCTCCTCGGGCGAGAGCGCGCGAATCAGCTCCCAGCTCTCGGTCGAGCCGACGAGCGTCGCCGCCGCGTCCTCCGTCACGTCCACGCTGAAGTAGCCCGGGCTCCAAAGCTCGCCCGTGTGGTCGTAGCCGCGCCGCTCCTCCGTCCTGTAGTGGACGTCCTCGAACTTGCCGCCGTCGAGCGCGAAGGTCGCGCGCGGGCCGTAGATTTTGAGCCGCAGCGGCGGGTACCTGTGCCCCGTCGAGACTTCGAGCCGGTCCTCGGTCGAGGTGACGGTGTAGGGCTCGTTCTCCTCGGAGTGGACGGCCTCTTCGAGCGGGCGGAACTGGAGCGCCGGCCGCAGCTTCAGCCTGAGCGGCCCCTCGCCTTCGACGAGGCGGTAGTTGACGTGGACGGTGTTCTGGCTGTGGACGAGCAGGACGCGCTTCTCGACGACGACGGCGCCGTCCAGCTCGTAGCGCCAGACGGGTAACCCCTCTTCGAGACGGAACTCGCGCAGGTGCTTGGCGCCGGGCCACTCCAACTGGCCGCCGGCCCGCTCCTGCCCGCCTATCTGCCGTTGCGCGCCGCCGGGGAGCCGCAGCCACTCCGAGAGGTGGTTGAACATCATGGTGCGCCCGAGCGGGGTGGGGAGCGCCGCGACCAGCAGCCCGTGGTAGCGGCGCGTCGGCACCCCGGCGAGCGTCCCCGACGCGAAGCCGCCCAGCCCGTTCGTCACCAGCCACTCGCGCCCGAGCATCAGCTCGGCGTCGTGCGTGTCCTCCTCGCCGAAGGTCAGCCTGCGTACCGGTTCTCTCATCCCTCCCACTCGCGCAAAGCCTCCCTGCGCACCTCCTCCTCTTCGCTCGTCTCGCCGCCGCCGGCCGCGTCGCCCCCGTCCGGGGCGTCGAAGGGGGCGAGCGCGACGGCCGCCTCGCCCGGGATGCACCAGTTGTTCTTCGTCTCCAGCGGCGGCGTCCCCGTCCCGCCGTACCGGAAGTCCTCGCTCGACCAGACCGTCCGCCAGACCTTCCCCGACGGCGGCGCGAGCAGGGGCTCGGGCGCGGGGTTGAGCCCGAGGTCCGGGCCGAGGTTGACGACGAGCAGGCGGTCGTCGCCCCCGCGGCCGAAGAAGCGGAGGACGAAAGCCTCGGCGCTCAGGACGGCGCCGTCGAGCCCCCGCGGCTCCTGCGCGGCGAAGACCGCGTCCCGGCGCCGGAGCGCGAGCAGGTCGCGGTGCAGTTCGTAGACCTCCCGGTGCGCGTCGCGCTCCGAGAGGTCGAGCTTGCAGCGCTCGAAGGTCTCGGGGGCGCCGGGGTCGGGCAGGCGCGTGCGCGTCTCGCGCGTGGCGATGCTGCGGAACTGCGCGAGGAACTCCTCGCGCCCGCGCCTCACCTTCTCGGCCAGCCCGGGCTCGTGGTCGGCGAAGTAGTGGAAGGGGGCCGAGGCCGCGAACTCCTGACCCATGAAGAGCATCGGCGTGCCGGGCAGCAGCAGCGTGAGCGCCGTCAGCGCGCGCAGGCGCGCGGGGCTCGTCAGGCGGTGCGCGCGCAGGCCGCGCGCCGAGTTGGCTATCTGGTCGTGGTTCTGGATGAAGTTGACGAAGACCTGCGGCGCCAGCCCGTAGGTCGGCGTGCCGCGCCGCGCGCGCTGCCACTTGTAGCGCTGGCCCTGGTAAAGAAAGCCGTACTTGGCCGACGAGACGAACTCCTGCGGCGCGCCGCGGTAGTCGGAGTAGTAAGCCTCGCTGCGGCCCGTCAGCGCGACCATCGCCGAGTGATGAAAGTCGTCGTTCCAGAGGCCGTCGAGCCCGCGGCCGCCGCGCTCCGCCGGGAGCACCATGCACGTCTCCTGCGGCTCGTTCTCGCCGACGATAATCGTCCCGCGCCCGCGCGCCGCCTCGCGCACCTCGCGCGTGAGCGCGGCGAGGAAGTGCTCCGCGGAGTCGTCCCTGATGCTCTGCGTGGCGTCGAGCCGCAGGCCGTCGAGGTGGAACTCCTCGACCCAGTAGCGCGCGTTCGAGAGGAAGAACTCGCGGGCGGGCGCCGAGTGCTCGCCGTCGAAGTTGAGCGCCTCGCCCCACTCGTTCCGGTGCCGGTCGGTGAAGTAGTGCTTCGAGAACTGGCCGAGGTAGTTGCCGTCCGGGCCGAGGTGGTTGTAGACGACGTCGAGGATGACGGCGACGCCGTGCCGGTGCGCCTCGTCCACGAAGCGGCGCAGGTCGTCGGGCTCGCCGTAGAGCCGCGTCGGCGCGTAGAGGCAGACGCCGTCGTAGCCCCACCCGAAGCGGCCCGGGAACTCGGCCAGCGGCATCAGCTCGACGCACGTCACGCCGAAGTCGGCCAGCTCCCCCAACTGCGCCGCGGCCGACCCGAGCGTCCCCTCCGGCGTGAAGCAGCCGACGTGCAGCTCGTAGACGACCTGCCCCTTGAGCGACGCGCCGCGCCAGCCGCCGTCGGTCCAGCGGAACCGCGCCGGGTCCACGACGCGCGAGGGGCCGTGCGGCCCGCGGGGCTGGAAGCGCGAGGCCGGGTCCGGGTAGAGGTTGTCTTCGCCGTCGAGCCGGAAGCGGTAGAGCGCGCCCTCGGCCGCCCCCTCCGCGAGCCCCGAGAAGTAGCCGCCCTCCTCTTCGCCGAGCGCGAGCGCGGGCGGCGCGGCCTCGCCCTCGAAGACGACCTCGACCCGGCGCCTGCGCGGCGCCCAGACGCGGAAATGGACGCCGCCCCCCGGCAGCACCTCCGCCCCGACGGGCAGCCTCCTCGCCAGCCTGTTCGTCACCATCCGCCGAACGCTTCCCGTTTTGTCTCTGGTCGCTTGGGCCAATTCTAAACTCGCCGCGCGAAAAAAGGCGAATAGTCGCGCGCCCGCCTCGCGTAATTGTGGCGTTTGTCTGGAATCTGTCTCCCGCCCCGCGCGCGTAAATGCTTAAACGCGCGCTTCGGGCGAGGGGCCTGCCCGATTCTCCCGGGGCCCGCGAAGTTTTCGACAGGCAACTCATTTATTGCTCTTTTCAGCCGGGTGTCGGCCACACCCGAATCTCATTAACACGCGCAAGGGGGCTCGGACGAGCCGGGGAGGAGTAGAGTCAAAGGTGAGCGAGAAAAAGCAGAGCGACGGCGCGGAGGGCGGGGGGCCCGTCCTGACCAACAGGCAGGGGCACCCGGTCTACGACAACCAGAACAACCGCACCGTGGGCGACCGCGGCCCGACGGTGCTTGAGAACTACCAGTTCCTGGAGAAGATTTCCCACTTCGACCGCGAGCGCATCCCCGAACGCGTCGTCCACGCGCGCGGCGCGGGCGCGCACGGCTACTTCGAGGCTTACGGGACGATAGGCGGCGACCCCGCCTCGAAGTACACGCGCGCCAGGCTCTTTCAGGAGAAGGGCAAGCGCACGCCCGTCTTCCTCCGCTTCTCGACCGTCATCCACGGCGGCCACTCGCCCGAGAACCTGCGCGACCCGCGCGGCTTCGCCGTCAAGTTCTACACCGAGGACGGCAACTGGGACTTGGTCGGCAACAACCTGCAAATCTTCTTCATCCGCGACGCCGTGAAGTTCCCAGACCTCGTCCACGCCTTCAAGCCCGACCCCGTGACGAACCGTCAGGACGCGCGCCGCATCTTCGACTTCATCAGCCTCACGCCTGAGGCGATGCACATGATTACGTGGCTGTTCAGCCCGTGGGGCATACCCGCCAACTACCGCGAGATGCGCGGCTCGGGCGTCAACACCTACAAGATGGTCAACAGTGAGGGCGAGGCCGTGCTCGTCAAGTACCACTTCCGCCCGAAGCAGGGCGAGAGGAACCTGACGCAGGCCGAGGCGGACAAGATAGGCAACTTTAACCACGCCACGCAGGACTTGTACGAGGCCATCGAGCAAGGGCGCTTCCCCGAGTGGGAGATGTTCGTGCAGGTCATGAGCGACGACGCGCACGAGGAGCTGGACTTCGACCCGCTCGACGCGACGAAGGTCTGGCCCGAGGAACAGTTCCCGCTGCTGCCCGTCGGCCGCCTCATCCTGGACAAGAACCCGACCAACTACTTCGCGGAGGTCGAGCAGGTCGCCTTCGGCACGGGCGTCCTCGTCGACGGGCTGGACTTCTCCGACGACAAGCTTTTGCAGGGGCGCACCTTCTCCTACTCCGACACGCAGCGCTACCGCGTCGGCTCGAACTACCTACAGCTGCCCATCAACCGGCCGAAGACGCACGTCGCCACCAACCAGCGCGACGGCCAGATGGCCTACCACGTCGACGGCGTAGAGGCGGGCGAGAACCCGCACGTCAACTACGAGCCTTCGAGCAAGACGGACTCTCTGCGCGAGGCCCCCCGCAAGGGCAAGGATTACACGCCGTTCGTCTCCGGCAACGTCGTGCGCCAGAAGATTGGGCGCCAGAACAACTACGG
>DASVTS010000016.1:0-6217 GCA_036387455.1 Pyrinomonadaceae bacterium | reverse complement strand
CTCCGTCCGCAGCGCGCGCAGCGCGGAGGCCGCCTTCTTCACCCCGCGCACGTCGCCGCGCGCCGTCGCCTCCGAAAGCTCGCGCCTGAGCGCCGCCAGTCGCTCGCGCTGCGCGTCGGTGCCGTGGGCCGTGACGGTCTCGGCGGCCGACTCGGCGAGCCGCGCGGCGTCCTCGGCGCTTGAGCCGGCGGGCGCGATGCCGGCGCGGCGCTCCAACTCGGAGACGCGCGCCCGCGCCTCCCGCACGCGCGCGACGACGCGCGCGGCGTGGTCGTGGTCTTCCATGTCGCCGGTCTGCCGGTAGGCGCCAATCTCGATGTCGAAGTCCTCCAGCTCGCGCCGCAGCCGCTCGGCCTCCTCGCGCCGCGGGTCGGTGGCGCGCGCCGCCTCCCCGCCCCGGCCGTCGCCCGCGCCAAAGCCTTCGACGTAGACGACCTCGGGGAAGTCGAAGTCGTCGGCCCGCCCGGCCGCGAGCATGAGGTGTTCTTCTACGCGCGCGAGGCGCGAGAGGCAGCTCTCGATTTCGAGGTGCGCGCCCGCGAGCAGTTCGAGGTAGTCGGGCTCCTCCTCGCGCGGCATGTAGACGCGGTCGGTGAAGTGCTCGTTGAGGTGCGGGATGAAGACCTCGACGGTGATGAGGCGCGAGGCGTCAACCTTGAGGTGGAGCTGCAACTCGGCGCCCTCGGGGACGGGGCGGCGGACGGCCTCGCTGCGGATGTGGAGGTTGCCGACCCAGTTGTTGGCCTGCGGGTCTGAGAGCGCCTCGCCCTCCCAGAGCTTGACGGCGAGCGAGGTCTCGGGCTCGCTCGGGCGGAGCGTGTGCGCGGCGTGGTAGCTGACCGTGCGCTCGGCCGGCAGGAGCGTCCGGCGCGGGAAGACCGGGCTCAGCTCGGCGCGGCCCGAGGGGTGCGCGACCTCGACCGAGATGGTGTGCGGCAGCGGCGGCGCGTCGAGCGAGAGCCCGTGTCGTATCTGGAACTCGCCGGGCGAGACCTCGACCTCGCGCCCGCGCGAGTCGCGCGCGCTTAAGGTGAAGCGGTTGAGCCGCCCCTCCTGCAAGACCAGCCGCATCTCGAAGAAGCCCTCGCGCGCCGCGTGCCAGCCGCTCGTCCAGAGGCCGCCCTCGGCGTCCACCTTCACCTCCAGCGTCTCCGCGCGGCCGCGCCCCGCGAACTGGCCCGCGATGCGCGTGCTCGGCTCCGCGCTCAGCGGGTCGTAGGCCAGCCTGACCGCGAGCGCGCCGGGCGCGACTTCGGCCTTCGCGTCCGCCTTCGCGCCGGCCGGCGGCGACGGCGCGCGCCGCTCGACGGTCGAGGCGTAGACGGCCGCGCCGCGGGCCACGACCGTCATCGGGTCGAGCGAGAAATCTACGGGCGCGCCGAGGTGCGAGGCCAGGGCCTCGCGCACGCGCGGCATCTGCGTGGGGCCGCCGACGAGCAGCACGCGGTCCAGGTCCCGCCCGGCGACGCGCGCGCCTTCGAGCGCCTCGTCGGTCAGGCGCAGGCAGCGCGAGACGAGCGGCTCTATCTCGGCTTCGAGCCGCGCGCGCGTCAGGGGCAGCTCCGCTTCGATGAGACGGCCTTCGCGGTCTTCGCCGAGGTCGAGGAGGCTGACGAGCGTCTCGCCCGCGCTCGTCAGCTCTATCTTCGCGTACTCGGCGGCGAGCGCCAGCTTGCGCAGAAGGCGGTTCAGCTCCGCCGGCTCCTCTTCGGCGCGCGGCAGCGCGAACTGTTCGGAGAGGAACGGCAGGATGACGCGCCGCACGAGCGCGCGGTCGATGTCCTTGCCGCCGAGGCGGTTGTCGCCGCGGTGTTCGAGGACGCCGAGGCGCCCCTCGCGCGTCGAGATGACGGCCACGTCGAGCGTGCCGCCGCCGAGGTCGAAGACGAGCCAGCGCTGGTCGCGCACGCCGGGCGCGGCGCCGTAGGCGACGGCCGCCGCGATGGGCTCCTGAAGGAGCGGGCACTCTTCGAGCCCCGCGAGGTGCGCGGCGCGCGCCATCGCCTCGCACTGCAAGGCGGTGAAGGCGGCGGGCACCGTGACGCACGCCGCGCGCGCCTCCTCGCCCGTCCGGCGCCGCGCGTCGGCGAGGAGCGACTTCAGCACCTCGGCCGAAATCTCCTCGGGCGTCATCACGCGCCCCGACGCGGGGAAGGTCTTCGCGTAGCGCTGCCCCATCACGCGCTTGACTTCCAGCGCCACGTTGTCCGGGTCTTCCGCCAGCGCGTTGTAGGCGCGGCGCCCGACGAGCAGACTCCCCGACTTCAGCACGCGGACGACCGAAGGCGTCACGTTCATCTGGTCGTTGTTCTGGATGACGACGGTCTCGCCGCCCGCCGCCCGCGCGACGCACGAGTTGGTCGTGCCGAGGTCAATGCCGAATTCGATGTAATCGCTCATGGGAATTTTAGAGTTTTGATTTGAGAGTTTTGATTTGAGAGTCGTCGCCCCTTAAATCGCAAGTCAAAACTCTAAAATCAAAAATTCCTCCTCACCACGACCCGGCCGTGGCGGACGACGGCGCCGCGGAAGAGGACGACGGGGGCGACCGTCTCGTCTATGACCTGCGAGCCGGCGGGGAGCCGCGCGTCCTCGAAGGCGTCGAGGACTTCGACGGCGAGGCCCGGCTCGTAGGCGCGCCCCGAGACGTCGAGGACTTCGACGCCGAGGTCGCTGAGAAACTTGCCCAGGCGGCGCGCGACGTGCCGCGCCTGCGGCGAAGACTCGCCGGCCGCGCCCGCCCAGCGTTCGAGCCGCCACCACTCGACGGCCAGCTCGGCCAGCGAAGAGAGCGCCACGGGTAATGTCTGCGGGAGTTCGTCCGTCATCTCGGTCTCCTCGGGCCGACCCGAACATACAAGAAACCGCGCCCGGCGTGAAGGCGGTTCACTCGCGCGGCGTCGCGTTCGCGTTCGGCGTGCGCTCGACGGTCGTCGGCGGCGGGACGACCGTCTCGGGCGGCGGCAGGCGACGGCGCCGGCCGCCGGGCCGGCGCGTGCCGCGCGGCGGCGGGTCGGTGTACGGGCGCAGGTTGAGCGGCGGCGGGATGTTGTAGTTGAGGTTCGGGATGCTGAAGTTCAGGTTCGGCCTCATGTTGAGCGGCGGCAGCGATTCGACGGGCGTGCGCCTCGGGCCCGTTTTGATGACGCCGCACCATTGCAGGCCGAAGCAGGCGACGACGGCCGCCACCCAGAAGGCGACGCTCGTCAGGCACCCCGCGTCGGCGTTGTCCCCGCTCGCGTAGCTGTCGAACGTCCGGTCGCCCCTCGGGTCGTCCCTGAACAGCTTCCGCGGCACGCGCGCGTCGGCGAGTCCGCGCGCGAGCGCCGCGGCGTAACCGTCGGCCTCCCCCGCAGGCGGCCCCTCCGGCGCGCCGAGCGCGCGCAGCTTCTCCCCGACGGCGTGCGACGCGTCCGAGCCGCGCGGCGCGAGCGGACGCGCCGCGCGGCAGATGAAGAGCGCCTCGGCGGGCCGCCCCGCCTCCTCGAACGAGGCGGCGAGGCGGAGGAGCTTCGACGCCGCCTGCTCGAAGACGCGGCGCGCGGGGTAGGAGCCGGCGCCCGCCAGTTCGGCGAACTCGGCGAGGCGCGGCCTCAGCCCGTCGAACTTGCGCCATGCCTCGTTGGCGTAGTTCCGCCGCGTGGCGGCCGTCTTCGGCGTGAACCCTAACCCCGTGACCCACGCGAACGCCTTGTCCAGCTCTTCCGTCAGCGCGTCCTCGGCGGGGCCGACCACCTCGTTCTCGTACTCTTGCAGCAGCGCCGCCGGCAGCCCCGCGCCGCGCAGGAGGTCGAGGGCGTGCGCCGCTTCGCGCAGGTTGCCGCGGAGCACAATCGCGCGCGCGCGTGCGGCGACGTGCCCGGCGACGACACGCGGCGCGCCCCGCCGCAACTCGGCGACCTCGCCGAAGGTCACCGGCTGCTCGTAGTCGCCCCTCAGGTCGGCCGCCACCAGCAGCGACCAGAACTCCTCGCACTCGAACACGCGCCGCCACAGCCCGAAGGCGCGGGCCCACGCCCCCGCCTCGCGCAGCGTCGGGTCGAAGCGCATCAGCCCGCACAGCGCCAGCAGCGCCGCGTCGTGCAGGGCCTCCGCCCCCCCGCCCGCGAGCAGCGCGTCAACCGCCGCGGAGAGTTGGGCGACGGTCGAGACGGGCGCGGGCGGCGGCGTGCGGAACCAGAAGAGGCGTTCGCGCGCCCGCTGCACCGGCTCGGTCAGGCGCCCGACGGCGTCGCGCACGTCCGACTCCTCGCGCGCCGCCGGCCCGAGGAGCCACGCCGCGTCCGACTCGAACGTCTTCCGCACGCCCAGCTTCAGCGCCAGCCGCACGGACGAGGCCGCGTCGAAGACCTCGCCCCGCGCGGCCGTCGCCCCGAGCCCGAGCGCCCGGAACGCGCCGCGCGCCGACGGCTCGAACACGCCCCCCGCCGCCTTCGCCTCGACCCGCTCGTTGAAGAGTTTGAGTAGAGCCACATGAGTGAACGCTGAAGTCTGAACGCTGAACGGTGAACTGAAAGCCCCTTGCCTTCAGTTCATCGTTCAGCGTTCAGACTTCAGCGTTTCCTACAGTCCCGCCATGTCCCACTTGCGGACGACTTCGTTGACGAGGGCGGCGACCTTGTCGTTGACCTTCTGGAAGTACTCGTCGGCCTTCTTCTGGTCGAACCTGGGGTAGCCCTGCCCCGGCTGGTAGAGGCCGATGGAGGACGGGAAGGGCGCGGCCGACCAGGTGCTCGGCGCGGGGTAGGCGGTCGTCATCTCTTCGCCGCGGTAGCGCTCGGGGTGGACGAGCGTGGGGTCGGCGGCCTGCACGTAGGCCGTCTCGTTCCAGCCGGCGTGGCCGCCGTCCTCGCCGAAGACCTGCCTGGTCACGTCCGAGGCGAACGACCACCAGTTGACGACGAGCGTGCGCACCTTGCGCTCCGAGGAGACCTCGGCGGCGACCGCGTTCAGGACGGCCGTCTGCGGCCCGCCGTGGCCGTTGAGGACGATGATGTTCTTGAAGCCGTTCTTCGCCAGCCCCTCCAAAATCTGCTTGACGAAGGGGCGGTAGGCCGACTCCGAAATCTGGAAGGCGCCGGGGTACGCCTCCATGCTGCCGGTGATGCCGTAGGGGAGCGCGGGCGCGATCATGGCGTTGACGCGCGGCGCAATCTGCCGCGCCATCGCCACGGGCGCGGTGATGTCGGCGCCGTTGTTGGCGACGCCGTGCGGCTCCAGCGTCCCCGTCGGCAGCAGCACCGTCTGCACCTTCGACGGCACCGTCTCCCGGAACTCCATCCAGTTGATGCGCTCCATCTCGCGCGTCGGGACGGCGTCGCGCGGCGCCGCGGGGCGCGTCTGCGCGGCGGCCGGCGGCGCGCAGGGCGCGGCCGAACAGGCGAGCGCGAGCGCGGCGGCGGACACGAAAAGTCTCATCTCTCTTCCCTCCGTAGTTTTAAGAAGCGTCCGCGGCGGGCGGCGCGATTGACTTTGGCTTGCTGTAAAGTGTAGAAGCGTTGACGGCCCCCAAAGCATACTTCATCCGAAAGCGAAAAAAGAACCGCCGCCGGGCGGGCCGGGAGAGACTCGATGCAGATGGAAGCGCCGCCGCAGCCGCAGTGGGGGAAGGTACTCGACCAGACGCGCTGCATCGGCTGCCACGCCTGCACGACCGCCTGCAAGTCCGAGAACCTCGTCCCCCTCGGCGTGACGCGCACCTACGTCAAGCACGTGGACGTCGGGCAGTGGCCGCAGGCGCGGCGCGCCCACCAGGTGACGCGCTGCAACCAGTGCGCGCACGCGCCCTGCGTCGCGGCCTGCCCCACCTCGGCGATGTTCAAGCGGCCGGATGGCATCGTGGATTTCGACAAGCGCATCTGCATCGGCTGCAAGGCGTGCATGGCCGCCTGCCCCTACGACGCCATCTTCATCAACCCGGAAGACCACTCGGCGGAGAAGTGCAACTTCTGCGCGCACCGCATCGACTCCGGCCTGGAGCCCGCGTGCGTCGTCGTCTGCCCCGTCGAGGCCATCATCGTCGGCGACATGAACGACCCCGACTCGCGCGTCGCGCACTACGTCGGGCGCGAGGCGATGGACGTGCGGCGGCCGGGCCTTCCGAGTTTCGTCTGAGCGAGGGCGCGAGGCTCGCGGGCGCGCTCAGCCCCGTCTGGCTGTGGGTCGCGCCCGTCCTGTCCGGCGCTTTCCTCGCCGTAACCGGCGTCCTGCTCATCTG
>DASVTS010000015.1:0-18073 GCA_036387455.1 Pyrinomonadaceae bacterium | reverse complement strand
CTGCTTGCCGGCCGACTCGCCGGGCTTGCCCGCGTCCACCGGCTTGCCCGCGTCCTCCGGCTTGGCCGCCTCCTCCGACTCGTCGGCCAGCTCCAGCGCGCGGCGCCCCACGTCCGGCCGCTCCTCGCCGCGGATGAAGGCCCGCCCCGTGGCGAGGGTCGCGTCCGCGTCGCCCGCGGCGCCGTGGAAGGCCAGGCCGTCGGGCTGGGTGGGCTGCATCCTCTCAATCTCCTTGAGGGCCGCCCCGTCCTTGACCTTGTCCTGATTGGCCTTCTCCTCCCTGGCCTCCTTGGTGTCCTTCGCGGCCTCCTTCTCCTTAGACTCCTTGGTGTCCTTCTCCTTGGACTCCTTAGTGTCCTTCTCCTTACCCTTCTCCTTCGTCTCCTTGGTATCCTTCTCCTTAGACTCCTTCGTGTCTTTCTCCTTCGTCTCCTTAGTGTCCTTCTCCTTGCCTTCCTTAGTGTCCTTCTCCTTCGTCTCCTTGGTGTCCTTCTCCTTGCCCTCCTTCGTATCCTTTTCCTTGCCCTCCTTCGTGTCTTTCTCCTTGCTCTCCTTCGTATCCTTCTCCTTAGAGTCCTTCGTATCCTTAGACTCCTTCGTGTCCTTCTCCTTGCCCTCCTTTGTATCCTTCTCCTTCGTCTCCTTCGTGTCTTTCTCCTTGGACTCCTTGGTGTCCTTCTCCTTACTCTCCTTAGTGTCCTTTTCCTTACTCTCCTTCGTGTCCTTCTCCTTGCTCTCCTTCGTGTCCTTTGTCTCCTTAGCGTCCTTCTCCTTCGACTCCTTGTTGTCCTTCCCTTCGGTGGCGTAGCGGCTGACCTCGACCATGAAGCTCAGGTTGGCGAGCGCCGCCTTGTCCACGGCCTTGCCCGCGTTCGTCACGCTGAGGGTGAAGCCGGTATCCGTCGCCTCGAAGCGCGAGAAGGTGACGGCCGCCTGCGTCAGCGCCGAGTTCGCCGGCAGCACGAGGAGCGCCTTGACGATGTACTGGAACGGCGCCTTGACCGGGTCGGGCTGCTCGTACCCGTCGAAGGTCATCGAGACGGTGCCCGCGCCGACCTTCGTCACGCGCAGGTTGTTGAACTCGTTCCCCCCGCTGCCCTCCTGACCCCTGACGAGCCCCGCGGCCATCACCTGATAGGCGGGCGGCTTCGGGTTCACCGCGCGGCCGACGCCCAGCAGAAGCTCCTGCAACATGCGCGCGTGAGCCACGACGGGCCGGCGGTCTTCGATGACCTGAATGCTCTTCGCCTCGCCGACGCGCCAGAGGGCCGACGTCCCCGTGCGCTTCAGCGGGACGCGCAGCTCGGCCAGCAGCACGCACTCCTCGCCCTTGTCGGCGGTCTGCGCGTCGAGCCCGCCCCCGATTTCGGGGCGCCACGACTGCACGCGCGGGCGCAGCTCCGTCACCCAGAAGTTGAGCGCCGTGCGCAGGTATTTGGCAACGTGCCTGGCTTCCAGCTTCAGGTCGGCGGGCGGCGGCCCTGTCATCAAGCTCTGCTGGCCCCGCCCTTCGCCCTGCCCGCGCGCCATCTTGCGAATCACGTCCTCGAACTCCTGTAGCCTCGGCGCGTCGTTCGACTCCCTGATTTCAATCTGCCCGAGCCACTCGGCGTACTCGCGCAGGGCGTCCTCCTCGCGCTGCGCGGGCGGGTCGAAGCGGATTTCGAGCTTGAAGTCGTCCGTGACGCGCGAGGCGGCCACCGTCTCGTCGGCGCTGCGGCAGGGCTCGCCCGGCACCGGCACCATGTCGGTCGTGCAAGCGCGGTAGCAGAGCGTCACGAAGAGGCGAGCCTCCGCGGCGTTCCCCTTCGTCTCGCCGACGCGCCTCTCCACCTCTTCGCGGCGCGTCGTCACCCACGCGTCGAGGTCGGCGCACTGCGCCGGCGCGACGCGGACGGTCTGCCCGCGCGGGCTGACGGCGACGCCCGGCGTGACGACCACCTGCGGGGCGTTGTTCTCGACCTCGATGTTGACCTGCAACCCCGAGGCCGTCCCGTAGCCGAAGAGGTCGCGCGCGAGCCACTGGTCACGCCCCGAGAGGTAGGCGAACTCCTGCTTGAAGTCGTCCACGCCGAGCACCATGCCGAGCGTGTAGTTGACGTGCTTGGACGGGTCGGGCTCTGCAAGGGTTGAGGCTGTCGCTCGCGGGACAAAGGCACTCATTTTCGTTTCTCCTGTCGCAAAGGTGATTCAGTCCTTCAGTTGTTCGCGCCCGAGCACCGCCCGGTCGTCGGGTATCTCTTTCCGCGCCGGGACGTAGGTCTCGGCGAGGTGGCCCCGGCCGAGGACGAGCGGCGACATCAACTGCGGCGCGCGGCTGCCGAGGTCTATCAGCGTGTCTTCGCCGAGCCGCGCCTCGCCGACCCGGAACAGCTCCCAGTAGAACTTCATGTCGAAGACGGTGTGGGCCGGCTTCTCAAGGTTGACGATGCGGCGGGCGAGGCTGTGGCGCCGCCGCTCCTCCTCGCCGTCGTAGGCCGCGTAGTTGCGCACGGGCAGGAGGACGGTGAAGTGGTGCGCGCCCTCGTGCATGGGGAGCACCGCGCCCTCGAACTGGAACCAGTCGCGGAGCGGCGCCCCGTCGGGCGGCAGGCCGTCGGGCAGCGCCGCGACCTCGAAGGCGGCCCAGTGCGTCCCGTAGGCTTCGTTGAGCCGCGCCACGCTCTGGTAGCGGCGCGCGAGGAAGCCCTGCCAGCGTTTGCGGCCCGCCGCCGCCGCCAGCGAACTCGTCTCTTCGAGGAACTGCAACCAGTCGCGCAGGCGCGGGTTCGTCAAAGGCATGTCGCCGGGCAGCGGCACCTGCGCGAACGACGCCCACTTCGTCCGGTACTTCCTCCTCAGCTCTACCGCGCTGTGGTAGCGCCGCTTGAGAAAGTCCTGCCAGAGCTGCACCTCGGTCGCGGTCGTCGCGGGGACGAAG
Source organism: Pyrinomonadaceae bacterium (assembly GCA_036387455.1). Taxonomy (GTDB): domain Bacteria; phylum Acidobacteriota; class Blastocatellia; order Pyrinomonadales; family Pyrinomonadaceae; genus QHXN01. The sequence continues at coordinate 15,153 of DASVTS010000015.1, read as the reverse complement.
CCGAGCGTCTCGCGCGAGAACTGCGCCCACTCCGCCTGCCGCTCCGTCTGCGGGGTGATGGTGTAGGCGACCAGCCCCCCCGCCGGGTCTTTCGGCTGGCCGAACAGGAACTCCGTGTAGCGCTCGTGCAGCGCGGCGCGGCCCTGCTCGGGACGCCAGCGGCCGGTGCGCTTGAGGAGGCGCGGGCGCGCGTGCTCCGTCGCCGCGTCCGAGTCGTCGGCGCGGGTCGCGTGCGGCCGTCTGTTGACGAACCTTTCCACGATGCGGATGCCGCCTCGGCGCGCGCGCGCCGGCTGCTGCTCGGCGAAAATCTCCTCGCTCGGGCACTCGTCGAGCGCGAGCCTGAGCGCCATCCGAAGCCCCTCGGCCGTCCCGCGCCGGAGGAAGAAGGCGGGCGCGTGCTTGATGAAGAGGCGCCTGCGGTACTCGTCCCACGTCGGGTCGAGCGCCACGCCGAGCCAGCCCGCGAGCCATTCCAGATTTTCGGCCGGCGCCCCGCGCACGTCGAAGAGCGTCTGCGCCGCGGCCACGCGGTCTTCGAGCGCGGTGAACAGCCCCTCGAAGTTCGAGAGGAAGCGGTCGAGGAACGAGGCCGACTGCGCGTCCTCGCTGTAGACCGCCGGCAGGTAGTGTTCGAGGTAAGAGAAGCGCGGGTAGTAGGCGCGCAGCGCGCGCAGGCGCGGCGTCGTCCGGCCGTTGCCTGAGAGTTCGAGCCGCAGTTGCAGGTAGCGCCCGCGTGCGCGCTGGAATAACAGCTCCCACGTTCCTTCGCCCGCGGCCGTCCCGCCCTGTCGTCGGAGGAAGGGCAGCTCCGAGCCGCCGCCGCGCAGGTAGAGCGGCGGCTCGGGCCTCCACTCGGTCAGGGCCAACTCGCGCTCGTCGTTGGCGGCGCGGCTATAAACTCTCACCTCCGTCTCCGGCGGGATGCACGCGTCAATCAACAGGCGGTGCCAGACGCAGTCGGGCTCGCGCCCGTCGAAAGCCGTGACGCCTCCCTTCTCGTCCGGGTCGGCCGTGCCCGGCCCGAGCGGCGTGTAGAACGTGGCGCCGGTGAGGTAGCGCGGGCGCGGCTGTTCGACGAGCGGAATCCAGCCGTCGCCGAAGTCGTAGAACAGGCCCGTGCCGGCCGCGACCAGCCCCTTGCCGCCGAACATGCGCATCGGCAGGTAGTCGGGCAGCGGCTCAAGGTCGAGCCGCCCCTCGCCCCACGTCAGCGCGAAGGCGAAGACCTGGTTGCCCTCGGCGGCGGCGACGAAGAGCCTGTGCGGGACGGTCGCGCCCTTCTCCTCGTGCTGCGCGACGAAAGCGAAGTCGAAGCCGCTCAGGCGAAAGTCCGTCCGCGCGTCGCGCTGCACGATGCGCTTCATCCGCTCGGTCGAGACCGGCTGCCCCAGACGCCGCCCGAAGCGGTAGCGGTGGACGAGCGAAAAATTCTTCTCCGGGCTGCTGTCGAGAATCAGCACCGTCCCGTCGGGCAGGGCTTCGATGGCGACGGGGTCTTCGGCCTCGACGAACGAAGGCTTGAGCGGCACGTTCGCCGGGAGCGTGCGCCGCGCCGTGTCTCCGCCGCCGCTCGCGCCGCGCGGCTGGAATTCCTCTTCACGCGCGGCGGGCGCCGCGTCCGTCCCCTGCCCCGTAACGTTGAAGTTGCGGTCGAGCGCCCAGAAACAGCGGTTCTTCCGGTCGAGAATCCAGACCCCGCCGCCCGGCGCGGGCGCCATGTCGAACGGCGCGAAGTCGGTCCCCGCCGGCCAGATAATCTGCAAAGGCGTCCCGTCGGAATAGAGGTCGAAGACGAGCAGGCCCGCCGGCTCAAGCACGCCGACGACGAGGTACTGGCTCTCCGTGACGGTCAGGCCGAGGAAGCGCAGGAGCGTGGGCGCCGCGACTTCGCGCGGCCTGAACTCGCTCGGCGGCGCGGGCTCGGGCGTCGGCATGTCCGAAGTAACGGGTGGCGGCCAGAACGTCTCGACCGCCTGCTTGTCGGCGCGGAAGACCTGTATGCGCCGCGCGGTGGAGTCAACCCAGTACCAGTTGCCGAAGCGGTCGCGCGCCGCGCCGCGCCGGACGTGGAGCGACGGCGCCGTGTCCTTCGGCGGCGTGACAAACTGAAAGAGCAGCGGGCGCAGCGTCAGCTCGGAGCGTTCGTTCCAGACGAGGTCGGGCAGGCGCTCGTCCGGCTGCTCGCCGGCGGCGGGCGGCCGGAGGGTGCCGCGCCCGTCGCCGCAGGCGTACCAGTCTTCCTCGCCCAGCAGGAGGTGGAATCTCGTGCCGTTAACGTCCACTCGGCTAACACTCCTCCGGTATCACGGGCACGGGCAGGAGCGGCAGCGCGCCGCCGCCGTCGCCGTCCTCGTCGCCGCCGCCCGACGTGCCGCCCGGCGGCAGCGTCAACTGCCCGCGCAGCTCGTCCAGACTCGCCGCGTCGCCGACGGCGACGGAGATGCCCATCACGCGCGGCAGCTCAAGGCCGCGCATTCCTATCTGCGCCGTCGAGGGCAGACTCCCCTCGGCGATGAGCACGTTGTTGACCGACAGCACGCCCGCGACGCGGCTCGCCACGGCGAGCAGCTCGCGGTCGTTGACGGCCTTTAGGAGCGGCCAGCCATTCTGCGGCTCGTCGGCGCCGAGCGGCGCGAGGAAGCGCAGGAGCGTGGCGCGCACGGCCTCCCTCACCTGCGCGATGCCGACGCCCTCGACGACGTTGATGCCCACCGAAATCCAGACGGGCTTGTACACGGGGCCGCGCAGGTAGACCTCGGTCGTCACCAGCCGCCGCGGGTTCAGGTAGGCGCAGATGGCGTCGAGGAACAGCCTGTCCGGCACGGGCGCGGCGGGCTGGTTCGGGTCGGAGCTGGGGATGACGAGAACCGTCACGGCGCCCGGCGCGTCGCCCGGCTCGTTGGGCGCCAGCTCCGGGTTGAAGGTCGGGATGACTTCGACGCGGCCGATGTCCACGCCGGGCGTGCGCCGCGTGATGGTCTCGAAGTCCGAGGCGTTGACGAGGCGGTCGCGGTGCCGGATGTAGCCGGCTATCTGCTTCTCGCCCTCGCCCACGGTCTCGCCGCGCGAGCCCTGCCAGGTCCTCACCGGGTTCGTGACCTTGATGCCCGCGGGCAGCGACGCGCCCGTGCTGATGGAGCCCGCGCCGACGTTGCCGGCCGCGCCCACGCCGTAGTCGTAGTCGGCGCGCATCACGGCGCCGCGCGGCGGGCGCTTGCCGCGGAGCCCGTCGCCGAACCTTATCTGGCCGGACTCGCGGTCGAGCGTGAAGACTTCGGAAGGCTGGTCGGGCGGCGCGGGCGAGCCGGGCGCGAGCCGCGAGTCGGGCACGGGCACCTCCGGCCCCGCGCTCAAAAGGTCGTCAATCTCCTTCCACTCGCTCGTCCTGCCCTGCGCCGTCACGCTCAGGCGCAGCGAGCCGGCGGTGACGGGCGTGTTCGAGAGCGTCACGACCTGGTCGGGCTCGGCCGTCCCGGCGGGGAGCTGTTCGTTCGAGACGTGCGAACGCTGCGAGACGGGGGCCGCGTTGACGCCGACCCAGAGAACGCCAGCGCGCGTCGCCGCCGACGAGCGGATGCGCAGCCACGTGATGACGCGCTCGCTCAGGTTCGTGTCTTCGAGCGCGGGCGGCAAATCGCCGACGCCCGCCTCCAGAGGGTCTATGTTCTCCCAGAGCCGCAAGTCGGACGCGGCGGGCAGGACGACCTGCACGACGCCCGGCTCGTCGAGCATGTCGGTGGTCGAGACGGCGTCGAGCACGCGGTAGCGCGGCGCGGGCGTCCCCGCCTTGTCCTTTTCGAGCGTGCCCTCGGCGTTAACGCTCGGGATGGAGAATTGCAGGAGCTTGCGCCCCTGCGAGTCGGGACGCCCGCCGGGGGCGAGCCGCCGGCTCGCGTTCTTGAGCGACGGCACGAGGCCGAGCGAGAGGGTCTTGCCGGCGATGGCGTCGCGCGCGTCCTGCATCCACGCGGCGTAGGGCTTGTCGCCGGCGCGCACCATCAGCGCGACCCAGAGCGAGCCGTCCACGGTCTCCGTGCCGAGGTCGACCTCCTCGCTCTCGCGCGCCGTGAGCGGCACGGTCTGGTAGTACTGAAACTTCGACGCGTCCTGCTGCGGCCCGCCGTAGGAGGCGTAGAGCTGGCCGTAAGTCTCCACGACCTTCTCCGAAGGGTTCGCCAGCCTGCGCTTGTAGTAGACCTGCGCCTCGACGGGCAGCACGTCGAGCCCCATCTCGGTGCGGAAGGGCACCTGCCCGGCGCGCACTTCGAGCCCCGAGTTGAGGGTGAAGGTTTGCAGCGGCCCGCGCTCGTTGGCGAACGTGACGAGGCCGCGCGCCGACGACGCGGGCCGGAGCGGGACGCCGAGCAGCGAGAGGAACTTGAGGCGGTTGCGCTCGGGAATCTGGTTGCTGCGGTAGAGGATGTTCTCCGCGAGGAAGGCGAAGACCTCGATGAGCGTGACGCCCGGGTCGCTCTTGTTGAAGTTCGTCCACTCGGGGTTGTGGACGGGGATGCGCGCCAGCGCCTCGTCGAGGAGGTCCTGGTACTTGCGGTCGTCGATGGTCGGAATCGTTAAAGGCATCTTGTCGGCTCCGCGTTTACCCGGCCAGCGTCACGCTCAGACTGACGCGCTCGCGCACCTGCGTGGCGACGAGCTTGTAGACGATGGTGGCGACGGCGCCCTGCGGGTCCTGCGCGTCCGCCTCGACCTCCACCGACTCGACGGCGATGCGCGGCTCCCACCGCGCCAGCGCCTTACCCACGCGGTCTTTTATCAGGTGGCGGGTAGTGACGTTGTTCGGCTCGAAGAGGAAGAGGCCGAGGCTGCCGCCGAACTGCGGCGACATCACGCGCTCGTTCCACTCGGTCAGCAGAATAATCTGGATGGACTCGCGCACGTTCGCCTCGCCCGCCGACCACGCCAGCCTTCCGTCCGGGCCGACGCGCGGCGGGAACGCGATGCCTTTGCCGTAAAGCAATCCTTCGTCCATGTTCGTCAAGCCTTCGCCTTAAACTTCGGCAGCGGGAAACAGATGCGGAAGAGCGGCATCCACTTGAAGATGAAGTCGAACAGCAGCACGATAATCATCAGCAGGATGAGCGCGCAGATGGTGATGATCGGGATTGAAAAGGTGCAGATCATCCCGATGTCCACGCCGCTGTTGCACGGCTTGACGTTCGGCACCTTCGACGAGAGGTCTTTGTGGAACGGCCACGGGAGCACCGAGAGCACGAGGTCGCCGAAGGTGATGCCGTTCATCCGCTGCATCTGCCCGCAGAGCGAGTCGGAAATCATGAAGGCCGTGTTCTTGTCGAACTTCCTCAGCCCGCCGGGCGTCGTGTCAATCGGGAGCGCGATGCGGATGGGCCGCGCGGGCGCGTCCGGGTCGAAGAAGCCGGCGAGCTGGAAGGGCGGCGTCGGGTCGCTCAGCACGGGCGGGTCGAGCGGGCCGCAGAGCGGGCGCTCGAAGACGCAGCGGATGACGAACTGAGCGCCGCGCGCGTCCAAAGGCGCCTGCGTGGCGAGCGGCGCGGGCGGCACCGGCGCCCCCGACTGCTCGGGCAGCGCGCGTACGACCAGCGCGACGAGCTTGTCCACGCGCGCCTGCTTCTCCTGCACGCCCGGCGAGACGCCCGTCTGGTCGAGCCCGACCGCCTCGCCCGATTCGTCCGCCGGGCTCGGCGGCGGGCCGACGTCCGCGGTCGGCAGCGGCGGGGCCTCAATCGGGTCGGCGAGCGGGAAGAGGAAGTCGGGCCAAGCGGCGTCGGGCGCCTTGCGGTCGTAGCTGACGGCGACCGCCTCCAGCTTCTCGCCCCACTTCTTCGCCGGGTCGTTCAGCGCCCGCAGCGCGTCGAGCAGCGTCGTCGGGACGCTCGTCAGCTTGTAGCTCGCGCTCCGGTTCGGGGCGTCCGCCGCGTCCGTGGTCAGCGCCTTCTTCAACTCCTCGGACGCGACCGTCTTCTTCAACGTCTCGTAGAGATTCTTCTCGGCGTCGTTCGCCAGGTCTGACTCTTTCTTCGCCCCGGTGACGACTTGCCAGACGTTCGGCAGGTAGAGCGCGAGGTACTTCGAGAGGTCGAGCAGGATGTACCACGACATCGTCTGTATCTGCTCGCGGCTGTTCTTGATGAGGACGGAGGTGTCGGGCGCCTTGTCGCTGCCCTGCGGCGGCGGCGACTCGGCCTTGAGGCGGAGCGCGGCGTCGGCGGTGACGAACAGCGCCTTCCACGGCTCCGCGACCTGCATGCGGAAGTGAATCTTGCGCGCCGTCTTGGCCGTCTGACCGGCGGGCGCCGCGGCGGATTGCCGCGCGCCGGAGGTCTCGGCCGCGCCCGCGTAGGTCTCGCGCTTGCCGACCGGAATCATCCCGGCGAAGAGGCGGCGGCGCCGCCCGTCCGTCTCCCGGTAGTTGACGGGAAAGAGCGGCAGACGCTCCTCGCCCGGCGCGAGCGCCCCGCCGGGGTCGTCTATGCGCTGCCACGCGTTCCCGTGCGCGGTCGTGACGAAGGCGTACTCTTCGGGCACCTGCGCGCCAGCCCTCTGGTGCAGGCGGCGCAGCACGTAGGCGGCCCGCTCCTCGCGGTTGGCGTCGAGCGCGTGGTCGGGCAGCCCCGCGCGGCGGCAGACGAGGTGCGCGGCGACGAGATAAAAACGCTGGTGCGCCGGCTGGTAAAGCTTGAGCGGCGGCGCGCCGCCCGCCCCCGGCTTGGCGATAGAAGTCAGCTGTTTCTGCAGAGCCTGCGAGGAGGTTTTTTCGAGCGCGCCGGCCGCCTTCAGCCGCAGGCTGTTGAGGCCACGCAGGAAGCGGGGGACTTCCTCCGCCGCCTCGGGCGCGGCCGAGGGCGAGCGCCACGTCTCGGGCTCCGCGAGGTAGCCGCCCAGCCGCGAGGGGTCGGTTTCGAGCATGGCGAGAAAGTCGTCCATGAACGTGTCCGACGCGAAGCGCAGCAGGGCCGGGCGCCGCATCGCCGCGCGCACCGCGGGGTCGCGCGTTCCGGCGGCCTCGGCCCAGAGCGGCGACGGCGCGGCCCATTGATACTGGTCTCTCATCCCTTAAACCGTTACCAGATGTTGCCCGCGCCCGGCGTGTAGGACGCGCTGATGATGCTGTTGCAGATGACCGTGTCGGCCTGCACTATCCCGCTGAACTTCGAGGTCGCGGCGTCCACCGTCACCATCCCGGCCGAGACGGCCACCTGCGTCGCGTTGACCGTTACTTTGGCCGAAGCGGTGATGGTGATGCCGCCAGTTTCGAGCTTCACGGAGTTGCCGTTGCTGTCCACTATCTCGACCGCGCCCGGCCCGTCCTTCATCGTGACGCGCTGGCCGCCGGGCGTCTCCAGAATCAGCTTCTCCTGCCCGTCCGTGTCGTCGAGCGTAATCTTCACGCCGTTGCGCGAGCGGACGACTTTCTTGAAGTTGTTGCCCGCGCCGTCCATCGTCTCGGGCGGCGCGTCGGCGCCGTTCCACAGCCCGCCGATGACGTAGGGCCGGCGGGGGTCGCCCCCCTCGAAGACGACGAGCACCTCGTCGCTCACGTCGGGGATGAACCAGCTCCCGCGGTTGCCGCCGCCCATCAGCGTCGCCACGCGCGCCCACGCTTCGTAGTGCTCGCCACCCGTGTCGGGCGACCACGGCAGCGTGAGCTTGACGCGCCCCAGACCCTCGGGGTCGCGCACGTCGCTGACGAGCGCCGGGTAGACGCCGTACCAGCGCCCCCCGAGGCCCCGCGGCACGCGCGCGTCGGTAATCATCTCCAACGTGTCTTTTTCCGACACCTCGTCACCTGCCTCTCACACCCTGCCGAGCCCCGGGCGCTCGACCTTGAACGCAGTCCGGATGCCGCGCGTCAAATCGAAGACGTGTTTGACTTCCGTGACGTAATACTTGCCGTTGAAAAGCTTGCCGACGGCGTCCAGCTCGACGTGGCTGCCGACCCTCAGGCGCGCCTGCGTTTCGCAGATGCCGCGGCCGACGACGAAGCGCCGCGCCATCAGCTTGAAGTAACTCTCGGCCTCGGTCTGCGCCTCCTGCGCGCTCAGGGGGACGGTGTGCGCCAGAGACTCTTTGCGCTGCCCGAACGCCTGCCGGAGTACGCTCGCGCCGCTCAAGTCACCGTTCAGCTCGCCGGAGACGACCGCGTCGGTCGCCTCGAATTGCAGCCCCTTCTTGCTCGCCGCGTCCCACCCGTTGGCCGCGACGCTCGTGCGCTGGTTCGCCAAATCGGCGATGACGGAGAACTCGTAGAGGTCGCGGCCGTAGGCCAGCTTGTGCGTCGCGCCGCCGCGGCTCGCGTGCGACTTGACGAAGAGTTTGCCGCCGTCCATCCAGATTTCCGCGTCGAGCGAGCGGGCGCGCTCGCGCATGAAGGCGAGGTCGCTCTGGTTCACCTGCGCCAGCACCTTGTGCTTCGGCCCCGTCACGTCCACGTCCGAAGTCAGGCCGTGGTCCTTGGCGATGCGCGTGAAGACGTCGGCGTCGTTCGTGTCCTCGAAGGTGCGCGTGCGCCGCGTCATCCGTAAATCCTGGAAGCGGTCTTCGGCCAGCACGCACAGGTTGCTCGGCCCCTGGTCGTGGAACTGCCCTTCGAGCGCCATGATTCTCCCGTCGAAGAGCGTGTCGCCCGCGACCTTGACCCTGAAGCTCTTGCCGAAGTCGAACTTGCGCCGGTCGAAGTAGAGGTAGTCGGGCGCGCTCCCCTCCCCGCCCCAATTGCCGAACGTGGCCTCGCAGCGGTAGAGGCCGCCGGTGTCCTCGGCGATGACGAGACTGACCAGCCCCACCGACAGCGACGGGTCGTCCCTGCCGTCGACGGCGATGGTCGGGCTTGCGTTGACGATGCCTATTCCTTCGGCCATGTTCTTTCCCGGCTCGACCCGCGCGGGCTCAGTGGGCGCGCACGCGCGCGGCGCGCTCCTCCTGTCGTTCCAGCATCAGCTAGACCTCGTGCGGGTGGAGGACGACTTCGCGCGCGCCCTCCTCGGCGCGGGCGGCCGCCTGGTCGCCGGGCGGCGGCTCGACGATGACCTCAAAGTCGCTGACGACGACGGGCATCCGACTCTCCTCCTTAACGCTTCCCCGTGGGGACGTTCATGTTGATGAGCTGGCCGGGGCGCAGCAGGCGCGGGTTCTCGATGCCGTTGGCGGCGGCTATCTTTTGCCAGTCCTGCGCCTTCCCCAGCCCGGCGGCCATGTCCTGCAAGCTGTCGCCGAGCGACGCCTCGGCCAGCGGCGCCTTGCCCGGCGCTTTGGCGCCCTGCGGGTCCTGGATGGCGTGTTGCAGGAACTCTAGCTTCTGCTGCGAGAGGCTGAGGGTGACGCTGGCGCGCAGCGGCCGGCCCTCCTTCGAGAAGAATTCGAGCGACTCTTCGAGCGACTCCACAATGCCGTCGAACTGGAACGAGCCCCAGAGAAAGCGTATGCCGGGCGGCGCGATCTTGGCCGGGTCGTCCGGGTCCGGCTTCGCCGTCAGGAAGAAGACGACCGCCTTCGTCAGCTCGCGCACGTCCTTGACCTTCGGCTGCCCCTGCCTTTCGGGCCCCGTCACGTCGTACCAGAGCTGCACGGTCATCTTCGTCGTCCCCTTGCCGACGTACTGCATCGAGCCCGTCTCGCCCTTCGATTCGAGCTGGTTGGCGAAGGTCACCTTGAGCGTCTCGGGGTTGAACTGCGCCTGCACGCGGTAGCCCGTCTCCTTCCCGTTCGCCTTCAGCTCCCGCAGCTCGGCGCGTGACACGTTGTCGGTTTCGTCCATCCTCAGACCTCCCCTCTCACAAACCGAAGGCGCCGAGCGCGCCGCCGTCGGCCTTCTTCAGCGTCAGCGACTCGTAGGCAATCTGTAGCTCCTCGACGGCGATGATGCCGTCCTTAGCGTTCAGGGCCGGCGCCTTGAGCTTGACGGGCACGCAGCGCGAGAGGACGAAGCTGACGCGCTTTGTAACGCCGTCGGCGGCGAAGACGACGACCTCGACCGTGACGCGCAGCTCCGGCTTCTGCGAGACGGCGTCGAACCAGTCCCACAGGTCGAAGCTCTTCGTCATCCCGCGCTTGAGGACGAGCTGGCCGAAGCTGACGGGGCCGGTCAGCCGCGTGAGCTGGTTGTTGTTGCCGCCCTCGCGGAGCGTCTTGACGTCCATCGTCATCTCCAGCCCGTCGCACTCGGCGAAGGCGGCGCCGCAGACCTGCTTCGGGCCGCCGGGCACGTGAATCTCCACGGCGAAGTTGAAGGCCGAGAAGGGCTGCGCGTCGCCGCCGAGGAAGTCGGAGAGTTCGGAGAGTAGGGCCATCGCTTAACGCTCCTCGGTCGCCAGGCCGCGGTCGCCGCTCTGCACGAGGTGGACGGTCATGAAGTTCAGGGGCAGAGAGGGCGCGACCTTCAGCTCGACGACGAAGTGCCCCTGCTCCATCGAGTGGCGCGTGTTGATGGTGCTGTCGGTGACGACGCGGAAGGCCGTCTCGTGCGACGCCCCGGCGAAGGCGCCGCGCGTGAACATCAGGCCGAGCATCCGCTCGAAGCCGCGGCGGACGAGGCGGTGGAAGGCGTCGTTGTGCGGCTCGAAGACGTAGGTCGCCCCCTCGCGCAGCGCCAGCCGCCGGATGAGACTTATCAGGCGCCGCACGCCGATGGGGCGCCAGTCCGCGTCGTCGCTCAGGGTGTCGGCGCTCATGGCGAGGAAGCCGCGCGGCTCGTGCCGGATGACGTTGACCTGCGCGTCCTGCAAAGCCTGCCGCGAGTCGCGCCCGAGCGGCGGTTCGAGCGCGACGACGCCGCGCAGGAACTCGTTGGCCGGCGCGACCCACGCCCCGCGCCGGAAGGCCCGCTCCGCCAGCACGCCCGCCGCCGCGCCGTCCGGCGGGCAGCGCCGCAGGCCCGCCCGCCCGTCCTGCGCCGCGCCGAGCAGCCACGGGTGATAGACCGCGCCGAAGCTGAGCGCGCGCGTCTCGTCGTAGCCGAGCGGCGCAATCAGGCTCCGGCCCGCGACCGCGGCCCGCGCCGAAGGTTTGAGCAGACCCGTGTGCCGCGCGCTCTCGTCCTCGCGGTAATGCTCGGGGAGCGAGAGGACGGCGAACAGGTCGCCGCGCGCCGCGCATATCCGCAGGAGCGCGCACTGGACTTCGAGCAGCACGGTCGGGTCGTACGCCTTCGTCGGCTTCGAGCGCCAGCCGCTCGCGGCGCGCACCCTCACGCCGACGCCGTTCGACCAGTTGCTCGAAGAGCCGGCGGCCTCGGCGCGCACGCGGTAGAAGTAGTTGCCGCTGCTGCGGCCGTAAATCGTGACGTTCGTGTTCGGGCCGGTGTAGACGGCCCGCGCGTCGGCCCAGTCGGGGGCGGTCGCCTCTTCGAGCGTGTAGGCCGCGCCCGGCTCGCCCGTCCAGTCGAGCGTGAGCGTGCCCGCCGCGTCCGGCTCCTCCGCCTTGAGGGCGGGCGCGTTGACGACGCGCAGGCCGCACACGCGAAACTGCCCGGGCGGCGGCCCTTCGCTCAGGGGAAGCTCCTCCGACTCGACGCAGACCTCGGAGCGCCACCACTCGGGGTGCGGGCGCGGCGGCGAAGGCTGCGGCGTGAGGCTCTCCGCGGGCGCCGTCTCCCAACCCCTGTGAACGGCGTCGGGGGCGACGATGATGGTCGCCTCCTCGACCGCGAGGGCGGCGTGGATGCCCTTGAGGGGGCGCGTCCGCGTGCTCTCGTAGCGGATGAAATCCGCGCGCGAGTTGAGGTCGCCCGTCCTGACCTCTTTCAGCTCCGGGTCGAGGAAAAGCCCCGTGCCGAACTCCGCGAGGCCGTCGCGTTCGAGCGTCTGCCCGTTTATCTTGAGCGGCCCGAGCGCGTGGCGCGGGAGCGTGGGCATCAGCACGGGCAGGTAGACGCGGCCCGCGTCCTCCTCCTCGCTGAAGCCCGCGAGGGGGAAGCGCGGGCTGCCCGCCTCGAGCCAGAGTTGGCCGTGGGGCACGCTCTCGGCGGGCGTGCCGAGCGCGCCGAGCGTGCCGGGTGCGGAGGGCGCGTAGAAGGACTCGTCGGCCGGGAGCGCGCCCCAGAAGCGCGGGTGGGCGTAGGTGAAGCCCAAGTCCGAGATGCTGACGGGGTCGGCCTCGCCGCGGCGCACGCGCAGTTGGAACAGGAGCTTTTCGCAGATGGGCGCCGCCGCCGGCAGGTCGGCCTTCGCCGGCCTGTTTTTGAGCACCCACGCGGCCTCGCCCGCGACCTGCACGGCCTCGGCCGCCCCGGAAGACCCTTCGGCCCGCAGCACGCGCACGTCGTCCACGCGCAGCCAGAGGAGCCTGTTGCCCAGCTCGACGCGCGCCACGGAGCCGAGCGCCGGCGCCTGCGAGGGCGGAAGGTCTAGGTCGAGCGTCACGGGCTCGCCCGCGCCGACTGTCTGCCCCTTCCCCCACGTCGAATCGGCCGGGACGGTGGCGTCGGCCTCGCGTTCACGCCCGTCGAAGGTCAGGACGTGCGCGCGACCCTTCTTGACGACGGGCGGGCTGCCGGGCGCGCGGAGCCACTGCTCCGTGTCGGTGCTGACGCGCGCGCGGACGCGCCGCCCGAGCGGCGAAGCCTTGTCCGTCTCCTCCGGCGTCAGCAGCGTGACCGAGTAGACGACGAGGAGCGGCGCGTAACCGTTCTCGAAGGTGAGGCGCAGCACGTCGCCCGCGACGACCTCGCCGGGCGCGCGCAGCTCGACGTCGAACTCGGAGGCGGAGTCGAACCTTGAGACGATGAGCGGGCGGCTGAGGAGCGCCGCGCCGGCCCGCAGGGAGTCGGACCAGCTTCCTTCGGAACGCGCGCGGGCGAGCGCGGGGGCGAGTTCGCCGTTGGCGCGACGGCGCGCGAGTCCCGGCAGCGGGAAGTAGTTGTCGCGCGCGCGCCCCGCCACGCGCACCACCCAGCAGCGGCGCCCGCCGTTGCGGAAGAAGGCCCGCACCGCCGGCGCGAGGTAGGCGTAGACCGTCTCGCCCCGCCGCCCGTCCCAGACGAGCGGCGCGTCCTCGCCGAAGACGGCGGCGAACTGCGCCACGTCCTCGACCGCGACCGGCTGGTGCAGCGGGCCGGAGGCCGCGAAGCCGACGAAGACGGCCACGTCCATGCGCGGCAGGGCCTCCGCCAGCGGCGGCGTCTGCGCCTCGAAGCGGAAGCCCGGCAGGCGGCGTGTTGTGCGCGCGGCGGTCAAGACCCCTCGCCCCCTTACTCCATCTCAAGCCGCTCGTAGGCGAGCGTCAGCTCTTCCATCGCCACGTCCGTGCCCTTCGCGTTCAGGGGGCCGCTGACGTGCTTGATGATGCGCGCGCGCAGCAGCCGCCACGTCTGGACGACGTCGGTGTGGTCCTCGTTCTGGAGCGAGATGACGACGGTGCGCGTGGCGTTCTGGTCGCCGTTGCGTATCTGGTCGAGCCAGCGGTAGAGGTTGAGCGAGCCGATGACGCCGCGCTTGAGGGTGACGTCCGTCGCCTTGTTAAGGCCCGTAATCTTGCGGACGCTGTTCTCCTTCTCGTTGCCGTTGCGGTACTCGGCGACGGTCACCTCCATGCCGATGTTGCTGCACTCCTGGAAGCCGGCCTCCGGCCCGTCGGTCGAGCCCGTCCCCAAGTCCACCAGGAAGTTGAACTGCACGTACGGGCGATCGCGTAAGACTGCCATTTCCGTTCCTCCGTCGTTAAAAGACAGGTGTCAGGTGCCGGGTGCCGGGTGCCGGGTCTGGTCTTTACCGAAACCTGACACCCGGCACCTGACACCTTGTTTTACTGCCTCCGGTCGGCCGTCCACTGGCCGACGCGGAAGATGACGAACTCGGCCGGGCGGAGCGGGGCGACGCCGACGAGGCAGACGAGCCGGCCGTTGTCGAGGTCGTTCTGCGTCATCGTCGAGCGGTCGCAGCGGACGAAGAACGCCTTCTCCGGCTTGTCGCCGAGGAGCGCGCCCGACTGCCACTCGTTCAAGAGGAAGTCGGAGACCGTGCTGCGGACGTTGGCCCAGAGCGACGAGCCGTTGGGCTCGAAGACCGCCCACTGGGTGCCCTTGTCGATGGAGCGTTCGAGGTAGATGAAGTAGCGCCGCAGGTTGACGTACTTCCACTCCGGGTCGGAGCTGGCCGTGCGCGCGCCCCAGAGGCGGAAGCCGCGCCCCTCGAAGTAGCGGAAGCAGTTGATGCCGTCGGGGTTCAGAACGTCCTGCTGGCTCTTGTTGAGGAGCGTCTCGAAGCCGATGGCGAGGTTGACGACCTCGTTGGCCGGGGCCTTGTGGACGGCGCGCGTCACGTCGTTGCGCGCGTAGATGCCGGCGACGAAGCCCGACGGCGGGAGGTTGATTTCGGAACGCGTCACGGGGTCGAGCACGCGCACCCACGGGTAATAGAAGGCGGCGTAGGACGAGTCGATCTTGGCGCGCATGGAGCGCACGTCGGCGACCGACTGGCCGTCGCCGCTGTCGATGACGGCGATGCGGTAGCGCATCCGCGTGGCGTGCGAGATGAGCAGGTTGACGACCGTGTTGGCGTCGGCGCGGTAGTCGCGCTCGTAGCCGTAGGTCGAGCCGGGCGCGGCGACGATGGAGATGTCCTCGATGTCTTCCAGAGACTTGAGGCCCGTCTTGACGCTCGTCGTGTCGTCGGCCGTGCCCTCGTACTCGGCGGCCGAGGGGCGCAGCCCGTCGTTCCCGCCGACGAGCAGAATGTCCACCGTCCTCTCCTCGTCGCTGGAGTTCGGGTCGGAGAGCTGCGCTTCGAGGCCGGGCTTGGCGTCTAAGAGCGCGCGCAGGAGGTCGATGCCTGACTCGATGTCGTCGCCGGCCGTAATCACGATGGGGAGCGTCCGCGCCTGCGAGAGGCTGGTCGGCTCCGGCCCGAACTTGGAGGTGAGCGAGTCCGGGGCGCCGTCCACGGCGTGCGCGGGGTCTAAGGCGAGGCCCTCCCAGACCGAGGGCAGGGCGTCGCCCGAGAGCGGCATGACGGTGACGGTGACGGTGACGACCCTCACCTGGTCGCCGCGCGTCGGGTCGATGTCGGGCGTGAGCGCGTCGAGGCGGGTGGCCGAGGCCGTTTCGAGCGAGCTGTCGAGGAAGCGCCAGGAGCGCGTGTTGGTGACGGTGTCGAAGAACCGGTCGGCGACGAAGAAGGCGCCGCCCGCGAGCGTGCTGCTGACGGGGCTGGTGATGTC
>DASVTS010000014.1:0-59591 GCA_036387455.1 Pyrinomonadaceae bacterium | reverse complement strand
GCGCGCTCCCTGGCCGAGTTCCTCTTCGGCTCCGAGCGCTCGATGATCCGCTTCGACATGTCGGAGTTCATGGAGAAGCACTCGGTCTCGAAGCTCATCGGGAGCCCCCCGGGCTACGTCGGCCACGAGGAGGGCGGGCAGTTGACCGAGCGCATCAAGCGCTCGCCCTACAGCGTGCTCCTCTTCGACGAGATAGAGAAGGCGCACCCCGACATCTTCAACGTCCTGCTGCAAGTCTTCGAGGACGGCATCCTGACCGACGCGCTGGGCAACACCGTAGACTTCAAGAACGCCATCATCATCATGACCTCCAACATCGGGGCGCGCTACATCCAGAAGAAGGGCGCGATGGGCTTCCAGGCCAGCCCCGACGCCTCGCGCGAGAAGATGGAGGAGATGGTGATGAACGCGGTGCGCCACACCTTCAACCCCGAGTTCATCAACCGCCTCGACGAGATCATCATCTTCGACCAGCTTTTGGACGAGGAGCTGGTCGAAATCGTCGGCCTCCAGGTCGAGCAGTTGAACAAGACCCTGAGCCGCCGCGGCCTCGAAGTCCGGCTCACCGACGAGGCCAAGCGCTGGATCGTGGACAAGACCTGCGCCGACCGCTCCTACGGCGCGCGCCCGCTGCGCCGCGCGCTCCAGAAGTACGTCGAAGACCCGCTCTCCGAGGCGCTCATCCAGGGGACGCTCGGCGCCGCCGCGCTCATCGAGGTCTTCCCCGAGGGGAACGAGCTCGGCTACCGCCCGGCGGTCGTTGAGGAGCCGGGCGACGCGCTCCTGATTCACTGAGGAAAAGCAGCCGGCAGTCGGCAGTCGGCGGACGGTAGAAAATCTCGGCGGGCGTCGGGTCTTTAAACCCCCGGCGCCCGCCGAGATTGCTTTTCCTGCCGTCTGCCGCCTGCCGCCTGCCGGCCAGTCTGGTTGGATATTAGCCGCCCGGTCATTTATAATGCGCCACTTTGCGGGGGCTGCGCGGCTGGCAACTGTAGGGCGTGTGGGGCGAATCCAAGTTGCGCCTGTTCTAACACCAGACGCCTGAAGCCGGAGAGCGCGCGGACGTCCGCGCCGTTCCGGTAGAAAATCTCGAAAAAGTTTTTCTCTATTAAAGTCTCCCGAATTCATTCGACCGCAATTCAAGAGGCTAAAAGTTAATTTTATGCGAATTCGCGCGCCCCGGACTTATCTCGCGGCGGCCCTCGTGGGCTGCCTCACGCTCCTCTCGCTGGCGCCCTCGTGGGCGGGCGCGAGCGCACAGGAGCCGACCGCCGCGGCCCCCGCGCAGCAGCAGCGCGTGCTCGTCGAGTCGGTCGAGGTCGAGGGCAACCGCCGCCTGCGCGACGAAGACGTCCTCTACCACATCCAGACCCGCCAGGGCGACGCCTACAACGAGGCGCAAATCGCGCGCGACCTCCAGGCGCTCCTGAACCTCCCCTTCTTCGACAAGACCGAGACGCGCGTCGCCACCAGCGACGGGCCGCTCGGCGGCAAGGTCATCATCTTCTACGTCAAGGAGCTGCCCGTCATCCGCGAGCTGACCTTCAAGGGGCTGTCGAGCGTGGGCGAGGCCGACGTCCTCAAGGAGTTCCGCGAGCAGCGCGTGGGCGTCACGAAGGAGACGACCTACGACCCCGTCAAGGTCAACACCGCGCGCCGCGTCATCAAGGAGCTGCTCTCGCAGCACGGCCACCCGAACGCCACCATCGACGCCGACGTCGAGGAGGTCTCGCAGACCTCCGTCGCGCTCACCTTCAACGTGGACGAGGGCGACCGCGTCCGCGTCGTGGACATCCAGTTCGAGGGCAACCAGCACTTCTCCGACGGCGAGCTGCGCGGCGCGATGAAGCTCGTCAAGGAGGCGGGGCTCATGTCGCGCTTCAAGGGGCAGGACATCCTCCACCTGGAGAAGCTGGAGTACGACCTCCGCAAGAACGTCATCGACCACATGCGCTCGAAGGGCTACCTGGAGGCGCGCACCGGCGAGCCGCGCGTCGAGGGGCTCGGGCCGCGCCGGACGGGCTTCCCCGTCCTGCCGCTCCCCATCCTCTCCTCCACCGACGAGGGCTTGCGCGTCACCATCCCGGTCACGGAGGGGCGGCTCTACCGCCTCGGCCAGATCAAGATCGAGGGCAACTCCATCTACTCGGAGGAGCTGATCCGCCAGGTCATCGGGCTGCGCGCGGGCGAGATCGCCAACGGCGAGCGCATCGCCAAGGCCGTCTACGAGGACTTGAAGAACCTCTACGGCCGCTCGGGCTTCATTCAGTACGAGCCCGAGATCGCGCCCGAGTTCAAGCCCAACCCGCAGAAGCCCGACGAAGGGATAGCCGATTTCACCATCACCATCAACGAGGGCAAGCAGTTCAGCTTGCGCCGGCTGGAGTTCCTCGGCAACACCTACACGCGCGACAACGTGCTGCGCCGCGAGGTGGCCGTCAACGAGGGCGACATCTTCGACCGCCAGCTCTGGGAGTTCTCCGTCCTCAAGCTGAACCAGCTCGGCTTCTTCGACCCCATCGACAAGGAGAAGGACGCGGAGTTCCGCACCAACGAGGAGACGGGCGAGGTGGACATCAACCTCCGCGTCGCCGAGCGCGGCCGCAACCAGATCGCCTTCAACGGCGGCATCTCCGGCATCGGCGGCTCGTTCTTCGGGCTCGACTACTCGACGAACAACCTGCTCGGCCGCGGCGAGTCGCTCTCGTTCCAGTTCGCCTTCGGCAACCGCCAGAAGTCCATCCTCTTCTCGTTCACCGAGCCCTACGTCAAGGACCGCCCCATCTCGGTCGGCTTCTCGCTCTTCACCGAGTCGCGGAAGTTCTTCGGCGAGGGGACCATCCTCTCGCAGAACGCCAACGCGCTGACCGGCGCCTTCGGCGACATCCAGAGCTTCCTGACGGCCGAGGAGGAGAACCTCTTCACGCAGAACACGACGGGCGGGAGCATCTACGCCACCTCGCCGCTCTCCGAGTTCTGGCGCCCGCGCGGCCGCCGCCTCGTGCAGGTCGCGCGCGCCTCGCGCATCGGCCTCTCCTACGCCTTCTCGCGCTCCTCCATCGAGGAGCCGCCGGTCAACGAGCAGAACGACCCGAACACCTTCATCCCCCAGGTCTTCCGCCAGCCCAACATCACGACGAGCCGCGTCACGCCCTCGCTCGTCTACGACACGCGCAACGGCACCATCGACCCGACCCAGGGCAAGCAGGTCGCGCTCTCGCTCGCCTTCGCCGGCCTCGGCGGCGACGTGCGCACCATCCAGCCGACGCTCTCCTACACGCACTTCATCCCCGTCCGCCGCAAGCGGTCGGAGAAGCCCGAGGTCTTCGGCTTCCGCATCGTCGCCGGCCACGTCCGCAGCTTCGGGCTGACGTCGAAGATTCAGGAGGCGCAGTCCACCTCGCTCTCGTTCATCAACGGCGTCCCCATCTACGAGCGCTTCTTCCTCGGCGACGAGTTCACCATCCGCGGCTACAACGTGCGCTCCATCGCCCCCGTCGCGCCGCTCGACGTCTTCGTCACCTCGCGGGCCGTCCAGGTGGCGGCGAACCCGACGGGGACGCCCGAGCCCATCGGCGACCAGCTCCCGGCGACGCTGCGCGACCAGCTCGTCCAGCTCGGCACCTTCACCGGCACCTCGGGCGCGAACTCGATCCTCATCTCGCGCGACTTCCGCTTCCTCGGCGGCGACACGCAGCTCCTCGGTAACTTCGAGTACCGCATCCCGCTCTTCGGCCCCATCCAGCTCGCGGCCTTCGCCGACATCGGCTCGGCCTTCAACCTGACGACGGGCGCCGACCAGACCTTCTCGACCGAGTTCCTCGAAGACCAGCCCTTCCTCGGGAGCGCCGGCGGCCTGACCGAGCTGGTCGCGCGCCGCTACCCGCAGCTCGCGCTCTCGCCCGGCAGCCAGTTCGTGGACCCCAACACGGGCACCGTCCAGCGCGGGCTGCTCGTCCAGGGCGACCGCCTGCTGACCAAGGAGGAGTTCGCCTCGCTGCTGCGCGTCGGCCCCTCCGACCCGCTGACGAACCTGCCGCTCGGCGTGCAGCCCGTCTTCCTGCGCGGCGAGGCGCAGACCAACGCCGTGGCGCGCATCTCGCAGAGCCTTTTTTCGAAAATCGGCGACTACCGATCCAGCCTCGGGCTGGAGTTGCGCATCCAAATGCCTGTGATTAACGTGCCGTTCCGCTTCATCTACGCCATCAACCCGAACGCACAGGACACGCTAATTCAGGAGAAGAAGAGGGTCTTCCGGTTCAGCATCGGGCGCACCTTCTAGACCGCACACGAAACCACGGGGCCAGTGCTCGGCCGGCAGCCCGCGCCAGTCAGTCCGCCCGCAACCTGATAAGGAGCAGTACAGGAAAGTCATGAACTCGATTCGCACAACCTTCTTCGCCGCCGCCTTCGCGGCCTGCGCCGCGCTGACGGCCTCCGCCCAGACCGCCGCCCCCGCCACGCGCCCGGCCGCCCCGCAGGTGGGCTCCGCCGCCATCGCCGAGGGCAAGTTCGCCATCATCGACACCGACGCCTTCAACGACCCGTCGCAGGGCATCAAGCGCCTCGTCGCCGCCTTCCAGACCGTCGAGCGCGAGTTCAAGCCGCGCCGCGACGAGATCACGGGCCTCAAGACGCGCTACGACGCGCTGGTCAAGGAGATCAACGAGACGAAGGCCGTCGCCGACCAGAAGGCGCTCGCCACGAAGGCCGACCAGGCCACGCAGCTCGAGACCGAAATCAAGCGCAAGCAGGAGGACGGGCAGAAGGCCCTCGACCGCCGCGTGCAGGAGCTGACCGGCCCCGTCTACCAGGACATCGGGAACGCCCTCCAGGCGTTCGCCCGCGCCCGCGGCCTCTCGGTCATCTTCGACGTCAGCAAGATGCAGGGCGTGGTGATGGTCGTCAACGAGGGCGTGGACATCACCGGCGCCTTCATCGCCGACTACAACCAGCGCAACCCCTCGACGGCCTCCGCCGCGCCGGCCGCCCGCCCGTAAGGCACCAGAGCCGTGAACCGTGAACCGTAAACCGTGACAAGAAAGAGCGGGGTCTTTTTCTTGTCACGGTTTACGGTTCACGGTTCACGGCTTTTTTCTTGTCACGGCCCACGACTTACGGTTAACGTCTCCCTATGGAAACCGTTCTCGACGTCCGCGCCATCCAGGAGATTCTGCCGCACCGCTACCCGTTCCTGCTCGTCGACCGCATCGTCGAGCTGACGCAGGGCGTGCGCATCGTCGGGGTCAAGCAGGTGTCCGTGAACGAGCACTTCTTCCAGGGGCACTTCCCCGGCGCGCCCGTCATGCCCGGCGTTCTCATCGTCGAGGCGATGGCGCAGGTCGGCGCCGTCTACGCGCTCCAGCAGATAGAGGGGCGCGAGGGCAAGCTCGTCCTCTTCAGCGGCATAGACAACGCGCGCTTCCGCCGCCCCGTCGTCCCCGGCGACACGCTCACCATCACGGTCACGCCGCTGCGCGTCGGCGGCCGCGTCCAGAAGATGCACGGCGAGGCACACGTCGGCGGCCAGCTCGCCGCCGAGGCCGACATCATGAGCGTCGTCGCCGAACGGGGCCAGGTTAAGTGAGGGGCCAGGTGCCGGAGACCAGGGGCTAGTTAAGAATGTCTTGTAACTAGCCCCTGGTCTCCGGCACCTGGCCTCTGTTCTTCTAATGTCAGTATTCGTCCACCCATCCGCCGTCGTCAGCCCGCGCGCCGAGCTGGGCGAGGGCGCGCACGTCGGCCCCTTCTGCACGGTGGGCGACGAGGTGCGCCTCGGCGAGCGCGTGCGGCTCGAATCCCACGTCGTCGTGGACGGCCGCACCGAGGTCGGCGACGACACGCACGTCT
The DNA here is from genome assembly GCA_036387455.1 of Pyrinomonadaceae bacterium. Lineage (GTDB taxonomy): Bacteria > Acidobacteriota > Blastocatellia > Pyrinomonadales > Pyrinomonadaceae > QHXN01. The sequence continues at coordinate 53,741 of DASVTS010000014.1, read as the reverse complement.
TCCCGTTCGCCTCCGTCGGCCTCGCGCCGCAGGACCTGAAGTACCGCGGCGAGCCGGCCGAGACGCGCGTCGGCCGCCGCTGTCGGCTCCGCGAGTTCGTCACCGTCCACCGCGGGACGGAGGGCGGCGGGATGCTGACCGCCGTCGGCGACGACTGCCTCGTCATGGCGCAGGCGCACGTCGCGCACGACTGCATCGTGGGCAGCGGCGTCATCATGGCCAACGCCGCCACGCTCGCCGGCCACGTCACCGTCGAGGACGGCGCGAACGTCGGCGCCTACTCGGGCGTCCACCAGTTCTGCCGCGTCGGGCGCGAGGCTTACGTCGGCGGCTACTCGGTCGTCGTCAAGGACGCGCTCCCCTTCGCGCTCACCGTCGGCAACCACGCCAGGTGCTACGGCCTGAACACGGTCGGCATGAAGCGCCGCGGCTACCCGCAGGAGACGGTCGAGGCGCTGCACCACGCCTTCCGCCTCCTCCTCGCCTCCAAGCTCAACACCACCCAGGCGCTCGCGCGCATCCGCGACGAGGCGGGCGACTCCCCCGAGGTCGCCGAGCTCGTCCGCTTCATCGAGAGCTCGCGGCGCGGCGTCGTCAAGTGACTCAGCGTCTATGCGCTACGGCTTAATCGCGGGCAACGGCAAGTTCCCCTTCCTCGTCATCGAGGGCGCGCGGCGGGCGGGCGCCGAGGTGGCGGTCGCGGCCATCCGCGAGGAGGCCGACCCCGCCATCGAGCGGGTCGCCGACCGGCTGGCGTGGGTCGGCGTCGGGCAGTTGGGGCGGATGATCCGCTTCTTCAAGCGCGAGGGCGTGGAGAAGGCCATCATGGCGGGCCAGGTCAAGCACGTCCAGATTTTCAGCGGCGCGCTGCCCGACGTGCGGATGCTCAAAATGCTCGTCAGCCTGCCGCGACGCAACACCGACGCGCTCATCGGCGGCGTCGCGGCCGAGCTGGCGCGCGAAGGCATCGAGCTGATCGACTCGACCCACTTCCTCAAGGACCAGCTCCCGGCCGAGGGCGTGCTCACCAGGCGCTCGCCTTCGGCGGCCGAGCGCGGCGACGTCGAGTACGGGCTGGAGGTGGCGCGCGAGATAGCGCGGCTCGACCTCGGCCAGACCATCGTCGTGCGCGCGCGCGCCTGCGTCGCCGTCGAGGCGATGGAGGGCACGGACGAGACCGTCCGCCGCGCCGGCCGGCTCGCGCGCGGCCGACTCACCGTCGTCAAGGTCGCCAAGCCGAACCAGGACATGCGCTTCGACGTCCCCGTCGTCGGCGTCCCCACCGTCGAGACGATGGCCGAGGCCGGGGCCACCTGCCTCTGCCTCACCGCCGGCAAGACCCTCATGTTCGACCGCGAGGACATGCTCCGCCTCGCCGACCGCCACCGCATCTCAATCGTCGCCGCACCGCCCGTGTGAGGGGCCGCGCCCGCCGCACCGCCCGACCCGTATGGCACAGGTATTCATCAGCTACAGGCACGTGGAGCCGGACGAGAGCGTCGCCAGGTTCCTCCACCGCCACCTCTCCGAGCTGGACCACGACGTCTTCATAGACGCCAGGGACATCCCCGTCGGCTCCTTCTGGGATAAAGAGATCGCCGCGAACGTCGCCCGCGCGCAGTATTTCGTCCCGCTCGTTTCGCTGAGCTACCTCCACAGCAGATACATCCTCGACAAGGAGTTGGCGGTCGCGGCGAGGCTCCTCAAGGAGCGGCAGATTGAGCGCATCCTTCAGGTGAACCTGGCCTTCGACGGTGAGGCGCCCCGCGAGGTGCGGGAGGTCGTCGAGCAGGTTCAGCACTTCAAGTGGCGCTCCCCCGAGGACACGCCCCGCCTGGCCGAGGAGATAGCCGCGCGACTCCCGTCGCCGCAGGCGCTCGTCAAGGGCATGCGCTCCTTCGACGTCAGCGACGCCCGCCCGTTTAAGCAGCTGGGCCGGGCGTCGGAAGTCGCCGACTTCCTCGCGCTGCTCCGCCAGGACCCCGCCCGCCACGTCCTGCTCCACGGCGTCTCCGGGGCCGGCAAGACCTCCTTCCTCAAGGCCGGCGTCCTGCCGCGCCTGGGCGACCCGCCGCCGCCGGTCTTCGAGCTGTCGGAGAAGGTTTGCGAGGAGTTCGCGGCGGCCGCGGCCGGCGGCGGCGCCCTCATCTTCCTCGACCAGTTCGAGCAGGCGCTCATCCGCCTCGCGAACGACGAGGCCGAGCACCGCGCTTTCGCGGCGGCGGTCGAGAGTTTCACGCGGGGGCGGCCCGCGAGCAGGCTGGTCTTCTGCATCCGCGACGAGTACCGGACGGCCTTCGACACGATGCTGCCCGAAGTCTCGCGCCGGTGCGCGCGATTCCCCCTGCTACCGCTGCGCCCGGAGGTCGCCGCGTCCGTCCTCGCCCTCATGCTGGACGACGCCCGCGCCGAGTACGACGCCGACTTTCTTCCAGGGCTGTGCGCGGAGCGCCTCGCGGAGGGCGTGCCGAAGACGGTGCTGCCCGCGCTCCTCCAGATGGTCGCCCAGTACTGCCGCAACCGCGGCGGGAAGCTCGACAAGGGGCTCTGGGACGGCCTGATGCTGTCGGGCGGCTCGCTCTTCGAGGACCACGTGCGCGAGGCCGTGCTGGAGAAAGTCCCCAGCCGCCTGCCGCGCGTCCAGGCCGCGCAGGCCCTGGCCGCGCTGACGGCGGGCGTGGTCAAATCCCGCCCGCTGTCGGCCGCCCAAATCGCCGACGACTACCAGCTCAAGGAGGAGGTCGTCGGGCGGACGCTGGAGGTGTCCACGCTGCCGCACGCGCGCGTCGTGCTGGCGGAGGCGGACGAGGAGCGGAAGGAGACGCGCTACCGGCTCGTCCACGACCTCTTCGCCCCGGCCGTCCAGGCGCTCGCGCGAGAGACGAAGCTGGCGCGCGAGAAGCGGCGCCGCAATCAGCTCGTCGGCCTGTTCGCCGGGCTGGCCGCCCTCTCGCTCGCGGCCGGCGCGGCGGCGTGGTGGCAGAGGGGCGTCGCCCGGCGGCAGGGCGAAATCGCCGTCGCGCGCCAGCTCGCCATGCAGTCGAACGGCCTGCGCGCCGCGGACGCCGGCGGCTTAATGCGCAGCCTGCTCTTCGCCGCCGAGTCGCACCGCCTCTATCCCAACGCCGACAGCGACGCGTCGGTGCGCGCCGCGCTGGCGCTCGCGCCGCTCCACGTCGCGCGGCTGGAGCACAAGACCATCGTCAACGCCGCGCCGCGATTCAGCCGCGACGGCGCGATGCTCGTCACCGGGGGCTTCGGCGGCGGGGTGAGGGTCTGGGACGTCGGCGCGCGCCGGCCGCTGGCGAACTTCGACGCCGGGCAGCCCGTCAACCGCGTCGCCTTCAGCCGCGGCGGCGCCGCGGTCGCGGCGGGCGCGGGCGGGCAGGACATGAAAGGGAACCCCAACCCGAACGGCGTCGCGCTGGCCTGGGACGTGCGGGGCGGGCGGGAGTTGGCGCGGGCGGACTTCGTCTCGCCGGTCGTGGACGTGGCCTTCGTCGGGGACACGGGGCGGCTCGCGGCCGTCGCGTCCGAGGCGGCGAAGGTCTTTGGCGGCGACGGCTCGCCGCCCCTGACGATTCCGCTCGGCGAAGGCGTCGGCGCCACGGCGCTCAGCCCGGACGGCGGGCTCCTCGCCGTCGCAAAGGGCCTGCGGGTCGAACTCTACGAGCTGCCGTCGGGGCGCCTCTTGGCCACCCTGGACGTGGGCGCCGAGGACGTCTTGCCGGCGTCGGCCGGGAGAACAGAGCCGACGCCCGCGCACAAGTCCATCTTCGGGCTGGCCTTTGATGCGGGCGGCGCCCGGCTGGCGGCCGCGGCCGGCGCCGGCGTGATTCGCGTGTGGGACGTGGCCGCGCGCCGCCCGCTCGCCACAATCAAGGAGCCTGTAGAGCGGACTTCCTTCCTGGCGCTCAGCGACGACGGCGCCCTGGTCGCCTACACCAACTATTACGGCACGACGGGCGTGTGGCACGTCGAGAGCGGGACGCGCGTCGCCTCGATAGTACCCGACACGAGGGCCTTCAACGCCTTCTCGACCGCCATGCGGACGGTCTTCCGCCCCGGCTCGCACGACCTCTTCACGCCCGGCGGCGGCTCGTCCGCGAGGATGCACCGCATCTTCGACGCGCGCGGACGCGTGAGCGTGCGCGACGGCGCGTTCGAGGCGCTGAGGCTGATGCCGGGCACACGAGGGATCACCGCGCCGCTGGCCGCGAGCCCCGACGGGCGCCACGTTGTGACGGTCCAGTACGGCGAGGTAGACCTCTGGGAGTTGAAGGGCGGCGCGGCGGCGGCCGAGGCGCTCGGGTCTTACAGGGCGGCCTTCAGCCCTTCGGGGAGGTACTTCGCCGCGCAGACGACGGGCGACCGGGTCGAAGTCTTCGACCTCGAAGCCCGCGCCGCCGTGGCGAGCCTCGCCGCCGCGCGGGACTCGAACCAGCCGGAAGTGCCGGCGTTCGTCTTCGGCGGCGGGCGCCTCGCCGTCCTCGCCGGCCAAAGGGACGTGATAGAGGTTTACGACGAGAGCGGGCGCGAGAAGGTGGGACGGGCGGAGTGCCGCTGCATCATGCGCGCCTTCACGTTCGCGCCCGGCGGGCGCGAGCTACTCTTCTCGCTCTCCGACAACTCACTCTGGCGCGCGGGCATGGACGGCGGCGCGGCCGTCGAGGTAGTGAAGGGCGGCGAGCACACGATTCGATTCTCACCGGGGGGCGGTTACTTCTACCACACCGTCTACCTGCCGGAGTCCGGCGGGCGCCGGCCGGTGATGCTGGAGGTATTCGAGACCTCGGGCGGGAGGCGCGTGCTGAGCACCCCCGTCTACGACGGGGGGACCTTAGTCCGGTTCTCGGACGACGAAAGGTATGTGGCGGCGTTCGCCGAAGAGAAAGGCATAACGGTCTGGGAAACGGGCGGCTGGCGCGTGGCGCGGCGGTTCGACACGGAGACGGCATACAGGAGCGACGCCGATTTCGGCGGAGGCGACCTGCTGGCCGTCACGGCCTGGAATGACGTCCACGTCTGGAACGTCAGGACGGGGGAGCCGGTGGCCAAGCTCCACCACGACGGCGGATACGCGACCGGCGTCGCCTTCAGCCGGCCGGACGCCCGTCACCTCCTGACGACCTGCAATGACGGGAGGGCGAGGGTCTGGGATTTGAAGGGCCGCGAGGTGGTGGCCTCCGTCGAAGGCGTCAAGTCCGACGCGCGGCCGGCGTTCAGCGCCGACGGGAAGCACTTCGTGACCGTCGGCATCTACAACAGCGGGGCGGGCGAGAGCGTGCGCGCGCAGGCGACGCTCTGGCGGCCGGAGGATTTGAGGGCGGAGGTCTGCCGCCGCGTCGCCTCCAACCTGAGCACCGAAGATTGGGCGCAGTACGCGAGCTACCGGCCGGCGGAGAAGACTTGCCCGGAGCTGCCCTGAGCCGGGGTTCGCTCCGCGCGCCCGTGCCGAAACGTAAGGCAAAAAAAGTCTCCGCCCGCGTAACGCCGCGGGCGGAGACTTTTTTCTCGGCGGGCCTTGCGGCGCTTACTCGCTCACGCCCGAGGCGGCCTGCTGCGTGACGGACTTGGGGTCGTAGGGCGTCTTGAGGTACTCCTGGGCGGCGCGCTGGGCGCCGTCGAAGTCGATGCCGGACTCGACCGCCTGCTTGTACTCGTGGACGGCGCGGGCGCGGTCGCCCATGCCGTCGTAGGCGTTGCCGCGCTTGATGCGCGCCCACGCCTCGATCCACGAGGGCCGCAGGTTCCCGTGCAGCGCCGCGTCGAAGTTGTCGAGCGCCTGCTGGTAGTTGCGCTGTTCGAGGAAGATGAGCCCGAGGTTGTAGTAGACCCACGAGTTCGACTTGTCGAGCTTGAGCGCCTCTTCGAGCTGGCGCTGCGCTTCGAGGTACTGCCCCTCGCGGAACAGCTCCAGGCCGCGCCGCGCGACGATGGAGATGCGCAGCTCCTCGGACGAGCGCATCAACTTGTTGTTCGGGTCCACGACGACTTCGAGCGGCTTCCCCTTGACCTCGAAGTCGAAGTCCTCGCTGCGGTCGGCGACGAAGACCGTGGTGTTGGCGTCGTCGCCCTCGGCGCGGAGCTGGAGCTCGACCGGCATCCGCAGATTCTCGACGTTCTGCTTGATGGTGCCGCGCGCGCGGAACTTGCCCGCACGGGTGCGGATGATCTGGTAGTCCACCGAGAACTCGGGCACCCCCGTCCCCTCGACCCAGCGCGCGAAGAAGTAGCGCATGTTCTCGCCGTTGACGGCGGTCGCCAGCTTCTCGAAGTCGTCAATCGAGGCGTTGCGCCCGCGGAACTCGCCCGCGTAGCGCTTGAGCAGCTCGTCGAACTTCGCCGGCCGCATCGTCTCGCGCAGCATGCGGAAGACCATCGCGCCCTTGTAGAAGACGACCGCCTGGTAGGCGGCCGACTGGTCGTCGAGCGTCGAGGGCGCGCGCGCGATGGAGGCCGCCTGCTCGAACATCAGGGCGCGCTCGAGCATGTCGCGCTGCGCCGTGTCGAGCTGCCCGCCCGAGAGCCTGTTCTCGCGGAAGGCGAAGCTGCTCCACTCGGCGAGGCCCTGCGAGAGCCACGCGTCGTCGAAGGACTTCAGGCCGACGGTCAGCCCCCACCACTGGTACGCGACCTCGCGCAGGACGCGCTCGTCGAGCGACGCCTGGCGGCCGGGCGTGAAGAAGCGGGGGCTGAGGAACTGGACGCCGGGCGCGGCGTAGGCGTCGAGGCTCGCGTCGTCAATCTGGACGACGGAGAGGCGCGTGCCGAAGGCGGGCGGCCCGTACTTCTGCGTGTAGAACTGCAAAGCCTCGCCGACGAGCTGGGCGTAGGGGTCGACGAAGCTCTCGCTGCCGGGCTGGACGTGGAACGTCAGCTCATAGCCGCCGATCTTGAGCGTGCGCGTGACGAAGCGCCCGACGGCGAAGCTGCCGACTAAGCTGGGCTGGCGCGTGACGAAGCGGTAGCTGCGCAGGCCCGGCGCTTGCGCGCCCGCGCGCGCGGGGGCGGTGCGCCCGGCCGCGTCGCCCGCGGGCGGGAGGAACTGCGCGCCGGAGAGTTCGGCCACGGGCTCCTCGCTCATCCCGGCGACGGCGTAGCCGGCGGGGACGCTGATGGTGAACTCGGAGGTCGCGCGGTCGGCGGCGTACTCGTGGAAGGGGAACCAGCGCGCCGCGTAGAGCAGGTAAGACATCTCGGGGCCGACGTAGGCCAGACGCTTCGTCAGGAGCGGCCCGCCCTCGGGCGTGACGAGCGCGCCCGACCAGCGGAACCGCAGCGTCTGCTGCTGACCCGCGGCGACGACCTCGCCGAGGTCCACGCGGACGAAAGGCCCGATGGTCTCAAGGCCCGCCTGGTCCTGCACGACGTTCGTCAGCACCCGCCCGTTGCGCTCGACCGACTCGACCTTGAGCGAGCCGTTCAGCTCGAAGACGACCGAGCGGGTGTTGTCGAGCGGGGTGAAGGTGACGTCGGCGGCGGCGGTCAGGAGGTGCTGCGCGGGGTTCAGCTCGGCGATGACGCGGTAGTGGTTAACGTCGAAGCGCGCGCGCTGCCCCGGAGCGAGCGGCGTCTCGGCGATGGTCGGCGCGGGCGTCGGCGTCGGGGCCGGGGTCGGCGTCGGGGTCGCCGCGGGCCGCGGCTGCGGGCGCTGCGCGCCCCTGCGCGGCTGCGCCGCCGCGCCGCCGGCCGCGGACACTAACGCGAGGGTCAAAAGGGCGTAGTTAAAAAGTCTCTTCATCGTCTGGGTTTCCTGCTCGAACGATACGCCGAACGGGGCGCGCGTGACAACCTTTTCGCGGGCGGCCGGCGCCTCTCAAGAAGCGCGCCGGGGCGGGCGTTTCTGCTAATACGGCAAGCGTTTGGATGTCCCCTCCGGCCCGACCGTTGTACGCGCCGCGGCCGGCGAAAGGGCGTCGCGGGCCTCGGCCGGCCGCCGCTTGACAGGCCGCGCGGGCGCCGTCCATCCTTCCGGCATGGACTCATACGGCGACCCCGCCATACGCATCACGCTGCTGCCGCGCGACACGAACCCGCAGGGCACCATCTTCGGCGGAATCATCCTCAGCTACATCGACATCGCGGGCGCGGTCGAGGCGCACCGCCGCACGGGCGTCGAGCGCTTCGTCACGGTCGCCATGCGCGAGGTCATCTTCCACCAGCCGGTCTTCGTCGGCGACCTCGTCAGCTTCTACGCCAGGACGGAGCGGGTGGGGACGACCTCCATCACCGTCCGCGTCGTCGTCGAGGCCGAGCGCTACGGCGGAACCTCCGAGCGCATCAAGGTCACGGAGGCCGAGGTCGTCTACGTCGCCGTGGACGCCAACCGCCGCAAGATGCGCATCAACAAGGAACTCGTCAAAGGGCTCGAAGACATCGAGCAGCACGAGACCTCTTAGCGACGCCCGACCCGGAGCGCCGCCGCCCGCCGGGGGGCCCTCCGCTTCAGCGTTTGAATTCGTAGTGGCGATAGTCCGGCTCCTCCTTCAACTCGTGGCGGCTGAAGAACCGCCAGACTTCCTCGTTCAACTCCGCGGCGACGCGGTAGTAGTTGTGGCCGCGGCCCGCAAGCTCCCCGAACTCGACGGGAAATCCCAGCCCCGACAGCCCCTTCGCGGTCGCCTTCACGTCGCGGAGGGCGAAGACTTCGTCGTCCGCGCCCGCGCGGATGAGGAAGGGAATCCTGCGCTCGGCGGCCGACGCGTACTGCCGGCTGAAGGTGGCGCTGGCGAAGACGGCGGCGGCGGCGAAGTAGCGAGATTCGAGCAGCGAGATGTTGATGACGAAGCCCGAGCCGGCCGAGTAGCCGAAGAGGTAGACGCGCCGCGCGCTGACGGGGTGCCTCGCCTTGAGGTGTTCGACGAGGTCGCGGACGAACTCGGGGCCGTCGGCGGGGGTAGACCACTTCGACGGGTCGGCCGAGTCGGGGCCGGCGACGATGAAGCCCTCGCGCGCCGCCAGAGCGGTCCAGGGTTCGACCAGCGCGGCGCCGCCCTGCCCCGACCCGTGGAAGACGACGACGAGCGGGAGCGCCCTCGCCGGCGCCCTCCCGGCCGGCGCCGCGGCGCCCGCGGGCACGAACAGGTGGTAAGTCCGCTTCCGCCCCCCGGACTCGACCTCGCCTTTGACGACGGCGCCGGGCCTGTCTTGAGCCTGCGCGTGCGCCAGCGGGCAGGAGAGCGTCAGTAGAACCGCGAGAAGGTGTCTCATCATGTTTGTCCCTGTCGCCGCCCCGGGCGCGCGTCGTCGCCCGCGCGCGTGAGCGGCACCCAGCCGCCGCGCCAGTCGTACTCTTCGAGCGCGGGGAGGCCCTTCTTGTAGTCGTAGGGCGAGGGCTCGCGCGTGGCGTAGCCGGGGTAGTAGTAGCGGCGCCCGCCGCGGCGCGAGAGTTCGATGGCGAGGAGGATGGTGTAGACGCCGAGGCTGCGGCGCGACTCCGCGGGGTCGAACATCGAGTAGACGGACGAGGCCGCCTCGCGCCCGAGGTCGAGGAAGTGCGCGGCGACGAGGCGCGGCCCCGAGTGGACGAGCAGCGTCTCGTTGCGGCAGGGGACTTCCGAGGGCCTGTGCGAGAGGAAGCTGCGGAGCGAGCCTGGGACGTCCGAGCGGAAGCGCCGCCGGTGCGCGTCGAACATCCGGGACAGCTCGGCGTCGAGCACGGTCGGCCGGACGCCGACGCTCAGGTCGCGGTTGCGCGCCAGCACGCGGCGCTGGCTGCGCGACGGCTCGAAGCGCGAGAGGTCTACGCGCAGGGGCGTGACGGTGTGTTCGCGCCCGCCGTGCCGCCAGCGCCGGTAGCGGAAGAAGATTTCGCCGAAGTGCCTCCACCCCTCGGCCCACAGCCCGTCCATCACCTCGGGGGCGGCGCTCCGGCACAAGAAATACTCCTCCTGCGATTGGTTCATCGGCTCGTCGGTTCATCGGAGCAGGGGTTCGGTCACTGAATGAATCAACGAACCGGCGGGCCGATGAATCAATTCAATCTCGCCTGCACGCGGCGCAGCGCCCGGGCGGCCTGCGCGAAGCCGGGCTGCTCTTCGAGCGCGTGGCCGTAGTGGCGCGCGGCGTCGAGCGGGCGGTGGCGCTCCTCGTAGACGCGCCCGAGGTTGAAGTGGGGGAAGGCGTAGGACTCGTAGCGCGTGGCGACGAGCGCGCGGCGGAACCAGCGCACGCACGTCCAGAGGTCGCCCTGCGCGATGAGGTAGCTGCCGATGTCGTTGTAGGGGTTGCCGAAGGACGGGTCCACGCGGATGGCCTTCAGGCACTCGTCGATGGCCTCGCTGTAGCGCCCCTCGAAGCTGTAGACCCAGCCGAGGAAGGTGTGCGCCTCGGCCGTCGGGTAGGTCGCTATCGAGCGCCGGTAGAGTTCGACCGCCTCGGCGTAGTTCTTCTCGACCTGCGCCTCGTACGCGCGCCGGAAAAGCTCGACCGCCCGCAGCCGCGGCTCAACTGGCGCCCCTTCCTCTTCCTCTTCGAACATAAAACTCAACGCGCGGCGCGCCGCGCTCAACTGCCGCCGGAGGCCGCCGACGCCGAAGGGGTCGCGGCCGGCGTCGGGCCCGGCGTCGGCGTCGGCGCCGCGCAGGGCTTCGCCTCGGCGGGGGCGTCGAGGCGGCGGATGCGGCCGTCGGCCCGCGGCGCTATCGTCTTCGCCTCCTCGATGGCGCGGCGCAGCACGCCCGAGTCGGTCAGCTTCGTCTTGAGCGCGAGGTTCCTGCTCCCCTTGAACATCGCGTACTGGTCGCCGCCCTCGGCGACGTAGGAGGTGGTGACGAGCGTGTAGGTCTTCTTCAGGTCGAGCGGACGGCCTCCGACCGTCACTTCGCCCACGCGGACGCCCGGCAGTTTCGACGCGTCGTAGGAGTAGCGCAGCCCCGAGACCTGCGCGAAGCGGCCGGGCTCGGCCCCCGGCCCCGTCAGGGAGACGCCGTGTTCGAGCGCCTTCAGAAGCACCTCGCCCGTCACCTCTATCTTGGCGAGGTCGTTGCCGAAGGGGAGGATGGAGAGCACGTCGCGCGCGGTCAGCTCGCCCGCGGGCAGCACGTCGTCGGCGCGGATGGAGCCGCCGTTGACGAGCGCGACGTCGGCCCCGGCCGCGAGGCGGAACGCGTCGGCGATGAAGTCGGCGAGGTTCGTCTCCTCCGTGCGGCTCGTCGCGCTGCGCGCGTCGAGCGCGACCGTGGTGCGGCCGACGGGGGCGGAAAGCTCGGCCGTCAGGCGCGCGTACTTCTCGACGACGGGCGCGAAGGCCGGGTCGTCCTCGACGGCGTCCGTGACGGGGATGACCTCCCAGTCGATGGACTCGACCTTGCCCGTGGCCGGGTCGATGTTGAGGTCTATGCGCCCCAGCTCGCGCGCGTCGGCCGTCATCTTGAAGATGGGGACGCCGCCCGACGCCGACTGCAGGAGCGTGTGCTCGTGCCCGCCGACGATGACGTCGATGCCGGGCGCGCAGCGCGCCAGCGCCTTGTCCTGCGCGAGCGAGAGGTGCGTGAGCGCGACGATTGTTTGCGCGCCGGCCGCGCGCATCTGCGGGATGACGGCCCGCGCCGTCTCGCAGGGGTCGCGGAACTCGGTCGTCGGCCCCGGCTTCGAGGTCGTCTTCGTCTCGGGCAGCACGAGCCCGAGGAGGCCGACCTTGACCCCGCCGAAGTCGCGCACGTCGAAGGCGGGCGTGCCGCCGAAAATCTTCCCCGTCTTCGAGTCCACGACGTTGGCGCCGAGCCACTTGAACTTCGACTCGCGCACCCGCTGCAACAGCACCTCGTCGCCGTAGTCGAACTCGTGGTTGCCGAAGACCGAGTAGTCGAGGCCCGCCTGGTTCCACGCGTCTATCATCTGCGCGCCCTTGTAGGTGATGGACTCGACCGAGGGCGAGATGGTGTCGCCGGCGAGCAGGAAGAGCGCGTTGGGCGACTCCTTCATGACGCGCTTGCGCAGCGTCGAGACGCGGGCGAGGCCGCCGCGCGCGCCGCGGTCGGCCGGCGTGAAGCGGTAGACGTCGTTGACCTGGAGGAGCGTCACGCGCACCGTGCAGGCGGCGGCGCGCGGCCCCTGTGCGAGCGGCGCGTGCCCGGCGGCCAGCAGCGCGAGGACGAGTGCGAGCGCGAGGCGGCGCGCACGCGCGCGGATGAGTGGCATCGTGTTGAAAATCCCTCCTTGCGGATGTTCGGGAGTGTGTCCGTCGGGCGGCGGCCGCCGCGCGACCGCTCGCTGTTAGGGCTGTGCCGTTGGTTTGAATTATACTCGTCGCGCGACAGGCGAAACAAACCCGGACTCCGAAAAGAACTCACGATGCGCGAACAGACTGGCCTCCTGGTAGAACTCGGCGACACGCTCCCCGACACGACCCCGGCTTCGGAGACGCTCGCCGTCGGCGTCTTCGCGGACGGCGAGCGCCTGCCCGCGCCCGGCGTGCTGGGCGGCGACCTGCGCGCCCTCTGCGAGCGCGTCACGGGCGAGGGCGAGTTCAAGGGCGAGGCCGAGACGACGCTCCTGATTCACGCGCCGGCGGGCGGGGGCGCGGGGGGCGCGCGGCGCGTGCTCCTCTTAGGGCTCGGCCCGCGGGCGGACTTCGACGCGGCCTCGATGCGTCGCGCGGCGGCCGTGGTCGTGCGAGCGGCGCGTCCGGCGCGCGCGCGCGCGCTCCACCTCGCCGTCCCCGCGGAGGGCGGCGGCGCGGAGGCCGGGCGCGACGTCCGCGCGCTCGCCGAAGGCGCGCACCTCGGGCTCTACGAGAACGGTTTTTATCAGAAGAAGGACGAGGACGAAGCGCCGCGGCTCGAACGCCTGACGCTCGCGGGCCTGGGCGCCGCGGGCGAGTTCGCCGCGGAGCTGGAGCGCGCGCGCGTCGTCGCGGAGTCTGCGAACTGGGCGCGCACACTCGCGGACGAGCCGGGCCTGAGCCTGCCGCCGCGCGAGTTCGCGCGCCGCGCCGCCGAGATGGCGGGCGAGGTCGGGCTGACCGTCGAGTCGCTCGGCGCCGAGGAGGTTCGCGCGCGCGGGATGGGCGGGCTCGCCGGCGTCGGGCAGGGCTCGGAGGAGGAGCCCGCACTCATCGTCCTGCGCCACGAGCCCGAAGGGGCGAAGCCCGACGAAGAGCTGTGGGCCTTCGTCGGGAAGGGAATCACGTTCGACACGGGCGGCATCTCCATCAAGCACGGGCTCGACATGTACGGGATGAAGTCCGACATGGCGGGCGGCGCCGCCGCGCTCGCCGCGCTGCGCGCCGCCGCGCTGCTCAAGTCCGAGAGGCGGCTGGTCGCCGTCGTCCCCGCCGCCGAGAACATGCCCTCGGGCAAGTCCATCAAGCCGGGCGACGTCGTCCGCACCTTCGCCGGGATGACCGTCGAGTGCGTGGACACGGACGCCGAAGGCCGCCTCGTCCTCGTGGACGGCATCGCCTACGCGAAGCACCTTGGCGCGGCGCGCGTCGTGGACCTCGCCACGCTCACCGGCTCCATCATCGTCGCGCTCGGCACGCACCGCGCGGGCCTCTTCTCGAACGACGACGACTGGGCGGCGCGCGTCCTCGCCGCCTCGGAGCGCGCGGGCGAGCCCGCGTGGCGGATGCCCGCCTCGGACGACTACAGGAAGAAGATAGAGAGCATGATCGCCGACTTCAAGAACTACGGCGGCAAGCCCGACGCCACCGCGGCCGCGCTCCTGCTCTCGAAGTTCGCGGGCGACACGCCCTGGGTGCACCTCGACATCGCCGGCACGGCCTGGTACGACGCGCCCAGCGCCTACGCGCCCAAAGGCGCGAGCGGCGCCGGCGTCCGCACGCTGGTCGAGCTGGTCCTCGGCGCCGACTGAGGGCGAGAGCGCGCCGGCCCTTCAAGACTGTTGCCATGAAGCGACTCGACCTCTGGATGGGCGGCGCGGCGGGGCTGGCGCTGGTCGCCGCCTCGTGGCGCGGGTGGATTCCCTCCGACCTCACCGAGACGCTCGGCTTCGTGACCGGCGCGGCCTGCGTCTACCTCGTCGTCAAAGAGAACGTCTGGAACTTCCCCGTCGGCATCGCCAACAACGTCTTCTTCCTCGCCCTCTTCGCGGGCGCGCGCCTCTACGGCGACGCCGCCCTCCAAATCGTCTACGTCGCGCTCGGCATTCAGGGCTGGTACCTCTGGCTCCGCGGCGGCGAGAACCGGACGGCGCTCGAAGTCGGGCGCGCGTCGCGCCGCCTGCTCTTAGGCACGGCCGCCTTCATCGTCGCGGGCACGGCGGCGATGACGTTCGCCCTGCGCGCCGTGAAAGACTCCGCGCCGCTGCTCGACGCCCTCACGACCGTCCTCAGCCTCGCAGCGCAGTACCTCCTCAACCGCAAGGCCGTCGAGAACTGGCTGCTCTGGATAACGGCCGACGTGATTTACATCTACCTCTACCTCGCGCGCGGGCTGCGGCTGACGGCCGTCCTCTTCTTCGTCTTCCTCTGCCTGTGCGTCGCGGGGCTGCGGGGCTGGCGGCGCTCGCTCGCGCGGCGCGAGGGGCGTGCCGGCGCGCCCGCCGGGGAGTCGGCCGGTGTCTAGGCGCGGGCTCATCGTCGGCAAGTTCTACCCGCCGCACCGCGGGCACAAGTTTCTGATAGACGCGGCGCGGGCGCGGGTGGACGAGCTGAGCGTCATCGTCTGCGGCAAGGGCGGCGAGGCGCCGCCGGGCGAGCTGCGCGCCGCGTGGCTGCGCGAGATTCACCCGGACGTGCGCGTGATTCTGATTGACGACACGCTCGACGCCGACGACCCGCGCGTGTGGGCCGAGAACTCCGTGCGCTTAGTGGGCGGCGCGCCCGACCTCGTCTTCACCTCGGAGGATTACGGCGACGAGTTCGCGCGTCACCTCGGCTGCCGACACGTCCTGGTGGACCGGGCGCGCGCGGCCGTACCCGTCTCCGCGACGCGCGTGCGCGCCGACCCGCTCGCCTGCTGGGAGTACCTTGAGCCGCCCGTCCGCGCCTTCTACGCGCGCCGCGTCTGCCTCGTCGGCGCCGAGTCCACGGGCAAGACGACGCTCGCCGCGGCGCTCGCCGCGCACTACCGCACGGCCTGGGTGCCCGAGTACGGCCGCGAGTATTCCGAGCGGAAGCTGGCCGAGGGCGGCGGATACGACTTCCGCCCCGAGGAGTTCGCGCACATCGCGGCGCGACAGCGCGAGCTGGAGGACGAGGCGGCGCGGCGCGCCGACAGGGTCTTGATCTGCGACACGGACGCCTTCGCCACGAGCGTCTGGCACCGCCGCTACACGGGCGCGCGCTCGCCCGAGGTCGAGGCGATAGCCGCCGCGCGCCGGCCCGACCTCTACCTCCTGACGGACGTCAACACCCCCTTCGTCCACGACGGCACGCGCGACGGCGAGCACGTCCGCGGGTGGATGCACGAGACGTTCGTCCGCGAGCTGCGCGCGCAGTCGCGCCCCTTCCGGCTCCTCTCCGGGCCGCACGAGAGGCGTCTGGAGGAGGCCGTCGCCGCCGTCGACGAACTGCTCGGGGCGCGCGCGCAGGCTACAATGGGACGGAGGTGACTATGGCTTTCGACACGACGATTTTCATGACGGGCTTCCCCGGCTTCATCGCCGCGCGGCTGGTCGCGCGGCTGGCGCGCGAGGGCGCGCGCTTCCAACTGCTCGTCCAGCCCGCGTTCGCCGCGCGCGCGCGCGAAGAGGTCGCGCGACTGGCGCGCGAGACCGGCGCGCCAGAGGCGGGCTTCCGCCTTCTGGAGGGCGACATCACGCGCGAAGACCTCGGGCTGTCGGCCCCGGACGCGGAGGTGGCGCGCGCCGAGGCGACCGTCGTCTTCCACCTCGCCGCCGTCTACGACCTCGCCGTCGCCCGCGACCTCGCCATGCGCGTCAACGTCGAGGGCACGCGCAACGTCAACCGCTTCGCGCGCTCTCTGCCGAAGCTCCGGCGTTACCACTACGTCTCGACCTGCTACGTGGCGGGGAAGAGGACGGGCGTCATCCTCGAAAGCGAGCTGCGCCACGAGGCCGGCTTCCGCAACAACTACGAGGAGACGAAGTACCTCGCCGAACTCGAAGTGGAGGCGCTCAAGGGCGAGCTGCCCGTGACCATCCACCGCCCCTCGGTCGTCTGCGGCGACTCGCGCACGGGCGAGACGGCGAAGTACGACGGCGTCTACTACCTCATCCAGTACCTGCGGATGTCGCCGCGCGCCCTCTCGCTCGCCAACATCGGCAACCGCGACGTGCGGCTGAACGTCATCCCCGTGGACTACGCCGTCGAGGCGATGGCCGCGCTCGCCGCCGACGAGCGCGCGGCGGGCGAGACCGTGCAGATAGCCGACCCCGCGCCGCTCACGACCGAGGAGCTGTTCGACGTCATCTCGCGCAACCTCGCCGGGCGCGAGTCGCTCCTGACGGTGCCGGCGCCGCTCGTCCGGACGACGCTCAGCATCCCGCTCAACGAGAAGTTCACGGGCCTGCCGCGCGTCGGCGTCCCCTACTTCTTTCTCAAACAGACCTACGACACCTCGCGCGCCACGGCGCTGCTCGAACCCCGCGGCCTGCGCTGCCCGCGCTTCCCCGACTACGTCCCCGCGCTCCTCGACTTCGTCGAGCGACACCCGAAACTACAGTAGACAGTAGCCGGTAGTCAGTAGGGCTCCGCCTTCCCGGGGCTTCCGCTTTATGACCGGCCGCCCGACTGAGGAGTTTTTCTGCCGGCCACTCCTCCGCTTGACAGCCGGCCAAGTTAGAATTATTCTAATTCCACTTCAAACGCGGGAAAATTTATGGCGGGTAAGGGAGATCAGGGCGGCGGCCGGGGCGGGCTGACGCCGCAGCGGCGGGCCGTGCTGCGCGTGGTCACGGAGTCGCCGGAGCACCCGACGGCGAGCGAGATTTTCGAGGCGGCGCGGCGCGAGCTGCCTTCGATCAGCTTCGCCACCGTCTACAACTCCCTGAAGTACCTCAAGGAGGCGGGGCTCGTGCGCGAGATTCATTTCGGCAAGGGGTCGAGCCGCTACGACAGCGAGACCGCGCGCCACGACCACGCCGTCTGCTCGCGCTGCGGCAAGCTCGTGGACTTCGACCTCGCCGAGACCCCGCAGCTCATCCGCGCCGCCGCGCGCCGCTCGCGCTTCAGGCCCGAGTCCATCCACCTGACGCTCGTGGGCCTGTGCCCCGACTGCCAGGCCGCCGGCTGACCGCGCGCGGAATTTTTTAAATCAACGGAGGAATAAACAAGCAACATGGCAGAAGCAAAAGTCGGACGGCGGGCGCCGGACTTCGACATGCCCTCGACGAAGAACGTCGAGAAGCTGAACGAGAACGTGAGGCTCTCCGATTACAAGGGGCGTTGGCTCGTGCTCCTCTTCTACCCGCTCGACTTCACCTTCGTCTGCCCGACGGAGCTGACCACGTTCAGCGACCGCTACGACGACTTCCGGGGCGTCGGCGCGGAGGTCGTCGGCGTCTCGACCGACTCGGTGCACTCGCACCGCGCGTGGCTCAAGACGCCGCGCGACAAGGGCGGCGTCGAGGGCCTGCGCTACCCGCTCGCGTCCGACATCACGAAGGCGGTGGCGCGCGACTACGGCGTGCTCATCGAGGAGCAGGGCGTCGCGCTGCGCGGCCTCTTCGTCGTCGACCCCGAGGGCACGCTGCGCTACGCGGTCGTCCACGACCTCAACGTCGGGCGCTCGGCCGACGAGACGCTGCGCGTCATCCAGGCGCTCCAGACCGGCGGCCTCTGCCAGGCCGACTGGCGGCCGGGTCAGGAGACGCTCAAGGTCTGAAGGCCGTGAACCGTGAACCGTAAACCGTGACAAGAAAGGCGTGAGCCGTGAACCGTTAACCGTGACGATTGGAAGGCAGTTCCTTCTTGTCACGGTTGACGGTTCACGGTTCACGGGGTTTCATCATGCCAATGAGAATCGGGGCGGAGATGCCGCCGCTGGAGGGGGCGACCGAGTGGTTCAACGCGACGGGCGCGGCCGCCGCGGCGGAGGCCGAGGGGCACCCGACGCTCGTCCACTTCTGGTCGGTGAGCTGCGGGACGTGCAAGGAGAACTTGCCGCGCGTGGCCGAGTGGCGCGACGGGCGCGCGGCCGAGGGCCTGCGCGTCGTGGCCGTCCACATGCCGCGCCACGAGGCCGACACCGACGTCGAGGCGGTGCGCGAGGCCCTCGCCGCCTACAACATCACCGAGCCGTGCGCCGTGGACAACGGGCACCGCTTGCGCGACGCCTTCCAGAACGAGCAGGGTTACGTGCCCGCCTACTACCTGTTCGACGCCGAGGGCAAGCTCCGCGGCTTCGCGGCCGGCGAGTTCGGGCTGAAGGTGATCGGGCCGGCGCTCGACCGCGTGCTGGCGGGCGACGGGGCCGCCGCCGGCTGAGCGTCAGGAGTCAGACGCGGAGACGCGGAGACGCGGAGATTCAATTTCAAATCTCCGCGCCTCCGTGTCTGACTCTTTTTACGCGAGTGCGCCGACGAGCTGCGCGAGCAGCCAGAGGCTGACCACGACCGAGCCGACCAGCATCAGGAGCAGGGCGATGAGGATGACGCCGAGGAAGAGCCAGTCGCTCGCGCGCCCGCTCGTCGCCTCCTCGGGCGAGACCGAGGCGCGGCGCCTGAGCAGCTCGACGTTCATCTGGTTCGACTTCCACGCCGCGTCGAAGAGGTCGCCGACGATGGGCACGGCGCCGAGCAGGTAGTCCACGCCGACGTTGGCCGCCATCCGCAGCAGCGTCACCTTCGGCACGCGGTAGCGCACGCCCGCCGCGAGGATGTAGAACGAGACGGCCGTCGTGGCGAAGTCGCCGACGCCCGGGATGAGGCCGACGACGGCGTCGAGCCCCACGCGCCAGCCCGTGCCGGGGATGCGGAACAGCCCGTCCATCAGGTGGCTCAACTGGTCGAGGCCGCGCTCCACGTCGGCGCGCGAAGCGGGCCGGGTCAAAGCCGCCTCGGCCCCGCGTGCGGCCAGTCCCTTGCTCATCGCCATCGGCAACTCCTCCCTTTCAAACCGACACCGCCGGGAGCGGCGCCCGACCCCGCGGCCGCGTCGCGCTACACCGGCGGCAAATTAGATGCGCGCCCGACCCGCACGATAGTACGAAAAAAAGTCCGCCGCGGCGCGCGCAAAATTCCTCGCCGGCGTCGTTCCTTTAGAATTACGTGGCCCGGCGGCGGCCGGTGTTATAAACTTGGGCTTCGGTTTCGAGTCGTCGGTCAAGCCGCCCCGCGTCGCCGGACGATGATGCCCAACGAGACGTTCCACTTCCAACCTTACAGCCTGAACCCGGCCGTCGGCCTGCTCTACCGCGACGGCGAGCCCGTGCCGCTGGAGCCGCGCGCCGTCAAGGTGCTCGCCTACCTCATCCGCTCGCGCGGGCGGGTGGTGCCGAAGGAGGAGCTGCTCGACCAGGTCTGGGCCGACGTCTTCACGACCGACGCGGTGCTCAAGCAGGCCGTCTCGCAGATTCGGCGCGCGCTCGGCGACTCGGCCGACGCGCCGCGCTACATACGCACCTTCCACGCGCGCGGCTACCAGTTCGTCGCCGCCGTCACGGAGGGTGAAGGCGAAGCCGCCGCCGGCGCGGGCACCCCGGCCGTGACGCCGGCCGCGCCGGATGCGCCGCCGCCGCCCCTCGCCGCCGGGGAGCCGGCGCGCGCGGATGCGGGGCCGAATTATGACCTGTTGGTCGGGCGCGAGACCGAGTTGTCTTTGCTGCGCGCGGAGTACGGGCGCGTGCTCGCGGGGAGCGGTCAGCCGGTCGTCGTCCGGGGCGAGCCCGGCATCGGCAAGACGCAGCTCGTCAGACACTTCGGCCGCTGGGCGCGCTCGGAGGGCGCGTCCTACATCCACGCGCGCTTCTTCGACTACGAGGGCAGCCGGCTCGCGCCCTACGAGACCTTCATCGACCTTCTGAGCGCGGCCGTCGCGCCCGAGCGCCGCGCCGAGGCCGGCGCCTCGCGCGCGCACGCGGCGCGGGGGCTGCGCGAGGCCGTCGAGTCGCGCTGCGGCGTCCAGCTCCCGGACGAGCTGTTCGGCACCGAGGAGGCGAGCGCGCCGCTCGACCGCGTCGGCTCCGGCGACCACTTCCGCATCGTCGCGCCGCTGGGCCGCGCCTTCCTGCGTCTGAGCCGCGAGCGCCCGCTCGTGATGGTGCTGGACGACTTGCAGTGGGCCGACGAGGTGAGCCTCGACTGCCTCGGCTACCTGATGCGCGTGCGCGCGACGGAGCCCCTGCTGCTCGTCCTGCTCGCGCGCGCCGAGGAGGCGGGCGACCCGCGCCACAAGCTGGGCCAGTGGCTCAAGCGCCAGGCCGGCTACCGCAGTTTCACGACGCTGCGCCTCGCGCCGCTCGGCGAGGTCGCGTGCCGCGAGGCGGTCGAGGAGGCTTTCGGCGGCGCCTTCAGCGCGCCGCTCATCCCGCAGACCGACACCTCGACCGTCTTCCGCGTGACGGGCGGCAACCCTTACTTCCTCGTCGAGACCTTGCGCCTGCTCGTCGCCGAAGGCGCCATCAGCTCGGCGGCCGTGGGCGCCGATACCTCGGGCCGCTGGCAGTGGAACGGCATCGAGAACGTGCCGCTGCCCGACTCGCTCGTGATGGCGGCGCTCGGCAAGCTCGAACGCACGCCGGCGGACCTGCGCGAGCTTTTGGAGCACGCGGCCGTCATCGGCGACGAGTTCCGCGTCGAGACTTTGGCCCGCATGTCGGGGCGCGGCGAGGACGAGCTGGACGAGAGCCTTCGTGAAGGGCTCCAGCTCGGCGTGCTCGCGGAGCGCGGCCTCTCGCTCGGCGAGGACTACCGCTTCTACCACACGATTCTGCGCCGCGTGCTCTACGAGAGCCTGCCGCCGCGGCGCCGGCGCCGCCTGCACCTGCTCGCGGCCTCGGCCATCGAGCAGGTGCACGCGCGCCGGCACGAGCGTCTGGCCGAGGCTTTGAGCGCGCACTACGAGGCGGCGGGCGACGCGCGGCGCGCCTTCCGCTGGGCGATGCGCGCGTGGTCGGCGGCCAGCTCGCGCTGGCACTGGGCCGAGGCCGTGTCGTGCGCCGAGCGAGCGCGGCGCGCGGCCGCACGGCTCGAATTCCGCCGCGACGCGACCTACGCCGAGGGCGACAACACCGCTAACTTCTTCGCGCCGCCCGGCGGCCCGTCCCCCTTCGGCGAGCCGGCCGCGCTCCCGCTCTCGGAAAAACTTTCGCTGCTCCTGGCCCTGTGCGAGAGCCTGCACGCCGTCGGCCGTAACAAGGAGTTGGAGCCGGTGCTGCCCGAGGCGCTCCACCTCGCGCGCACGCTCGGGGACGAGTCGGCCGAGGCCGCGGTGATGTTTCAGGACGGGCTGGTGCATTCGGCGCTCAGCCAGTACAGGGAGGCGCACGCCTCGGTCGAGCGCGCGCTCGAAATCTACCGGCGGCTGGGTGACGCGGCGCGCGCGCGCCTCGCCGTCGTCCAGCTCGGCCGCATCCGCGCGAGCATGGGCGATTACGAGTCGGCCGCCCAGCTCATCCAGGCCGTGCTCGACGAGGAGGGTGTGGACCTGGAGACGGCGGCCGACGCCGCGGGCATGCTCGGCTGGGCGCGCGCGCTCCAGGGGCGCTACAACGAGGGCGTCGAGCTGATGAAGCAGTGCCTGGCCTACCACTCTCGCTGCGGCAACGTCCGGCTGCGGGCGCAGGTCCTGCGCCGCCTCCACTGGGCCGACCTGAGCCGCGGGCAGTACGAGTCGGCCGTGGCCCTGGCGAAGCGCGCGCAGAAGGACTTTCAGGCCATCGGCAACCTCTTCGGCGAGGCCAAGACCTACATGGGCATCGGGCAGGCGCGCATCGCGCAGGGCCTCTACGAGGAGGGCATCGGCTACCTGCGCCGCACGCTGGAGAGTTTGAAGACGAACGGCGACGCCCACTGCGAGGCCGAGACGCTCTGGCTTCTGGGGCGCGCCCAATGCGAGGCCGGGCGGGTCGCGGAGGCCGAGGCGGCGCTCGGGCGCGCGCTCGACATGATTCGCAACATCGGCGACCGCGACGACGAGTTCCGCATCCTCGTCGACCAGTCGCGCGTCTACGTGGCGCGCGGGGACTTCGGCGAGGCGCTCTCGAAGGCGGCCGACGCGGCGAAGATAGCCGCGGAGCTGAACTGCCGCGACGGCCTCGGCTTCGCGCTGGTCGAGCAGTCGCACGCCGAGCGGGGCTTGGGCGAGCCGGGCCGCGCCGTCAGCTCGGCCGAGGCCGCCGTCGGGCTGCTCGAAGACACGGGCTCGGGCGAGCGCTGGCGCGGCCACCGCGCGCTCGCGCTCGCGCTCGAAGCCGCGGGCGGCGACGCCGAGCGCGCCCGCGCCGCCCACCGCCGCGCCGACGAACTCCTCCGCGAGATACGCGACCAGCTGCCCCCCGAAGACACCCGCCGCCGCGAAGAGATGTCCCGCGCCCGCCAGATTCGCTAAAGGGAAAGGCTGAAGCGGCAGAAGCGAGCAGCCGCGGGCGGCGACAGAGAGCCCCTGAGCCCGACGTTGCGTCTCAAAGGCTCAACGTTCGAGCAAAAAGCTTCAACCTCCGAGGAAAAAGCCTCGACGTTCAAGCAAAAAGTCTCGACGTTCAAGCAAAAATCCCCAACGTTCAAACAAAAAGCTTCAACCCCCGAGCAAAAAGTCTCGACGTTCGAGCGAAAAGCCTTAACCTCCAAAGAAAAAGTCTCGGTATTCCCTCCCAAAGCTTCAACGTTCTATCTCTAAAGCTCGACCCTCAAGCGAAAAGCCCCGACGCTCCGTCTCAAAGAGCCGACGTTTCCTCTCCGAGACCCGACTTTACCCCCCAAAGGCCCGGCGTTCCGCCTTAAAGACCCGACGTTCTGTCTGAAAGACTCAACATTCAGTCTCGGAGGCGGAGGGGGCGGCCCCGACTTTTCCCCGCTGCCTCCTCCGTTTAATCACTTTTCCGCCGAAAAAGAGGCCCTTACCTAACCTTTACCAAACCCTCACCAAACCTTCATGACCGCCGAGGCCGTCTCGCTTAGAGTGCGTGGCGTGGACGGGGCGCGCGGGCGCCGCCGTGAATAACGCGGAGAAAGGTCAAGAAGAAGATGTCTTTCAGCTCCGGCCTCTGGGCCACACTCGCCGCCGCCCTGCCGCTCTTAGCCGCGGCGCCCTTCGTGGCCGCCGCCGCCTACGTCCTCGTCTGGCTGTTCAAAGCCTCGGCGCGCGAGCGCGCCCCGCACGCCGCGGGCGAGCCGGCGTCCGATGTCATCCCCGCGGCCTTCGCCTGCGCGGCGGACTCGTTCGACACGGCGGGCTCGCCGCCGCTCGGCACCGTCGCGCGGCGGGCGCACGACGAACTGCTCGCGCGCGAGGTCTCTTTCGAGAAGCTGCGCCGCGCGGGCGAGGGCGCCCCCGCGCGAATCCTCAACCTGACCGACACGGGCATCCGCATCGGCGACGGCGCCTCGATGCTGCGGTTCGGCCTCGAAGTGCTCCCCACGGGCCGGCCCGCCTTCCGCGCCGAGACGCAGTGCGCCGTCCCCGACACCACGCGCACGAAGTTCGCCCCCGGCGCGACCGTCAACGTCAAGTTCGGCGTCTACGGCAGCCCCCAGGTCGCGGTCGACTACGCGCCCTGACGCACCCGTCTTCTTTCAGTAGCGCGCCGGCACGAACGGCGCGGCGGCTCGAACTCATAACTTGGACTAAAGGAGTACCTTTGATGAAACGCACGGCACTTATCAAGCGCGCGGCCCTCGCCTCGGCCCTGGCGCTCTCGCTCGTGGGCGTGTTCGCGCCGCGCGGGGCCGGCGCCCGCGTGGGCGACCCCGCGGCCCGCGGCAGCTACCGTTTCTCGCTCGGCGACGGCTACGCGAAGTACGTCGAGTTCGACGCGCAGGCGCTCACGGGCGGCGGCGCCACGGGCTCGCTCTTCCTGAGCGACGAGGCGCCCGTCACCTACCAGGACGCCGACGGCGAGGGCTCGCCGGAGGAGACTTACCGCGGCGGCTTCTACCTCAGCGCCAGCTTCGACGGCCTGACGGTCGTCGGCAACCAGGCGGTGATGAGCGGCGACGTGCGCGACTCGAACATCCCCGGCCTCGTCGGCCAGCGCGTGCTGCTCACGGTCGAGGACAACGGCGACAACTCGCGCGAGCCCGACAAGCTGACCTGGGGCGTCTACCGCCCGGCCGGCCGCTGGGTGGCCTCGGACGCCGAACTGGAGGACGACCCCGGCGTCGGCATGAGTTGGGAGGCGACGGACGCCGAGCGCAGGGACGACACGCCCGTCGTGATGCCGAGGGAACGGGGGACGGACACGCAGACCTTCCTCCTGTCGGCCTTCGTTTTCGTGGACGCCGCGGACGGCGCGGGCGACATCGTCGTGCGGCCCTGAGGCGCGCGCCCGGACCCGAATCATCGAACGAAAGTGGCACGTCCCACGGGCGTCGCCCCGCGACAACTCACAAGACTTATAGAGGAGAACTTTCATGAAGACCCTTTCCGCCATCAACAGAGCCATGACGTGTGCGCTTTTCATCCTGACCCTTTCCGCCGCCGCGCAGGCGCAGGCGACCCGCACGTGGGTGTCGGGCGTCGGCGACGACGTCAACCCGTGCAGCCGCACGGCCCCCTGCAAGACCTACGCGGGCGCCATCTCGAAGACGGCGACCAACGGCGAGATCAGCACGCTCGACCCGGGCGGCTTCGGCTTCGTCACCATCACCAAGTCCATCACCATCGAGGGCACGCAGGGGCAGGGCTACGGCTCCATCCTCAACGCCAACACGGTCGGCGTGACCATCAACTTCGACGGCTTCAGCCCGAACAACCCCCCCGAAGGGAATAAGACGGTGCGCCTGCGCAACCTGAACATCAACGGCTCGGGCGGCCAGGCCGGCAACGCCTCGTCGGGCACGCGCGCCATCCGCATCGTCGGCGGCGCCGCCTCGGCCGGCAGCGAGGTCTTCATCGAGGACTGCGTGCTCGACGGCTCGCAGAAGGACCCCGGCCGCGGCATCGAGGACGTGCGCTCGGGCGGCGGCCGCCTCGTCGTGACGGGCACGACCGTGAGGAACATGCTGGGCACGGGCATCGTCGTCATCCCCGCCGCGGGCTCGACGCGCATCGACGCCAGCATCGACAACGTGCGCGTGCACAACTGCGGCTACGGCATCGTCGCCAGCAGCGGCGCCCGGATGCTCGTCAGCAACTCCGTCATCTCGAACAACACCAACCACGGCCTCGGCGTCGAAGGCCCGGCGGGCGCCTCCGAGATGCACGTCACCAACTGCCGCATCAGCAACAACGGCACCGGCATCCAGCAGTCGGCCGGCGGCACGGTGCGCGTCGGCAACTCGGACATCGTCTTCAACACGGCGAACGGCACGTCCGGGTCGGTGCTCTCCTACGGCAACAACCGCGCCGCGGGCAACGGCGGCGCCACGGTGCTGTCGGCCATCGGCGGCGACACGCACGACAAGGGCCAGCAGTAGTCGCGCGGCCCCCGCGCGGCGAGACCGGAAAAAGAGTGGCGGGCCGTGGAAGAGGCCCGCCACTCTTTTTCCGTCCCGCCCCTTCCGCGCGTGAACGGGGCCGCGGCCGGTCAAATCCCTAACTCGGGGTTGGACTGGAAGACGCTCGGCGGGAGCCGGCGGTCGGTGCCGGGGAGCCTGAGGCAGCGCTTGAGGACGAAGTCGAACAGCAGCGGGTTGAAATGATAAATCTCACGCAGGGAGTCGCGCTCGTCCGCGTCGATGTAGCCCGCGCGCAGCAGCGGCCTCGTCCTGATGAGCAGGTTGATGGCGGGCAGGGGGTAGTCGCTCCCGTTGACGAGACGGCCGTGCAGGTCCTCCCTCCCGATGACGGCCGAGAGCGGCTCGCCGATGCGGTTGTACTGCGTCATCGCGGAGATGTCGCCGAAGACCAGGCCATCGTACCGCCTGTCTTCCACGAGGCGCAAGAACAGTCGGAAGTTGTGCACGCGCCTCCTCGCGGGGTCGTCGAGGTCTTCGTTGTCGCCCAGCCCCGCGCAGTGCGCGACGATGGTCCTGACGCCGTGGTCGAGCGCCCTGCGCAGCAGCAGCGGGTTGCCGAGGCGCTGGTCCTCCTCCGCCTCGACGGCCTTCTCCTCGCCGCCGTGGCTGAGCAGCACCAGCCCGAGCTCCTTCATCTTCCGGTAGAAGGGGTCGCACCTCTCGTCGGACGGGTCGATGCCCATCGCGTTCGGCAGCCACTTGACCATGCGGCCGCCGCGCCCCGCCCACTTCTCCAACTCTCCGACCGCGTCCCGGCGGTAAGGGTTGACGGAGATGACGGGCTCGAACAGGTCGGGGTGCTCTGCCGCCAGCGCGAAGACGTACTCGTTGGGGACGTAGAACTCCGTCTTCGCCGGGTTCGCCGTCCCGTCGCGGTCGTAGTTCTTGTCGAACGCCAGCAGGCGGTACTTGCCGTGGGGCTCGATGTGCCGCACGAGGCTGACGAGCCGCTCGGCGAACTCAAGGTCGGCGCGCCCGATGTCCTCGACGCCCGCGGCGCTGAGGTAGACGGCGAACTTGAGGCGGTGGAGCGGGTGCCGCCAGCTTTGCATCTTCGGGTTGACGAGGTTGTCGGTGCCGCCCGCCCCGATGCCCGCGACGTGAGTGTGGTAGTCGACGAGGCGCGCCGGGTCTACGTCGGAGAAGGCCGCCTTGACGAGGTCGGAGGCCCTGGGACTCAGGCCGCCCTTCAACTCCTCGGGCCGGTGCGTGAAAGCCCCGCCGGCGTGCTTTAACAGACACATGACTCCGCCCCCGAACGGTTGCGCTATGACGAACCGCGCCGGCCCATGCTTGCGGCACCCCCGCCTGGGAACGGAGCGGAATTACGGCGGGAGTGTAGCACGCGGCACGGTAAGGGCCGCCGCGGTTTCCTCACCCTTCGGGTGACCGCGGCGGCCCGTGCTCCGTCGGCGTCCGTGAACTCGCGGTAGGGCGCGGGAGTTATTCGGCGCCTACCGCTTCGCGGTACGTAGTGCGGTCATTTAGTCTGCATCACCACCTGAAACGGCCTGTCGAGCTGCGCGGGGTCAACCTGAATCACCTGCGGCTGAAACCCCTTAGCCTTTAACTCCAACTGTAGGGTCTTGGTGACGTGGATGGGGTCCATCAGCACGTTGCCGCAATCGCCGGTCGTGTGGGCGGTCTCGCAAAAGAGCCCGTTGCCCTGGCGCTCCGACCACAGTTTCGTGTTCACCCCGCGGACGGGCTTCCCCGTCGCGTCCACGACGCGCAAATCCATGCGCACGCTATTGTGCCCGCGCGGCCCGTGCCCCAGAGTCCCCGCCGCGGGGTTGTCGGAACCGCAGCCCCTCGCGTTGTTATCCTCGGGGCTCTTTTTCGCCGTCTCGGGGGGCTTCGGGTTGCGGCAGGACTGGACGGCTAACTGCATGACCCTCCGGGCGGCCATGACCGCCGACCGGGCCGCGTCCCGGGCCTTCAACATCGCCTCCCGCTTGGCCCGCCTGGCGGCCGTGCGCGCGGCCTCAGTTTTGGCGTTGCGCATCGCTTCACGGTAGACGGCGTCGGCTTTCTGCTCGGCGAGGCGCTTCGCGTGCCGGGATTCGTCAACGGCCTTTTTGTATGCGTCTTCCGCCGGCCGGGAGCAGGCTTGGATTTCCCTCTCCCGCCTCGCCTGCTGCTCGTGCCACTCTCTCCCGTGTTGGGCCGAAGTCGTGACCGCCTGCGCGAGCGAAAGCACGAGCAGGGCGGCGGTCGTGCCGGCTTTGAACTTCGACTTGACGCGCAGGCCCTTCACGGCCCGGCCGTGGTCGGTGTGAACGCCTCCCGCCTTGACGTTGGATGTGACCGTCATCTCTTTCCCCCCGCGCCGAACTTTAAGTGTGGGCGGGCGACCGAATTGTCGCCCCTGCCGCATAACGCGGGAAGGGCGCGCCGTGGGGAATCACCCCGCCCAACCTTTTTCCGGTGCAGCAGATGTCCTGCCTCGCCGCCGGGGCGGGTAAGGCAGGTCTACCAAAAAAAAAGGCCGGCACGAGGTTGGCCGGCGGAGGGAGGTAGGTTGCGAGGGAGGCTATGTCCGGGAAATAACTCCGCGGCGGGTGTGCCGCGGACGCCGCCCCCGCGGCGTCGCCGTCGCCTCCCGGGCAAGTGGCGTTGGCCCCTCGCTCTTTTCTCTCCCACAAAGACTTCTCGACGCCGCCCACGTACCCCGTGCCGTCGCCGAAGTTCATGTAGTTAAAGATGAACTCAATTTTTCTCGGGTTGGTTACTTTGCCCCCGGCCCTGAAGAGCTTCCAGCCCGCCACTGGGTTCGCGGGCACCTTGAGGGCGACGACCCCGCCGGGAGGAATCGGCACGTCGTCCGGTAGCACCGGCTCGCTCAAGGAGACTAGCTTGCCGCGCCCGTACTGAAGCCCGAAGCCAATGTTAAGGCCGCTCGGCGCGAACACGTCCGGCAGGTCAACCGAGATGTTTAAGTAGTAGATGGGCTTCGTCCCCGTGTTGGTGACCTCCACCTCCAGCTCCCCGAGCCAATCCTCGTTCTCCAAGTCCTTCAGCTTCTCCGGCTTCTTTACCTTCACCTTAATCGGCAGGTGCTTCGGGATTTTCTCCACCACCTCGCGCTCCGCCTTCTCGCCCGACTGCGCCGTGCCGGCCGAGAAGCCGCAGACGGCGACGAGCGAGAACATGAGGAGGGCGGTTAGGGGGGCGAGGTTCCGGCGCAGGGCCGTGCGGAATGTGTGAGCATTCATCGTGCGTTTCCCCTTTCGAGAGGCTGTGAGTCCGTGAGGGTCGAGCCGAGGGCGCGGCGGAACTGCTGACGCACGTCTTATACAGCCCCGCCCGGCGCCGGTCAAGCAAATCGGTCGGCCGCGCCCGGCGAGCGCGGCCGAGGTGGAGGGCGAACGAGCGCGAGACGGATGGCCGCGCGTGACGGCTCAACGGATGCGCGTCATCCGCCCATAGGGGTAGCACCGAGGGGCAGGAAGACGCAAGAAGTAACATAACACTAACGGTTGCAGCCATCGCGCAGGAGCCAAGAAGAGAGAAGAAGAAGGAAGATGAGAGAAAAATCGTTCCCGAATCGTTCCCCGAAAACAGGCCGGGAAGCACCGTCACCGTGCGCGGCAGAGGGCTTAGAGCCTCGGCCGGGCACCCGTATGCTCGGTATACAGCCTGATGCCGCCGATCCCATGCGGCTGGCCGAGGAATCAAACGAGCGGCTGAAGCGCGCACTTCAGCCCCGAGTAGTGAAGACTAACAGGAGGAAGAGAAAGCCTGCTCGCTGACGCAGGTCGTGTCCGCGTCTCTTTCTTTAATACGCGGACAGCAACTTCCGGGACTGAAGGAGCCCGATGTTATACACGCCTCGTCTAAAAGAAGCCACGGCACGCCGAACCGCTCGCCAGCATCTGGAGAGCAATGTTTGTCCAGTATTCTTTCTTTTATTTACTGGACAAATTCGACGGTTCCTTCCTGAGAGTTAGAACTGAGGGTGACGCGCAAGCCTCAACTCCCCTCTCGGCTTAGAAATTTTATGAAATTCATCATCAAGAGACCGAAGGCGAGCACCATCCACACCGTCCTGACCCTCGTCTGGGCGGCGTTGGTGTTGCCGACGCTCTTGTGGTGGCGAGGGTCAGTCCAGTGGGTGGCTCTCATGAGTCTCTGGGCGAATATCGCCTCGCATTGGGCGGCGCGCGAGGCCGCGAAGGCAAAAGAAAGCCAGCAGGAGGTCTCTTAACCAACAGTGATGCCCCCGCCGACTTCCCCCAGCCGCCGCGCCCCGACCTGCGCGACCTCGCCGCCCTCAAAGAAGTGCAGCGGGCCGTGCGGGCGAGTGCTGCCGCTTTCCAGCTACCTCCCCGACCGGAACCGGAAGAGCGGGCGGCGGAGTGACTGTAAAGAGTGCTACTCCGCCGCCCGCGGCAGTCGGAGTAAGGAAGGCCGGCAGGCCCGGGCGCTCGAAAAGGAGCTGTGGGTCATCAGGGAAGCGTACGCGGGCACTCCTTCGCTGTCCGACATTCTTAACCGCACCCTTGAGGAAGTCCGGCAGGTCGGAGCCTCGGGCGCGAAGTTCGACGAGCAGGTCGCGGCCGTCCGCCGCGCCGTCGTGGTGAAGGGCTGCCGCAGCTCCGAGGAAGTAATGGAGGAGGAGGGGCTCTCGCGCTGGGTGGTGGACCGCGCGCTGGAGAAGTTGGTCAGCGACGGCACACTCGAAACCCGCGACCGCTTCTGCCTACAGGAAGAGGCCGGGGAGCCCGGCCGCCCCGTCACCGAATACCACCCGACAGACACCCCGCGCGGCGAAGTTTTCACCCACATTCTTGACCGTTCGCGCGACGATAATCTGCTCTGAGTGCCGCCCGCAAAATAAAACCCCTTCCTTGCCTTACTCTGTGCCCGTCACCGGCTGTAATGGATTGGTGAATGTATGGGCCGTGAAAAACCTACACTCAAAAGGAAGACTCCTCATCATGGTTGACCGCTTCCCAAGCGGCGCACTCTTCATGTCGAACGCCTGGCCGGTGGCGCTGGGGGCGCTGACGGGTGACGTCGTGGCGACCTCCGCGGAGTGGACGCGCCCCGGCCTCATCGCCGTCATGACGGGGGCGCTCGTTCAAATTTTCATCGCCTTTATGCGCTCGGCCTTCTCGGAGCGCAAAGACACGATGAACGCTCTCAAAGACCTGCTCCGAGAGCAGCGCCTCGCCGCGCAACAGGTGGACAGGACGGCGCGTCGGGTGAGGCACGAACTCGCCAACCGGGCGAACCGGGCAGAGCTGAAGGCGTCGCTTTTGGAGGAAGGCGTGCCGCTCGACCGGGTGCGCGACCGGCTCGCCCGAATACCCCCTCTCTACGACCTCGACGCAGAAGACAAGGCCGAGGAAGAGTTGAACCATCTGACCGATGCTGCGGCGAAGGACAGTCAGTAATGGCAAACGTTGAAGTCTCAGGCGACGTGCGCGGCCTCGTCACCTTCGACGAGCAGCTCACTTACGCGGCCGCGGTCGCGCTGACGCGGACGGCGAAAGATGCGCAGTCAGGCTCTATCGAAGCCGTCCGCCGCACCTTCACCACTCGCGGGACGTGGTATCTGCCGAGCGGCCGATTCGGCATCCGCATCACGCCCGCGACGAAGGCCCGGCTTGAGGCCGCCGTGCGGACGGCCGCCGACTGGCTCATCCCGCACGAGACCGGCGAGGACAAGGTGGCGAGCGGAGGGGGGATGCTCGCCATCCCCCTCGTCGGGCGCGGGCGCCCCCGCCCGAGTCAGGGCGCGAAAGTCAGGTCAGACCTGAAACCGCGCGCCCTCGGGCGCAGGGGCGTCGTCGTCGAGACGCGGCGCGGTCCCGTCCTGTTCGGCCGTCAGGACAGGCGCCTTGTCGCCTTCTACGGCCTTGAGCGGCGCGCGCGGATAAGGAAGCGCTCGACGGTCATCGAGCCGACCGTCCAGACGTTCGGCAGGAACTTCGGCGACAACTTGGCCGAGGCCATCACAGAAGCTCTAAGGACAGCAAAATGAGGCGTGCCGGAAAGGGAGGCGAACTACTGAACACGTCGCAGATTGCGCAGCGCGCGGGGCTTAACCGTGCCACGGTCAGGGCGAAGCTCGAAACGAAGGGGGTGCGGCCGAAGCAGGCGAAGTCCAAGGAGAAGCTGTATGACGCCGAGGAAGCCCTCGGCGCGGTTCAGGCAGAAGGCGCGTCAGACCTGCGGAAGGCTCAGACCATGAAGACGGCGGCCGAGGCCGCCCGCGCCAAGCTCAAGCTCAAAAAAGAGATTGGCGACGTGGTTCCCATCACGGACGTCCGCGCCGACTTACAGGAGTTAATGCAGCGAGTCCGAGAGCACTTCACAATTACCGCCCCGCCCGTGCTCGCGCCGCAACTCCGCGGTCAGAAGGTGGCACCGATTGAGGCCATACTCAGGCGGGACGCCGAGCAGTTTTTCCGCGAACTCCGCGCCGAGTTCGAATCTTACTTAAATGCCGAGGACTAGGGTCATCTCAGAGGCCGTCGTCGCGGCCATCCCCGACACGGCGCTGACCGCCTCCCAGTGGGCGGCCAAGTACCGCCACGTCTCGGGTCAGTCACCCCTGCCCGGCCGGTGGCGTAACGAGACCACGCCTTACCTCGTCGAGCCGCTGGATTGTCTCGGCCTGCCCGGCATCTACGAAATCGTCTTCGTCGCGTCGGCGCAGATAGGCAAGACCGAGTTCTGTAACAACGGCGTGGGGTACTTCATGCACCACGACCCGAGCGCAATCCTCTACGTGGCGGAAACCGACAAGAAGGCCGAGGCGTGGTCGAAGGAGAAGCTGGCGCCGATGATTCGCGCCACCCCCGTCTTGAGGGCTTTAGTCAGGGACGTGCGCACCCGCGACTCGGGCAATACCGTCGAGGCGAAGTCCTTCCCCGGCGGCTTCCTCGCCATCGGCTACGCCACGAGCGCCGAGACGCTCTCCTCGCGCTCTTCCCGCGTGGCCTTCCTCGACGAGCGCGACGCCTACAAGCGGACGAAGGAGGGCGACCCGGCCTCGCTCGCGGAGAAGCGCACCATCACCTTCAAGGAGCGGCGGAAGGTCATTAAGGTGTCGAGCCCGCGCGACCGCCTGGAGCCCCCGCCCGGCGCCCCGCCCGACGCCCCGAAGTTTTCGCCTATCGAGTGGGAGTATGACCAGTCGGACAAGCGCAGGTATTGGGTTCCGTGCCCGCATTGCGGCGAGTTCCAAGTCCTGACCTGGAAGAATGGGGCGGGCGACTACTGCATCAAGTGGGATGGTGACGACGTGGCGAACGCCTACTACGTCTGTCAGGTCTCCGGCTGCGTCATCGAACACGACTACAAGGCCGACATGCTCGCCCGCGGGGAGTGGCGCGCGGAGAAGCCTTTCGCGGGCCGCGCCGGCTTCTG
This sequence comes from Pyrinomonadaceae bacterium, assembly GCA_036387455.1. Classification (GTDB taxonomy): domain Bacteria; phylum Acidobacteriota; class Blastocatellia; order Pyrinomonadales; family Pyrinomonadaceae; genus QHXN01. The sequence continues at coordinate 20,876 of DASVTS010000014.1, read as the reverse complement.
GATTTGGGAGGCTTACTCGCCGTTCGTCACCTGGGGCGAGATTGCTGCGAACTTCCTCAAGGCGAAGGGCGACGCGGAGCAGCTTAAGGTCTTCGTTAACACCACGCTCGCGCAGGGCTGGGAAGAATTTCAGGGCGGGATAGAGGTCACCGACCTGGAAGAGCGGCGCGAGCCTTACGACGAGTTCCTGCCCGACGGCGTGCTCATCATCACGGCCGCCGCAGACGTGCAGCACAACCGCTTGGAGTATGAAATCGTCGGCTGGGGTCTGGACTTCGAGAGCTGGTCTCTTGACTACGGCGTCATCCCCGGCGACCCCTCGCAGAGGGACGTCTGGGAGCAGTTGAAGGTGGCGCTGACGCGCAATTTTGAATACGAGGCGGGCCTCGGGGGCGCCGAACTGGAAGACGACGAGAGCGGCGCGAACGCCGTGCTGCAAATGCGCGTCATGGCGGCCTGCGTTGACTCGGGCGGGCATCATTCTGAGGACGTGTATCGTTTCTGCCGCGCCAACTCCGCGCGCCGCTGGTATGCCGTGAAGGGCGCGAACGTCCCCGGAAAGCCCCTCGTCTCACAGCCCACGTTCTTAAAGAAGCCGGGCGTCCGGCTCTACACGGTCGGAACCGAGACGGCGAAAGACACGTTCGCCAACCGCCTCGCCGTCAGGGAGCCCGGGCCGGGCTTCTGTCACTTCCCCGACGAATTCGAGCGCGACGGCCGCACCTTCTACGGCGCCGACTACTTCAAGCAGTTGCGCTCCGAGCACGCCGTTATTAAGCGCACGAAGCGCGGGACGGCACGGGTGTGGGAAAAGATTAAGGCGAGCTGGCGGAATGAAGCCCTTGACGTGCGTGTCTATAACATGGCCGCGCTCGCCATCCTCGGCGTTGACCGTGCCGGCCTCGAAAGGCTCGCCGAGCGCCGCGTCGAGGGTAAGCCCCTGCCGCAGCCCGCGGCAGAAGGCCAGCAGAGGAAATCAATCCTGCGCACCTCGGGCCGCGGCTTCGTGCCGCCCTTCTCGCGCGGGCCGTTCGGTAGGAGGTTCTGATGAAAAGTTATGAGCCGGCAGAGATGACGCCCGGCGAAACGCTCGAATGGTCAAAGGCTCTCGCCGACTACAGCCCGGCCGAGGGCTGGGCGCTCACCTACTACTTCCGCAACGCCTCGGGCACGGGTTTCAACGCCGCGGCCACGCCGGGCGTCAACTCCTGGGAGGTGTCCGTGGTCGTGCCGACGAACGTCGGGCCGGGGCGCATAGATTGGGAGGCGTGGGTTAAGAAGGGGGATGAGGAGCAGCTTGCCGGCGCGGGCACGGCGACCGTCAGGCCGAGCCTTAAAGCGACCGCGGCCGACGCCCAGGTGGATAGCCGCTCTCAGGCCGAGAAAGACCTCGACGCCGTGCGCGCGGCGCTCGTCCCCGCGACCTCCGCGGGCGTGATGGAGTATGAAATCGGCGGGGTCGGGACGAACCGCCGCATACGCTACTTCGGCAAGGAGGAACTGCTCGCGTTGGAGACGAGACTCGCGCAGCGGGTGAACGCCGAGAGACGTGCCGCCGCCCGCAAGCGTGGGGCGCCCTACTTTAAGACCATTTACCCGAGGTGAGCTATGGGCCTGAATCCTTTGAACCTTGACCTTCCCCCGATGTCGGCCGTAGTCCGCGAGCGTCGCCTCACGGCCGCCGCGGTACAGCTAGAGCGGCGGATTGCGGAAGACCGGCGCGAGAGGGCTCGCGTCCAACGGCTGGCGCGCGTCTACGGCGCCTCCCGGCAGTACGCCGCCGCCGCCACCGACCGCCTTTCGTCAGACTGGTCGGTGGCCTCTACGAGCTACCAGACCGAAATTTTCCGCTACCTCCGCTCCCTGCGCGCGCGCAGCAGGGATATGGCGAGGAACAACCCGCACATGAGGCGATTCCTCGGCATGGTGCGCCGTAACGTGGTCGGCCCCGCCGGCATCAAGCTCCAGGTGCGTGCCAAGAGGGGCGGCGAGCTGGACGAACGGCTCAATACGGAAGTCGAGGCGAAGTTCAGGGAGTGGTCCTTACCCGAGACCTGCTCGGCCTCCGGCAAATACTCATGGGTTGACTGTCAGGGGATGGCGATTAACACGATGGCGCGCGACGGGGAATTTTTGTGCCGCTTCATCGAGGCGGACAACCCTTTCGGCTTCTCGCTCAAGTTCTACGACGTCGCGTACCTGGACGAGACCTTTAACGAAGTCCTGGGGAACGGCAACCGCGTCGTGATGTCCGTCGAGGTTGATCGCTACGACCGCCCCGCCGCCTACTACTTCACGACGCCGCGCTACGACGTAACGCCTTACGCCCGCGAGAGCATGGAACGGGTCAGAGTCCCGGCCGAGGAAGTCGTTCACTCCTTCCTGCCCTTCGAGGATGACGGCCAAATCAGGGGCGTGCCGTGGGCGCACGCCGCCATGTGGAACCTCCGCAAGCTCGGCCAGTTCGAGGAGGCCGCGCTGATTAACGCCCACGTCGCGGCGTGCAGCATGGGCTTCCTTATCCCGCCGGACAATGACGAGAACGCTGGCATCCCCGAGGAAGGGGAGCGCGCCCCGATAGAGGCCGAGTACGTGGCTGGCGTCATGCGGGAGCTGCCGCCCGGTTACGAGGTCAAGACGATTGACGCGGCGCACCCTAACAACGACTTCGACCCCTTCACTTCAACGGTGCTGCGCGGGGCGGCCTGCGGCCTCGACGTGTCTTACTTCGCGCTGGCGGGCGACCTTGAGGCCGTCAACTACTCGTCGGCACGCGTCGGCCTGCTCGACGACCGCGACAACTACCGGAGCCTTCAAAACTTCGTCATAGACCACTTCTGCCGGCGCGTCTACCGGCAGTTCCTCAAGCGGGGGATTCTGACGGGGGCGCTCAACATCCTGCCCTCCGATTTCGAGCGCCTGATGAGTCCCGACTTTCAGCCGAGGGGCTGGGCGTGGGTTGACCCGCTCAAGGACGTCGCGGCGAGCGTCGAAGCCATCAACAACGGACTGGACACCCGCTCGCGGGTCATCGCCGAGTCCGGCGGCGACTTCGAGGAGGTCGTCCGCAGGCTCAAAGAGGAGCAGGACTTCCTTATGGCTCAGGGTGTGCTCACGAAGAGCGGCGACCTCGCGGTGCTCGCCGCCATCGCCGCCGCCAGCGACGACAGGCGCGGGTGAGTGCCGCATACAAAATAATTGTTTGAGGCCGTGCCATAGTGCCGCGCGGGGGCTCACCCCGACGAAGCTATGGCACGTACCTCAGAAGACGTTAAGAAGTTACTCGGCCAGCCGCTCAGGCACTCCTTCCCGCTCGCGGATGGCGAGAGCAGGGCGGCGGGTACCGGCGCAGGCGTGGTGGACGAGGCGACGCGCAGCGTCCCGCTCGTGCTCACGACCGACCGGCCCATCTTCCACGGCTTCGCTTACATCAAGCTCGACCACTCGCCCGAGTGCATCAAGCTCGACCGCCTGAAAACCTCCGCGCCCTTCCTCGAAAACCACGACCCTGACCGCCGCATCGGTCGCCTGCGCGACCCCGAGACGGACGGGCAGGTCTTGAGGGTGCGCGCCCGCTTCAATAATCGCCCGCTCGGCGAAGAGATTTATCAGGAGGTCAGGGACGACCTCGCCGCGGGCGATTTCACGCCCACGTCCTGCGTCTTCATCGTCCACAAGTTCGCGCCGAAGTCCGAGGGTGAGATTGACGGCTACCCGGTTTACCGCGCCGTCATGTGGGAGCCGATAGAGGGCTCCGTGGTCTCGGCGGCGGCCGACATTGCCGCCGGCATCGGCCGCTCGCTGGAAGACGAGCAGGAGAGGGCGCACAGCCCCGAAACGTGCGACGCGGAAGGCTGCCCCGAGTGCGCGGCCGCCGCCGCAGAGGAGGAAGGGCGACAAGCCCCGATAGAACCGGCGACCGCCGAAGCGCGCGCCGCGAGCACCACCCCGAAGGAGAGAGTCATGGAACCCAGAGAAGAGATTTTGCAACTCGGCGAGCTGCTCGACCGGGGCGCTCAGGCGCAGACCTACACGGCCCTCGCGCGTGAGTTCGTCGCAGGCGACAAGTCGCTCGACGAGTTCAAGGCGGAAGCCCTTAAGCGGATGCGCGCCGGCCAGCCGCAGGTTCAGCCGGGCCAGTCGCCCGTTGACCTGACGCCCGAGCAGAAGCAGAAGTATTCCATCGGCCGGGCCATCATGCTCGCGGCCGACGGCGGGCAGGGCTTCGAGCGCGAGGTCTCCGAAGAAATCGGCAAGAAGCTCGGCCGGTCGCCGCAGAACAATAACTCCATCTTCATCCCGACCGGCCTCACGCTCGGCGACCCCGGCCAGTTCAAGCGCACGCCGCTGACGACAGGCGGGGCGACGACGGGCGCGGACATCCTCTTTACCGAGCCGGGCTCGTTCATAGACATGCTGCGCGCCCGCGCGAAGGTCTTCAAGCTCGGCGCGCAACTGCTGCCGGGCCTTACCGGCGCCGTCGCCTTCCCGAAGCAGACCGGCGCGGGGACGCTCTACTGGGTGGGCGAGAACCCGGGCTCGGACGTCACCGAGTCCAACATCGCGCTCGATCAGGTGGTGCTCTCGCCCAAGACCGCGATGGCGCAGCAGTCCTACTCGCGCCAGCTCCTCCGTCAGTCGGCCGGCGTCGTGGACACCATCGTCACCAACGACCTGCGGAAGACCGCGGCCCTCGGCATTGACCGCGCGGCGCTTCACGGCGCGGGGTCATCGAACGAGCCGACCGGCCTCTACGTGGCCTCGGGCGTCAACCCCGTGGCGTTCGGCGGCGCCATCACCTTCCCGAAGGTCGTCGAGATGGAGACGGTAGTCGCCACCGACGACGCCGACGTGGGGGAGATGGGCTACCTGACGACCCCGGGCGTGCGCGGAGCCGCGAAGACCACCCAGAAGTTCGACGGCACGAACGGCGAAGCCATCTGGACGGGCAACGCCGAGAACGGCGAGATGAACGGCTACCGCGCCGAGGTCTCGACGCAGGTGCGCTCGAACATGGGCGGGGGCACGAACGAGCACGGCATCGGCTTCGGCGTCTGGTCGGAGCTGATGGTCGGCGAGTGGGGCGCGATGGAGATTCTGACCGACCCCTACATGCTCGCGGGCAAGGGGCTCATCCGCCTCGTGCTCTTCCTGATGGTGGATATGGGCTACCGCCACCCCGAGGCGTTCAGCAAGGGCACCGGCCTGACCACCAGCTAATGACTTACGTCGAGGTAAAGGTTGGCGAGTTACGACGCGCCGCGGGCGCGGAACGAGGAGAAAGTGAGATGCCGCTCCAGACGAGAGACGAGAACGACCCGAAGCGTCCGGTCAAAATCAAGTTCATCCGCAACACCACCGACGAGGGCACGGACTACGGCCCCGACTACCCCAAGAAGGTGGCGGAGGTTCCCTTCCACCGCGCCGCAACCTACATCCGGCAGGGGCGCGCGCTGCCGCAGGACGGCGACGAAGAGCTGAAGGAGGTCGCGGACGCCGCGCGCGCCGACGACCAACTGCCTGACAAGAAGACAGGCAAGAATAAGTAAGCCGTGGGCGTAACCGACGACCTGAGCCCTTTCTTTAACCTCGACGAGCACGCCGTCGAGGCGGCCCTCAAGACGCCCGAGGGCGTGGCCGTGAGGACGATAAGAGTCATCCTCTCGGTTCCGGTCGGGGAGGTTCAGGTCGGGGCGGCGGAGGTAACGCACCTACAGCCGACTTTTCAGTGTGCGACCGCAGACCTTGAGGGCGTCAGGAAGGGCTATCAGGCCGTCATCGCCGGTACCACTTATCGGGTGGTCAGGCGGGAGAACGACGGGACGGGGCTCTCGACGGCGTGGTTGACGAAACAGTAAATGCCGGGAAAGCGCCAGCAGATAGTTGACAAGGTTAAAGAGCGGTTCGCGGCCGTCACGGTTGCGAACGGCTACCAGACCGACATCGGCCTGAAACAGACCGAGTGGAACCCCGGCCCGAAGGGCGCAGACCCCGAGGCGGACGAACTGCCCGGCCACGACATCCGCGACGAGGTGGAGACGACCGCCGTCAAGGATAAGAACTCGGGGAGCTATGACAGGGAGCTTGAAATCGTCGTCATCGCCGAACTCAAAGAGCCGGGGCCGGGCGCCACGCTCGCGCGCAGGGCTCTCGAAGACCTGATTAAGGCGGTGGGTGTTGACCCGACGTGGGGCGGTCTCGCGCGGCGCACGATGCCGATGGAAGACGACATCAACGTGGACGAGTTGGGGCAGCAGGTAGGCGCCGCCCGGCTCAGGTTCAAAGTCGAGTACAGCCGCCGCCCGTGGGAGGCATGAACAGGTGAGGTGACGAGAGATGATTTTGGACAACCTGAATGCCAATTACTTCTCGGGGCAGGGGCAAATGCTTATCGCCAAGCGCAACTCGGCGGGCATCCCCGGCGCTTACTGGCTCGTCGGCAACGCGCCGAAAATCGAGGTCAAGCCCTCGATGGAACGGCGCGAGCACAAAGAGTCTCAGTCGGGCTCCCGCCTCATTGACAAGGTGCAGACCACGACGAAGGGCGGTACGCTCGACGTTACGCTCGAAGACATCCGCAAGGACAACATGGCGCTCTTGCTCTCGGGCAAGAAGGTCACGCTGGCGGCGGGCAACTACACCTCGGGCAGTCCCGACGCGCTGCCCTCCGGCCTCGCCGTCGGTTCTTACGTCAAGCTCGGCCGGCAGAACGTCTCCTCGCTGGTCATCAAGGACGCGGCGGCCGCCACGCTCACGGCCGGGACGCACTACGCCCTGCGCGACGCCAAGCACGGCTTCGTCGAGATTCTGAGCCTCGGCTCGTTCGCGCAGCCCTTCAAGGCCGAGTATGCCTACGGGCAGGTTGACATCGTGACGCAGTTCGAGGCGAACGACGACGACGAATACTCGGTCTACCTGGCCCTCACGAATACCGAAGGCGCCCCCGACCAAGCCGTGGGTTACGAGATTTACCGCACGGTCTTCAACGCCGCCGAACTCATCGCCCTCATCAACGAGGAGCAGGGAAGTTTCGACATCTCGGCGCGCATCCTCCGCGATACCGTCCGCGCGGCGGATTCCAACTACGGCGGCTTCGGGCGCTGGATTTACGTTGACGACAACGCCTAACAGGGAGTGACCGACAGATGACTAAGAAAGCCGGTAAGAAGGCGGCGACCGCCGCCGACGACAAGGCCGAGGCCGCGGCGCCGCCCGCCCGCCTCGTCAAGTACGTGGTCAACCGCCCCTACAGCGCGGGCGAGCCCGCCGACATCGTGGACGCGGAGGTCGTGCACGAGTACGAGGACGAGGAAGACCTGCTCCGCCTTCGCCTCATCAACCCCCCGCGCGGCGTCGAGGACGACGTTAAGCGCGTCCGGCGCGACGAGGCCCGCACGCTGGGAACGTGGTTCGACCCGTCCGCGCCCGCGGAGCCGACCGAGGAGGTGGCCGACTAAATGGCGACCGTTATTCCAGAAGATGCCGCCGCCGAACTCGCGCAGGCGCTCGGGCAGGTGAGCGAGACTGTCACCGTCAAAGTGGGAGGCAAGCCCCGCGAGCTGACGGTGACGCCGTTCCGCCTCCGCCAGTTCGCGCGGGTCTTAAAGTGCGTCCAGCGGATGCGAGACGCGGGCCTCGTCCAGCCCGAGGCCCTGACGGCTATCGCGGAAGGCGAGGACGCCAAAGAGGCGGCCGGTAAGCTCGACATCCTGAAAATGTTCCTCGAAGGCGGCGGGGAGATAGTCAACATCCTCATCGTCGCCGTCGAGGGGCAGATGAAGGCCGAGCACGTTGACGCCCTCGACCTCGTGGACGGCGCCCGCCTCGCCTCGGCGGTCTTCGGGGTCAACCTGGATTTTTTTTACCAGAACAGGGAGACGATTCAGGCAGCGCTCGCCCCCGCGGTCAAGGCCGTCGAAAAGGTGGCCGACGAGGGGCTGGACGCTCTTGGGCAGCCGCCGTTGACCGACTCGTCGGGGCCGGGTACCGACTAGAGGATGTCCGAGAGTTCACGCTCGCCCAGATGCGGCTCTTCTCGGTGTCCGCGTCGCACCGTCGGCACGAAGAGGCCGCCCTCCTTCTTTACCTCGTCAGAATCGGCGCGTGGGGCAAAGGTGAAGACGTAGAGAAGCTGACGCGGGCGCTCACCCCTTGAGCAGCCCGCGTCAGCTTTAAGGCTTCCTTCCTATGGCACGCACTCAGCAAGACATTCTCGTAAAAATCAAAGTCCTGCTCGAAGGGCTCGGGAATGTGCGCGCGCTCGCGGGCCACATCAAGGAACTCAACACGGGCGGGAGGCAGACCGCGGCGCTCGCCGGAAACATAGACCGGCTCGCCGGAGCCGTTGACCGCCTCGCCGGCGCGTCGGGGAAGACCGCGAAGTCCGGCGGCGGCTTCGTGCGCTTCCTCGTCGGCGTCTCCGCCGTCGTCTCCACCCTCTCGAATCTCCCCGCTGCTTTCTCAGGGCTGGAAAAGCTCTTCGATTTTCTGGACAACATAGGGGGCGGGGTCGGCGCGGCCTTCGGGAAGGTAAAGGCCGCCGCTTCGTCTCTCTTCTCTTCAATCTCACAGGGGGCCGCGGGTGTAGCTTCTCAGGCGGGCGCGGCCTTCTCCGGCTTGGGAGGTGCGGCCGGGGGTCTGGGGGCTGCTCTCGGCGCCGCTCTGCCCGTCGTGCTGGCTATCGGCGCCGCTCTGGCCGTCGTCATCGGGGCGCTCGCGGCGGCCGCTGTGGGCTTCCTCGGCCTCGCCGCCTCTGTCGGTGTCGGGGCTATCGCGCTGACGCAGATCGCGCGGGTCGGGCTTGAGGTACACCGTCAGTTAGAGCAAGTGCGGCTCGGGATTGCCGCCGTCATAACCTCGCTCGCGGGAGTGAACGTTGACGGCCTTCCGGTCGCCGGGGCCGAGAAGTTCCGTATAGCGATGGCCGCCTCCGCCGACCAGCTTAAGAAGCTCCAGGTAGACGCCATCAACACGACGGCGACCTTCGGCCAGATTGCTCCGGCCTTTCAGGCTGCCATCGCGCCCGGCCTCGCCGCCGGTTTGACGCTCGACCAAATCCGCGGAGTCACCGTCAAGATTGTGCAGGCGGCCGGCGCTATCGGCTTGCCGTTAGAGCAGGTCAATCAGGAAGTCCGGGCGATTCTCGAAGGGACAATTAACGAAGACGCGCGGCTCGCTAAGGTCTTGGGCATCTCGAATCAGATGGTCAAGACGTGGAAGGCGCAGGGCACGCTCGCGGAGGAACTGAACAAGCGGCTCGAAGGCTTCGCCACGGCGGGGGAGGAAGCCGCCCAGACGATGGACGGGCTGACCTCTAATCTGCAAGAGGCTTTAGACGTCTTCTCGACGCAGGCGACGGCCGGGGCGTTCGATGCGCTCAAGGACGAATTCAAGCGGCTTCTGCCGCAGCTCTTCGACTTCAAAAGCGCGGGGCTGCAATCTCAGTTCAGGGCGCTCGCCGGCCTCGCCGACGAAGTGCTGACGCGGCTTGTTCGCGCCGGGGGCGTCATCGCGCAAGACATCATTTCGGGGCTACGGCTGGCGGCGCGGTTCGTCGAACAGAACCGGGGCTTGATTGATAGCATACTGAACACGGCGGGCCTGATATTCCGGCAGGTCAGAGCCATCGTCGGAGTTTTCGGAAGCCTCGCCACGGACACGGGCGTGTGGCGCGGGGCGCTCGAAGGCGTTCAGGGTGCGCTCATCCTCATCAGCGCCATACTCGACCCGATACTTCAAAAGCTCCGCGAGGCGGCGCCGCTGCTGCGTCTCGCCGCTCTGGCCGCCACCGTAGCCGCCACCTCTCACCCCGCGCTCGCCGGTCTTACCGTACCGGGCGCCCCCCGGCAGGATATACCGACCGGATTCGCCTCTGTGCGCCTTAACCCCGACGGGAGTCTCAAGGGGCAGCCCGGCATTAACGGTCTGCCTACGCCTCCGGGCGGCGGGAAGGGCGGCGGCGGCGGCGGTCGCAAGTCGAAAGTTCCTGAGCTTCGGCGGGAACTCGGTCGGGCGACGATTGACGCAGAACTCGCGGAGGTGCAGGCGCGTTTCGCTCTCATCAGTCAGGACATCGCGGCGAGCGTCAGCGCGATACAAGACGGCCTTGACGACGCGCTTCTATCTATCGCGGAGGCATACAGGCTTGAGGCCGCGCTCGCCGACAAGGCTCTGCGCGCGGAGCAAGACCGGATAGACGCCGAAGTGACGGCCGCCAAGCAGCGGCGGGATTTGGCCGTCGCGGGGCTTGACTCAGACCTGACCCCGGCCGAGCGCCGGCTCGCAATCGCCGCCGAAGATAAGAAACTTCTGGCGGAGACGACGCGCCTTGAGGGTGAGCGTAAGAGGTTAATCGAAGAGACCGCCGACAAGCAGCAGGCGTTAGTCCGTGACCAAGCGCAGGCGCAGAAGCAACTCGCGGACTCCCTGCGCGATGTCGAGACGCAACTCGATTCAATGTCACGCTCGGCCTCGGTGCGTGCCGACGCCGCCGTGCGGGAGATAGAGGCCCGGTTTGAAGAGTCCCGGCGGCAACTCGTCGCCAACTTCGGCGAGGCATCCGAGCAGGTCAAAGCCCTTGATAGACTCATCAACCAACTCAGCCAGCGCGCGACCTTCCAAGAGTTGACCCGCAACGTTGAGGCGAAGTTCGCCGAGTTGCGCGACCTTGAGGAGCTACTGTCGAACGGCGTGGAGTCGGGGCAGATAAGGGCGAAGGACGCCACGCGCCGAAGGCTCGAACTGGAGCGCGAGTATAAGCGCACGCTTCTTGACGAGATAGAGGGGCTGGCCGAGATAGCCCGGCGCACGGGAGACCCCGAGCTGGCCGCCGCCGTCCGCAAACTTCAAATTGAGTGGAGCCGCCTGGGGGTGGTCATCAACGAGACTGCCAAGCGGATTGATGACACCCTCCGCAGGGGGCTTGAGGATACGCTCGCCAGCATCATCACGCGCACCGAGACGGTGGGCGAAGCCTTCCGAAAATTGGCGACTTCAATCCTGGCAGAGATAGCGCGCATTCTCGCCGTAAACTTTGTTGAGAAACTTTTCGGCGGCGTCCTCAATACCGGGGGCGGTAGTTCCATCGGCAACATACTGGCGGGCATCCTCGGCAGCGGCACGCCGAAGACCTCGGGCGCTGGCAAGCCCGCGGGGTCGGGGATAGAAAACCTTCCCCTCATCATCAAGAACTTCTCGGGCTCGGTCAGTCAGGGCTTCAACCTCAACCGGAACACAAACGAGGGGATGCGCGAAGACCTGCGCGGCGGTTTCGGACAGGTCAACTCCAGCTTCGGGATGACCATAGGACTGCTCGGCGAGATGGTCTCTTTTGCCGCGGCGCAGGCGGCGGCCGCAATAGCCGCGGCGGCGACCAGCATTTTTAAGATTCTGGGTCAGGGCGCGAGCGGGGCCAGCGCGACGGGGAGCCTACAGACCGCGACGCCGGGCGGCCGTCTCATCCGTGTGGCCGAGGCCGGATTCGATGAAGTCATTCTCACGACCGACCCCAAGCACAAGGGACGTACCTCGCGCCTCCTGGGTCAATTCCTGCGGCGCACGGGCCTCGCCCCGGACTTGGGCGGCGCCGTGTTGGCGGGGGCTACGGGCGACATCCCCTCTTTCGCGGCGGGCGGCTTCGCGCTCTCGGGTATTGAGCCTCCCGCGAGCATGGGCGGCGACTCGATTTCTCTCAACATGCCGGTGACGATTCAGACGAAGGACGCGCAGAGTTTTAAGCAGAACGAGCAGGCGATTAACCGCACGGTGGCCCGGGCCGCGCAGGACGGCATCCGTCGCGCGAAGACCCGGCCGAGGTAGCTATATGTTCCATGAGGTCGTTTTCCCCTTAAGCCTTGACCGTTGCATGTCAACGCATGAATGGTTGAGCACAATTATCGAACTCGGCGACCAGTCGGAGCAGAGAATCCCGCACGGCAAGGACGGGCGCCGGAAGTTCAACGCCTCAATCGGCGTCCGCTCTCTTAAAGACCTTCAAGCGTTGCTCAAATTCCACGCACTCCGGCACGGCGAGACCTACGGCTTCAAGGTGCGAGACCTCGTTGACTACACCGTCGAGCCCGGGGAGGGCGTGCTCCAGTACGTCTACGACGGCGTTGCGGCGAGCTTCCAGCTTCAAAAGATTTACGTGGACGGCGGGGCGGCCTGGATACGCGAGATTTACAAGCCCGAGCAGGGGAGCGTGAAGGTCTATCACAACGGGACTCTGAGGACGGAGGGTGTCCACTACTCGATTGACTACGCGACGGGGGTCATAACTTTTACGGCGGGCAATATACCCGCCGGCGAGGACGTCATCGAGTGGGAGGGGCGCTTCTACGTGCCCGTTAGGTTCACCGTCAAAGAGATACCCGCGGCCGAGTTCTTCGCCACGATGGAAGAGGCTTCGGACGGCTCGGGGTGGGTGGTGAAGGACGGGACGGCGGACTTACCCGAGGTCGGGATGATTGAGGTTAAGGACTACACCTGATGCCCGAGACTGTCATCAACTACCAGAGCCCTCATACGGCGCAGAGTCTCGTTGACCACATCGGGACGGCGACGCCGACGACGGCCGTCTGCTGGAAGCTCAAGCCCGACCCCGCGAGCCCCCTTTACGCTTCCGGCCTTGAGGTGCGCGCCACCTCCCACGACCGCCCGCTCGTTCTGCCCGGCCACGGCTCCGCGCCCTTCCTGCCGGGCATTGCCGGCCTTCCCACGACGATTGACACCGAGAGCGGCCACGAGTCCGCCGGGCTCCAGTACGAGACCGTTTTCAACTCCGCAGGGATAACGCGCAACTCCCTCGCGGCGGGCGATTGGGTGAAGGCCCGCGTCGAGATTTACACCGTCAACGTCGCCGCGCTCGAAATGGGGCAGCTTATCGAGTTCGCCGGTTTCCTGGGGAAGGCCGACGAGGAAGGGGAGATGTGGAAGGCGGAAGCGCGGCCACTGACGGCGGCCGCTCAGGCTCAGGTCGGCAGGCTCACCTCCGCCCGCTGCACGGTCAGGCGCCTCGGGGACGCCCGCTGTAAGGTCAACCTTAACGCCCCCGCGGCCGGCGACGGCGGCGCCATCCTCGTCAGCGGCTCCCTGACGCAGGTCGTGAGCGTGACGCGCGTCCGCGACTCGGCACTCACCCAGACCGGCAACTATTTCGAGCTGATTAAGTTTACGTCGGGTCCGCTCTCGGGGCGGGAGTACGAGGTCAGGGAGTACGACCCGGCGAATAAAGAGTTCATCCTCCGCGACTTTATGCACACGCTCCCCGCGGTCGGAAACACCTACACGGCGACGAGGCGGTGTAACCGAGACCCGGCCGACTGCGTGCGCGTCTACGCGAACATCATCAACAACCGCGGCTATCGCTTTATTACCAACGTCGAGCAGATTAACAAGATTCAGAGGGCTTCCTGATGACACTCTACACGCCGCCCGACCCCTCGAAGATTACCCGCGATGACATCGTGGCGGTCGCGCGCACGCTCAAGGGCGTGCCCTTCCGGCATCAGGGCTCCTACCCCGAGACCGGCCTCGACTGTCGCGGGCTGATTGAATACATCGCCTTCGTGTTGTGGTCTCGGCCCATCCCGCCGCGCAGCTACCAGCGCACGCCCGACGGGGCCGAGTTCCTGGAGAAGATGCGCGCCGAGATGGTGGAGATAGACCCGGCCTCGGCGGGGCACGGCGACGCGGTGCTGATTCACTTCCCCCGAGACACCGAGGCGAGACACGGCGGGGTGCTGGCCGACGGGCCGGTGTTCGCCGCCGACCCTTCCGAGCTGATGCTGATTCACGCCTGGGAGAGCCGGGGCGTGGGCGAGGTAAGGGAAGAGCCTTTGCGCGGGTGGAAGCAGCGAAACGTTGATTACGCCTTCCGCTTCCCCGGCATCGCATAGGAGATACAGGTGGCCGCAGCAGTCCCTTTACTGATTCAGGTCGGCGTCGCCGCGGGTACTTACGTGGCGTCGTCCCTGCTCGCCCCCAAGCCGAAGCTCAACCCGGTAGACAAGGGGCGCTATGACGACATCCGCGCGACGACCGCGGAGGAGGGCGCGTTCATCCCCCTGTGCTTCGGCGAGCGCGTCCGCCTCGCCGGCAACATCATCTGGGGCACGGTCACGAGAGAGTATGTGACGCGCACGCCCGGCCGGACGGGCGGGAAGGGGGGCAGCGGCGGCGGTCAGACGGCGACGCCCCCGACGAACACCTTCAGCTATAAAAAGTCTTTCGCCATCATGGTGTGCGGGACGCCCGTCAGGTCTTACCGGCGCATCTCGGAAAACCTCGAAGCGTTTTATAACAACGTCGGCTCAGACCTGCGGGAGGACTTCTACGAGGCCGAGAACTACGCCGCGGGCGGCGGCGCCGCCGTCGTCACGGACGGGGAATTCTCAGGCGGGCGCGCGGTGCGGCTCGCGGACGCCGGCCAGTACGCCCAGATTGACGCCTACGCGCTCTTTACGGGCCTGCATACGGTCGTCATCTACTACAAGGCGGCGAGCCCCGCGCAGGTCTACCTGAGCGCGAACGGCGGCGGCGAAACCCTCGTCAGTCTCCCGGCCACCGGGGGCGTGCCCTTGACCGTAACGGCGACCCTGCAACTCCGCCGGGGGGCTAACGCCGTCAAGATACGCGGCGCGGCCGTCTCCTGCGACGTTGACCGCATTTATATTTCCGGCACGGGTTCGCCGCCCGACCCCGACCTGACGCCGCGCGAGGTAACCAACCTCATTGACCCCGGCGCCATCTTCCCCGCCGACCCGGACAACCCGACCTCCTTCTACAACAACGTCCAGGGGTTCGACGGCAACGGCTATTTCGAGGGCTACACGACCGCGGGCGGGCAGGCGCGCATAGAACTCTTCGCGGGCGTGGAGACTCAGCCTCAGTCCGCCATCATCGTGGCCGTCGAGGGGGCTTCCGAGACGCCCGCCTTCCGCGATGTCTCATACTTCGTCACCGAGGATTATCTCGTCAGGGACGGGCAGCTCGGCAACTTCATCTTCGAGATAGAGCCGGAGATTCAGAACCTCGACGAGATTCTTCTCTATCTCTACACGCTCGACGGGAAGGTCACGGCGGCGGATTGTGACTTCTCTTCCGAGGTGGGGAGGAAGGTCTCGGGGCTCGTCATTGACCACCGCGCCCCGCTCAGCGAGACGGTGGCCGCGCTCGAAGCGTGGTTTAACTTCGACATCGTTCCGCGCGGGGGCAAGATTGCCTCCGTTCGGCGCGGGGGCGCGGTCGCAACCCGCCTGTACGAGCGTGAGCTGCGCGCGCACGTCTACGGCGAGGAGCGCCCGGTCGCGGCCGTGAAGGTCACGCACGAAGACCCGACCGACCTGCCGGGCGAGGTAGATGTCGTCTACTTAGACCCCTCGCCCTCGAAGGACTTCCACAGCGGCAGCCAGAACGCCCAGAAGATTGTCGGCTTCGCCTTCGACAAGGAGACCCTGACCTTCCCCCTGGTGGGCGACGCGGACACGGCCCACGCCGTCGGGATGCGCTACCTCGACGCCCGTCACCTCGCGTCCAAGCCCGGGGAGCTGGTCTGCGGCTTCGGCAAGCGTTACCTCATCCCGACGGACATCGTAGAAGTGGAGCTAGAGGACGCGACGCTCTACACCTTCCGCATCGTGCAGAAGCAGGCCGACCTTCAAGGGATGGTCAGGTTCGGCGTCGTGCCCGAGCGCGCGTCCGTCTACGGGCAGGGCGGGACGGGTGTCTCGGGCCGGGGCGGGGACACGCTCGTCATTCGCTCGCTGGCTAACACCATGCTCGTCGTCGCCGACGTGGTGGCCGTGCGTCAGGAAGATTTCGGCCGCCTCGTGCTATACGCCGCGGCCTGCCGGCGCGGGGCGGGGCGCTGGCCCGGCTACCATCTGCACAAGAAAGACCGGAACGACGAATTCGAGCGCGTCGACGGCTTCCACGACACCGCCACCATCGGGGTTGTCGAGACGGCATCGCAGAGCGCGTTCGCCTCCGGCTATGACCCTACCCGCTCCTTCGTCGTCAAGCTGTACGACGGGGTGCTTGAGTCTCGGACTCTGACGGAAGTGCTCGCCGCGCGCGTCAACCTCGCGCTTTACGGCAAGGGCACGCGCTGGGAGGTGCTGCAATTCCTGAATGCCGTGCCGCAGGCCGCCTCCGCCCCCTTCGTCGCGCAGTACCTCGTGACGGGCACGGTCGCGGGCGTCTTCGGCAGCAACCAGCACTCGCGCAACCATCAGGACGGCGACCTCTTCGTCCTCGTGGACAGCGCCTTGAAGTCCTTCCCCGTGCCTACTGCGGACCTTAATCAGGAGTTGACGTTCGTCGGGCAGACGGCCGGGCAGGCGTTCGCGGACGCGGAGGCCGTCAGCGCCGTCAGCCTGACCCTGTGGGGCGCGAGCGCCAAGCCCATAGCCGCCTCTCACCTCCGGCTTGAGCGCGCGGACGGTTCCAACGGCTCGCCCCTCCTCGTTTTGTGGGACTTCCCCTCGACCGTCTTCGACCCGACCGATGAGCAATACCTCGTGCGAATCATCTCCGGCGCCGAGGTGCGCCGCCACATCGTGCAGGCCCACTACCCGGAGCCCGCACAGTGGTATAAGCCGGACGTTGACCCGTCGCTCACGGCCACCATCAACCAGGCGCTCGTCCACATCTCGGAGAACGGGACGGTTACCTCGGACGCCAACTCTTCTCAGCTCGGCACGGTGCGCGCCTCACAGGTCATCTACGGCGAAGGCCGCATCAGGCTCAAGCTGGATTCGCGGATGCCTCCCCTACTGCTTCAAGTCGCTTCCGCAGTCATACCGTGCGAGGTGGACACCGCCACCAATGAGTTCATAGCGGTTGACCACTACTGGCTGGACGGGGAGCAAATCAACTTCCTCGGCGGGATACCAACGACTTCCCCGGCGATTAACGGCGACCAGTATGGGACGGGTAATTACTTCATCGTCAACGCCACCTCAGACCGCTTCCAGATAAGCGAGACGGCGGGCGGGGCGCCTATGGACATCACGGCCACGGGCTCGGGGCAGCTCTATTTCCAGTACACGTCAATTCCTTTCGCTCGGTTCGGCGCGTTAATGGAGTCGGGCGCCGCTTACGTCGTGCCGGAGTTGGCGACGTCGCTCAAGGTGCGTGCGCTCGCGGGAGGCGAGTGCGTTATTGAACTCAAGAACGGGCGGGTCAGCTACTACATTAATGACCTAACGACCCCGCGCTACGTGTCGGGCGGCTCGCCGTGGCGGCATCCGTTCTCGCTGCACGCGCAGCTCGGCCTCCTCGACGGGAGCCCGCAGGCGGCCGTGAACGTGACGATAGAGCACGCGAACCCGCGGACGTTCCTTTACACGCGGGAGATGCAGGAGCACGACTTCCCCGGCGGGATACCTTCGACGGTGACGGTCACGGTATCGAGGCTGTCGGCGTTCGGCGCGGGCGAGGAGATAGAGGCTACGGGGTGAAGCTATGGAATTAGCAGGCGACGGCTACATTAAGACGTGGGACGGCACGCTCAAACAGGAGAGGTGGAGCCAGCCTTCGTTAGTCACCGTGGGAGATGCCGCGAGCTACAAGGGCGAGTCCGGCCCTTCCGCGGTGCATTTCTCTTACATCTCGGGCCTGACCTCTAACGTCCAAGACCAGTTGAACGCCAAAGCGTCCCTGTCATCCCCGGCCTTCACTGACATTCCGACGGCCCCCACAGCCCCCGCGACGACGAACACGACGCAAATAGCCACCACGGCCTTCGTGCGGGCCGAGATAGCGGCCCTCGTCAACTCCGCCCCGTCCACGCTCGACCAGTTGAACGAACTGGCCGCCGCGCTCGGCAACGACCCGAACTTTGCGACGACGGTCACGACGGCGCTGGCTGGCAAGCAGCCCTTAGACGCCACGCTCACGGCGCTGGCCGCCTTCAACAGTAACGGCATCCTCGTCCAGACCGCCGCGGACACCTTCGCCGCCCGGACGCTCACCGGCCCGGCGGCGGGGCTGACGGTCACGAACGGCAGCGGGGTTTCAGGTAATCCTACTCTCGCGCTCGCCAACGACCTCGCGGCGTTAGAAGCACTCTCCTCGATTGGCATCGCCGTCCGCATCGGTTCCGACACGTGGGCGCAGCGTTCGATTGCGGTTCCGGCCGCAGGTATCTCGATTACGAACGCCGACGGCTTCGCGGGCAACCCCACGCTGGCGTTAGCAAACGACCTCGCCGCACTGGAAGGGCTCGGCTCGACGGGTATAGCGGTCAGGACGGGTGCGGACGCCTGGGCCCAAAGGTCTATCGCCGTCCCGGCAGCGGGCATCTCCATCACCAACGCGGACGGGTCGGGCGGCAACCCCACTCTGGCCCTCGCTAACGATTTGGCGGCGCTCGAAGGCTTGGCGTCTACGGGATTAGCCGTCAGAACCGCGACGGACACGTGGGCGCAGCGCAGCATAGTCGTGACGAGCGGGACGGGGCTGTCCGTCTCGCAGGGCGACGGCGTGGCGGGTAACCCGACGCTCGCGGGCGTGGACGCCACGACTGCCGTCAAGGGCGTCGCCTCGTTCAACTCCACGAACTTCTCCGTCTCGTCGGGCGCGGTCAACACCGTCCAGAACATCCATACGGGGGCGAGCCCGACATTTACCGGGCTTGTAGCGGCAGGCGCGTCCTTCGACCTCATCAACACGACGGCGACCACCGTCAACTTCGTGGGCGCGGCCACGGCCTTAACCATAGGCGCCACGACGGGCACGGCCACGCTTCGGAACGCCACGGTCAGACTCTCCGGCACGTTGCTTGACGCCGGGATGGCCTATAACACTGACATCGGCCAACTGTCGCGGAAGTTCAAGAGTCTCCACGCCGCGGAGTTGTGGGTGGAGACATTAGTCGCTCAGTCCACGATGGCGACCATCGGGGGCCGGATACTCGTCGGCCCCACCACCTCGCTCGTCGCCGACCTCGCCCCGGCCGCGACCACCATCACGGTCAAGCACAACAACCTGTCTTCGGGCGACCGGGTTTACATGGAGGCGAACGGTCAGGTTGAATTCATGGCCGTCACCTCGTCGGCGGGGGGCACGGCCGGCGCCTACACCTACACGGTGACGCGCGACCTCGACGGGACGGGCGCGAATCAGTGGTACGCGGGGGACGCCGTTTTCAACACCGGCACGACCGGCTCGGGGTGGATAGACCTCTATTCGGTTCGCGGCGTGAAGTCCTCCAGTGAGTCCGGCCCGACCATCGTCGGGAACGTGCGCAACTCCGCCACCTATAACGACTGGTCGCCGCGGTGGGCGGTCGGCAACCTGAAAAACCTTTACGACTACTCGGCCGACACTTACGGGGCGGCGTTCGGGCAGAAGGCCGCGGGGAAGACCTGGGTCGCCGTGGACGCCACGAACGGGTTCCGCATCGTCAATAACACGGACGTCATCGGCCAGTGGGATGCCTCGGGCAACGCGACGCTCGGCAAGGTGGCGACAGACTCCGGCAACGCCTACTGGAACAACTCTAACAAGCGGCTTGAGTTCAGGGGCGGCACCGGGGGCACGGTCGTTCAGGCTTACGTGGACACGACGGGGGCGATAGTTGCCGGCGGGGGCGACGTCACGCTGAACTCGAACGGCATCAGGATATCGGCGGCCGTGGGCGCCGCCAACGCCATCTCGTGGTACAGCGGCGCCACGCTCGCCGGCTATCTGGCGATTTTCACCAACAGCGGCTCCGGCGCCGGCACGATGATAGTGACCGGCGCGGGGGACGCCCTGGCCCAAATCGAAACGTCGTCCGGCAGCAACTCTGCGCAGTTCACCATCCAATCGGTTGCGGCCGGGGGCAGTTACGCCACCCTCGGGAGTAGCGGGGGGACTTTCACCGGCCTGTCCGTGGGCACGGGCGGCACCCCCGCCTACATGCTCGACGTAAACGGCACGGGACGCTTCACGGGCGCCGTCACGCTCTCGGGGGGCATCGCCAACACCGTCGCCGTCCCGAACGGGTTCATCATACCCACCTCCGGCACGGCCTCGGGACGTTTGACGACGGTCGCCGCCGATTGGGTGGGCGTGACCATGAACGCCACCTTCGGCGTCTCGGGCTGGATGCTAGACGACACCGCGAAGTCGGGATGGTTCTTCAAGATGGACTCGCGCTCCTTCCTCACCGAATGGGCCGTCTACCGAGTCCCGCCGGGCTCAAATCCCCACACAAACGAGCGTGCGATTCTGGCGTGCAAGTCGGACGACACGGTGGTCATCAAGACGCCGAACGCGGCGCCCACGGACTCGAATCTCAACTCGGCGAGCGTGACGTGGTACCTGGACGAGGCGACGAACACCCTCAAGGTAAGGGTGAAATACTCCAACGGCACGACGATGAAAACAGGTTCCGTGACGCTCACGTAAGGGGCGGCACATAGTCAGAAAAGGAAAACTTTATGAGCACACGCGCAGTCAACGTCAGGATGGCGGACTTAATCAACTCACTCGGCCGGACGCTGCCCGGGGCCGGAGTCGCCCCCGGCCCCCTGGACAAGCTCCTCTCGGCCCGGCTCCCCACGGCCCTCTCCTTCCGCCTTTCGGGGCTGATAGACGAGATAGACCCGCCCGTGAAGAGGTACAACAAGCAGCAGCAGGCGTTAGTGGAGGAGCTGGCGCCGGAAGGGCTGGAGAAGCTGAGTCAGGAGCAGAAGAAAGAGGTAGACGCCCGATTCGCCGAGGCGATGGAGACTTTAGGGAACGAGGAGGTGACGATTCGAGTGCCCGTCGTCACGCCGGCAGACCTGGACAGATTTGAGCTGCTGAGTCCTGCGGAGTGCCGGGCTCTTAAGTGGTTGTTCGTGGATGAAGGCTGAGAGAGGCGGGGTCGGCCCTCATAATACGAAGCG
>DASVTS010000013.1:0-37300 GCA_036387455.1 Pyrinomonadaceae bacterium | reverse complement strand
AGGCGCGCTCGCGCATTGGCGGGCGGCTGAGGATGAAGGCGACGCTGACCCGAATCGCGCGTTCGTGCGCGCGTCGCTGCGGCTCGTCGAGGCCTGGGCGGCGGCGCACGCGCTCAGGCCGGACGCGCGCGTGCGCGTGCGCGGCTGGGTGTCGTTCCGCTTCCCGCACCCGCTCAACTACGAGCACCTCGTACAGCTCGAACGCCCCGAGGCCGACCTGCCGGAGCTGATGAAGGGCCTGGACAAGAACCTCCGGCGGCGCGACGGGTTCAAGCTGACGGACAGGCGCTACGACTCGCGGCAGGTGCTGGAGGAGGTTCACTACTGCCTCTACTGCCACGAGCGCGACAAGGACTCCTGCTCGAAGGGGATGCGCGAGCGCGACGGCTCGCTCAAAAAGAACCCGCTCGGCATACAGCTCACGGGCTGCCCGCTCGACGAGAAGATTTCCGAGATGCACGTTCTACAGCGCGACGGCGACCCCGTCGCGTCGCTCGCCGTCGTCGTCATCGACAACCCGATGTGCCCCGGCACGGGCCACCGCATCTGCAACGACTGCATGAAGTCGTGCATCTTCCAGAAGCAGGAGCCGGTCAACATCCCGCAGGCCGAGACGGGCGTGCTGACGGACGTGCTCTCGCTCCCCTTCGGCGTCGAAATCTACGGCCTGCTCACGCGCTGGAACCCGCTCAACGCGAAGCGCCCTTACGCGCTCCCCTACAACGGCAAGAACGTGCTCGTCGTCGGCCTCGGGCCGGCCGGCTACACGCTCGCGCACTTCCTCCTCAACGAGGGCTTCGGCGTCGTCGGCATCGACGGGCTCAAGATAGAGCCGCTGGACGAGCGCCTGACGGGGGCGGGCGGGCGGCGGTGCCCGCGCGCCGTGCGCGACTCGCGCGAGATAGGGCGGGAGCTTGACGAGCGCGTGCTGGCGGGCTTCGGCGGCGTCTCGGAGTACGGCATCACTGTGCGCTGGGACAAGAACTTCCTGACGCTGATGCACCTGACGCTCGCGCGGCGCGAGCGCTTCCGCTTCTACGGCGGCGTGCGGTTCGGCGGGACGCTCTCGATTGAGGACGCGTGGGAGTTGGGCTTCGACCACGTGGCGGTGGCGACGGGCGCGGGCAAGCCCACGCTCGTCTCGATGAAGAACAACCTCATCCGCGGCATACGCAAGGCGTCGGACTTTTTGATGGCGCTGC
The DNA here is from genome assembly GCA_036387455.1 of Pyrinomonadaceae bacterium. Classification (GTDB taxonomy): domain Bacteria; phylum Acidobacteriota; class Blastocatellia; order Pyrinomonadales; family Pyrinomonadaceae; genus QHXN01. The sequence goes on along the minus strand of DASVTS010000013.1, from coordinate 36,098 downwards.
AACTGACCGGCGCGGCCAAGCGCGACTCGATGGCGAACTTGCAGGTGCGCCTGCCGGCGGTCGTCATCGGCGGCGGCCTGACCGCCGTAGACACCGCGACCGAGCTCTTCGCCTACTACCCCGTGCAGGTCGAGAAGATGCTGGAGCGGTTCGAGGCGCTCGCCGCCGAGTTCGGCGAGGGCGAAGTCTGGAAGCGCTTCGACGCCGAGGAGCGCGCGACGCTCGAAGAGTACGTCGCGCACGGCCGGGCGGTGCGCGAGGAGAGGCGGCGGGCGGCGGCCGCGGGCGAGGCGCCGGACTTCGTGCCGCTCGTGCGCGCGTGGGGCGGCGTCTCCATCGTCTACCGCAAGCGGCTGGTGGACTCGCCGGCCTACCGCCTCAACCACGAGGAGGTGGCGAAGGCGCTCGAAGAGGGCATCCACATCATCGAGAACATGTCGCCGGCCGAGGCCGTCGCGGACGAGCACGGGGCGGTGGCGGCCGTCGTCTTCGAGCGCGTGACGCGCGACCCTTCGACGGGGAAGTGGCACGTCAACTGCGAAGACCGTCTGCGCGTGCCGGCGCGCACGGTCTGCGTCGCCGCGGGCACGAGCCCGAACACCATCTACGAGCGCGAGCGGCCGGGCACCTTCGCGCTCGACGAGTGGAAGGAGTTCTTCGCGCCGCACAAGGTCGAGAAGGACGGCGGCGGGAATTTCCGCCTCGCCCCGGCGGCGAAGGGCGAGCGCGGCTTCTTCACCTCCTACGAGGACGGCGGGCGCTTCGTCACCTACTACGGCGACAACCACCCCGTGTACGCGGGCAACGTCGTCAAGGCGATGGCGTCGGCGAAGGACGGCTTCCCCGAGGTCGTCGCGCTCTTCGCGGAAGAGCTGGCGGCGCTGAAGGAAGAGGAGCAGCCCGCGCGCGAGGAGGCTTTCGCGCGCCTGGTCGGGACGCTGGACGAGAGCCTGGTCGCGCGCGTCGAGCGCGTGGAGCGCCTGACCGACACCATCGTGGACGTCGTCGTGCGCGCGCCGATGCAGGCGCGCAAGTTCCACCCCGGCCAGTTCTACCGCCTGCAAAACTACGAGACGGACGCGCCGACAATCGGCGGCACGCGCCTCACGATGGAGGGCCTGGCGCTGACGGGCGCGTGGGTGGACAAGGAGGCAGGGCTCTTGAGCCTCATCGTGCTGGAGATGGGCGCGTCGTCGCGCCAGTGCGCGCTGCTGCGGCCCGGTCAGGAGGTCGTCGTGATGGGGCCGACCGGGACGCCGACCGAGATTCCCGAGGGCGAGACCGTGCTGCTCGCGGGCGGCGGCCTCGGCAACGCCGTGCTCTTCTCCATCGCGAAGGCGTTGAAGGCGGCGGGCAACCGCGTCGTCTACTTCGCGGGCTACAAGGACGGCAAAGACCTCTTCAAGCGCGAGGAGATTGAGGAGGCGACCGACCTCGTAGTCTGGTCAACCGACACGGGCGCCGAGGTCGAGCCGCGCCGCCCGCAGGACAGGCACTTCCGCGGCAACATCGTGCAGGCGATGCTCGCGTACGCCGAGGGCAAGTTCGGCGAGCCGCCCTTCGATTTGCGCGAGGTTGACCGCGTCATCGCCATCGGCTCCGACCGCATGATGGCGGCCGTGAAGGCCGCGCGCCACGGCGTGCTCGCGCCGCACCTGAAGGCGGGCCACGTCGGCGTCGGGTCAATCAACAGCCCGATGCAGTGCATGATGAAGGAGGTCTGCGCGCAGTGCCTCTGCCGCCACGAAGACCCGGAGACGGGCGCCGAGTCCTTCGTCTTCTCCTGCTTCAACCAGGATCAGCCGCTCGACCTCGTGGACTTCCGCCACCTCAACGCGCGCCTGCGCGCCAACACCGTCCAGGAGAAGCTCGCCAACCTCTGGCTCGACAGGCTGCTCCGCGCCGGCCCGTGAGTTAAGACGGTCAGCCGCCCCTACGTGTCGCGCCCCTTCGACATCGCCCGCTCGGAGGTGAGGCGCCGGTAGGCTTCGTCGCGCGTCAGGCCCAGGTCGCGCGCCGCGCGCTTGAGGGCGGCGCGCGGGTCGAGCCCTTCGGCTTCGAGCGCGGCGACGCGGGCGGCGACGCTCGCGTTCGCCCGGGTCCCGTCGGCGTCCTCTCCTTCAATCACGTCGCGGCCGATGACGAGCACCATCTCGCCGCGCGCCCTGCCCTCGGCCGAGAAGTGTGCGGCGAGTTCGGAGAGGCGGCCGCGGACGAACTCCTCGTGGAGCTTGGTCAGCTCGCGCGCCACCGCGGCCTCGCGCTCGCCGAGGACTTCGAGCGCGTCGGCGAGCGCCTGCGTGATGCGGTGCGGCGTCTCGTAGAAGACGAGCGTGGCGCGCAGCGACTTGACCGAGGCCAGCTTCTCGCGGCGCGCGTGCGTGCGCGCGGGCAGGAAGCCGCCGAAGTAGAACTCGTCGGTCGGGAGCCCCGAGGCGGTCACGGCGGCGACGAACGCGGTCGGGCCGGGGACGGGCACGACGCGCAGGCCGCGCTCGGCGCAGGCGCGCACCAGCCGGTAGCCGGGGTCGTTGACGCCGGGCGTGCCCGCGTCCGAGACGAGCGCGACCGCCCCGCCCTCCTCGACCGTCCGCGCCAGCTCCTCCGCCCGCTCGCGCTCGTTGTGCTCGTGGTAGCTGACGGTGCGCGCGCGTATCCCGAAGTGTTCGAGCAGCGCGCGCGTCCGCCGCGTGTCCTCGCACGCGACGACGTCCGCCTCGCCCAACACGCGCAGCGCGCGCCGCGTCACGTCCTCCAAATTCCCGATGGGCGTGGCGACCAGGTAGAGCGCCCCTTTGTTCTCCGACATGGGGAATAAAATACAGTAGTCGGTAATCAGTAGACAGCAGACGGTAGAAAAAACGAGGGCGGCGCGCCCGGCTTATGACCGAGACGCGCCGCCCGTTCTTTAATCTGCTGCCTACTGTCTACTGTCTACTTACTTCACTCGTAGCGGCGGTTGCGGCGCCAGTCGTCGTTGTCGTTGTAGCCGCGGTCGTCGTTGAAGCGGAGGTTGTAGATATTGGCGACGCTGCGGAGGTCGGAGCGGAGTTGGTTCCAGTCGCCCGAGGTGCGCGAGTCCATGCGGAGGCGGCCCAGCATGCGGCCGACGCGCGAGGCTTCCTGAAGCAGGCGGGCCGCCTCGTCGCGGCTGCCCTGGAGGTAGTCGCTGTCGCCGGCCACGCTGCGGAAGCGGCTCGCGGCCTGGCGCAGGTCGCGCGCCTCTTCGTTGATGCGGTCTTCGCGGTGCGTGCCGTTGACGCGGCTGTTGTCGAGCAGGCGGTCTACGTCGCGCTGGAGCTCGCGGCTGCGGTCGTCGATGCGGCGCGCGAGCTCGCGGAGCTGGCGGCGCTCGTAGTCGCTGACGCGCCCGCCGCGGCGGCCGTAGCGGTCGTCGTCGCGCCGGTCGCGCCGCCAGTCGTCGTCCCGGTTGCGCTCCTGCTCGGCGCGGTCGCGGATGCGGTCCCAGACGGACTGGGCGCTGGCGGCCGAGGGGGCGAGGAACGCGGCGAGGGCGACGGCGGCGAAGGTCAGAACGGTGAAACGTCGGTTGGTCATCTTCATCTCTCCTTTTGATTTCGGGGCTACTGCCGCCTGGGCTACGGCGGGAGCGTCGTGCTCTGTTCGGCTTCGCCTCAAATTACCTGCCGCTTTCGACCGGGGAAACCTGGGCCCGCGGCAAACGTCCCGGCCCCCAGTTCGGCAACCGTCGTGCCGCGAAGGGGCCGCCGCGGGGGACGCCTGCCCCGCGCCCGAAAATGATGCTTTTGCGTCAGACTGACACGGGCCGCGTCAAACTAAGGTTTGAGAGCCGCGCCCCGCGCCCCTTCCCAAAACGTGCACGCCGCGCCGCAAATGGTAAGCAGGGGGAAGCAGACGGTAGACAGTAGTCAGTAGCGGCAGGCTCCGCCCTGCCGACGTTGACAGGGCTGCCGACGCGCCGGTTGATGAAGGGGTTTCTACCGCCTTCTGTCAGTCAAGCAGCCGCTTGAGGTGTTGGCGGAGGTGGGCGGGTTGGAGTTCGGTGCGGGCGGCGGTCTTTTCGACGACGAACCAGCGCGCGTCGGCGTCGGGGGTGGGGAGCAGGAGCAGCTCTTCGCCGGCGCGGGCGTTGCCGAAGTGGCCGACGAGCGCGGAGGCGAGGCCGCCGCCGCGGACGATGCCGTCGAGCGGCGCGCGCGGCCACCCGGCCTCGACCGTAAGCTGGCGCACCCCGCGGCGCAGGACGAGGCGCGCGCCGACCATCCAAGAGTTGCCGACGCGGAAGCGGTGCGCGTCCGTGCGCGCGAGCGCGAGGCCCGCCCCGGCGCGGTTCAGCTCGCCCGCGGCCGCCGTGAAGAGTTCGAGCAGCCACTCGACGCCGCGCGTGCGCGCCGCGTCGTTGGCCGTACGGAGGTTGAGGTATTCGAGCACGTCGCCGCGGCCGCCGCCCTGCGCTCGCTCGCGCGCCTCGGCCATCCTGCGCTCGTAATCTTCGTCGAAACCGGCCAAACGCCTCCGCCCCCCGCGTGAGATTTGCGCGCCCGGCCCGCGTTCGCGCCGCGGCGCGCGGCGATGTTATCATGCCCGCACCCCAGTCGCTTCGGCAAACCCGACGGACGAATCCCTATAAGCGCGCCAGAGGCTCATCATCCCCGACACACAGGCATGAGACTGACCCAGACCCTTCGCAGAACGGCGGCCGCGCTGCTGCTGTTACTCCCGCTCTCGCTGCCGTACGCCCACGCGCCGCGCGCCTCCGCGCAGCGCCGCCGCGACGCCCCCGCCGCCGAAGCGCGCCCCGCCGCCCGGCCGCGCCTCGTGCTGCTCATCGCCGTCGACCAGTTCCGCTACGACTACCTCGAACGCTTCGGCGACCTCTTCGGCGCGGGTGGCCTGCGGCGGCTGCTGCGCGACGGCGCGACGTGGACGGACTGCAACTACGACCACGTGCCGACCGAGACGGCGCCCGGCCACGCGACGATGATGACGGGCGCGTGGCCCTCCGAGACCGGCATCATCGCCAACGACTGGTACGAGCGCGCCGAAGGCAAGCGCGTCAACAACGTGCAGGACGACGCGGTGCGCCCGCTCGGCGGCGGCGACAAGGAGGCGGCTTCGAGCCCGCGCAACCTCCTCGCCTCGACGCTCGGCGACCAGTTGAAGATGGCGACCGCGGGCCGCTCGCGGGTCGTCGGCGTCTCCTCGAAGAACCGCGCCGCCATCCTGCCCGCCGGGCGCATGGCCGACGCCGCCTACTGGTACAGCACGCAGACCGGCCAGTTCATCTCCTCGACCTACTACTTCGACCGCCTGCCCGAGTGGGTCGCGCGCTTCAACGCCGCGCGCCCCGCCGACAAGTTCTTCGGCGCGAAGTGGGAGCGCCTGCTGCCCGCCGCCGAGTACGAGCGCCGCGCCGGCCCCGACGACGCGCCGTGGGAGAAGGGGACGGACAAACGCTCCTACGTCTTCCCGCACGTCATGGGCGCGGGGGCGCAGGCGCCCGGGCCGGACTTCTACGCCGCGCTCGACTACTCGCCCTACTCGAACGACCTCGTGCTCTCGCTCGCCGAGGCGGCGCTCCAGAACGAGCGGCTGGGCGAGGACGCCGACACGGACGTGCTCACGGTCAGCTTCTCCGCCAACGACATCGTCGGCCACCGCTACGGCCCTTACAGCCAGGAGGTGATGGACATCACGCTCCGCGTAGACGGGCAGATAGAGAGGCTGCTCCGGGCGGTGGACGCGCGCGTCGGGCTTGCCAACACGGTCGTCGTCTTCACGGCCGACCACGGCGTCGCGCCCTCGCCCGAGCACTCGGTGGCGATGCGCCTGCCGGGCGGGCGCGTGAAGGTGACGGACGTCCTGACGGCCGTGCGCGCCCGCCTCCGCGCGCGCTTCGGCAAGTCGGCCGAGCGCGACACGACGGACGACTACATCCAGCTATTCTCGAACGGCCACATCTACTTCAACCGCGCGGCGCTCGAACGCGACGGCGTGCGCGCCGAGGAGGCCGAGCGCGTCGCGGGCGAGGCGGCGCTCGCGGTGCCGGGCGTCGCGCGCTACTTCACGCGGACGCAACTCGTCGCGGGCGCGGTCTCGCCGGGCGATGACGTGGGGCGCCGCGTGCTGCACGGCTACAACCCCCGCCGCAGCGGGGACGTGGTCGTCATCCAGGAGGCTTACAAGTACCTCTCCGACTACGTGGCCGTCGCCAACCACGGCACGCCCTACCGCTACGACACGCACGTGCCCTGCGTCATCATGGGCGGGGGGCTGCTGCCCGGCCGCTACGCGCAGCCCTCCACGCCGGCCGACATCGCGCCCACGCTCGCGCGCCTGCTCGGCGTCGAGCCGCCGAGCAACGCCACCGGGCGCGTGCTCGCCGAGGCCATCAGGTGAGAATTATGAAACGGACACTCTCAAGCTTCACGGTCGCGGCCCTCCTGCTGGCGGCCGCCGCCGCCGTCACGTCCCACGCGCAGCGCAAGCCCGCGGCGCAGGCGGGGAAGGGCAAGGCGGCGGCGGGCAAGGCCAGGCCCGCCGCGGCGAAGGCGGCCGCGACGCCCGCCGACGAGAACGCCCTCAAGGCCGAGCTGGACGAGGTGGTGAAGCTCGCGGCGGCCGCGCGCGTCGAGCGCCTGAAGGCTTTCGTCAGGGCGAACCCCGACACGCCGCAGACCTTGCGGGCGCAGGAGCTTCTGACGAGCGCGCGCGCCGCGCTCGGCGACGAGCGGCTGCGCGGCGGCGACCGCGCCGCGGGGGCCGAGCTGTTCCGCGAGGCCGTCGCCGAGGCGCCCGCCGGGATGTCCGACAAGCTCTTCGCCGAAGTCGTCGCGCAACTGCCCGCCAACCTCTACGTGCTCGGCGAGCGCGAGGCGGGGCTGGAACTCGCGCGCGCGGTCGAGGCGCGCGCGGCCGGCAGCGCGCTGCGCCTGCTCTCCACCGCCTCCTTCTACCTCGGCATCGAGCGGCCCGACGAGGCCGCGCGCATCGCCCGCGACGCGCTCGCGCTCGCGCCCGACTCCGCGCCCGGCCACATGCTGCTCGGCACGGCGCACCGCCACTCGCTCCGCCTCGACGAGGCCGCCGCCGAGTTCGCGCGCGCCGCCGAGCTCGACCCGAAGAACGTACAGGCGCGCCGCGCGCTGGCCGACCTGCGCCGCGCCACGGGCAAGCCGGCCGAGGCGGCCGAGCTTTACAGGGAGCAGCTCGCGGCCGACCCCGAAGACCGGAACGCGCGCGGCGGGCTCGTCCTCGCGCTCTTCGACGCGGGGCGGCGCGAGGAGGCCGAGCGCGAGCTGCGGGCGGCGCTCACGGGCGAGGCGCGCGACCTGCCGCTGCTCGTCGGCGCGTCCTACTGGTACGCGGCGCACGGCGAGGGCGCGCGCGCGCTTGAGTTGGCGGAGAAGGCCGTCGCCTTCGAGCCGCGCTTCGGCTGGGCGTGGGCGCGCGTGGCGCAGGGGCGCGCGCTGATGGCGCTCCGCCGGCCGCTCGAAGCCGAGAGGGCGTTGAGGGCCGCGCGCCGCTTCGGCAACTTCCCGACGCTCGACTACGAGCTGGCCGCGGCGCTCGCCGCCGCCGGCCTCTACGACGAGGCGGCCGAACAGCTCTCGCGCTCCTTCACGCTCAAGGACGGGAAGGTCTCGGCGCGGCTCGCCGGGCGCGTCGAGACGTCGGCCGCGGACTTCAACGAGCTGCTCGCGCCCGAGCGGCGCGCGAGCCTCGCGCAGTTCGCCGGCGCCTCGTCGGCCGACGAAGCGCGGACTTTGAAGTCGCTGCTGGCGCTCCGTCAGGCGACCGCGGCCGAGGGCGGGGACGAGCGCGCCGCGGCCGACGCCGCGCGCGAGTTCGGCGCGGGCGAGGACGAGATGCGCGCCTACCGCAACCTCTACGCGGCGGCCCTGCTGGAGCAGCGCGGCGCGGCGCACGCCGAGGCGCTGGCGCGCGCCGAGGCGGCCATCGGCGGCGTCGAGCCGGCGCTCGGGGTGGCGCACGCGCCCATCGCGCTCTTCGCCGACACGGACGAGATGAGGGAGCTGCGCCGTCAGGTGGTCGAGCAGGACGCGCCGCTCAGCATGCTCGGCGTGCAGCGCGACACGCTCTCAAGGGTCCTGCGCGGGAGGATAGAGGCGCTGGCGGGCTGGGCGCTCTTCGGGCAGGGTCAGACGGCGGAGGCCGCGGTGCGGCTGCGGCGCGCGGTGAGCGTGCTGCCCGAGGGGACACTCTGGTGGCGCACGGCCGAGTGGCGTCTGGGCGCCGCGCTCGAAGCGAGCGGGAGCGGGCGCGAGGCGCTCGGCGCCTACGTCACGAGCTACCGCGCGCAGCCCGACCCGAAATTCCTGCCCACCATCGAGGCGCTCTACAAGCGGCTCAACAACGGCTCGCTCAACGGACTCGACAAACTCCTGGAGTCGCCCGCGACCGCCGCCGCGCGCCCCGCCCCGGCCGCGGCGCGGCCCGCCGCGGCCGAGGCGACGACGACGGCCACGCCCGCGCAAGTCCCCGCGGCCCCGGCGACCGCGCCCGCCGCCGAGCCCACGCCCGAACCGACGCCGGCCGCGACGCCGACGCCGGCTCCCTCGCCAACACCCGCGGAGACCTCGACGCCAACTCCTGCGCCGACGCCTTCGCCTTCGCCCACGCCCGAAGCGACGGCCGCGCCCGAGCCTTCGCCCGCGCCTGAGCCTTCGCCCACGCCCGCGCCCGCGCCGTCTAACAGGCCGGAGCCGGGCGGCGCGTGCGCGCTGACGGCCGCCGAGACGGCGCTCAGCGTCAAGGCCAACGGCGGCTCGGCCACGGTCGCCCTCGGCCTCGACAACTACTCCGGCCGGGCGCCCGCGCGCATAGACCCTTCGACCCCGAACTGGGCCGACATCATCATCCTCGCCGAGCCGCGCGCCCCCGCCGACGGCAACGGCGCGCGCTTCACCATCACCTCCGTCAGCCCCAAGACCGGCGCCTTCCTCGTCACCTTCAACTCGCCCTGCGGCAAGCAGCAGGTGACCGTCAACGTGCAATAGCCGTGAACCGTGAACCGTGACAAGAGCGTGAACCGTAAACCGTGAACCGTGACGAGAAGAAGGCGGCTGCTCCTTCTCGTCACGGTTCACGGTTCACGGTTCACGGCTTTTACAGATGCGCCGAGAGGCGTGCGGCGAGGACCTGCTTGGGCTGCGCGCCGACGATGCGCTCGACCGGCTGGCCGCCTTTGTAGATGAAGATGGTGGGGATGGACTGGATGCCCAGCGCGGCGGCGGTCTCCGGGTTGGCGTCCACGTCGAGCTTGGCGACGCGGTAGAGGCCGGCCGACTCCGCGGCCAGCTCGTCGAGCACGGGCGCGACCACGCGGCACGGGCCGCACCACTCCGCCCAGCAGTCGAGCAGCACGAGGCGCGCGCGGGAGGCGGCAATTACCTCGCGCGCGAACGTCCAGTCGGTGACGGCCAGCGGCTTCGCGTCGCCGCCGCCCGCCGCGCCCGCGCCGGAGGGACGCGGCTCCTCAGCTTCTCCCTGCCGTAGCCCCGCGCCGCACCTGCCGCACACCGGCTGCTTGCCGACGACGGTCACGCGCTCGTCCACACGGTTCTTCGCGCCGCACTTCGCACAGGCCACAATCGCCATCGTCTTTAAACCCCCGAGCTTTTAGCGAGAGTTTGACACAACTCCGACCTGCGGCGGAAGCGTTCGCCCGCGCGCCGCGTTTCGTTGTAAGATTCAACCGAACTTTTCTCCCGCACAATTCATCCCGACGAAGGAAGTGTTAAGCACGATGCGACACACCCGCGCGAAGTCGCTCGCCCTCGCGGCGTGCCTGCTCCTGTCCGCCTCCGCCGCCCTGCGCGCGCAGGCGCCCGACCAGCGCTCGCGCGCCGTCCCGGCGGACGCGCCCGAGGTCGAGTACACGGTCTCGATGCCGCGCCCGCACACGCACCTCTTCGAGGTCTCGGCGCGGCTGCGCTACCCGAAGGCGGCGCCGGCCGCCGTCGAGCTGGTGATGCCGGTCTGGACGCCCGGCTCCTACCTCGTCCGCGAGTTCGGGCGCCACGTGCAGGACTTCGCCGCCGGGGACGGCGCGGGGCGCGCGCTCGCCTGGGCGAAGTCGGACAAGAACACCTGGCGCGTCGAGACGAACGGCGCGCGCGAGGTGCGCGTGCGCTACTCGGTCTACGCCAACGAGCTGACCGTGCGCACGAGCGAGCTGAACGACCGCCACGCCTTCTGGAACAACGCCAACCTCCTGATGTACCCGAACGGATTCTTAGGCGCGCCCGCCACGCTGCGCGTCGAGCCGTTCGGAGACTGGAAGCTCGCCACGGGCCTGCCCGCCGCCGAGGGCGCGGCGAACGCCTTCCGCGCCGAAAACTTCGACGTCCTCTACGACTCGCCCTTCCTCGCCGGGGACCTGCGCGTCCTCTCGTTCGACGTGGCGGGCGTGCCGCACCGCGTCGTCGTCGAGGGCGAGGGGCGCTACGACGCCGAGCGCCTGCGGCGCGACGTGCAGAAGATAGTCGAGGCCGAGGTCGCCATGATGGGCGACACGCCCTACCGCGACTACACGTTCCTCCTCATGCTCGGCGAGCGCGGCGGCGGCGGGCTCGAACACCTCAACTCGACGGCGCTCACCGCCAAGCGCTTCGGCTTCTCGACGCCCGACGACCTGCGCGACGTCCACACCCTCTTCGCGCACGAGTTCTTCCACCTCTGGAACGTCAAGCGCCTCCGCCCCGACGCGCTCGGCCCCTTCGACTACACGCGCGAGAACTACACGCGCCTGCTCTGGGTCGCCGAGGGGCTGACGAGCTACTACGAGAGCCTCTTCGTGCGCCGCGCCGGGCTGATGAGCGAACGGCAGTACCTCGACGTGATGGCGCGCGAGATTGAGAAGATGCAGGCGACGCCCGGGCGCCTGGAGCAGAGCGCCGAGGAGTCGAGCTTCGACGCGTGGATCAAGCACTACCGGCCTGACGAGAACACGGTCAACTCGGCCGTCTCCTACTACGACAAGGGCGCGCTCGTCGGCCTGCTGCTCGACCTCGAAATCCGCGGGCGCTCCGCCGGCGCGCGCTCGCTCGACGACGTGCTGCGCGCGCTCTACGAGGAGTTCGGGAAGAAGGGGCGCAACTACACGGCCGCCGACGTGCAGCGCGCGGCCGAGCGCGCGGCGGGCGCGGGCCTGGAAGACTTCTTCCGCCGCTACGTGCGCGGGCGCGAGGAGCTGGACTACGACGCGGCGCTGGCGTGGGCCGGCCTCCGGCTCGACAGGGCGAGCACGGCCGCCGGGCGCCCGGCCGCCGACGAAGCCTTCCTCGGCGCGACGTTCGCGGGCGACGGCGAGCAGATAGTGGGGCGCGCGGTGCTGCCCGGCGCGCTCGTCCTCAAGACCGTCCCGGCGGGCACGCCCGCCTACGAGCAGGGCCTGAGCGCGGGGGACGAAATCGTCGCCGTGGACGGCTTCCGCGCCCCGCGCGAGAGCACCGGCGTCTCGGGCGGGAGCCGCGGGGCGCGCGACTTCCTCAACGCGCGCCTCGCCGACAGGCGCCCCGGCGACGAGGTGACGCTCACCATCTTCCGCGGCGACGAGCTGCGCACCTTCAAGGTCAAGCTCGGCTCGCGCCCCGCCGCCGCCTACCGCATCGTCCCCCTCCCCGGCGCCGGCGAACAGCAGCGCCGCGTCTACCAAGCGTGGCTCGGCGCGCCGTTCCCGAAGTGACGGGAGGCCGGGGGCCGGGCGCCGGCGGCTTTAACTTTATGAAGCTGGAGTTCGAGGGCAAGGTCGCTTTGGTGACGGGCGCGGCGTCGGGGATAGGGCGCGCGTGCGCGTCGGAGCTGGCGCGGGGCGGGGCCGACCTCGCGCTGGTGGACGCGGCGGCCGAGGCGCAGCTCGCGGCGGCCGAGAATTTGTTGAAGGCCGCGGGCGGGCGCGTGGTATCTTTCCGCGCGGACGTGCGCGGGCACGCGCGCGCCGCGGCGGTCGTCGAGGAGGCGCTCGCGCGGCTCGGCCGCTTGGACGTGCTGGTCAACGCCGCGGGCACCACGGCCGACGCGCCGCTGTGGGAGATGACCGAGGAGCAGTGGCAGCTCGTCCTCGACACCAACCTCAAGGGCGCCTTCAGCTACACGCAGGCCGCCGCCCGCCACTTCCGCCGCGCGCCCGGCGGCAGCGTCGTCAACGTCGCCTCCATCGAGGCGACGCGCGGGCGCTTCGGCCTCGCCAACTACGCCGCGTCGAAGGCGGGGCTCGTCGCGCTGACGCGCTCGGCGGCGGCCGAGCTGGGGCGCCACGGCGTCACGGTCAACGCGGTCGCGCCCGGCTTCGTCCGCACGCCGCTGGTCGAGCGCCTGCCCGAGGCGGTCAGGGCGCGCGCCGTCGCCGAGACGGCGCTCGGGCGCATGGGCGAGCCCGAGGACGTCGCGCACGCCGTCGCCTTCCTCTGCTCGCCGCGCGCGCGCCACATCACGGGCGCCGTCCTCGTCGTGGACGGCGGCCAGTCGCTTTAAGATTTGAAATTTCAAATTCGAAGTTCGAGATTGACGATGAGGATGAGAAGACTCTGCGCGGTGGTGTTCGTCCTGGCGCTCGCGGCGGGCGGCGCGGCGGCGCCCGTCCGGCAGGTTCACTGGCAGTGGTCGGAGTCGCCGAGCGTGCGCATCGGCGTGCGCGACAAGAACGACGACCTGCACGGCTACGAGGCGACCTTCGTCGTCACGGCCGAGCGGACGGGCAAGCGCTGGGAGCGGAAGGTCAGGGTCGAGGGCGACCGCTTCGGCTACCTCAACTTCCCCGACGACTTCGCCGCCTTCGACTGGGCGGCGCACGCGACGCGCTTCAACTGGGCGTGCACGGTCGGGGGCAGGGAGGTCGTCCGCGGCCGCTTCCTCCTCGCCACGACGGCCGAGATTGAGGAGGACGGGCGGCGCCCGGCGCCCGCGCGCAGGCGCGGCCGGAGGTGAGGCTCGTGGAAGACGTGCTCGAAGATTTCACGCGGACAATCGAGGAGGCGTCGGCGCGGCTGCTCTCGCTGACCGACGCGGAGGCGGCGGCGCGGCGCGGCGAGGGGGACTGGTCGGCGAAGGAGACGCTCGGCCACCTCGTAGACTCGGCCGCGAACAACCACCAGCGCTTCGTCCGCGCGCAGTTCAAGGAAGACCTCGTCTTCGACGGCTACGCGCAGGACGATTGGGTGCGCGCGCAGAGGTACGCGGACGAGCCGTGGCCGCTCGTCGTCAACCTCTGGCGCTTCTACAACCTCCACCTCGCGCACGTCTGCCGCCACGCGCCCGAGGCCGAGCGGCGGCGCCCGCGCGCGCGCCACAACCTGCGAGAGATAGGGTTCGCGCAGGTCACCCCGGGAGAGCCCGCCACGCTCGAACACCTGATGCGCGACTACGTCGAACACCTCAAGCACCACCTGCGACAGATACTCGGGGAAGTCTGAACGCCGCCTTTTAAGGAGCACGCCTCGCATGGCAACAGTCGAGAGTCCGGCGGCCGACGCCGCGGTCGAGACGGGCGGGCGCGGGCGCCTGCTGCGCGTGCTCGGGGTGGTGTTCGGGCTGGCGGTGACGGTCGGCATCACCATCGGGATGGGCATCCTGCGGACGCCGGGCGAGGTGGCGGCGCAGATGCCGAACGCGTGGCTCTTCATGGGCGCGTGGGCGCTGGGCGGCGTCTACGCGCTCTTCGGCGCGGTGTCGGTGGCGGAGCTGGGGACGATGATTCCGCGCTCGGGCGGCTTCTACGTCTTCGCGCGGCGCGCCCTGGGCGAGTACCCGGGCTTCGTCGTCGGCTGGAGCGACTGGCTCTCGACGTGTGGGACGGTGGCGGCCGTCGCGCTCGTCATCGGCGAGTACGCCGGGCTGCTCGTGCCGGCGCTCGCGGGGCGCGCGGCTTTGGTCGCGTCGGCGGTGGCCGTCGGCTTCGCGCTCTTGCAGTGGCGCGGCGTGCGCTGGGGCGGCCGCTCGCAGGAGTTGACGAGCCTGCTGAAGGCGCTCGCCTTCGCCCTGCTCATCGCGGCCTGCTTCGCGTGGGGCGGCGGCGCGGCGGCGGGCGGGCCGGCGGCGCCCGCTGAGCCGGCGGCGGGGGTCGGGCTGCTGACGGCGTCGGTGCTCGCGCTCCAGGGCGTCATCTACACCTACGACGGCTGGTACAGCACGGTCTACTTCGGCGAGGAGGTGCGCGACGCGGCGCGCAACGTGCCGCGCGCGATGGTCGGGAGCGTGCTGCTCGTGGCGGGCGTCTACCTGCTCTTCAACGCGGCGCTGCTCTACGTGCTCCCCTACGGGAGGCTGGCGGGGGAGAAGCTGGCGGCGGGCGCGGCGGCCCAAGTCCTCTTCGGCCCGAAGGGCGGGGTCGTCATCGGCGTGGTGGCGATAGTCTCGCTGCTCGCGTCGGTCAACGGGAACACGCTGACGGCGCCGCGCGTCGTCTACGCGATGAGCCGCGACCGCCTGTTCTGGCGCGGGGCGTCGCGCGTCAACCGCGGGGGGACGCCGACGGCCGCGCTCGCGCTGAGCACGGCCGTCGCGGTGCTGCTCGTCGTCTTCGGCGGCACGTTCCAGCGGCTGCTCGCGTCGCTCGCCTTCTTCTTCGTCACGGACCTCGCGCTCGTCTTCCTCTCGGTCTTCGTGCTGCGGCGGCGCGAGCCCGGGGCCGCGCGGCCGTACCGCGCGTGGGGCTACCCCTTGACGACGGCGCTGGCGCTCGCCGGCTCGGTCGCCTTCCTCGCCGGCGCCGCCGTGAGCGACACGGGGAACAGCCTCTACGCGCTCGCGCTCCTCGCGCTGAGCCTGCCGGTCTACTTCGTCCTCCGGCTCGTGCGCGGCGGGGGTGATAAAGTGTCGAGGTCGTGAACCGTGAACCGTAAACCGTGACAAGTAAGGAGCGAGGTCTTTCTCGTCACGGTTCACGGTTCACGTTCCTTATATGCTTATGCCTGACACCTACCAGCACATACGCTTTCGCGTGGAGGAGCGGGTGGCGCGCGTGACGTTCGCGCGGCCGCCGCTGAACATCTTCACCATCGCGCTCATGCGCGAGCTGGACGCGGCGCTCACAGAGTGCATGCTGATGCGCGACGTGGTGGCGGTCGTCTTCGACGCCGCCGAGGGGTCGCGCGCCTTCAGCGCCGGCGTCTCGGTCGAGGAGCACCAGCCGGAGACCGTCTACCAGATGCTCGAATCCTTCCACAACGTCTTCCGCACGCTGGAGCAGATGGGGAAGCCGACGCTGGCGGTCGTCGAGGGCGCGGCGCTCGGCGGCGGGTGCGAGCTGGTCGCGGCGTGCGACGTGGTGCTGGCGGCGGCGGGCGCGAAGTTCGGCCAGCCGGAGATCAAGCTCGGCGTCTTCCCGCCGGTGGCGGCCGTGCTGCTGCCGCGCGTGATGGGCGAGCGGCGCGCGCGCGAGCTGATTCTGACGGGCGAAATCTTCGACGCGCAGGAGGCGCTGCGCGACGGGCTCGTCAGCCACGTCGTCGAGCCGGGGCGGCTGGAGGCGAAGCTCCAGGAAGTCCTCGGGCGGCTGCGCGAGCTGTCCGCCCCGGCTTTGGAGATGACGCGGCGCGCGATGGACGCGGGCCGCGGCCGACCCTTCCTCGAAGCCCTCGAACGCGCCGAGGACATCTACCTCAACGAGCTGATGAAGACCGAGGACGCGCACGAGGGCGTCCGCGCCTTCATGGAGAAGCGCAAGCCCGACTGGCGGAACAAGTGAAGGGGTGAAGGCCGAAGGACGAAGGGTGAGGTCAAAGCCGTACCGCCGTCACTCCGCCCTTCCGCCTCCGCCCTTATTTCTTGACCCGCGGCGGGGGCGGGCGTATAAGTCGGGCGAGACAGTTTCCGCCGTGCCCCGGCCCGACCCTCACCGGCTCTTGCGAGGCTCGCCGGCCTCTCGAAAGGAGAGACACCATGAACACTCACCGCCTCCGTTCACTGCTCCGACGCCGGAACGCATTCGCCCTCGTCCTCGCCCTCTCTACCTCGCTCGTCCTCCTCTGCGGGCTGTCGTTCAGCCGGGCGCAGGGGCCGGAGGCGGGGGAGCGGGAGGTGTTGGATAAAATCCCGAAGCACCTGCCGATTAAGGTGAAGATAAAGAAGCCGGAGAAGCTGAAGGACGCGAAGAACGAGGACTGGCTCGACGACGTGGAGATTGAGGTCACCAACACGGGGACGAAGCCCATCTACTGTCTGCTCATATCTCTCTGGATGCCGGACGTGCGCCACGAGAACGGGACTATGTATGCGTTCAGCTACAAATTCGGGAGGAACGACCTCGTGGACTTAGGCGAGCCGATTCAGCCTGACGATGTGCCGCTGCGTTCGGGTGAGGCCGTTACCCTCAACCCGCCCGCCAACCACATCAGGGGGTGGAAGGGTTTAAGGGAGAAAGGGAGGATTAACAACCCCAAAAAGATTGAGTTCGTTTTCCAAGTGATTAACTTCGGGGACGGCACAGGGTTTGTGGGCACGAACGGCACGCCGATGCCGATGAAGAGACAGCGAAGCTCCAACGACCCCCGCGGGGGAGGTGAGAGTATCGTGCAGACCGTAAGCATGGCCGACCCGCCGCCGAGGACTTTCGTAGATTCGGCCTGCACCCCAAGACTCACTATGCCGCCAGTAAGCTTCTTGCTGGCGGCTTTTTCGAGGAAGGACTTAACCGCCGAGCCGAAGCCCGCGCGCGACATTTGCTGCCAGACTTCGCGGCCCGAATGTTTGTGGATGAAATTGGGCGGGCAGACCTGTAGCCCTTGCGGGGAGATTCGGCGTATGCAGTTCCCCGCCTGCTCAGACCCGTTTGGTTCTTGCCATACGATTATATACACCCTGCGTGCTTGTCCGGATTCGACCGGGTTTGAGCATTACTGTGAAGAGAGTGAATACGGCGAGCCGTGCGACTCGACGACTCCAACGCCCACCCCGACCCCGACGCCCACGGAGACGCCGACGCCGACACCCACCCCGACGCCGACGCCCAACCCATGCGGCACCTGCCAGCCCAACCCTTCGTGCGGCTGCGAGAAGCTGCCGGGCGTCGAATTTTATAAGTGGACTTGCGAGCCGTGCGCCGAAGGCCCCGAGGTCAACGTCTGCCAGTACCCCCTCTCGGCGGGCTGCCCCTCCGGCTCGTACAACGACGGCAACAACTGCTGCGTCTGCGACCGCACCCCGGCCTTCATCGAGCGCTGCGAGCGCAACGGCGGCACCTACAACCCCTCCTTCAGTTGCAGCTGCATCGGGTGCGACACCTGCGGCGGCTCGCCCGTCCTCGTGGACGTCGCCGGCGACGGCTTCGCGCTGACGGACGTGGACGGCGGCGTCCGCTTCGACCTCAACGGCAACGGGACGCGCGACCGCCTCTCCTGGACGGCCGCCGGCTCCGACGACGCCTGGCTCGCGCTCGACCGCGACGGCGACGGCCTCATCGAATCCGGCGCCGAGATGTTCGGCGACTACACGGCGCAGCCGGAGTCGGCCGCCCCCAACGGCCTCCTCGCGCTCGCCGCCTTCGACCGGCCGGAGGGCGGCGGCAACGGCGACGGCGTGATAGACGGCCGCGACGCCGTCTACCCCTCGCTGCGGCTGTGGCGGGACGCGAACCACGACGGCGTCTCCGACCCCGGCGAGCTGCACGCCCTCCCCGCGCTCGACGTGGCGCGCCTCCACCTCGGTTACAAGGAGTCGAAGCGGACGGACGCCTACGGCAACCGCTTCCGCTACCGGGCGAAGGTGGACGACGCGAAGGGCGCGAAGGCGGGCCGCTGGGCGTGGGACGTCTTCCTGCTCTCCTCCCCGTGACGGCGGGCCGCCGCGGCGCGGCTCGTTGACAGCGCGCGGCGCCGCTCCCTATCATCGCCCTTCAAAACTCGGGAGCGTCCGCGCGCCCTTCGGGCGGCGGTGGCTCGGGCGGGGGGGCTTTGAGGGTGCCGGGCGGGATGAGAAAAAGTCTGTGGGCGTCGCTGCTGGCCGCCGCGCTCTGCGCGGCCCCGGGCTGCCGGCAGCTCAAGGAGTCGGCGGGCCTGACCGTCGTGCCGAAGAGCCTGCGCGACGTGCCGGCCGAGCGCCTCGCCTTCCGCTTCGAGCCGGACGCGGCCGAGGAGTCCGTGCCGGAGCCCCTGCGCCGCGACGACCCCGAGGAAGTCTCGGGCGCCGTCAAGACCGCCTTCGAGACGCAGCGCCAGGCGGACGCGCTCATCCGCACGGTCGTCGACCCGAGGGGCCAGCGCGTGCTCGCGCTCTACGGCACGAGCGCGACCGACACCGACTTCCGCATCGACCTCTACTCGGCCGAGGGCGCCTTCATCCGCAACGTCCTGCCCGCCGACCTGACGGGCGTCTTCCCCGGCGAGGTCGCCTGGTCGCCCGACGGCGAGCGCATCGTCTTCAGCGGCGTGCGCAACCCCGCGCTCTCGGCCGCCCCGACGCCCGACGAGGAGACGCAGGCGCCGACGCCGCCCGACCTCGCGCCGCCCGGCGCGGGCGCCGGCGACGCCCAGCCCGCGCCGACGACCGCGCCGCTCATCCCCTCGACACAGACCTTCCGCACCGAGCAGGTCTACGTCGGCAACCGCGACGGCTTCGACCTGCGGCCGCTCACCGCGCGCGAGGGGCTCATCTACTTCAAGCTCGCGTGGTCGCCCGACGGGCAGACCGTCGCCGCGCTCGCCTGCAAGGAGGACGAGTGGGAGGCGCAGCGCCGCGAGGGCTTCCCGCACGCGGGGCGCCCGCGCCTCCTCACGCTCGACGGACGCGAGCGCCTGCTCGACGACCGCGTGACCCCGGTCGAGCCCGCGTGGTCGCCCGACGGCTCGAAGGTGGCGACGGCGTTCGAGTACGACGTGGCCGTCTACGACGCCTCGGGGGGCGCGCCGACCGGCGCCGGCCTCTCCTTGCGCGAGCCGCTGCGCGCCGCCTCCGCCGAGTACGACGCGCGCGTCTTCAAGAAGGGCGGGCCGCCGCCGGCCGCGGCGCCCGCGCAGAACGGCGCGGCGGCCGAGCCCGCCCCCCAGCAGACGAGCGAGGCGCTGCTCATCTCGATGAACCCCTTCGTCCGGCTCGAATGGGTCGAGCCCGAGACGGTCTACGCGCAGACGGCCTTCGTGCACATCTACCACGACGAGCCGGTCTTCAAATACCCGCGCTGGCACGTGCTCCGCCTCTCGCCGCAGGCGGCCGTGCTCAGCCTCTTACGGGCGGCACCGGCCGCGAGGAGCTAACCCCCTTTATGGAGTTCCACAGCGTCAGCGAAATCTTCGGACACCTCGACGCCACGCGCGAGCGCCTGCTCCGCGCGGTCGAGGGCCTGGGCGACGAGCGGCAGCACTTCCGCCCGGCGCCCGACCGTTGGTCGGTGGCGCAGCTCTGCGAGCACCTCTCGATGGTCGAGGGCAACGTGGCGGGGCTGCTCGGGAAGGTCCTGGGGAAGGCCGAGGAGGCGGGCGCCCCGCGCGACGCGGGCGCCCCCTTCGCCCCCGTCTCCATCGAGGAGTTCGTCGAGCGCAGCCGCGGCGTCAAGATCGAGGCGCCCGAGGCCGTGCGGCCCGGCGACTCGCGCCCGCTCTCGGAATCGCTCGCGGCGCTGGCCGGCTCGCGCGCCGCGCTCCACGCCCTGCGCCCGCGCATCGAGCGCGCCGACGGCCACGCCCTGCGCTTCCCGCACCCGGGCTGGGGGCCGCTCAACCTCTACCAGTGGCTCCTCTTCGTCGGCGCCCACGAGTCCCGCCACCTCGCCCAGATCGAAGCGCTCAAAGAGGCGATGGGCGGGGAAGGCCGGACGACGAACTGAAAGCCCGGCGCCTTCAGCCCGTCGTTCCACGACGCCTCGCTTGCGGCGCCCGGAGCCGGTCTTTATAATCACGCAGCACAACACACGTGCCCTCTTAGCTCAATGGTTAGAGCAGCGGACTCGGTTCTTTGAAGGTCTAAGTGGAGGTCTCTGCGCCCGCGCGGAAACCCCCATACGACTTTAAAGTTGGGTTGCAAGCGCGTCACATTCGTTCCCGGCCCGCGCGGGCTCGTCTCAGGCGCGCCTGTAGAATCTGCCAAATTCGGGGAAGCCTAAGCCGCGAAAGCGGGACGGTAATCCCGAGCCAAGCCCCGCGCGTTCGGGCGGGGAAGGTGTAGAGACTTGACGGCAGACGCGTAAAGCGAAGGGAAAGTCCAGACCACAAACGTCGCCCCCGCGGCGGCGCGCGGCGAAAGCCGTAGTGGCAGGCATAATCCGTTGGTTGTAGGTTCGAATCCTACAGAGGGCATAACCCACCTCAGTTCAATCCAAACAGAAAGCCGGTGCGTTCGTGACAAGTCAAAGGACAATCGGCGTCGGCGTCATCGGGACGGGGTTCGCGCGGACGACGCAGTTGCCCGGGTGGGCGGCGTGCGAGGGCGCGCGGGTGGTGGCGGTGGCGAGCGGGCGGAGGGAGAACGCCGAAGGCGCGGCGCGCGAGTTTGGCATCTCGTTCGTCGCCGACGACTGGCGCGGGGTGGTCGGGCACGAGGACGTTGACCTCGTGAGCATCGTGACGCCGCCGGTGACGCACGCCGAGATGGCCGCCGGCGCGCTCGCGGCGGGGAAGGCCGTGCTGTGCGAGAAGCCGATGGCGATGGACGCCGGCGAGACCGCGCGCATGTGCGGGGCGGCGCGCTCCGCGGGGAGGCTGGCGCTCGTAGACCACGAGCTGCGGTTCCTGCCGGCGCGGCGTCTGATGCGGGAGATGATTCTGGCGGGCGAGCTGGGGCGCGTGCGCCACGCGAAGTTTCTGTTCCGCGCGGACTCGCGCGCCGACGCCGCGCGGCCGTGGAACTGGTGGTCGGACGAGCGCGCGGGCGGGGGCGCGCTCGGCGCCATCGGGTCGCACGCCGTGGACGCGCTCCACTGGCTGCTCGGCACGCGCGTCTCGCACGTCTCGGCCGCGCTCGCCACCAACGTCTCGGAGCGGCAAGACCCCGCGTCGGGCGGGCCGAGGCGCGTGACGAGCGACGACGAGGCGAGCCTGCTCGTCAACTTCGAGGACGGCGGCGCGGCCGAGCGCGCGACGGGCGTCGTCTCCATCTCGATGACGGAGGCGGGGCGGCCCGAGCACACGGTCGAGGTCTTCGGCACCGACGGCGCGCTCAGGCTCGACGGCGCGGGCCGGCTCTCGCGCGCGCGCGTCGGGGGCGGCGAGTGGCAGGGGGTCGAAGTCGGGGCGGCGCCGCTGGCCGGGGGCCTGCGCGACAACGAGTGGTCGCGCGGCTTCACCGTCTTCGCGCGCGAGATAGTCGCGGCGCTCCGCGAGGGCCGCGCGGACGTCGAGGGCGCGGCCACCTTCGAAGACGGCCACCGCACGCAGCTCGTCCTCGACGCCGCGCGCGCCTCCCACGCCTCCGGCTGCCGCGTCGCCGTCGGGGAGTAGACGGTAGGCCCCGTTCGGCGGGCGTTACTGCCTGCTATTCTTCATGAAGAAAAAGCTCACGGCCGTCGGTCTGCTCGTGTCGGTGGGCGCGTTCGTCTTCTTCGGGTTGGCGGCGTCGTTGGCCGAGCGCGTGCTCAACGGGACGCGGGCGGGGCCGCCGTACGGCGCGTCGGAGCGCGCGCGCTCGCTGCACCGGGCTCTGCTCGTCGCCGACATGCACGCCGACACGCTGCTGTGGGACAGGGACTTGCTCGAACGCGGGTCGCGTGGGCACGTGGACGTCCCGCGACTCGCCGAGGGCGGCGTCGCGCTTCAGTTCTTCACGGTCGTCACCAGGACGCCCTTCTCCCCGAACTACGAGAGCAACCCCGGCGGCTGGAACGGCGTGACGGCGCTCGCCGTCGCCGGGCGCTGGCCGCCGCGGACGTGGCGGAGCCTGCTGGGGCGCGCGCTCTACCAGTCGGAAAAACTCCACGCCGCGGCGGCGCGCTCGGGCGGCCGCCTCTGCGTCGTCCGCGACGCCGGAGACCTCGGGCGCTTCCTCGAACGCCGCGGGCACGACCCGCAGGCGGTCGCGGGCCTGCTCGGGCTGGAGGGCGCGTACCCGCTCGAAGGCGAGGCGGCGAACGTGGACGTGCTCTTCGAGGCGGGCTTCCGCATGATGGCGCCGGCGCACTTCTACGACAACGAGTGGGGCGGCTCGGCGCACGGCGAGAGGAAGACGGGGCTGACGGAGAAGGGGCGCGAGATGATTCGCCGGATGGAGGCGCGCGGGATGCTCGTCGACCTCGCGCACGCCTCGGCCGCGACGATAGACGGCGTGCTCGCCGTCTCGACCCGCCCCGTCGTCGTCTCGCACACGGGCGTGCGGGGCACGTGCGACAACAACCGCAACCTCTCCGACGAGCAGTTGAGGAGGATAGCGGCGACGGGCGGCGTCATCGGCATCGGCTACTGGGAGGCGGCCACGTGCGGGAGGGACGCGCGGGCGGTGGCGCGCGCCGTCCGCCACGCGGCCGACGTCGCCGGCGTCGAGCACGTCGCGCTCGGCTCAGACTTCGACGGCGCGGTCAGTCAGCCCTTCGACGCGAGGGGCGTCGTCCTCGTCACGGAGGCGCTGCTCGAAGCAGGTTTCGACGACTCGCAGGTCAGGGCCGTCATGGGCGGCAACGTCTTCCGCCTGCTGTCCGAGACGCTCCCGCGCTGAAGGCGGCGCGCGGGCCTGGTGAATCCGAGGGGACGCGAGACCTTGAGCAAGTGTGAGCACCTTTTCAGGGGCGGCCGGGCGAGGTCGAAGACTCGCGGGCGGAGCGCCCTCGCGGCGCTGGCCGTCGTGCTGGCGTGCGCGGGGCCGGCGGCGGCGCAGGGCGTGCCGCGCGTCAAGGGAGACGCGAAGCGCGCCGACCGCGCGGCGTGGCGCAAGGTGCTCGCGTGGCCGGAGGCGTGCGAGGAGGCTTACCGGGCCGCCTACCCGCCGGGCGAGGATTACGGCGGCCTGGAGTTTCACCGCCTGGGCCGCGGCCTCCACTTAGTCGAGGTCGTCTGCGACGGCGGCGGCGTGCAGCCGGGCGCGGTCTTCGTCCTCTACGACGAGCGGCGCCCGCGCCGCCCGCGCCTGCTCAAGCTAAAGGGCTTCGACGGCGAGGACGAGGCGGGGCGCCCGCTGCCTTACTCCGAAGTCCGCGCGCTCACGAAGTTCGTCCCGCGGACGCGCGAGCTGCTCCTGATGTCGAAGGCGGACGCGATGGGCACCTGCGGCCTCTACGTCCGCTACAGTTTCGCGCGCGGCCGCCCGCGCGTCGTCGAGGCGCGCCGCCAAGACGACTGCGGCGGCCCCGACGCCACGCCCGACACGAGCCGCTGGCCGAAGGTGAGACTGAAGGAATGATGAAAAGGGTGCGCGTGGGCGTGGACACGGGCGGGACGTTCACGGACTTCGTGTATCACGTGGGGCGCGGGGCGCGCGTCTTCAAGGTGCCTTCGACGCCGGACGACCCTTCGCGCGCCATCGCCGAGGGGCTGCGCCGCGTGGCGCGCGAGGCGGGCGTGCGCGTGCGCGACCTGGAAGTCGTGCACGGGACGACCGTCGGGACGAACGCCCTGCTGGAGCGGAAGGGCGCGCGCGCGGCGCTCGTCACGAACGAGGGTTTCGAGGACGTGCTCGTCATCGGGCGGCAGGCGCGCGGCAGCCTCTACGACCTCGACTGGACGCGCGCGGCGCCGCTCGTCGCCGACGGGTTGCGCTTCGGCGTCCGCGGCCGCGTGGCCGCCGACGGCTCGGTCGTCGAGGAGTTGGACGACGAGGAGGTCGCCGCCCTCGTCAGGAGGTTGAAGCGCGTGGGCGTCGAGTCGGTCGCCGTCTGCCTGCTCTTCTCCTTCGCGCGCCCCGAGCACGAGCGGCGCGTCGAGCGCGCGCTGGCCTCGGGGCTCGAAGGCGTCCCGCTCTCCGTCTCGCACAAAATCCTCCCCGAGTACCGCGAGTTCGAGCGCACCTCGACCGTCGCCATCAACGCCTACCTGCAACCGCTGATGGGCACCTACCTCGGGCGGCTCGGCGCGCACGTCGCGGCGCGTGCCTTGCGCGTGATGCAGTCTTCGGGCGGCAGCGCCTCCGCGCGCTCGGCCGCCGCCGAGCCGGTGCGCACCATCCTCTCGGGGCCGGCCGGCGGCGTGGTCGGCGCGACGCGCGCCGCGGCCGAGGCCGGCTTCGAAGACGTCATCACGTTCGACATGGGCGGCACCTCGACCGACGTGGCGCTCTGCCCCGGCAACCGGCTCCGCCTGACGAACGAGGCGAGCGTGGCGGGCCTGCCCGTGGCCGTGCCCGTGCTCGACATCCACACCGTGGGCGCGGGCGGCGGCTCGGTCGCGCGCGTGGACGCGGGCGGGAGTTTGCGCGTCGGGCCGCAGTCGGCGGGCGCCGTCCCCGGCCCGGCCTGCTACGGCCGCTCGAACCTGCCGACGGTGACGGACGCGAATCTCGTCCTCGGAAGGTTCGGCGGGGCCGATTTGTTGGGCGGCGAGTTCAAGCTCGACGAAGGGCGCGCGGCCGAAGCGCTGGCCGCGCTCGCGCGCGAGATGTCGAAGGCTTCCGGGCGCGTCGTGTCCGCGGTCGAGGCGGCGCTCGGGGTCGTGCGCGTGGTCAACGCGGGGATGGAGCGGGCGCTGCGCGCCGTCTCGGTCGAGCGCGGCTTCGACCCGCGCGCCTGCACGCTCGTCACCTTCGGCGGCGCGGGGGGCTTGCACGCGGTCGAGCTGGCGAAGGCGCTCCGCATCCCGCGCGTCGTCGTGCCGCGCGAGCCGGGCGCGCTCTCGGCGCTCGGGTGTCTCCGCGCCGACGTGGTCAAGAGCCTCGGCCGCACGCTCATGCTCGAAGTCGTGGGCGACGCCTCCTCCGGCGCGGGCGCGAAGGCGGCGGCGCGCGTCGGACGCGCGTTCGACGCGATGGAGCGCGAGGCGCGCGCCGCGCTCAGGCGCGAGGGCTTCACCGAAGCGCGGCAGCGTCACACGCGGACGGTCGCCGCGCGCTACCGCGGGCAGTCCTTCGAGCTGGAGGTGGCGTGGGAGGAGGGGCGCCGGCTGGTCGAGCGCTTCCACCGCGAGCACGAGGCGCGCTACGGCTACGCGCAGACGGCCGACGCGGTCGAGGTGGTGAGCGCGCGACTGCTCTCCGCCGGGCTGGTCGAAGAGTTGAAGGAGGCGCGGCCTCGCCGGACGCCGGTCGGCGGCGCCTTCGTCAAGCCGCACGGCGCGGCGCACGTCCACTTCGAAGAGGGCGCGCGCGAGGCGGCCGTCTACCGCCGCGAGGAGTTGCGCGCGGGCGCGCGGCTGCGCGTGCCGTGCGTCGTCACAGAATACTCCTCGACGACGCTCGTCCCGGCGGGCGCCCGCGCCGCGACGGACGCGCGCGGCAACCTCGTTATCGAGTTATGAAAAAGGGCAGGGGTTTCGACCCGACGACGCTGGAAATCTACCGCGCGCTCTACACCTCCGTGGCGGAGGAGATGGGCCTGACGCTGCGGCGCACGGCGCACTCGCCGAACATCAAGGAGCGGCGCGACTACTCGTGCGCCGTCTTCGACTCGGCGGGCCGCGTCGTCGCGCAGGGCGACCACATGCCGGTTCACCTCGGCTCGATGCCGATGGCGGTCGCGGCGGCGCTCCGCGAGACGGACGTCGGCCCCGGCGACGTCGTCGTCCTCAACGACCCCTTCGCCGGCGGCACGCACCTGCCGGACGTGACGCTCGTCGCGGGCGTCTTCCTCGGCGCGAAGCCGAAACAGCGGGCCGCCTTCTACGTGGCGAACCGCGCGCACCACGCGGACATCGGCGGGGCGACGCCGGGCTCGATGGGGATGGCGACCGACGTCTACGGCGAGGGGCTGAGGATTCCGCCGGTCAAGCTCGTGCGCGGCGGGCGCGTCAACGGGGACGTGATGCGTTTGCTGATGGCGAACGTGAGGGTGGAGCGCGAGCGGCGCGCGGACTTCGAGGCGCAGGTCGGCTCCCTGAAGACGGGCGCGGCGCGGCTGCTGGAGATAGTCGGGCGCGCGGGCGCGCGCGAGGCCGGGGAGTACGCGCGCCACCTCATCGAGTACTCGGCGCGGATGATGCGCGCGACGCTCGGCGCCATCCCCGACGGCGTCTACGAGGCCGAAGACGCGCTCGACTCCGACGGCGTCCGGCCCGGCGAGGTCCGCATCCGCGTCCGCGTCGAGGTGGAGGGCGAGCGCGCGCGCGTGGACTTCGAGGGGAGCGCGCCGCAGGTGTCGGGGCCCGTCAACGCCGTCGAGGCCATCACGGTCTCGGCCGTGGCCTACGTCTTCCGCTGCCTCGTCGGCGCGGAGGAGGTGCCGGCGAGCGCCGGCCTGATGGAGCCGATTGAGGTTAACGCGCCGCCGGGGACGGTCGTCAACGCCTCGCACCCCGCGCCGGTCGCGGGCGGGAACGTCGAGACCTCGCAGCGCATCGTGGACGTGCTCTTCAAGGCCCTGTCGAAGGCCCTGCCCGGGCGCGTCCCGGCGGCGAGCCAGGGCTCGATGAACAACCTCACCATCGGCGGCACCGACCCGCGGACGGGGCGCGAGTTCGCCTACTACGAGACGGTCGCGGGCGGCATGGGCGCGCGCCCGACGTCGGACGGCGTGGGCGGCGTCCACACGCACATGACCAACAGCCTGAACACGCCGGCCGAGGCTTTGGAGTACGCCTACCCGCTGCGCGTGCGCGCTTACCGTTTGCGCCGCGGCTCGGGCGGGCGGGGCGCGTGGCGGGGCGGCGACGGCGTGGTGCGCGAGATAGAGACGCTCGTCCCCGCGCGCATGTCGCTCCTCGCCGACCGCCGCGCCCGCGCGCCCTATGGCCTCGCCGGCGGCGAAGACGGCAAGCCCGGCCGCGACGCGGTCGTCCGCGACGGCCGCGCGTCGAAGCTGGAAGCCAAAGGCTCACGCGACCTCCGGCCCGGCGACCGCGTCCGCATCGAGACGCCCGGCGGCGGCGGGCACGGGAAGAAGCGGGCGGCGGAAGGCGGTGAGCGGTAATAGGCAGGCGGAAGGTGGTAGAACCGCCGCCCGCCGATTGCCGCCCCGCTCATCGCCTTCTCCTTCCTTTCCCATTCCCTTACGTTTAGAATGTGCGGACTTACGACGCGGAGTCGGGGCCCCGGGACACAAGCGCGACCGTCGGAGGGTAAATCATGCCGAGCAGAATCTCTCTCACGACCCTTTTCCTTTTCGCCCTCGTGTGCGTCCTACCTGAAGCCGAGGCCGCCGCGCGCGCCGGGGGGGGCGGCACACCGCCACAGGCGCAGCAGCGGCAGAAGGCCACGGCCCAGGACTACTTCCGGCGGGCGCTCGAAGAGCAGCGCGCGGGCCGCTTCCGCGAGGCCGTCACGCTCTACCGCCTCGCCCTCGCGGCGGCCCCGAACGACTCGAACATAAACCACAACATGGGGCTTTGCTTCTCCGCGCTCGGCGAGTACGACACGGCCCTCTCGCACTTCCGGCTGGCCGTCGCCGCCGACCCGAATCACCACCTCGCGCACTGGGGCATGGGCACCGCCTACTACGCCACCAAGCGGTACGCGGAGGCCCTCAACTCCTTCGGGCGCTCGACCGCCATAAAACCGGACTACATGAGCGGGCGCCTCGGACTCGCCGACTCACACCTGGCGCTCGGCGAGTACGCGGCGGCGGCGGCCGAGTACGACCGGGCGCTGGCCCTCGACCCGAGTAACGGCTTCGCGCACCGCGCCGCGGGAATCGCGCGCATAAACCTCGACCGCTACGGCGACGCGCTCGTCTCGCTCCGGCGCGCGGCCGAGCTACTGCCGGACGACGCGTACACGCAAGACCTCATCGCCAACGTGCAGAACGAGCTGGGCCACCCGGAAGCGGCCGTCGCCGCCTCCCTGCGCGCCATCAGCCTGCACCCCAACGACGCCACGGCCGTCAACTCCTACGTCGGCCTTAGCTGGTACTACAGCTTCTCGGGCCGGCATCAGGCGTCGCTCGACGCGGCGCGCCGCGCCGCCGCCCTCAACCCGCAGGAGCAGATGGCCTTCACGAACATGTGCCGCGCGCTCAACGACCTCGGGCAACACACAGAGGCGCTCTCGGCCTGCCGGCGCGCCCTCGGCCTGAAGCCCGGCGACGGCGAGACGCTCTACTACCAGGGCGTAGCCTTCGACAAGCTCGGCCAGAAGCAGCGCGCCCTCGACTCCTTCCGCGAGGCCGCCTCGGCCTTCGAGAGCGCGCCCGCGACGCAGACCGACTTCTACTACCTGCGCGGCAACGTCTACCAGCAGCTCGGGCGCAACGCCGGCGCCGTCGAGTCCTACCGCGCCGCGCTCGCGCGCAGGCCGAACTTCGCGCAGGCGCTGCTCAACCTCGGCGCCGTGTACGCGGCCTCCGGCAACGTGCGCGAGGCGACCGAGCAATACAACCGCCTCCTGCGCATCGACCCGGCGCGCGCCGAAAAACTCCTCGGCGTGATACGCCGCAGGTGACGCCTTGCGCGCCCGGCCGGGCGCAGCGCGTCGTTCCCAACCCGCGGCCCTTTGGCTGTCCTTGAGTGCCGGGGGCTGATAAATCCGAGGGGCAGAGTTTCCGAGATGCGCGTCACCATAGGTCAAATCAACACGACGAACGGCGACTACGAGGGCAACACCGAAAAGATTCTGCGCGCCATCGAGCAGGCGAGGGCCGAGCGTTCCGACCTCGTCGTCTTCCCCGAGGTGGCCGTCCAGGGCTACACCTCGCTCGACTGGTTCTTAGACCGCGACATCGCCGAGTCGTCGCTCAAGCCCCTGGAGCGCATCATCCCGGCGACGAAGGGGCTGACGGCCGTCGTCGGCACCGTCCGCCCGACGGGCGCCGCGCACGGCCGCCGACTCTTCAACTCGGCGGCCGTCATCCGCGACGGCGAGCTGGTCGGCTTCGCCGACAAGACGCTGCTGCCCGAGTACGACGTCTTCGACGACCCGCGCTACTTCCAGTCGTCGGAGCGGCGCCGCCTCTTCGACGTGGGCGGCGAGCCTTTGGGCGTCGTCGTCTGCGAGGACTTCTGGAACGACAAGACCTTCTGGAAGGAGAGGCTCTACGCGCACGACCCGACGGACGAGGTCATCGAGATGGGGGCGAAGCTCATCGTCTCGCCCAACGCCTCGCCCTTCAACAAGTCGAAGATGGGGCAGCGCTGCTCGATGGTCTCGCACCGCTCGAAGGCTTCGGGGCTCCCGGTCGTCTACGTCAACCTCGTCGGCGGCAACGACGGCATCATCTTCGACGGCGCCTCGCTCGTCACCGACTGCCGCGGCGAGACCATCCTTCAGGCGCCGCCCTTCGAGGAGTTCGTCGGCACCGTGGACCTCGACTGCGGCGCGCGCGACGAGCGCTGCCTGCCCGGCGACGACGTCGAGACCGTGCGCAGCGCGCTCGTCTTGGGCATCCGCGACTACGCGCGCAAGAACGGGTTCAGGCGCGCCCTGCTCGGCCTCTCGGGCGGCATCGACTCGGCGGTCGTCGCGGCGCTCGCCTGCGAGGCCATCGGCGCCGAGAACGTCCTGGGCGTGATGATGCCCTCGCCCTTCTCGTCGCGCGGGAGCGTCGAGGACTCCGTGGCGATGGGCAGGAACTACGGGATGCCGGTCGTCGAGCGGCCCATCAGCGCGGCCTTCGAGGTGCTGACGAAGGAGCTGGCGCTCACCAAGCCCTCGCGCGGCGGCGAATCCCTGGCGGCCGAGAACCTCCAGTCGCGCCTGCGCGGCAACATCCTGATGACGGTCTCGAACGCCGAGGGGCGGCTGCTGCTCTCGACGGGCAACAAGTCGGAGCTGGCGCTCGGCTACTGCACGCTCTACGGCGACACGAACGGCGGGCTCGCCGTCATCGGCGACGTGCTCAAGACCGAGGTCTACGCCCTCGCCCGCCACATCAACCGCGGCGGCGAGCTGATCCCGTGGGCCATCATCGACAAGCGCCCGTCGGCCGAGCTGGCGCCCGACCAGTTCGACGACCAATCCTTGCCGCCCTACGACGCGCTCGACCCCATCCTGCGGCTCTACTTCGAGCGCAAGGCCACGCCCGAGGAGATCGTCGCCGAGGGGCACGACCGCGCCCTCGTCTACGACATCCTCAACCGCGTCGAGTCGCCCGCCAACGAGTTCAAGCGGCGACAGCTCCCGCCGACGCTCATCATCTCGCGCCACGCCATCGGCGTCGGCCGCCGCCGCCCCGTCACGCACCGCTACAAACGCCGCCCGCCCGAAGACGGCGCCGTCGCCTCGCGCCCGCCCGACCCGACCGACGAGGGCCGCGCGCGCGAAGCTAAGGGTAGCTAAGGCTCTTAGCTACCCTTTTTTGACAGGGAGGCTAACGGATATGCGAGTATTAGGTTGCCCCAATCACAAACCTATATCCGCGCGCAGTTGACGTAAGTTTAATTCGGCAGAATAAAGCTCACCAATTGCTTCTGTGAGGATATGCTTATAACGCGGCTGAAAGTCGGCAAAGGAACTCATTACCTGCTGATATTTGCGTAACTCGCTAGAGATCACATAGCAAGACACGTTTGCGTAGTCCAAAAGCGTAGCCATCCTACCAACGCCCGACCACGTACCTGTAGACAGTTCGACCTCAAAGGCACGTTCCGGTAGAAGTTTCGAATTCTTCTCTCGAAACCAAATAACATCTATCTGCCGTAATATCTCATACTCAGAGAATTGTAATTGCGGACAAACGCGCAGGGTTGCTATGTCATCAAGCCGCCTACCATTAAACTTTTTGGATTTATTTGGACAGAATGTTTGATAACCGCGGATGTTACCTATCTCTAGCAAGCGCCCTTGCACAACCGAGTGCAAGCTCTCTTCTACGGTGCTTCTCCCCCCGACAAGCTTCGGCGGTCTTAGTAATAAATCTAGTGCGTTAATAAAGTTGGTACAATTTAGACGGTTGCCGCGTCCGGCAAGAACGATGTCGAGATTTTCATCTACTGTGATTTTATATTCACCATTTCTGTCATGACTAATTAAAGGTAGATGTTCCATCAACACATACGCCGGAACGATTAGCGTACGTTCAAGGGAGCCACAGATGAATGCGAAGAAAGAATTGTCAAGATTGGCAACTTCTTCCGCTGTGATGTAGTTAAGCCCGAAGAAATACCGTTTGTTTCCCTCAGTGGCCGCACGAATTAACACGTGTGACGAACTGATTCGGTAAGCGCGAGCCTTAAGAACTCGAAGAGGCTCAATTTCAGCACGTAGTTTCTTTATCCGTTGCAGAAATTCTTGGGCTAATAATTCTGTAGGTGGGATTGGTTTCGCCATAATCGTATGCTGTTTAGTCAGGTCTTAAACTAACGCATTTCCGACGATATCCTTTCTCCGTTACGATATACCCACACTATTCATTTTATGAAAAGCAGGTCGCTCCAATCAAGAGCCCCTAATAAATCCTCAACGAACGGCCAGAACTCTTTGTAGAGTTAAACAGCTTAAACTATAACGCGGATGTTGGAGGCTTCTGTCTACTAGAGTAATTTGGTTAACCCTCAGTTTAAAATCCTGTACACTCGCCTTATGTCTAGCCAGCATGATGAAATCAAGATAGGGGTCGAATCTATTGTGCGGGCACTTGTTGATGATGTAGGCGTTCGGGCCGCCGCGAATTCATCCTATGAAGTGCTCAAGTCAAATCCTTTATATACCTCACTCGTTTCGGAAGAGCTTTTCAGGCTTTCCTTCTTTCAACAACGAATAGTCGAGTCACTCGGGAAGGGGTGGGAATTGCTGATAGCCT
The DNA here is from genome assembly GCA_036387455.1 of Pyrinomonadaceae bacterium. Taxonomy (GTDB): domain Bacteria; phylum Acidobacteriota; class Blastocatellia; order Pyrinomonadales; family Pyrinomonadaceae; genus QHXN01. Next base: position 4,426 of record DASVTS010000013.1, on the reverse strand, counting down.
TAGTCGCACAAAGAAGGCTAGGTTACGCCGTCGCCGGTTATAAGATAAGAGGAAATGTCAGAAGTGGGCGTCTCAAACGTATCCGTCAAGTGATTGGTAAGCTGCAATTAAATTCATACAAAGAAGAAGGGGAGAAGGAAAGGCCGGATTGGGAGAAAGAGTTAGCATACGTATTGGCAGGTAAGGGCGAACTGTTGCCAGTTATAGTTGACTGTGGCGTGTACGCGAAGAATAAGAGGGGCAACGAGCGGTACGTCTTCGAGCTTGAAGCGCCGCTTCCCAACAGCGACCAGACTAAGGTTAGCAAAGAAAAAATACTAAAGTTATACGCCATGGAACCTGTGCAAGTTGACGGGGCTTACTACGCGCTGCCTTACAATCCTTACGGGCGAAAAGAAAATTATGCATGGAGTTTCCCTTCACGTTGGTTCAACATGAAAGAAGACGAAGTAGTTCTAATAGGCGATGAGTTTTGGGAGAAAGTAGGCGGGAAGGGAACTTACCAATCTTTCATTAATGCTGTTAATGAAATAGGGAAGGATTACAGGGACAGAATTTATAGAGAGTTTCTTGGCATCGAGCCGCCATCGAGTGGCGACGACGCACGGCTATAAACGTTTGATTTCGTCGTCGGGCTTCGCTGCCTCCCACCATAAGGGTTCCGTACGGGAGGCGAAGCTGCGATAACCTTCACGTGAAGACGTCTGGCTACAGGCCGGAAGAGTGCGCGCGCGCCGCGCGGCGCGGGGCCGAGTTCCTGCTCCGGTTCGCGCGCAAGGCGGGCCACTTCTCCGAGTGGGGCAGCGACTTCCTCAACTACTTCTACGGCGTCGCGGACGCGGCCGCCGACGCGCGCCTGCGCCGCTGGGCGCGCGAGGCCGGCGCGGGGCTGGCCCGCCGCTGGCGCGACCTCCACCCCTCGGTGCCCGCCGACGCCGACGCCGAGACCCTCTACGACCTCACCTACGGCAGCCTCTACTCGGACTTGCTCGGCGCCCGCGACCGCGCGATGAAGCGCGCGCTGCGCGAGGCCGCCGCGCGCGTGCGGCCGCAAGACCTGCTGTGGTTCGACCCGGCCGCCGAGCCCCCGCCCGCCGACGTGCCCCAGTCCTGCCGCTGCGGCCTCTGGAACGAGCGCGGCCGCAAGACCTGCGCGCGCTGCCGCCGCCGGCTCCGCATGTCGAGCCGCTACCTCATCTGGTACGTCGCGCTCATAAGGACTTACATGACCGGGCGCTACGGCGTCTCGTTCGGGGCGCGGTACGCCGACGTGCTGCGCTGGCTCCCGGCGCTGCGGCCTTACCCGGCCGCGCGCTCGCACCCCGACTTCTGGGACGCGGCCTACGCCGTGACGCACGTCGTCTACACGATGAACGACTACGACGTCTACCGGCTCCGCCCCGGCCTGCTGCCGCGCGAGTACGCGTTCCTGAGGTCGAACCTGGCCGGGGCGGTCGGGGCGGAGGACGTGGAGATGGTCGGCGAGTTCCTCGAATGCCTGAAGTGTTTCGGGCTGGGCGCGCGGAGCCCCCTGATGCGCGCCGGCACGGACCTCCTGCTCGCGCGCCAGAACGCCGACGGAAGCTGGGGCGCGACCGACACCGGCGACACCTATGCCAACTACCACCCGACGCTGGCCGCCGCCGCCGGCCTCACCGAGAACAGGTGGCGCGCCGAGCGCCTCGCCTTCCCCGAGCTGGCACCGCTCCTGCGGCGTCGCGCGCGCCCGAACCTTCTTCAACGCTGACGCGCCGGTCAGTCCGGCAGCGCGTCCGTCTGGAGGCCGACGGGCTGGGCGCCCGCGCCCTTGACGGCGTCAATGACCTTCGCCACCTCGCCGTAGCGCGCCGAGCGCGGGGCGCGGACGAAGACCGTGCGCTCAATCCTCTCGTCCGGCGGGACGTCCGCGCGCGCGCCCATGCCCTCCCTCCACAGGCCCGCGAGCTTGCGCGCGCGCCACTCGTCGGCGAGCCGCGCGGCGACCCCGCCCGCGTCCCCGATTGTCCCCTCCGCCACCGTCTCGGCGCCCCGCAGCAGTCTCAGCCGCTCGTCGGCGCCCACCTCGACGACGAGCGTGAGCGGGCTCATGCGAACCCTCGCGTCGTCGGGCGGCGAAGGCACGAGCGCCTTGAAGCGCGCCGGCCTGAGCGGCGTCAGCACCATGAAGATGATGAGCAGCACCAGCAGGACGTCGATGAGCGGCGTGACGTTGATGCCCGGCGTCACGCCCGCGCCCGGCCCGTGCGCAGCACGAGTCTCAGGCCCCGCGTCTCTCATAATTCACCTCGCGCTTGGTTAAGGGGACTGCCCCCGCCTCCTTCTTTCAGACACACGCCCGCCCACGCGCGCGCCGCGCGGGGCCTTCCCGGCGTGAACCTCGGACGCAGCTTTCGACACCGCCGCGGCGGCCGAAGTTCCGCGGCGCCACCCCGGCGCGCAAGTCCGCGCCGCCCGCCGCGTTCTCACCACGTAGACGTTCACACGGCAGAGAATTTTTTGAGGAGGCAGACGATGACTCACTTTCCCGTTTCGAGAACTTCGGCGGCCGCGCTGTGCGCGTGCGCGCTCCTGCTGGCGGCGCTCGCGCTGCCGGCCGCGCCGTCGGCGGCGCACGGCAACGCCCCGCTCGGCGCGGGCGACGGCGGCGGCGGCGGCTGGCGCGTGCTCGCGCCCGTCTCCTACAAGAACCTGACCATCTTCCCCGTCCGCGGCGCCGACCTCCCGGGCTCGGACGCCTACATCACGCTCGACGAGGGGACGAAGGCCGGCACGGTCGTCATCACCGAGCGGGGCGGCGGGCAGGCGGCCGCGACGGTGCGCCCGCGCCCGCAGCCGGCGAACCGCATCCCGCGGCAGCAGTCGGTCGGCTACAGCGGCGGCGGCGGCGCGTCGGTCAACGAGCTGGCGCTCGTCAACCGCTCGGGCAAGAAACTCATGCTGCTGGCGGGCGAGGTCGTCGTCGGCGGCAAGCAGGACCGCATCGTGCAGGAGGACCGAGTCGTCCCGCCCGTCAGCGTCCCCGTCGCGCTCAGCGTCTTCTGCGTCGAGCACGGGCGCTGGACGCCGCGCGACGCCTCCTACAACTCCGCCCCCGCGCCCGCGCGCGGGACGGCCGGGCCCGTGCAGAAGGCCGAGAGGTTCGACAGCCTCGGCGCGGTCGCGCACCCGGCGCTGCGCGGCGTGGCGCAGGACAAGAAGGCGCAGGGCGAGGTGTGGAGCGAGGTCAGCAAGAACAACGCGAAGCTCGGCACGTCGAACGGGACGGACACCTACCAGGAGGTCTATTCGAGCAAGCGCGTCGGGGCGCAGATGGAGGACTACCTGCGCGCGCTGGAGCGCGAGGTCTTGCAGCCGGGCGTTGTGGGCGTGGTCGTCGCGCGCAACGGGAAGCCCGTGTGGGCCGACGTCTTCGCCAGCCAGCGCCTCTTCGCCGCCTACTGGCCGAAGCTGCTGAAGTCCTACGTCGTGGACGCGCTCGGCAACGACGCGAACGAGAAGCGGCCCACGGTCGAGGAGGCCGCGCGCTACCTCGGCGAGCGCGAAGGCACCGTCTCGGCGACGACGCAGGAGGGCGTCTACCAGCTCGTCAAGACCGAGCAGGCCGCCTACGCCGTCTTCGAGCTGCGCGACATCTCCCTCGCCGCGCCGCTCCGCCTGCACTTCAACAAGATGGACAGGTGAGGGTCGAGAGCCAGGGGCTAGGGGCTAGGGGCTAGAGGCTAGTTGGGAAGTACGCTCCCCAACTAGCCCCTAGTCTCTAGCCCCTAGCCCCTTCCTCACGTCTGGCGGTCGTAGACCTCTTTCGCGGTGTCGAGGAGTTCGCGGCGGTCGATGATGAAGTGGAGTTTGGCGGGGGCGTCGCCGCCGGTGAGCTGTTCGACGAGCAGTTCGAGGATTTCGAACTCGTCGCGCGATTCGATGCCGTGCGCTTCGAGGTGGCCGCCGCGGCGCATGCGGCGCGCGAGGTCGCGCAGCGTGAGGCGCCCCTCGGAGGTGCGCCCGCCGTGGCGGTGCGAGCGGCTGACGAGGTACTGAACCAGCAGCACGTCGTTGTAGAGCGCGGGCGCGAGGAAGAGGCGCGCCCCGTCGCGCTCGAAGCCTTCCGCGAGGCGCTGCGAGCGGCGCACCTGCCGCACGCCCTCGAAGGCCGCGCCCCAGTCGGCCTTCGGCTCACGCCTTTGCAGGTACGCGCGCGCCGCCGCCTTCATCCACGCGTCGTCGTCTTCAAGGTCGAGCGTCTGGCCGAGACGTTCGAGCCACTCGAAGAAGACCTGGCGCGCCGCCTTCTTCTCCTCGTGAATCTGGAACTGCTCGCCCTTCGCCGCCAGGCGCTTGAGGAGCGCACTGCGCGCGGCGTCCACGTGCTTGCCGCCCTCGACGCGGTAGGCCGCAAGGCCCGCGTGCCAGCGTCGCGGCGCCTCGCAGT
>DASVTS010000012.1:0-114053 GCA_036387455.1 Pyrinomonadaceae bacterium | reverse complement strand
AGCAGGTCATCGACGATGCAGTAAAGTGCGGTCGTGTGATCGATCACCGATCCCCTCCTACTTTCGCTGGCCGGCGAAGTGGAGGGGATTTTCCTTTGTCTTCAAAGAACGCGCCAAGTCTCAACTAGCAACTTGGATTAATTAGATGAATCCCTGGTTAATCGGCTTTATCGCATGGATGGTCCCGGGCATGGGCCACCTTCTTCAAGGCCGCATCAAGAGGGGCGCCCTCAGCGGCGCGACAATCCTGCTGATGTTCGTCGTGGGAATCACGATTGGCGGGCACATCTACGGCCTCAGAGATACGAATGAGGGGCTCCTTTCGAGCCTTTTCGGCCTCTGCGACCTCGGCTCGGGGATTCTGTACTTCTTGGCGAGGGTCGCGGGGCTGGCGGTTAACGAGCGGCCCGAACAGGTGACGGCGGAGTACGGGAGCGTCTTCCTGATGGTCGCCGGTCTGCTCAACCTGATACTGGCCCTCGACGCGTTCGACATCAGGGCGGGGAGGAAGTCTTGATACACTTCACCCTCATGATTCTGTTCGCGCTCCTCGTCGCGTTGGTCTTCGGGGTGGTGGGGCGAGAGGGCGAGCAGGGGCGCCTGCGCTACGGCTTCAAGATATTTCTTGAGTTCGTCGGCGTCGGGTTCGTCCTGGCGTGGCTCCTTTACTGGGTGCCCTGGTAACCCGCTTTCCGTGCCGGATCGAACATGGGACTCGTCGAGACGCAGGCCATCGTGCTGCAAACATACAAGCTGGCCGACGCCGACAAGATCGTCCTCTGCATGACGGAGAAGGCCGGCCTCGTCCGAGGGGTGGCTCGGGGCGCGCGGCGCCTGAAAAGTAAATTCGGCGCCAGCCTGGAGCCCTTTACACTGATTCAACTGACCTTTTTCGAGAAGGAGACCCGTGAGCTTGTTACGTTTAAAGGCGCCGAAATAGTCAAATCCTACTTCGACGCCGCTGGGAACGGACAGGCTTTTGAGGGGCTGGTCTACCTCCTGGAACTGGTCAAGGAGTTCGCGCTGCCGCACCAGGCGGACGAAAAACTCTTTAAAATGCTGCGCGCCTGCATCGACTTTCTGGCTCAGAACCCTTCGGAAGCCGTCGCCGCGTCGGCCTACGCCGAGCTCTGGACGCTGAAACTGACCGGGTTTCTGCCGGAATTCAAGTCCTGCGGCGTCTGTGCGACGACGCTGGACGATTCATACCGCGGGCAAAGATTCATCTCACACGAGGGCGTGCTCTGGTGCCAGACTTGCGCCAACGCGGGCGCGCAGAGGCTCGGCGGCGAGGCGTACACGCTCCTGTCCTCTACGCGGCGCATGGGGCCCTCCGAGTGGGCGAAGAATTATTCGGCGGCCGGCGAGGAGAGTCGGGGCGTCGTCTCCGAGACGTCGCGCAGACTCGTCAGAAGGGCATTGGAGAGAGAGCCGCGCGCGGGGAAAGCGTCCCGCGCACACCTCTAGACGAGGCTTTTTAGACGCCGGCGGCCTCTTTATATCGGATGAAAAAACCCTGGAAAGCGCTAGACGCATACCTCATCAAATCCGTCCTGCCGTACGTGTTGCTGGCGCTCACGATTCTCTCGGCGATACTTTTAATACAGCAGACGGCAAAATTCGGGGAGGTGCTGGGGGCCACTGAGACCCCGCTGCACCTGACCCTACAGGTCGCCGTAAATATTCTCCCCAGTATCCTTATCTTCACACTTCCGACCTCTGTGCTCGTCGGCACGGCCACAGGCTTCGGACAACTGGGACACGACAGCGAGCTGGTCGCAATGCGCGCGGCGGGCGTCGGCACGCTCAGGATCATCGCCCCGCTTCTGTTTCTGGGGGCGCTCTTGAGCGCCCTGACCTTCTACGTGGCCTTCATCGCCGCCCCCATCTCGGCGCGAAACCTGAGGGGGATAGCGTTGAAGGCGGCCTTCTACAAGCTGGAATCGCCGGTCGAGCCGAGGAGCTTCTACACGGGGATTCCCGGGAAGGTCGTCTACGTGCGGGAGGGGGATAAGGAAAAGGGCCTCTGGAAGAAGATTTTCATTCACTGGGAGGAGGAAGACGGCAAGGTTCTGCTCGCCACGGCAAGGAGCGGGCGCCTCGACTTTTCGGGCGAGCAGGCAGAATTAGTGCTGGATGACGCGGTGCTGACGACGCTGCCGGCGGGGGGCATCGAGGCCCTCGCGCAAGGGGCGCACGTCACGATCGAGCGTTCGGCCAGCATGCGCCTCAAGGATGACAAGCTTAAACTGGGGCGGGACGATCTCACGAGGCGTATGCGCGAGCGGGAGCCGGAGCTGGACGAGCTGGGCTGGGCGAGGCTCTTACGAAGAACCAGGAGTGCGCCGGACCGGAAGGCCCGCAGGGAGGCCCTGCTCAACCTGCACAGGAGGATTACGCTCTCCCTCTCCCCTCTGGTCTTCGCGTTTTTCGGCGCCGGCCTCGGGTTAAAAGTCGTGCGCGGGGGGCGCTCGAAAGGGGTCCTGCTCTCACTCTTCTCGATGTTGCTCTACTACCTCATCTCGATCGCGGGCGAACAGCTCGGCCGCGCGGGTTCCGTGCGGCCTGTGGTAGGTTCCTGGCTCGCCTTCGGCACCGCCGTTCTGGCAGGGTCTCTACTTCTGCTCTCCAGGCACAGGAATTTTCGCCTCCCGGCGCGGAAGGCGAAGCCGGAGCCGAAAAGGGAGAAGGGGGGCAGGGGAGAGGCCCTGACGAGGAGGGGCTACGTTTCGCTGCTGGGACTGCTCGATAAGAGCATTTTTAAGTCCCTCGTGACGAACTTCCTCCTGGTCATCTCGTCGCTCATCGCAATCTTCCTGATCTTCACGCTCTTCGAGTTGCTGCGCTTCATCGCGGTTAACCGGACGGGGACGGCCGTCGTCCTCCGTTACATGCTTTTCCTCCTGCCTTTCGCCTGCCTCGCCGTGACCCCGGTCAGCACGCTTCTGGCCTCTTTGATAACCTTCGCGCTGATGGTCAGGAGGAACGAGGCCGTGGCGTGGTGGTCGAGCGGGCAGAGCGTCTTCAGGTTCATACTGCCCTCACTCTTCTTCGCGGTGCTGCTGGGAGCGGGCGTCTGGCTGGTGCAGGATGAGGTCATGCCGGAGGCGAACCGGCGTCAGAACGCGTTGCGGGGTGTAATCAGGAGCGGCGGGGCGCAGACCGAGGCGCGGACGGGACGGCGCTGGGTCTCCAGCGCGGATTCAAGGCACGTCTACGCCTACAATTCACAGGGACTGGGGGGACAGTTCGGCGACCTGTTCGTCTTTAATTTCGATCCGGAGGCGCTCCACGTCGAAAGTCTTTACCTGGCGCCGGCCGCCTCCACGGGGGCGGACGCCAAGCTCGAGTTGGCCGGGGCCGAATTGATTGACTTTAGCGGCGGGAAGGTCGCCTACCGGCACGAGCCGTCGGTGACGCTGGACTCCGCGGATTTTCAGGCATTTAACGCCGGACTTAACCGGCCGATGGAGTTCGACTTCAAGGGCTTAAGCGCTTACATAAAGGCGCTTAAGGAGCGCGGGGTCAATGTGCGCCCACTCACGGTCGCGCTGGAGAGGAGATTGGTCGAACCCTTCCTCCCGCTCGTCATGATTCTCGTCGGAGCCCCGCTGGCCTTTGTCTTCGGCAGACGCGGAACGATACTTTCACTCTGCGTGGCAATCGGAGTGGGCCTCCTCTTCCTGGGGCTGATGAGCGCGACGCAACAATTTGGGGCCAGCGGGGTGGTCTCCACGCACATCGCGGCATGGTCCCCGCCGGCCCTCTTTTCGGCGGCCGGTCTATATTTACTCTCACGCTCCCGGACGTAAAACCCTCTGACACGTGGGGCGGGCGGCGCGACGGTCTCTAAGTGCCCGTCTCCCAGCTCGACATGTACTCCAACTGTTCGGGGGTCAGGGTATCGATGCCGATGCCCAGCGCCTTGAGCTTGAGCCCGGCAATCTCGGTGTCGACCTCTTCGGGGAGCGTGTGCACGCCCGGTTTGAGTTCGCCCCTCTTCTTCACCAGATATTCGGCAGACAGCGCCTGATTGGCGAAGCTCATGTCCATCACGCTGGCCGGGTGTCCCTCGGCCGCGGCCAGGTTGATCAGGCGGCCTTCGCCGAGGACAATCACGCGCCGGCCGCTCTCGCGCAGCTTGAACTCTTCCACGAACGGGCGGAGTTGCGCGGGCGGCTCGGACATCTCGCGCAGCGCCACCAGATTCAGCTCCAGGTCGAAGTGTCCGCTGTTACAGACCAGCGCCCCGTCCTTCATCTTCGCAAAATGCGCGCCGTCGATGACGTGCCTGTTGCCCGTGACGGTGACGAAGATGTCCCCGATGGCGCAGGCTTCGGCCATGGGCATCACGCGGAAGCCGTCCATCACCGCCTCGATCGCCTTAATCGCGTTGACCTCCGTGACGACGACGTTCGCGCCCATACCGCGCGCGCGCATGGCGACACCTTTCCCGCACCAGCCGTACCCGACCACCACCATCGTTCTTCCCGCGAGAAGGATGTTCGTCGCGCGTATGATGCCGTCGAGCGTCGACTGGCCGGTGCCGTAACGGTTGTCGAAGAAGTGCTTCGTCTGCGCGTTGTTGACGGCGATGGAGGGGAACGAGAGCACCCCCGCCTGTTCCATCGCCTGCAGGCGCACGATGCCGGTCGTAGTCTCTTCGGTCGTGCCTATAATCTCTTGCCTCTGATCGCCCCTCTCCTTAATCAGCGTGGCGACGACGTCTGACCCGTCGTCGATGATGATGTGGGGGTGGAAGTCTAAGGCCGTGCGGACGTGTCTGTTATAGGTCTCCGTCGACTCGCCCTTGATGGCGTAGACGGGCACGCCCCAGTCCGCGACGAGGGAGGCCGCCACGTCGTCCTGCGTCGAGAGTGGGTTGGAGGCGATCAGAAGCGATTCGGCGCCCCCCGCCTGGAGGGTCCTGACGAGGTTCGCGGTCTCCGTCGTCACGTGCGCACAGGCGACGAGGCGAATACCTTGCAGCGGCTTTTCGGCGGAGAATTTCTCACGAATCAGGCGAAGGACCTGCATCTCCCGCTCAGACCACTCGATTCTACGCTTGCCCTCCTGAGCCAGATTGATGTCTTTAATATCAAAATCAGCTGCCGCGCTTTTGGTGCTCATTTTCTTCCCTTCAAGTTAAAAGTAAAGGATTTAGCGAGAATTCCCGGGACCCATTACACCCCGGAAGTCTAGATTTTTGCAGCTTCGCGTAAAGACTGCGCGCGGTCGGTCAACTCCCAATTAAAGCCTTCATTGTCGCGGCCGAAATGGCCGTAAGCTGCCGTTTTTCTATAAATTGGCTGCCGCAGCTTGAGAGTTTCGATGATACCGTGAGGGGTCAGACTAAAATGCTCTCTGACGAGGTTGGAGAGGACCGTCTCGCTCACACGACCGGTGCCACCCGTATCGACCAGCACGGAGACCGGTTCGGCGACGCCGATCGCGTAGGCCAGTTGCACGAGGCAGCGTTCCGCGAGTCCCGCCGCGACTATATTTTTAGCGATGTAACGGGCCATATAGGCCGCGGAACGGTCTACTTTTGTAGGGTCTTTTCCTGAGAACGCCCCCCCCCCGTGCGGGGCGTAGCCCCCATAAGTATCGACGATGATCTTTCTGCCGGTCAGTCCGGCGTCCCCTTGCGGGCCGCCCACGACGAAGCGTCCGGTGGGGTTTATGTGGTATTTCGTCGTCTTGTCGAGCAATTCCTGTGGGACGGTGGCCTCTATGACCTGCTCCTGTATCTCCTTTCGCAACTGCTCGTTCGAGACTTCCGGCGCGTGTTGTGTGGAGATCACGACGGCGTCGATGCGGAAGGGGCGTCCGTCCCTGTATTCGACCGTGACCTGAGATTTGCCGTCCGGGCGCAGGTAGGGAAGCGCCTCGGAGCGGCGTACTTCTGAGAGCCTGCGTGAGAGTTTGTGAGCCATCTGGATGGGCAGCGGCATTAACTCTTCGGTCTCGTTGCAGGCGAAGCCGAACATGAGACCCTGGTCGCCCGCGCCGCCGGTGTCCACGCCCATTGCGATGTCTGGAGACTGTTTATCGACGGCGGTTAAGACCGAGCATGTGTCGCAATCGAAGCCGAATTTCGCCCTGGTATAACCTATTTCTCGAACGGTTTCACGTGCCACGTGCGAGAAATCTATCTGAGCATTCGTCGTAATCTCGCCGGCAATCACTACCAGCCCGGTCGTGACGAGCGTTTCACAGGCGACGCGCCCGGTGCTATCCTGCGTCAGCACCGCATCTAAGACTGCGTCGGAAATTTGGTCTGCGATCTTATCCGGGTGGCCTTCCGTCACGGATTCCGAGGTGAAAAGATAACTGCCGGAGTTGCTCAAGAGTGGTGCTGCCTCCTACGTTCTGTTTGGGAAGAATAGCTCAGGACAAAAGAACGCGTAATGTAGCAACACGTCTCAAGCGATGTCAAGGAAGGGACAAGAGACCAGACGAGGACAGGAAGGAATATATTCTGAATTTTTCGGGTGTGCTATCTTGATGAAAGACATAAGATTCATTATCGGACTCTAGCTATACCATACATATCTTCCTTCCCTCGGTATATTCCCCTCATCCGTAGGTTTTTGAGCGCTCTCCGGCTTGCAAAATCCATCCTGCTTCTTTAAAACTTTTCCGACTCGGCCGTCACCACAATCATTATGATAAATAAAATCGAAAATAGCTCCAGCCGCAAAAAGCTGCCCTCGGGAACCGAGGAAGTTATCAGGAAAGCATTTGCAACGCTCCCCAAGGAACACCTACGCGGCATCGACAGAGTTCGTCTGGTCGATTTTATCAACGACCCGCGTTTACGTAACACGCAAAAGAATCTTTCTCAACTGCCGGGTCTCTATCATCCGAGACAAGGAGCACAACCCGCATGGCTGGAGATTGCCTTAGACGTTCTCCTCCCACAGAATGCGCCAATCCATAAGAGAATTCTTCCCAAACTCTCTTTTAAAGCGAATGTGGCCGCCGTGATCTTTTCACTCGTAGGTCAGCATCATTATTTGACTCTTCGTCACTCGGTCAAAAGAGGGCAGCTGGAATCCTCTATCAGGCTCTATACGGAGAGACAATTGAAGAAGTGGAATGAAAAGGAACACACGCTCCGTGCCCGTCTTTTCAAGCCTTTACAGCCTACCTTTGAACGTTGGGCACGGAATCTACAGCGAAGGGCGAAAAGTGGCGGGAAAAATTCTTAATCTTTTCAGATTCGAACTGCCTGGTTAGGAGTTTTCCAGCTCCGTCAATACGGATTTTAAAGCTTCTACAATCTCCGCCTTCCCAACTTCTGATTTAGTAAACCTCACCTCAACCTTTACATTAGGTGTCGGCAGGTGAAACTTAAATGTAAAAGGCTTTGAAGCTTCGACGCTTCCCTCTCTGTTTTTTCTCTCTCGGATGAGTGCCCGCGCCTCATCCCTCGTAAAGTCCTTATTCGCCAGGACTTTTATCATCTCCCGCATCGTCTCCAGGTCCGGCTGTCTAACAATCTGCAGGAGCAATGATTTGACATTGATGTCGGCGCGCCGACATTCTTCACGTATCTGTTCAGGTATCGCGGCGAGTGAGACCGCCTCCGTAATCGTGCTCCGACTCTTTCCGACCTTTTTGGAGACCTCCTCGTGCGTGTAACCATACCTGTGACACAAGGCCGCCAAACCGTCTGCCTCCTCCCAGGGTGTCAAATCCTTACGCTGCATGTTCTCTATCAGCGCTATCTCTGCAACAGCAGCCTCATCCACGTCCATCTCTATACAAGGGACGTCTCTTAACCCCGCGGCCCGCGCTGCACGCCAACGCCTCTCCCCGGCGATAATCATCCAGCGCCCCTTCTGTGCCCCGGGCTTCACCAACAGCGGCTCCAAAACGCCCTTCTCTTTTACGGAGGTGGTCAATTCCGTGAGGTCGCCGATCTCCACACGAGGCTGCTCGGGATTTGGGTCGAGATGCTCGACTGAAATCATGCGTCCGATGGCCGCAGGACTCTGGCTCGACAGCTCTTCAACGTAGTGCGCGTCATGCCTCATACGTATTCCCGCCGGGAGTCCCCTTCTAGACACGATTCATCACCTCTTCACAAAGTTTTGAATACTCACTGGCGCCGGATGATTGTGGGGCAAAAGTGAAGATCGATTCCTTGTAGGCCGGCGCCTCTTCCAGTCGGACGCTTTTTGTAATCACGGTCTCAAAAACCTGTGGGCCAAAAACAGTCCGAATCTGTTCGTAAACTTCCCTTGCCAGCGTAGTCCTCTTATCAAATAGGGTCACGAGTACCCCAAGCACACGCAGGTTAGGATTCGGACGCGCTTTGACCTTCTCAATCGTTTCAAGAAGGTCGTCAGCCCCTTCTAAGGCATAAAAGGATGATTGAATCGGAATCAAAACATGCGTCGAAGCAACTAAAGCGTTTACAGTTATCAGACCTAGAGTAGGGGGTGTGTCGATAAAGATCGTGTCATAACGTTCGGAGACACGCTCCAGACGATCCTTCAGGCGAAAAGGTGCGTCGAAGTCTCCTACCAATTTCGATTCGAGTTTCGCCAAGCTGATCTTGGCTGGGATGATCTCCAAACCTTTAACCGCGGTCTGGTACGTGTAGGCGGAAAGATCCTCGTTCCCATCCACCATCAAATCGTAAGCGGATGCACCGATTGCCTGTGGGTCTAGGAAGGAGATGGAGCTGTTGCCCTGCGGGTCCAAGTCCAGTAGTAATACTCTCTGTCCGCGTTGTGCGAACGCGGCGGCGAGGTTGATCGTAGTCGTGGTCTTCCCTACCCCGCCTTTTTGATTCGCTATTGCGATAACGATGCTCAAAGGAAGCTGTCCCGTCCAGAAGGTCGCCAAAACTCACATCGGCAAATCACCCGCCTCGCCGATCACATCGGGCCATTCATCCTCTGAGCCCGCCACGCTCTCTTCCTCTTCACTGGTTACAGTGTTCCGAGAGGCCTGAATAACCTCTTCATTTACAAAAATCGGGCAGTCGACGCGAAGCGCAAGCGCAATGGCATCGGAAGGACGGGCGTCAATCATAACAGACTCCCCGGCGCGATCCTTCATGATGATCATGGCGAAAAAAGTGTTATCACGTAACTCCGTGACGACGACGCGCTCGACGTTGGCCCCCATCTCAAGTATTACATTTCGTAAAAGATCGTGAGTCATCGGCCTCTGTGGCGCGATCTTTTCGATTTCGAGGGCGATTGCGTTCGCCTCATACGCCCCCACCCAGATGGGTAACATGGTCTCACTATTTACGTCTTTTAAGATGATGATGGGAGTCCCGCTGCTGGGGTCCATCATCAACCCACGGATTTTAACCTCTATTTCCATAAGGGCATCCGCCTCAGCTAAAAAAGTCCTTTAAACTACACCATACAGGCTGTGAGTTTTGGCTTCACACACCTTCACTTTGACAATTTTACCAATCAAGTCGGGATTAGCGCGAAAGTTGATCACCTTGTTGCAGGTTGTATGGCCTGTCAAATCATCCGCAGACCTGGCACTCAAGCCTTCAACCAAAACTTCAACTTCCTCTCCAATATAACTCTGGAAAATTTCCCTTTGAATGGACATCTGCAAATTTTGGAGCGCTAAAAAGCGCCGCGTCTTCTCCACTTCGGGCACTGTATCCGACAACTTAGCTGCAGGGGTGCCATGCCTCTGAGAATACTTGAAAATATAGAGACCATGAAACCGGCATTGCTCGACCAGTTTTAAAGTATCCTCAAATTCCGCCGAGGTCTCACCCGGGAAACCCACGATAATGTCACTCGTGAGCGAAATTCTTCTTCGCGCAGCCTTGATCGATGCGACTCTGGTCAGGTAGTCCTCTGCTTTATGCCCGCGGCGCATGGCACGCAAAATACGGTCATTCCCCGACTGAATCGGGAGATGTACCCAGTTGCAGAGATTCTCATGTTCATCTATTGCTTTAACTATATCAGGGTGAAAATCCCTTGGGAAAGAGGTCGTAAATTTAACTCTCGGAATCCCGGTCGAAGCGACCGCGCGGAGCAGCCGGGAGAAAGGGGTGGCCCCTTTGTAATCTTCAAGTCCCTTCTCACTCTTCGGCCGGTAACTATTTACGTTCTGGCCTATTAACTGAACTTCTTGAAAGCCCTGATCTCGCAGTCCTCTTACTTCTGCGATTACATCAAATGCGATTCTACTTCTCTCACGCCCCCTGGAAAACGGCACAATGCAATAGGTGCAGAACTTATTACAGCCTTCGATGATAGGAACAAAAGCAATGTGCCTGGAATGCCGTTCGCCGTGGGCGATTTCAAAAGACTCTGACTCCTTTCGCTCGTCGAGGTCAATTACGCGCGGCTCCCCCTCAATGACTCTCCCTAAGAGATCAGTTATCCTATCCGTTGCACCTGTGCCGATTACCAGGCGGACCGAAGAGGAGTTATTAAAAATAGCCTCCCCTTCTAACTGCGCGACACACCCCATCACCCCAATCAAAGGCTGTTTTGCGCCCCGTCTACTCTTAATCTCACTGACTCTGTGAAATACTTTCTGCTCCGCTTTCTCACGAATGGAGCATGTATTCAGAATAATGACGTCGGCACCCTCGGCGGACCCGGCCACCTCAAACCCGCCGGCGCGCAGCTTTGTGGCCGCGCGTTCCGTGTCGGCCACATTCATCTGACAGCCGAAAGTTTCAATGTGTACACTTACCCTACTCACAGAGGTTACCCCTTCGCGGCAAGTGTAACAGAAATAGATTTGGCACAATGCGGAATCTTCCTGGTTTCATAATTTTACGGCCAGTTTTATACAAATGACGCTCGGCTTAATTTTAAGCAATAACTTATTAAGTAAGAGCTTAAAACGCACCGATCAGTGCGTTCACTCCCACTCGATTGTACTCGGCGGTTTCGAACTAACGTCGAATACCACGCGGTTTATCCCTCGGACCTCTGATATGAGGCGCGTCGAAATTCTGCCTAAAACATCATGGGGGAGACGCGCCCAGTCGGCTGTCATGCCGTCCACGCTCGTTACCGCTCGAATCGCAATAACACGCTCGTATGTTCTAAGGTCTCCCATCACCCCGACCGTCGAAACAGGCAAAAGCACAGGGAAAGCCTGCCAAATGCTGTCATAAAGTCGTGCTAATTTGAGCTCTTCCTCAATAATCAGGTCGGCCGCGCGGAGCAATTTTAAATGCTCCGGTGTAATTTCGCCTATGATTCGGACGGCAAAACCTGGCCCGGGAAATGGGTGCCGTCCCAGTAAATCATCAGGGATGCCAAGATCGCGCCCTATTTTTCGAACTTCATCTTTAAAAAGCTCCCTCAGGGGCTCGATGAGTTTCAGATTCATTCGTTCGGGAAGTCCACCCACGTTATGGTGACTTTTAATTAC
This sequence comes from Pyrinomonadaceae bacterium, assembly GCA_036387455.1. Lineage (GTDB taxonomy): Bacteria > Acidobacteriota > Blastocatellia > Pyrinomonadales > Pyrinomonadaceae > QHXN01. Next base: position 102,662 of record DASVTS010000012.1, on the reverse strand, counting down.
GGCTGAAGGGCCGCGCACCGATATTGATTCGATCACATCCGGGTACAAAGTCCCCTGCACCAAATATTTAACCCCACCAAGCCTGCCCGCTTCCCTCTCAAAAATTTCGATAAAAACCCTGCCTATTATTTTCCGCTTCTCCTCCGGGTCTACTACCCCTTTCAATGCGCTCAAAAATTCTTCTGAGGCGTCTATGCCCACCACGTTTAAGTTCATATTCTGCTTGAAAAGGGACTTGGTAGTGTCGAATTCCCCTTCTTTCAAAAGTCCTGTGTCGACGAAAATACAGGTCTGCTGATCGCCGATTGCCTCGTGTACGATAGACGCGGCTACGGTCGAATCAACACCGCCCGAGAGGCCGCAAATAACTTTTTCCTTACCCACCAAAGCTCTAATTTTGGCAACTTGCTCCCCAATAATTGCCTGCGGCGACCAGTCGGCCTCCGCCTTACAAACATTGAAGATGAAATTCTGTAGTATCTGTTTTCCGAAGGGGGTATGGGCTACTTCAGGGTGGAACTGCACGCCGAATATGCGCGCGCTTAACCCCTCCAGGGCATTAAGCGCATCCGCCGTTCGAGCCGTGACGTGAAACCCTTCGGGGACTCTGATGACGTGGTCGCCGTGACTCATCCAGACGTCCATCTCGGCCGGTAAATCCCTGAAGAGCGGGCTGTCTTTATCTATTACCTGAAGACGCGCGTACCCGTACTCTCTGTTCGCCGAGGGACGCACTTCTCCCCCCAGGTCGGCCGCAATGATCTGTAACCCGTAACAGATGCCCAGTATCGGACACTGAAAATCTTCCAGGAGGCTGTAGGGCAGTTTCGGAGCGTCCTGGTCGTAGACCGAAGCAGGCCCACCCGAGAGAATTATTCCTTTTGGCCGGCGGGCAAGAATCAACCCTTTCGCGCTGTTATAAGGCAATATTTCGCAATAGACGTTCGATTCCCTGATGCGACGCGCAATCAATTGAGTGTACTGGGAACCAAAATCTAAGATAATTATTGTATCGTGCGAGTCCGGTTGCTTGCTCAAAAGCCTGCCTCCTCCGTAGACTGAAACCCTCAGAACGTTTCATTTTAGAATTCGATGGGAATTATAGTTTGTGAAATTATTTTTAGCCAAGCAGTCCCGGCACGCATCCGGATTCGAAAACATGCTGGCCGCCCTGATTTTAATCATCCTTTCATCCGCCCAGAGCACGGGACAGGATTCAGCAGACCTTTCAAAGCCCCTTTACCTTAGGTGGTCATACAAAACCGACGAAATTACAAACCTGCCCCCCGCCGCAGACGGCGAAAGAATCTATCTACCGCTGAGTAACGGCTCAATTATTTCTGTTTGGTTAGAGGACGGCAAACTCTCTTGGAAGAGTGAAATTGGCGGGGTCATTTCCGCCTCGCCTGTGGCCGATGCGCAAAGCGTCTACGTGGCCTCTGAAAGCATCCCGTCGCCTAAATCGCCGTACCCTCAGGCGACCGGAGTTTTACGCTCCCTGAGCCGCCAGAGCGGTCTGACTTCCTGGATGCGCACGCTCCCCTCTCCCATCAGGGGGGTCATCAGCATCAACCTTAACCTTCTTTTCGCCACCTCTGCCGAGGGCCGCCTCTATGCCATCAAGAAGGACACGGGAGAGATCAAATGGTTGAATTACAACTCTTCGCCCTTTAGCTTCCTCCACAGCCTGGAGGGCGAAATGCTCTACATCAGTGACACCTCAGGTGACATCATCGCCATTGAGCAGGAGAGCGGGCGCATCCTCTGGCGTTATCGGACTCGGAAAACCTTGCGCGCACCCGTCGCCGTCTCCGCCAATATCGTCTACGCGGGTGCGGGCGACGGTTACGTCTTTGCGATTGACCGTCTGACGGGTCGTATCAAGTGGCGTGTCCGAACGGGGGCGGCCGTACAGGCTGTTCTGGCCGCGGAAAAATGTATCCTCGCCACGTCCCTCGACAATTTCATCTACTGCCTATCCCCGCAGAACGGGGCGAAGCTTTGGAAACGTCAATTGGCGGGCAGGGTGGCGGCCCCCCCGTTAGTCCTCAGCGGAAGCGTGCTCGTAGCGCCACTCGTGGGCGACGAGTGTGTGATTTTGAACCTGGAGGACGGGAAGAAGATAAACAGTATTTATGTGGGTGAGGATAACAACACGGAGGCGGGGCCGCTCGTCAGGAACAACACGATTCTGCTGACCACACGCGAAGGACTGCTGGCGTTTTCGAATCAGGCAGTAAAAAAGCAGGGGGCGACGGACCCGCCCTGACGGCGCCCGGGCGGAGGCTCGGCCTTAATCCTCGGCAGGGCGTGTATGGAAGAAGGCGGCCAGGCGAAAGACTATTCCGTGAAGCACGTAGGCGAGGACAATCGCCAAAAGGACGTACCGCGAGAAGAGCCAGACGAGCATGCCCACCGCGGCGATCAGCGGCATGACCTTGATCGTGCTGCGCTTACCGGCGCCGAGGGTCTTGAAGCTTGAGTAGCGGATGGTGCTGACCATCAGGGCCGCCAGAACGGCGACCAGCCCCATTAACATCCCTCCGTAGAGCGTCGCCCAATAATCGCCGTAGGTGGCCAGGGGGCTCGGCGCGAAGTGCACGACGGCGGCCAGGAGCCCCGCCGCCGCGGGAATCGGCAGCCCCAGAAAGCTCTTCTTGTCCACCTTCGCGCTCCCCTCCGCGAGGGTGCGCGGCCTTGTGGCCTGCACGTTGAACCTCGCCAGCCGGAGGGCCCCGCAGATCAGGAACATGAACGAGAGGAACCAGCCCAGCTTGTGGAGCTGGCTGCCTTCCGGGAAGGCGCCGCCGTACCCCCAGGCGTAGACCAAGACCGCGGGCGCGATGCCGAAGGTGAGCACGTCGGCGATGGAGTCGAACTGTATGCCGAGTTCCGTGGTGGTCTTCGTCAGGCGGGCGATGCGCCCGTCGAGGGTGTCGAAAAGTATGGCCCAGCCGATGGCGCGTGAGGCGTTGTCGAAGTGCACCGTGGCGGCGCGCACGCCCTCGCCCTCCGGCCCGTCGCCGAGCAACTGGAACCCGCGCAGCGCCGCCATGACCGCGAAGTAACCCATCCCGATGTTGGCCGCGGTGAAGGCGGAGGGGAGCAGGTAGAGCCCCTTCTTCAGTCCCCTGCGCTCCCTCACCTCTTCGTGGGCGACGGCCGACGGCTCCTCAGCTTCAGACGCCAATGCGATACCTCCCTATCACGCTCGCCCCGCCGCTGACGCGGTCGCCGACGCCGACCACGACCTCGACTTCCGGCGGCAGGACCAGGTCCGTGCGCGAACCGAACTTGATGAGGCCGAACCGCTCGCCCAGCTCCAGCCGGTCGCCCGGGCGCTTCCAGCACACTATACGACGCGCGAGCACGCCCGCGATCTGCTTGCAGACCACCGTCAGGTGCTCCCCCCTGATCGTCAACGCGTTCTGTTCGTTGACAAGGCTGGCGTTGTCACTCGTGGCCGCGATGAAGCGCCCCTTCGTGTAGGTCACGTCCACGACCGCGCCCGCGATGGGCGCGCGGTTGACGTGGACGTCGAAGGGCGAGAGGAAGATGCTGACGACGGTCGGGGACGCGGCGTCCCCCGCCGAGAGTTTTTCCACCCTGGTCACGCGGCCGTCCGCCGGCGAGACGACCAGCCCCGTCTCGGCGGGGGCCGTGCGCCGCGGGTCGCGGAAGAAGTAGGCCATGAACGCGGACAGCAGCACGAAGACCGCCGCCAGCACGAGCAGCGGCAGCGCCCCCCAGAAGAGGTAGAGCAGCCCCGCCGCGACCCCCGCGGCGAGCGGGACGAGAATCCAGGGGTAGCCTTCTTTAACCATCTGTCTCACCGGGGCGCGGGCGCGCAGGGCGCGCGCCCCGCCCTGCGGACTATTACCGTCTAACGGAAACGGGGGCGCTCATCAAATCTTGACGCGTCCCCCGCCCCTCAAAATCCTGGGAGTGCCTGCGAAAACCCGCCGGGCGTGCCCGCGCGGGGCGCGCCTAGTGCGCCGTGCTCTCCGGGTGCTGGTGTCTCAACATGATTGCGTGCATCTGATCCTTCACGGCCAGCTTCTTCTTCTTCAGGGTGACCTCTTCGAGCTGCTCCTCGTCGCTCGGGTACTGGAGCGAGGACAGCTCGCTGAGCCGCTGCTCGTAACGCCCGTGCTCGCGCGCCAGCTCGCGGAACTCAGGGTCCATGGCGATCAACTCCTCCTTCAGGCCGTCCGTGTTGGTCAGTTCCATAGCGGAATGTCTCCTTTCAGATGCGTGGAGTGGTGTGTTCGAGCGCCCGCGCGGGGGCTTCGCCTCGACTGACTGCGCGGCCGTTCCGTGCGGAAAATGTTAGCCCAATTCGTAACACGTATCAAGCGGTTGGTGCCAGCCGCATCGTCATTATTTTCGCGTCTTCGACCGGCTCCTTGTAGTAGTTCCGGCGCTCGCCCACGACCGCGAAGCCGAACCGCTCGTACAAGGCCCGCGCCGGCAGGTTCCCGGCCCTCACCTCCAGCACGGCCTCCCGCGCGCCGCACCGGGCGGCGAAGTCGAGCGCCGCGCCGAGCAGCGCCGCGCCCACACCCCTGCGGCGCGACTCCGGCCACACCCCGAGGTTGTTGACGTGCAGCTCGTCGGCGTTGATGCGCGCCGCGATGTAGCCGCTCAGGCGCCTCCCCGTCCACGCCTCGGGGAGGTTCCTGCGCGCGACGAGCATCACCGCCTCCTTCCTCTCCAGCTCCGCGCGGTAGGCCTCCCAGCCCCACTGGCTGAGCCCCGTGGTCTCCTCGATCTCCACGACCTCCAGCAGGTCGTGCTCCGTCATCGGCACGATGACGCACCCCGCCTGCTCCAGCTCCACCCGCAACCTTGCGCTTGTCATTGCTCTTTCAACTCGGCGTCCGACGGCCTGACGTAGATGGCCCCGAGCGCCCCCGCGTCCCACACCCCGCCCCGGGCGGCCCCCGCGAGCGCGAGCGACGCGACGGTCTCCGCCAGCGCCCCCGCCGCGGGCGCCAGCACCCACTCGCCTTCCGCCGCGTCGCCCCCCGCGGCCGAGTCTTTGAACTCGATTCCCGCGGCCCCCGCCGCCTCCCTTATCAGTTCGCGGAACTTGACGGCGCCGCTCCCGACCCACTTCACCCCGCCGCCGAGACGCGCCACGCCCTCGCACAGGCGCACGGGCGGCAGGTGCGTCGGGCTTTCGATCTCGTTCACGACGCCCTCGGCGCTCACGCCGAGCAGTTGCGCGAAGACTTCGCCGCGCCCCGCGGGAATCAGGGCCACCACGCGGCGGGCGGGGCGCGCGCCGTACGCGACCGCGTGGAGCGTCGGCACGCCGGCCGCGGGCTTGCCCAACGTCAGCGCCAGCCCCTTGACGGTCGCCAGCCCCGAGCGCAGCCCCGTAAAACTCCCCGGGCCGACGGCGGCGGCGAACAGGCCGACCTCCCTCAGCCCGACCGAGGCCGACCGGAGCACGCGGTCCACGTCCGCCAGCAGCCCGGCGGAGCCGCCCTCGCGCAGCTCGCTCTCCGACGAGCGGAGCACGCGGCGCCCGCGCAGCAGCGCGACGCTCCTCCTCTCGGTCGAAGTATCCACGCCGAGCGTCAGCAAATCCTCTTCCAAGTCGGCCCCCCGGGCGCGGCCGCGGCACGCGCGGCCCCGCGAATAAAAATGCTGTAGTTTGACACGCCGCGATTTGCCGCGAGATTATAGGCGTGGTCTCCAAATCAAATCAATTCGGCGGTTTCGAACAAGGGGTAGCAAGGGTGTTTCGATGGGTTTACGCTTAGGGATTCTGACGGGCGGCGGCGACTGCCCGGGTCTGAACGCCGTCATCCGGGCGGTCGTGCGCCGCGCGGGGCTCGTCGAGGGCGCCGAGGTCTTCGGCGTCAAGAACGGCTGGCGCGGCCTCATCGAGGACGACCTCGAACGGCTCACGCGCCCTTCGGTGACGGGCATCCTCCCGCGCGGCGGCACCATCCTCGGCACCTCCCGCACCAACCCGCAGGACGGGCCGGACTACCACGAGCGCATCCGCGCCACGTGGGAGAAGCACAGGCTCGACGCGCTCGTCGTCGTCGGGGGCGAGGGCACCCTGCGCGCCGCGCGCGACGTCTGGCACGAGTACGGCCTCCCCCTCGTCGGCATCCCCAAGACCATCGACAACGACCTCGACGGCACCGACTTCCCTTTCGGCTTCGACACGGCGGTCAACACCGTGATGGAGGCCGTCGACCGCCTGCACTCGACCGCCGAGTCGCACCACCGCGTGATGGTCATAGAGGTGATGGGGCGGCACGCCGGCTGGATCGCCGCCTACGGCGGCATCGCGGGCGGCGCCGACGTCATCCTCGTCCCCGAGCACCCCTTCCGCATCACGCGCATCTGCGAACTCCTGCGCCAGAGGGAGCAGCAGGGCTCCGCCTTCTCCATCATCGTCGTCGCGGAGGACGCGCACCCGCACCCGGAGGAGAACTTCCTCGGCACCGAGGCCGAGGAGCAGATTTACCGCAAGGGGCGCCTCGGCGGCGTCGGCTTCCACCTCGCGGAGGAGATCGAGAGCCGGACGGGCATCGAGACGCGCCACGCCAACCTCGGCTACGTCCAGCGCGGCGGCTCGCCCTCGGCCTTCGACCGCGTGCTGGCCACGCGCTTCGGCGTCAAGGCGGTCGAGATGGTCCTGAACAAAGAGTGGGGGCAGATGGCGGCGCTGCGCGGAAACCGCGTCGTCTGCGTCCCGCTCGACGACGCCGTCCGCAAAATCAAACGCCTCGACGAGGAGATTTACCACGTCGCTGAAGTATTCTTCGGTTAAGAGCCGAAGGGCGTGAACCGCGAACCGTGAACCGTGACAAGAAAGAACCCGTCTTTTCCTGTCACGGTTCACGGTTCACGGTTCACGGTTCACGGTTTACGGTTCACGGTTCACGGCCCTTCCCGTCCTTCACCTTCTCGGCCACGTGCTCCTTGATCGTCGTCTCTATCCGCTCGCTCTTGATGTCGAGGCGCAGGCGGTTGTAGAGGCTCATGTACTGGTTGGCGACCCAGACGAGCGCGAACCAGCCGAGGAGGTAGCCGCGCCAGCCGCCGTAGAGAAATTGAAAGCCCGTGATGAGGATGAAGAAGGCCGCGACGTAGTGGCTGAAGCAGTACTCGCAGGTGAAGAGGTAGAAGAATTTCCTCTCGTACCAGCGGCGGCAGTTCTTGCTCCGCTCGACGCAGAACTCGCGCGGCTCGCGGAAGACCTCCTCGTGCGTCACCGTCCAGGCCGCGCACGCGACGGGTATGGCGAGCAGGAATAGCGTGGCGGCCTGTAGGGCGAGGTTCATCCCGCGTTCAACGTCCTCCCTCCGAACGAAGGCCACTCTCCCCCAACGCTGTCACGGTTTTGTCCCGAAGGGTTGGGGATTTTCTGCCCCCGCGCGCGCCCGCGCCGCCCGGCGGCGTGTCGTGCCTTTCCGCAGCGTCTGTGGTAGTTTTGACCCCCGGCCCGCGGTCGCTAAATTCCGCCCTTCACGCGGGCCGTCTCTGACTTAAATGACGACCACCAATTCAACGCTGACGCCCATGCTGCGGCAGTATCAGGAGCTGAAGCGGCAGCACCCGGGCACGCTCCTTTTCTTCCGCCTCGGCGACTTCTACGAGCTGTTCTTCGAGGACGCCATCACGGGCGCGCGCGAGCTGGAGATTACGCTCACCGCGCGGCACAAGGAGCGCGGCCAGCCCGTCCCCATGTGCGGCGTCCCGCACCACGCCGTCGCCAACTACGTCGCGCGCCTGATACGCAAGGGCTACCGCGTCGCCATCTGCGAGCAGACCGAAGACCCCTCGAAGGCGAAGAAGCTCGTCCGCCGCGAGGTCGTCCGCGTCATCACGCCCGGCACCGCCATCGACGCGCACCTCGTCGAGGCGAAGGAGTCGCTCTACCTCGCCGCCGTCTGCGGCGCGGGCGACACTTACGGCGCGGCCTTCCTCGACCTCTCGACCGGCGACTTCCGCGCCACCGAAGTCACGGGCCCCGACGCCTGGGCGCGCGTCCGCGCCGACCTCGAGTCCTACGCGCCGCGCGAGCTGCTCTTCCCGCGCTCGCTCTCCCCCCTCGTCGAGGAAGCCTACGCGGGCGCCGCCCACACCGCCCCGCTCCCGCTCGGGGACGGGCCGCGGGACGACGAACGGGACGCCCCCGTCGCGCGCATCACGCCGGCCGAGCACGCCGCGACGAAAAGCGACGGCCTGCCGCTCTCGCCGCTCGAGGACTGGCTGTGGGAGCCGACCTCGTGCGCGTCCCTCCTGCTCGAACAGTTCGGCGCGCGCACGCTGGAAGGCTACGGGCTCGCCGGCAAGGTCGCGGCCGTGAGCGCCGCCGGCGCGTGCCTCCGCTACGCGCGCGAGACGCAGCGCGCCGCCGCCGCGCACGTCACCGACATCAGCTTCTTCGAGACGCACGACCACCTCGTCGTGGACTCGGTCACCTGCCGCAACCTCGAACTAATCGAGTCGCAGGGCGGGGGCGCGCGCGGCGCCTCCCTGCTCAACGTCCTCGACGCGACCGTGACGGGGATGGGCGCGCGACTGCTCCGCTCCTGGATGCTGCGCCCCTCGGTCCGCCGCGGCGAGATAGAGGCGCGGCTCTCGGCCGTCGGCGACCTGCACCGCTCGCAGATGCGGCGCGACCGCACGCGCGCCCTCCTCAAAGAGGTCTCCGACCTCGAACGCCTCACGGGGCGCATCAACATGGGCACCGCCACCCCGCGCGACCTCGTCGCCCTGCGGCGCTCCCTCAATCAAGTCCCCGCCATCCGCCAGGCGTTATCGGATGCGGAGGCGTCCCTCCTCCAGGTCGTCGTCGAGAACGCGGACGAGCTGCCCGACGTGCGCGAACTCGTCGGCCGCGCCCTGAGCGACGACCCGCCCGTCAACTTCTCCGAAGGCGGCGTCGTCCGCGAGGGCTTCGACGCCGAGCTCGACGAGCTGCGCGCGGTCAGCCGCGACGCCAAGCAGACCATTGCCGCCATCGAGTCGCGCGAGCGCGCACGCTCCGGCATCGGCAGCCTGCGCGTCCGCTTCAACAACGTCTTCGGCTACTTCATCGAAGTCCCGAAGTCGTCCGCCGCGCGCGTGCCCGCCGACTACGAGCGGCGGCAGACGCTCGCCAACGCCGAGCGCTTCACGACGCCCGAGCTGAAGGGGTGGGAGCAGAAGGTGCTGGGCGCCGAGGGGCGCATCCTCGAAATCGAGACGCGCGTCTTCGGGGAGGTGCGCGCGCGGGTCGCGGAGCAGACGCGCCGCCTCCAGGCGACCGCGCGGGCGCTGGCCACGCTCGACGCGCTCGCCTCGCTCGCCGAGGTCGCCGCGCGCCGGCGCTACCAGCGCCCCGAGCTGCACGACGGCGACGAGCTTGAAATCAAGGCCGGCCGCCACCCGGTCATCGAGGCCATCGGCGACACGCCCTTCGTCCCGAACGACCTCTACATGAACGGCTCGAACGAGCGCCTGCTCTTCATCACCGGGCCGAACATGGGCGGCAAGTCCACGCTGCTGCGGCAGACGGCGCTCATCTGCCTCCTGGCGCAGATGGGCTCGTTCGTCCCCGCCGAGAGCGCGCGCCTGCCCGTCCTCGACCGCATCTGGACGCGCGTCGGCGCCTCCGACGACCTCTCGCGCGGCCGCTCGACCTTCATGGTCGAGATGACCGAGACGGCGGCCATCCTCCACAACGCCACGCCGCGCTCGCTCGTCATCCTCGACGAGATAGGCCGCGGCACCGCCACCTTCGACGGCCTCTCCATCGCCTGGGCCGTCGCCGAATACCTGCACGACTCGGCCGAACACTGCGCCAAGACGCTCTTCGCCACGCACTACCACGAGTTGACCGAGCTGGCCGAGCGCCTGCCCGGCGCGCAGAACTACCGCATCCGCGTCGCCGAGCGCGAGGGCGAGGTCATCTTCCTCTACAAGATGGAGCGCGGCCGCGCGTCGAAGTCCTACGGCATCGAGGTCGCGCGCCTCGCGGGGCTCCCGCCGGCCGTGCTCGCGCGCGCGCGCGAGGTGCTCTCAAGGCTTGAGCGTTACGAGCTGGACGTGTTCGCGGAGGAGGGCGCGGCGGCGCAGACGGCGTCCGCGGGCGCACACGCGCCGGCCCCCGCGGGCGACGACGGGGCGCCGGAGTCCGGCGCGGGGACGGACGCGCTCGGGCGCGCCGCGGGCCGGGCCGGGCGCCGCGCGCTGGCCGCGCAGGTCACGCTCTTCGACTCGGTCAACCGCAACCTCCTTGACGAGCTTCGCGGCCTTGATGTAGAAACCCTCTCAGGTGAAGAGGCGCGCGGCCTCCTGCTCGGGCTGAAGAACAGAATCGTCTAATTCATGACCGACTCGCAAACCCTTCTATCGCTCCCGCTCGAAAAGCAAATCGGACAACTGCTCTACATCGGCCTCCCGGGCACGGAGCTCGACGCGGAGGCGCGCGCGCTCGTCGAGGAGGTCTCGCCCGGCGGCGTCATCGTCTTCGGGCGTAACGTCGCCTCACCCGCGCAGCTCCGCGAGCTGCTCGACGGCCTCCGCGCCATGATGCGCGTCGAGCCCCTGGTCGGCATCGACCAGGAGGGCGGGCTCGTCGACCGCCTGCGCAAAATCTGCACGCCGATGCCGGCCGCGCGCGTCATCCGCCAGCACGGCGACCTCGCCGCCGCCCGCGCGCACGGCCGCATCACGGGCGAGGTCCTGCGCCTGCTCGGCTTCAACATGAACTTCGCGCCCGTCATGTCCATCATGACGGAGGACCGCGACCTGCTCTCGAACGGCCTCTACTCGCGCTCGTTCGGGCGCTCGCCCGGCGAGGTCCTCGGCTACACGATGGTCTACCTGCGCGGGTTGCAGGGGACGGGCCTCCTGGGGTGCGCCAAGCACTTCCCCGGCATCGGCGCGGGCGAGGTGGACACGCACGACGAGATGGCCGTCATCCACCTCTCGCACGACGACCTCATCGCGCAGGACCTCGCGCCCTACATCGAGCTGTTCCAGCGCGAGGACAACATGGTGCGCGCCGTGATGGTCAGCCACGGCGGCTTCCCCAACATAGACATCCACCGCGGCACCGCCGGCGGCCGGCTCGTCCCGGCCTCCATCAACCCGGCCATCGTCCGCGACCTCCTGCGCGACGAGCTGGGCTTCGAGGGGCTCGTCGTCACCGACGACCTCGAAATGGGCGCCATCGCCAAGCACTCCGAGATCGAGGAGTCCGCGCTGCGCGCCATCCTCGCGGGCGAGGACATGATTCTCGTCTGCGCGCGCCCCGACCTCATCCGCCGCGCATACCACTCCCTGCTCGACGCCGCGCGGCGCGGCGAGCTGTCGCGCGGCCGCCTCCAGGCGTCGCTGCGCCGCATCGCCGCCTTCAAGTCGCTCGCCAAGCCGCCGCTCGACTTCGACCCGAAGCGCCTCCAGGAGCTTTCGGCCGAAATAGCGGAGCTGAACCGCAAGCTGAACTACACTTACGGAGGTAAACTCTGAATGCGCCGCCGACAGGCCGGAATCGTCACCTTCATCGCGCTCTGCTCCGCCGCCGCCCTCTCCCTTGGCGCCTGCGGCGGCGGCTCCACCGGCGTCAAGGCGACGCGCTTCAAGCAGCCCGTCGTGCTCAAGGTCAACGCCGCCAGCGCGCCCACGCGCCAGTACGCGAGCATCATCCAGAACCAGCTCAAGCAGGTCGGCATCCCCTGCGAGATCGAGACCGTCGAGTTCAACACGCTGCTCGAACAGCAGTCGAAGGGCCAGTTCCAGCTGACGACGGGGCGCTGGGTCGGCGGCAACCAGGACCCCGTCTACTTAAACGACCTCTACCGCACGGGCTCGTTCCGCAACCGCGGGCGCTACTCGAACCCCGAGCTGGACAAGGTTCTCGACGAGGCGATGACCGCCTCCGACCGCGCCCACGCGAAGGAGCTGTGGGTGCGCGCGCAGGAGGTCGCCAGCCGCGAGCTGCCGCAGTTCCCCCTCTGGTACTCCGACCAGATGGTCGTCGCGCGCAAAAACGTCCAGAACATCAAAGTCCCCGTGGACGGCGACTGGCGCTTCCTGCGCGACGTGGCGGTCGAGGGCGGCAAGCAGGGCCCGTTCGTCGTCGTCCTCGAATCGAACCCCGCCACGTTCGACCAGCTCCGCGGCACGGACGCTTCGAGCGAGCGCATCCGCCAGCTCGTCTTCAACTCCCTGGTGCGCAAGAACGAGAACTTCGACTACGTCGGCGACCTCGCCGCGGAGATTCAGCCCGCGCCCGACGGCCTGAGCTACACCTTCAAGCTCCGCGACGGCGTGAAGTTCCACAACGGCAAGTCGTTCACCTCGGCCGACGCCAAGTACACCCTGGACACCCTGCTCGCCTCCGACTCGCCCAAGTCGAACGACTTCTTCGAGGGCACGGGCGCCGCGCGCAAGCCCTTCGTCAAGACGGTCGAGGCGCCCGACCCGCTCACGCTCGTCGTCCGGCTCAACAAGCCTTTGAACAAGTTCCTCTCCAACTTCGTCTCGTTCGGCATGATGCCGCAGGGCTACACGACCGACCAGCAGAAGCAGGCGCCCGTCGGCACCGGCCCCTTCAAGTTCGTCCGCTACGACGAGTCGCAGCAGGTGGTGGACCTCGCCGCGAACGACGCCTACTGGGGCGGCGCGCCGGCCGTCAAGCAGCTCCGCGTCCGCACCATCCTCGACGCCAACACCCTTCAGGCCGAACTCAGGAGCGGCGGCGTCGACCTCGCCGTCGTGGCGAACCTCCAGCCCGACACCTACGAGGCGCTCAAGCAGGACGCCGCGCTGAAGGTGGAGCAGTTCCCCGGCGTCAACGTCTCCTACCTCCTCTTCAACGCGACCGCCGAACCGCTCTCGGACGCGCGCGTCCGCCAGGCCATCGCCTACGCCATCGACCGCCAAGCCATCGTCAAGGAGCTTCTGCTCGGCCAGGCGCGCGTCGCCAACTCCATCCTCCCCGAACAGTCCTGGGCCTACACGCCCGGCCAGGTCTACGAGTTCAACCCCGAGAAGGCGAAGCAACTCCTCGACGAGGCCGGCTACAAGGCGCAGTAGGCCGGAAGGAATTAACCGCAGAGGCGCAGGGGCACGGCTTTTTCTTTAGCCGTGCCCCTGCGCCTCTGCGGATAAAGTTTACGGGCGGCCTCTTAAAACTCTACGCCCTCGGCGCGCAACGTCTCTTCCAACTCGGCTCGCGTGACGACGCCCTCGCGGATGAGGCGGGGGCGGTCGCCGGTCACGTCGATGACGGTCGAGGGCAGTTCGGTGCGCGCGGCGCCGCCGTCGAGGACGAGCCCCGGCGCCCCTTCGAAGTAGCGCGCCGCCTCCGCGGCCGTGCGCGCAGGCGGTTGGCCCGCGCGGTTCGCGCTCGTGGCCGTGAGCAGCCCCCCGCACGCGCGGACGACGCCCCTCGCCTCCCCGTCCTCGGGGAGCCGCACGCCCACGGTTCCCGTGCCCGCCGTCAAAAGCCCCGGCGCCTCCGCGCGCGCGCGCGCGACCAGCGTCAGCGCCCCCGGCCAGTGGCCCGCGGCGAGGACTTCGAAGGCGCGCGTGACTTCGGAGATGAGGCGGAGCGCGTCGCCGGCGTCGCCCGCGAGGACGAGGATGGGCTTGCCGTCGCGCCCTTTGAGCGTGTTGATGAGTTCGAGCGCGTCGGCGTTGAAGGGGTCCGCGCCGAGGCCGTAGAAGGTGTCTGTGCGGAAGGCCACGACGCCGCCCCCCGCGACGGCTTGCGCCGCGCGCTCGCGCGCCGCGTGGCTGTCGGGGTAAATTAGCAAGGCTCACCCTCCCGCGCGATGTTAGCAGAGGCGCGGGACTTCTTCCCGGACTGTAAGGCCGTGCCCGAACCGACGCGACAGCCCACGAATTACGCCGCCCTGCCGGCGCGCGCCGCCCGGCTCGCCCTGAGCGAGCCGGGCGCGGCGCTCCTCGCGCTGCGCATGGGCGCGTGGGTCGTCGCCGTCACACTCCTGCTCAGGGTGCTGCCGCTGCCGCGCGCGTTGAGGCTCGTCGCCCCGCGGCGTCGGGCGGGGAGGCCGCGAGGCTCGGAAGGCGCGGCCGAAGTGCAGGCGCGGCTCGCGCGTCTGCTCGACTCGGTGCTGGCCGCGAACTTCTGGGTCTTCACGCCGACCTGCTGGAAGCGCGCCCCCGTGCTCCACCGCTACCTCGCGCTGAGCGGCATCGAGACGCGCGTCCTCTTCGGCGTCCGCCCCGGCGCCGCCCCCGGCGACGCGCTCGCCGGCCACGCATGGCTCGAAGCCGGAGGCCGCCCCCTCCTCGAACCCTCGCCCCCCGACTACAAAGTCACCTACAGCTTCCCTGCGGGGGAGAAGGCAGCAGGCGGTAGTCGGTAGACTCTCTACCGACTACTCCCCTACGGCAGCGCCTCGACGTTGACGTAGACCTTGAACCGGCCCCCGCGCTGGATGCCGAACGACAGCTGGAAGTCGTAGGCGTTCTCGACGACGGCGGGCGTCAGGGGGTTGTCGGCCGCCGGGATGGGCGTCGCCAGCGTGACGGTGCCGGCCGAGAGGGTCGAGTTGAAGCCGCCGCTGCTCGGCTGCGCGGGCGGCGTCTCCAGCGTCGTCCCGAAGACGGTCGCCGGAAGGCCCGTGCACGGGTCTGTGATGACGACGGTCGAGGAGGTGCGCGCCCTCAGGTCGGCGAAGCCCGGGGGCACGGGGTGCGTCGTCATGTCTATGACGCGGAAGCGCAGGCGCGTGACGTTGGCGCCGGTGCTGTTCGTCACGCGGATGCGGATGGACATCGTCCCCAGGGTCGCGTTGTTCGCCGGGTCGTTGCCGATGACGCGCTCGCGGTTGGGCGACTCGGCGCGGCTCTTGCACGGGAAGATGTCGCTGCCCGGGAAGAGGCTCGTGCGCTGCCTGGGGGACGTCGAGTTCTGCGGCCCCGGCGCGCCGAGGCGCGGGCCGGCGCCCAGCCCGGAGGTGCCGCCCGTGTCCACGAAGAGGAAGTCCGTGCCGTTGTCGTTCGTGTCCTGCGGCGTAGACCTCTGGCAGACGCCGAAGGTCGTGACCGAGCCCGTCTTGCCGCACTCGTCGCGGAAGAAGCTGTAGTCCACCCCCGAGAAGTAGGCCGCGCCGCCGAGCGCCGGGTAGCCCGCGCCCTCCTTGAAGAGCGTGTTCGCCTCCGAGGTGGAGCCGACGGCGTCGAGCCGCGTCGCCTCGGAGAAGTTGGCCGGGTTCGACGTGTTGAAGAGCGCGATGCCGACGTTGTCCGCGATGTCCGTGGTGTAAACGGCGTCGCCCGACGCGGTGGCGCTCGGGCCGGGGGCCGTGTCGTTATTCGGCGCGGCGGCCCGCGGCTGCTTCGGCGCGCGCAGGGCCGGGGCGCGCACGTTCTTCTTCTTCGACCTGCCGACCGCCCGCGCCACGTCCGAAGCCTGCTCCGCCGCCGCCGCCGGCTCGTCCCCGCCGCCCCCCGCCGCGGCGGCGGTGGTGCTCGCCGGGTAGGAGCCGAGCGAGTAGCCGACCGAGTTGACGCCGAGGTAGTGCGCGCGCGCGGGGATGCGCGTGCCGTTCGGGATGATGAAGCGCGGCACGCCGTCCGCGGCCGCGAGCGCGAAGCCGGCCGAGCCGTCGTACGTCTGGACGGTGATTTCGGCGTCGCTGTCGTTGTAAATCTCGACGAACTCGTCGTTGGCGCCGCTGCCCGGCGCGCCCGTCCCCGGCCCGCGCAGGCGGAACTCCGAGATGACGAGCGGCGGCGTCGGCACGGCGGCGACTTCGTACTGGAAGACGCTGGCGCAGCCCGACGTGCCGCTCGTGCAGTGGGAGCACAGGGCGCAGGAGGCGCCGCCGGAGTTGGCGTAAACCACCTCGCCGCCCGTCGACAGCCACGCCGCGAGAATATACCTGACGGTCGCGCCGGCCGGCTGCGGCGGGATGGAGGCGGCCAACACGTCAACGTTCTGGCAAGCCTGCGACTGGTCGGGGTAGAAGCAGTTGTAGCCGGCGACGGCCGCCTGCGTCGTCCCCGCCGGGGTGGGGTTGCAGACGGCCGGCGTGCCCGTGCAGTTATCGTCGGCCGTCGGCGTCGAGCCGTCGGTCGTGTAGAAGACGCGGGCCTGGTTGGTGAGGAGGCGGTACTCGACCTTGAAGTGCAGGTCGTAGGACTCGGGCGAGTAAATCTGGTAGCCGGGCGCCGCGCCGCGGTCCGTGTTCTCGACGTAGCGGCCGCAGGCGGCGTTGGTGCCGGCCGAGGGGCAGGTCGGCGCGGCGACGTAGTTGCCCGTCTGTTCGTGCCGGACGTAGTTGGCGGCGCCCGAGGCCGCCGCCGCGGGGAGGCAGGCGACGACGGCGGCGGCGAGCGGAAGAAACAGCTTGCGCATTAACCGTACTCCTTGTTCATTCAGGCCGTGCGGACGAGCTTGAAGGCGCGCAGGTTGGCGAGGAGCCGGCGCACGCTCTCGGCGGCGTGCTCCGGCGTCACGTCGTAGGCGGCCGTAATCTGGCCGACTATCTCTTCGAGCGCCTGCCCCTTCTCCAGCCCGCGCCAGACGAGCATGCCCGTCTCGTTCAACTGAAAATACTTCTTCGTGTTGAGGTCAACGAGGATGCCCTCGCCCGCGTCGAACTCCGTAAAGACCACGTGCTCCTGCGGCCGTAGGCCGTCCGTGCTCGTCAAGACTGTGCCCCACCTCGTCAACTTCGTGTTAAAGCGGCCGCGCGCCCGCGGCGCGGCGTAAGACGTCTCACCCGCGCGTCGGCGCGGCCCGTAAGACCGGGAGGGCGCGCGCCGCGCCGCCCGGCCCCGACACGGCGGCGTCCGCGTGCCACGGAATCTTGCCGAAGCTTTGCAGGCAGAAGAGGCACGGCGAGCCGAGGTAGATGTCGGGCACGACGCCCGAAACTTCGGCCCCCCTCAGCGCCTCGCGCCTGCGCCTGTTCTGCGCCGCGGCCACGCCGCGCAGACGTGCGAGCGCGGGGGCGAAGCCCTCCTCGTTCAAGTCCGCGACCACGTCCGGCTCGCCCGCCGCGCCGCGGTAGCCCGAGAGGTTGCAGCAGAGCGAGAGCCGCCCGCGGTAGTCTATGTTACAACTCGTCCCGGCCAGCGCCGAGCAGGGCGGCTCGGGGTCCGTGTTGTGGTAGCCGACTTCGAGGCTGACCCGCATCCGTAGGACGCGCGCCAGCACGGCTATCTCCTGCTCGGCCGCCGTGCGGTCGTCGGCCGAGAGCGCCAGCTCGTCCTCGGCCGCGGCGCCGGTCGGCAGGTTGTGCCCGAGGCTCAGGCCCGCGGCGCCCATGCGCGCCGCGAAGAGCGCAATCTGTTCGAGCAGGGGGAGCGTGTCGCGGCGCAGGCCGACCTTGACGACGAAGGGCAGGCGCGCGGCCTGGCAGCGCGCGAAGGCGCGCACGAGGCGGACGAACGAGCCCTCCCCGCGCCAGCGGTCGTGCGTCTCGCGCGTCGGGCCGTCGAGGCTGAAGGAGACGTGGCTGACGGCCGCGCGGTTGGCGGCGACCGCCGGCCAGACGCGCTCGAAGTGCCAGCCGTTGGTGACGAAGCTGCACGTCAGGCCCTCCGCCCCGACCGACTCGATCACCTCGCGGAAGCCCGGGTGGAGCGTCGTCTCGCCGCCCGTGAACATGACCCGCGTCGCGCCCACCTCCGCGCGCGCCTCGCGCACGACGCGGCGGAGCAGCTCCGGGGGGAAGAAGTTCGCGGGCGTGTGGTAGAGGGCGTCCTCGTCGCGCAGGCAGTAGGAGCAGTGGAGGTTGCAGATGTTCGTCAGCTCGACTATCAGGCGCGGCGGCCCGTAGTCGCGCGCGCGGCCCGACCCGGAAACGCTCTCCCGCGGCGCCTCGCTCAAGGCCCTTCCCCGCGCGCCCGCGCGCCCACGAAGTCCGACGCGTAGCCCGCGTCTCCCAGGAGGTCGGTGCCGGCGCGCAGCTCGTAGCCCGCGGCCTGCCGCGCGAGGCCGGCGAGCACGCCGAGGTGCGCGGCCGCGGCCGGGCGGTCGTAGCAGGCCCAGGGGCACACGCGCAGGAGCCCGCGCATCGTCTCGGCCTGCGTCAGGCGGCGCGTCGCGCTCGAAGGCTCGTGCGTGACCGTGGGGAAGAAGACCGCGCGGGGGACGCAGGCGTCCGCGAAGCGTTCGGGGAAGACGTCCTGCGGCTCGAAGCGGCGCTTGAGCGGGTCGAAGGGGGCGGGCTCGGAGAGGCGGTCTTCGAAGCCTTCGAGGAGGCCGGCGGCGACCGTCGGCTCGGTCACGGCGAACTGGCGGCGCAGGGCGCTCGCCTCGACGAGCGGGCCGCGCTCGCGCAGCAGCAGCGAGTCGTCCGAAAGGTAGCCCCAGCCGGCGCCCGCGAGCCGCGTGGCGAGCGTGGACTTGCCGCTGCCCGAAGGCCCGACGAAGAGGACGCCCCCGCCCGAAAGGGGCTCGACCAGGCCGGCGCCGTGCAGCTCGAAGAGGCCGCAGCGGCGCAGCGCCGTCATCGAGGCGTCGAAGACGAGTCGCGCGCGCGCCGCCCCCTCGCGCGCCGAGGGGCTCGAACCGAACCAGACCTCCACGCGCCGCGGGCTCTCGCCCAGCACGCGGACGGCCGAGCCGTTGCTCTCGAAGAAGTACGTCTCGCCGTCGGTGTGGCAGAGGCCGCCGCCCCCCGTCTCGAAAGTCTCGAAGGTCTCGAAGGTCTCGAAGGTCTCGGAGGTTTCGAGGCCGCGCGGCGCCCGCGGGACGCCGCCGGAGCCGACGACGATGGTGGCGTCCGCAATCGCGCCCGCCCCGCGTTCGAGCGCGGAGACGTGCCAGCCCGAGAAGTAGCGCCGGAAGAGGCGGGCCGCCTCGCCCTCCGCGGCCTCGACGCAAATGAAACGACCGGCCACGGAGTAGAAACTAGCGTCGGCCGGTCCTTCCTGATTTCCGACTCCCACAGACTGAAGGGGGTCTGTCACTTTGAACATTGCACCCGGGTAAAACGACTTCGGCGGGGCCGCCGACTACGGCTAAGGCTCCAGGCCGCTGTCGGTGAGCTGGAAGAAGGTCGTGGCTTCGAGCACGTCTATGGGGAAAGAGACTTCCGGCTCGACGAAAGCCTTCTTACAAGGGGCCGCCTCGGCCGGCCGGACGTTCTCGACTTCGTTGACCCGGGAAAGCTGCACGGGGTTCAGATTCTCGGTCTTGGGGATCAAGCGATTGCCTCCTGTAAATTTACAACGACCTGGCCGGGGCCAAAAGGGCGAGGCGAAGGGGCTGAACCTGGAACGTCTGCAAGTCCATCCGGTAGTAGAAGCGCACGCCCGGCGAGATGCTCCTGATGGCCTGGTCGAGCGGGTAGTTCTGGAACTCGACGTCAATCAGCTCGGCGGACTCGTAGCGCATCTCGAAGGGGACGCCGACCTCGCTCGCTATCTTGAAGAGCACGACCGACAGCGGCTGCTTGCGCGCGCGCACGCTCAGCCGGCTGTTGGCGAAGGTGACGAGCAGGGGCTCCTCCTCCTCCTTCTTCCGCTGCGCCTCGGCGTCGGTGCCCTCCTCCGTGTCGCCCTCGATGAGGATGGCCTCGGAGGCCCCGCGCACGGTGGCGTTCATCGCGGGCGCCGGCTCGTTATACGTCTGGAGGTAGACGGCCAGCGCCTTCGGCTCGTCGCCGCCGTCGCCGCCCGCGACGTAGTCCACGTAAGTCTGCGGCGCGAGCATCCGCAGCGTGGCCTCAAGGTTGAGCCCGCCGAACTCCAGCGTCACCTTCTGCTTCGAGAGCAGCGGGCTCAGCGTGAAGGGCACTTTCAGGAGGCGTGAAAGCTCGCCCGTGATTTCGGGGAGCGCCGACTCCTTCGCCTTGACGGTGAAGGTGTAGGGCGCGCCCTTGCTCATCTTGAGGCTCCAGGTTTTCGCCTCGGGCTTGGCTTCGGTCTTGGCTTCGGGCTTGGCTTCGGGCCTGGCCGGGGCCTGCGCGGGCGCCTCGGGGGCGGGCTTATTCCCGGCGCCCGCCTTCTGGCCCGCCACGGCCGCCGCCGGCGTCAGCGCCAGCGCAAGGGCGAAACCGGCGGCACGCAGAACCCGCCGCCGGTTAAAAAAACTTTCTGACATAGAACGAAAACGTCCCTACTCGGTAAAGCACGAACCCTGTTTGTGCGTTGACAAAAATGGAGCAGCCCTTACGTGTCGGCAAGTGTGCAGTGTGTCCTGGTGCGGACGTTCCGACGGGCAAGCGGAAGATAACATCAATAAACACTTTGGTCAACGCCGAAGGCTTACAACCATCAGGCCGTTCCGCGGGTGATTCTCGCGGATTTCGGGCGGCCGTCTTCGCCTTTGAGGGCGAGCCGCAGCGGGCGCAAAAGGTAGTAGAGGAAGGAGGCCCCGGCCGGGAGTGAGACCGCCGCCAGGTCGCCGTGGGTCGGCGTGAAGATGAAGCCGAGGTAGGCGGCCTTCTCCCTGAGCCGGCCGCGCGCGCGCATGTTAAATCTGACGCTCCGGACGAGGCCGGAGAGCTCGTCCCCCGCCCCGCGGAAGAGCGCCGAAGCCGCCTCCGCCGCCAGACGGGAGGCCGGCGCGTCGCCCGCGCCTTCGAGCGCCGCGTCCGGCAGCCTCGCCCCGAGCAGCCCCCGCGCGAGGCGCAGCGCGAGGTAGAGCATCCGCTCGACGCGCGAGTCGCGCGCGCGCCGGAGGACGAAATCCCAGTCGAGCGAGGGGCAGGAGTTCACGAGCGCGGCCACGTCGCAGACCCACGCGAGCCGCCCCCAGAGGTGCTTCGTCCCGTGGACGGCGAGCGCGAGGAGGAGGTCTTCGGGCGCGAGGCACTTAACCGTGACGCCGTTGAGCGTCACGGATGACGCGCGCGCCCACGCGTCCCCGCCGAGCGGGACGGAGGCGAACGGCGCGGGCGAGACCTCCCAATGAAGCTCGATTGTCAGCCGCCCCCCGCCGCCGCTGAAGGCGAGGTTGTGCTGCCGCCGCAGCAGGAAGCTCTCGTGCGACGCGGTCAGCCCGGCGGGCTTGGCGAAGCCGAGCGACAGCAGCAGCTCGCCAGCGCGCGCGACGTCGCGCCTGCGCACGATGACGTCGAGGTCTACGAAGCGCCGGAGCGAGAGGTCGCCGTAGGCCTGCACGGCGAGGGCCGGGCCTTTGTAGGCGAGCAGCCCCACGCCCTCCGACTCGAACAGGCGCGCGACGCGCGCAAGCTCGCCCGCGAGGAGCACGTTGCGCGTCGCGTTCTCGCGGAACCTGACGCGCAGTTCCTCCCGAAACCGCTCCGGCGCCGAAACCGCCAAACCCGCAAGGCCGCGGTAGAGCATCGGCAGCAAGGCGTGCCTTCGTGCGAGCGCGTAGAGGTAGTCCCAATCAACCCCACCGCGGGCGAGCTCCCCGACGCGCGCCGCCGCCTCCGCGCCGCCGCCCCTGTGCGCGCACAGGAGCAGAAGCTCGTTCTCCGGTCGGCCGGCCACGAGCCCGTAGAGTTCCGCGTCTGGGAATAGTTCCGACATCTGATGCCGGCTCGCGGCTCAGGCCAGCCTGACGGCGTAGCCGAGGCCGTCGCCGACGGGCAGGACGACCGAGTGCAGTCTGGGGTGGCGGACGAAGACCTGGTTGAACTCGCGCAGCGCCTGCGTCGAGGCGGTCTGCTCCGGCGTGCTTATCTCGCCCGCCACCTGCCCGCCCCAGAGGAGGTTGTCGGCGACGACGAGCCCGCCCTTGCGCAGCAGCGGCACCGAGAGTTCGAGGTACTGCGCGTACTCCTCTTTGAGCGCGTCGAGGAAGACCATGTCGAAGGTCTCGCCGGCGAGGCGCGGGAGGACTTCGAGCGCCGGCCCGCGCTCGATGCGCACGCGGTCGCGCAGGCCGGCGCGGCCGAGATACTCCTCGCTGCGCGCAATCATCTCCTCGCTCGGCTCGATGGTGACGACCTCGCCGGCCTCGCCCATCCCCCGCAGCATGTGGATGACGGAGTAGCCGATGGCCATGCCTATCTCAAGCACTCGACGCGCGCCCGCGGCCCGCGCGGTGATTTCGATGAACCGCGCCACCTCGCGGTCGGCGATGGGGACGCGGTGCTCCTCGGCGTACGCCTCCATCTCCGCCAGCAGCCCCGTGTTCGCGGGCAGCAGTCGTTCGAGGTACTCGGCCTGTTCGCGCCTGACGATTGCGTCTATCCGTGCTTTCATAGTTTTTCTCCCGCCGACTTAAACGTACCAGCTCGGGATGGCCAAATATATCCCGGCGCGGGCGGGCGAACAATCGGGGCGCGTCTGTCAGTTGTCGGAATTATCCTGCGCGTCGTCGCCGCCCCCGTCGGACACGCTGACGTAGCGGCGCGCGAGGCCCAGCTCGCGCAGCTTGTGCTGGAGCGACTGGCGATGCATCCCGAGGATGGCCGCGGCGCGCGTGACGTTGCCGCCCGTCTCTTCGAGACAGCGCGCGATGTAGCGCCGCTCGAACTCGCGCCTGTCCTCGCGGAAGTCCGACGTGAAGGGGACGGCGAGCGCGCCCGGCTCGGGCGCGGCGGCGGCGGGCGCGCCCGCCTCCTTCGCCGAAGCCTTGCCGCCGGCCCCTATCTCGTCGGGCAAGTCCCTCGCCGTCACCTCGTCGCCCTCGGCGAGAATCATCGAGCGCTCGACGGCGTTGCGCAGCTCGCGCACGTTCCCGGGCCAGTGGTACTCGACGAGGCGGCGCAGCGCCGAGGGCGCGAGCGCGCGCGGGGGGAGCCCGTAACGCTCGGCGGCCTGGCGCGCGAAGGTCTCGGCGAGGACGGGGATGTCCTCGCGCCGGTCGCGCAGCGCCGGTATCTCGACGGTGACGACCTGGAGCCGGTAGAAGAGGTCGGCGCGGAAGCTGCCGCGCTCGATGTCCTGTTCGAGCGGGCGGTGCGTGGCGCTGACGATGCGCACGTCCACGGGGATGGAGTCCGAGCCGCCGAGCCGCTCGATGCGCCGCTCTTCGAGCGCGCGCAGGAGCTTCGCCTGCACGTTGGCGCTCATGTCGCCTATCTCGTCGAGGAAGAGCGTGCCGCCGTCGGCCTGCTCGAATTTCCCGCGCCTGCGCGCGGCGGCGCCCGTGAAAGCGCCCTTTTCGTGGCCGAACAGCTCCGACTCGATTAA
Source organism: Pyrinomonadaceae bacterium (assembly GCA_036387455.1). Lineage (GTDB taxonomy): Bacteria > Acidobacteriota > Blastocatellia > Pyrinomonadales > Pyrinomonadaceae > QHXN01. The sequence continues at coordinate 79,601 of DASVTS010000012.1, read as the reverse complement.
CTCCGAAGGGAGCGCCGCGCAGTTGACGGCGACGAAGGTGCCGCGCCGCCGCTGCGAGCTGCGCTCGTGCAGCTCGCGCGCGACCAGCTCCTTGCCCGTGCCCGACTCGCCGCGGACGAGCACGGTGGCGTCGGTCTCGGCCACCTTCTCGATCATCGAGCGGACGCGCATCATCGCCTCCGAGTTGCCGATGAGCGCGCCGCGCTGCGCGCCCTCCAGCTCGATGCGCTGGCGCAGGACGCGGTTCTCGCGGCGGAGGGCGACCGTCTCCAAAGCGTTCTTGACGACGAGCCGCAGGTCGTCAATCTCGAACGGCTTGGAGAGGTAGTCGTAGGCGCCGGCCTTGATGGCCTCGACCGCGACGCGCTCGGAGCCGTAGGCCGTGACCATCACGACCAGCGGCGCGCGCTCGGCGTCCGCCCCCAGCTCCCTCAGGTATTCGAGCCCGCTCGTGCCCGGCAGGTTGACGTCGAGCAGCATCAGGTCGGGCCTGCGCGCCCCCACGACCCGGCGCGCCTCCTCGACGCTCCCCGCCTCCTCGACCTCGTAGCCGTAGCCGCCCAGCGCCCGCCGCATCCCGTAGCGCGCCGCCTCCTCGTCGTCCACCACCAGCACGCGCCACCGCGCGGCCCCGTCCCTCTCACCAGTCATCTCGTCCTCCATGACCTTACACAAAAGCACGCGCCGTGCCATGGCGGTCGGAACCGCCTACTGACGAAGCGGCAACGTCAGCTCGAAGCGGGCGCCCTCGCCGGGCTTCGGCGGCGCGAGCCGGGCGGTGCCGCCGACCTCCTCGACGCGCTTGCGGACGATGGCGAGGCCGAGGCCGGTGCCGCGCTGCTTGGTGGTGAAGAAGGGCTCCCAGATGCGCGCGGCGAGTTCCGCGGGGACGCCGGGGCCGGTGTCCGTCACCGTGACCGCCAGCCGCCCGCCCTCGGCCGCCGCCGTGAGGCCGACGCGCCCGCCCGCGGGGGTCGCGTGGAGCGCGTTCAGCAGAAGGTTCGTCAGCGCGTCCCGCAGCGACGCCGCGGCCGCGCCGTCGAGTTCTTCGGACGCGGCGCCGACGTCGGCCTTGAGCGCGACGCCGCGCACCGCCGCCTGCTTCTGGAAGAGGTACAGCACCGATTCGAGCAGTTCGCCGACGCGGCGGGCTTCGCCCGCGTGCGGGGCGCTGCGCGCGAAGCTGAGCATCTGCGTGACGCTCTGCGAGAGTCGGTCGGTCTCGCCGACGATGAGTTCGAGGTCGCGCCCGTACTCGCGCCTGAGGTACTCGTCCTCGCGCAACACCTGCGCGATGGACTTGATGGCCGAGAGCGGGTTCTTCACCTCGTGCGCGACGGTCGCGGCCATGCGCCCGAGCGCGGCCAGCCGCTCGCTCTGCGCGATGCGCCGCTCAAGGCGCACGTTCTCCTCCACGAGCCGGCTGTCCTCGATGGCGACGGCGACCTGTCCCGCGAGCAGTTCGAGCGAGGAGCGCACCTCGTAGGTCAAAGCCTCCGGCTCGGCGTCCACCAGCATCAGGCCGACGACGCGCTCCTCGCGCCTGAGCGCGTAGGCCGCCTCCCAGCCGCGCTCGCGCAGCAGCGGCGCGCCCTCCACCTGCCCCGCCCCGGCTTCGAGCGCGAGCACGCGCGCCGCCCACTCGTCCTCCTCTGCCCGCGCCGCCCGCGCCTCCTCCGCGGGCGAACCCACGACGGCGGTGCCCGCCCCCCCTTTTAACAGCCCCGGCACGTTCGCCTCGAAGTGCGCGTGCACGTCCGGGCCGGCGGCGCCCGGCGCCGCGCCGCCGTTCACGCCGGCTTCGCGCGCGCGCGCGGCCTCGCCCTCCTTGTCGGCTCCGTCGAAGCTCAAGTTCCTGCCGCCCTCGCCCTCGCCCTCGGGCGTCGCCGCGGCGAGTATGCGGACGCGCCTCAGGCCCAGGCTCTCGGCGGCGCGCTCCTCGACGAAGCGCAGGAACTCGGCCAGTTGGCCGTACCTGCCGGCCGACTTGCCGATGCGCGCCGCCACGTCGCGGAAGAGGCCGGCCTCCTCCTCGAACAGCCGCCGGAACCTCCGGTCGAGCCATCGCCGCAGCGGCGCCGCGACGAGCGCGAGCAGCAGAATCATCAGGGACTCGACGGCGCCCGGCCGCAGCTCGTAAGCCTGCGTCAGCCAGAGCGCGATGGTGCGGATGCCGTAGAGGTAGACGACCAGCACGACCGCCGCGAACGAGGCGAGGATGAGGCTCTCCTTGAAGATGAGTTCGAGGTAGCGGTAGCGGTAGATGTGGTAGGCGAGCAGCGCCGTCGGCAGGAGCGAGCCGAGGTTCGCCGCCGTCTGCAAGTAGGAGCCGGCCCACGTCCCCTTCCCCCACCCCAGCCCGTAGACGGCGAGTATCAGCGCCGCGATGCCGACGAACGACGCGGCGAGCGTCGTCAGCAGCCGCCGCTCCGACCGCACCCTCGACAGCCGCGCGATGAGGAAGTCGGTCCCCGCGCACAGGCAGAGCACGTACGCCGCCCACAGCGCGAACGGCACCAGCAGGTGCGACAGCCGCACGAACATCGGCGCGTAGGCGCCCGTCCACAGCTTCGGCCCGGCGTAGACGAGGAAGACCGCCGGCAGGTACGACAGGTAGACGCGCGCCCGCTCGCTCCACGTCAGCCCGCGCCCGCGCGCGTCGGCCCAGAGGTGCAGGTGGAGGTGAAGCAGCAGCGAGTAGGTCAGCGTCACGCTCGTCACCGCGAGCGTGTCGGCGAACCGGAGCAGAGGCGTCCAGCGGTCCTGCGAGAGCCCGAGCATCGAGTGGAGCGCGACCATCAAGCTCGACGCGTGCCACACGCCGAGCGCCACGGCCAGCACCAGCAGCACCCGCTCCACGCGGCCCAGCGCGCGCCTACTCCCCCCGAGCAGCGCCGCTATCCACACGTGCAATGCCGCCGCCGTGCTGTACCCGATGAGCTGTAGGATTTCGAGCAGGGCCATTCTTCGCCAGTTGCCGGGGGCTAGAGGCTAGGGGCTAGAGGCTAGGGGCTAGGGGCTAGTTAAGAAGTTCTCTTCCTAACTAGCCCCTAGCCTCTAGCCCCTAGCCCCTCATCACTGCGACGCGGCCGACTCGCCCGCCGCGGGGGTGAGGGTGATTTCGATGCGGCGGTTGCGCGTGCGGCCGGCGGGGGTCGTGTTGGCGGAGACGGGGTTGGCGGCGCCCATCCCGTTGGCCTGGATGCGCGCGCCGTCCACGCCCGAGGAGACGAGCCGCCCGGCGAGCGCCTCGGCCCTGTCCTGTGTGAGACGCTGCAACTCGGCGGCGTCGCCCTTCGCGTCCACGAACGCCTCGATGCGCACGCGCAGCTCCGGGTTGTTGGCGAGCAGCGCCGCCAGCGGGTCAACGGTCGAGGCGACCGCCTTCGGCGTCAGCTCGGCCGCGCGCGCGCCCGCCCAGACCGTGTCGGGCAGGACGAGCACGAGCCCCTCGGCCGTCTCCTTCACGCTACCGAAGCGCGCGAGCGAGGACTTCAGGTTGCTCAGCGCCGCCTGCTGCTGCGCGGCGCGGCGCTCGGCCTCGGCGCGCGCCTGCTCGGCGGCGCGCTCGCCCTCGATGCGCGCCAGCTTCAGGCGCGCGGCGTCGCCCTCCGTGCGGACGCCGGCCAGCTCGTCGCGCAGACGCGCCACCTCGCCGCGCAGCTCCCTCAACTGCTGGTTGGCGTTGGCCGCGTCGCGCTCGGCAATCTCGCGCGCCGACTCCTCCCTGCGCAGACGGTCGCGCAGGTCTTGAATCGTGCGCGCGGACTGGGCGGCCGTCTCCTCGGCCTCGCTGATGGCGCGGTCGCTCGCGGCCTTCTCCTCGCGCCGCTTGCGCGCGGCCGCGCGCAGCTCCGACGTCTCCTCGGCCTTCACGGCGAGGCTGATGGCGCGGCGGGCCAGCGTGTCCACCTCGGCCTCGGACTGGCCGAGCCGCCACGCGTTCTCCGCCTGTTCGAGCATCCCCTTCGCGTCCTGAAGCTCGGCCGACGCGTCGCGCTCGGCGCCCGAGTAGCGCGCGAGGCTGACGGCCTGGCGCGCGCCGAGGAGCGAGGTCGGCGTGCGCACGTAGTCGCGGTCGGCGAGGTCGGGGACGCGCGAGTCGCGGAAGTAGTCGGAGGCGTTGCCGATGTACTGCACGGGGACGGTCGCCACCTGCGCGTCGCCGGGGTCGCGCGGCGGGAGGTTTTCGAGGACGACCATCCGGGAGGGGCTGCGCACGAGGTAGTGCGGCTCGGCCGTGACGATGAGCGCGAAGGTTTCGAGCGGCGTCGTCACGTCAATCTTGGTGTTGATGAACTGGCTGCCGCTGCGCTTCAGCTCGCCGAGGTTGTCGGCGCGCCCCTCGGGCGAGATGGCCCAGAGCACGTAGGTCGTGTAGATGCTGCCCAGCTCGAAGGCGCGCGGGAGGTTGTCGATGTTCATCTCGACGCGCGTGTTGCGCCGCCCCGTGCGCCTGACCTTCGCGGAGCCCGACAGGCGCGGCAGCCGCGTCGTCCCGCGGAACCTGAGGCTCACGGCCTGCTCAAGGGGGTAGGAGACGGCGACCGTCTCGCGCCGGATGTCGGCCTGAGCGAGCGCCGGCGCGGCCGACAGCAGGAGCGCGAGCGCCGCGAACGTCGAGCGGGTAAGGGGGCCTGGGAATCTCATAAACGGTACTCCTTTTGGTCGAGTGTAGGACGCGCCCTGGGGAGCCTCTGCGGGGAAGCGCGGCGAAATCGGGCCACAGCCTGATTGATGCTCGGGGACGCCCGCGCTGTTGCCGTAAAAAAAGCGGAAGCCCGGCCGTCTGGGAGGGCGTACGTCCTTCAACTTAGCGCGCGGCGGGAGTTGAGACGCCCTCCCTCACGGCCGGGCTTCCGCAACCGCCTACGGCCGGGCGGCGCGACGCTCGTGCACGAACTGGACGACGCCGACGGCGACGGCGCAGAGCAGGAGGATGTGGATGAAGCCTTCCCTGCCCATGACGAATTTTCCCACGAGCCACGCGGCGAACAGTGCCGCGGCCAGCAGACGGACGTACAAGCCTTACACCCCCGGCGGCCTTCTCCGTCGACTCACTTCGAGGCCGTCTTCACCGAGCCCTTCGGCAGCTCGACGGCGCGCAGCCCCGTGCGGCCGGGGTCGCCGCCCACCAGAAGCCCGCCGCCGCCGAGCGACGGCGTGACCACGAGCGAGCGCGGCGCCGCGCCCGACTGCCCCGCCCCGCCGGCCCTGCCGCCCTCCTCCACCCGCATCACGAGCGAGCCGTCGCGCCCCGAGAAGGCGAGCGCGAAGGTCGTCCCCGTGCCCGGCACGATGACGTCGAGCACGCCGTCGGCGTTCAAGTCGGCGAAGGCGGCCGAGGCGGCGTCGGGCGCGCCCTCGGCGTGCCAGCGGACGCTGCCGTCCGACGTGGTCACGAGGGCCACGCGCCCGCGCCGCGTCACCATCACGATTTCGCTGCTGCCGTCGCCGTCCACGTCGGCCGCGGTCAGCGTCCCGCGCACCGAGTCGTCGTCGGCCCTGATGGCGCCGAGCGCGCGCAGCTCCGGCACGCTGAAGGCCCACAGCCCGTTGTCGCTCCCGACGGCCATGAAGGGCTGGTCGCCGCGCATGGTGACGAGCGGCGCCGTCGTCACGTCGCCTTCGAGCTTCGACTCGCTGATGAGCTGCCCGTCGCCGCCGCGGAACTCGACGCGCCCGCCCTTCCTCAGGCCGAGCAGCACGCCGCGCTTGTCGCCGAAGGAGAAGGCGTAGGGCGCGCCCGCCACCACGCCCGCCAGCTTCTGGCTGGCGGCGACGCGGCCCGTGACCGGGTTGATGACGTAGAACATCTCCGGGTCTTCGGTGACGACGACCAGCTCCGGCTGCCCGTCGCCGTTGAGGTCGCTCGACACGCCCGAAGCCGCGCGCCCTTCCAGGCTGACGCGCCACGTCTCGCGCCCCGTGTCGCCGAGGAGCGCGCGCACGCCGCCCTGCGTCGCCACGACGACGTAGGCGCCGCGCTGCGGGTCGCCGAAGATGAGCGGCCCGAAGGTGACGGCCTTCGCGTCGGGGCTCTGCCCCGCCGCCGCGGCGTAGCGCGAAGTCCAGAGCGAGATGCCGCTCGCTCCGTCCACGGCGAAGACGCGGCCGTCCGCGCCGAGGCCGACGAAGTCGTAGACGCCGCCCGGCCGCAAACTGGCCGGCGTGAGCTTCGTGACCTCGCCCGTCGCTATGCGCCAGCCCGTCGCGTCGGCCGGCATCACGACGCTCGACTCGGCCACCTTCGGCTCGCTCCCGAGCGTGACGCGCTCGGGCGGCGAGTAGGTGGCGCTGGTCTCGGCCGCCGCCGGCGCCACGCGCCAGAAGTAGTTCCCGGGCGGGAGGTCTTTGACGACGTACTGGCGCCCCTCGACCGCCTGGTCGAAGACGACGTCCTCGAACCTCTCGTCGGTGGCGAGCTGGAGCCGGTAGCGGCTGACGCCGGGCTTGCCCTGCCAGCGGACGAGTATCGAGGGCGGGAGCTGCCTGGCCTGCGGCGCCGAACCGGCCGGGCTGTCCACGCCGGGCAGGAGGTCCGTGCCCGGCTTGACCTTCTCGGGCCTCTTCTTCTGCGGGGCCGGTTTCTTCTGCGCCGCGGCGCCGCCGCCCGCGGCGAAGGCGACGGACGAGAGGCACGCCGCGAGGGCGAGGGAGCCGAGCGCGCGGCGGCGGGCGGGTGCGGGTGTGTGGGTCATGGGGCCTCGTTCAGTTTGTAGCCGACGCCGCGCACCGTCAGGACGTACTGCGGATTTTTCGGGTCGGGCTCTATCTTGCGGCGCAGCCGGTTGATGTGCGGGTCAACGTTGCGCTGGTAGCCTTCGTACTCGGTGCTCCAGACCTCGTCGAGCAGGTCGTTGCGCGACCACGCGCGGCCGGGCTCGCTGGCGAGGCGTTCGAGGATGTGGAACTCCAGCGGCGTCAGCTCCACGCGGCTGCCCGCCACCGAGACCTCGTGGCGGCGCTTGTCGATGACGAGCTCGCCCACCTCGATGCGGTCCTTCTTGTTGTCGTCGCCCGGCCTGGCCGCCCACTTCCCCGCGCGCCGGAGCAGCGCCTCGACGCGGACCTCCAGCTCGCGCGGGCTGAAGGGCTTGGCGAGGTAGTCGTCGGCCCCGGCCTGGAAGCCCGCCACCTTGTCGTCCACGGCGTCGTGCGCCGTCAGGAACATGGCCGGCGTCTCGACCCCGCGGTCGCGCACGCGGCGCAGCAGTTCGAGCCCCGTCATGCCCGGCATCGAGACGTCGAAGATGAAGCAGTCGAACGTGCCCGAGAGCGCCCGCTCCAGCGCCTCCTCGGCGCTCTCCTTCTCCTCGACCTCGAAGCCCAGCCGCCGGAAGTACTCGGCGAGCAGCATCCTCATGCTCAGGTCGTCGTCTACGATCAGAATCCGAAGGCTCACGCGTCCCACCTGCCCGGTTGTCGTGGTAGAGCTTTGCACCGATAGTCTTCGCGCGCCGGGATTATAGCGCAAGAACGGCGAAGATGCGCGGGGCGGCAACTCCTTGACGCCCAAAGCCCCGGCTCCGTATAGTTTCGTTTTACCGAGAGGCGGCGCGAGTCATCCCCTCCAAAACCTTCGAGCGACAAGGCGGGCACCGGGCGACTATTTCATGCGCGACCTACGGCGACTCCTATTCTACCTCAAGCCGCACTGGGGGAAGTTCGCCCTCGCGACCGTCGCCATGCTCTTCGTCGGGCTCCTGCAGAGCGCCATCGGCGCGCTCATCGTCCCCATCTTCGACCAGGCGCTCCGGCAGAGCGGCGACGGCGGCCAGCGCACCCCGACCCTCTTCGGCCTCCAGCACGTCATCCCCGACTCCGGCTTCGAGGCGTGGCGCACCATCGCCGTCCTGCTCATCGCCTTCACCGTCTGCAAGGGCGTCGCCGAATACTTCTCGACCTACCTGATGGCGCGCGTCGGGCAGGAGTCCGTCCTCAAGCTGCGCACCGACATGTACTCGCACCTCCACGCGCAGTCGGCCGACTTCTTCGAGCGCCACCGCACGAACTACCTCGTCTCGCGGCTCGTCGGCTCGGCCGCCGCCATCGAGACGGCCGTCTCGAACACGCTGCGCGACATGCTGCGCGAGGGCTTCACGCTGCTGTGCTTCCTGACGGCCTCCTTCTACTACTCGTGGCGGCTCACGCTCGGGTCGCTCGCCATCGCGCCGCTCATCGGCTTCCTGACGGCGCGCTTCGGCCGCTCGCTCCGCAACCTCGCGCGCGAGTCCTACGAGGGCGGCCAGCGCCTCTCGGACACCGCGCAGGAGGCGCTGTCGAACCAGACCATCGTCAAGGCTTACGTCGCCGAGGAGCGCGAGCGCGGCCGCTTCGAGAACGTCGCGCGCCACATCATGCGCGCCAACCTGCGCACGGCGAAGATTAACGGCGTCGCCCCCAACCTCATCGAGCTCATCGGCGTCTTCGCCGTCGCCGCCCTGCTCTTCTTCGCGCAGCGCGAAATCCTCTCGGGGAGGATGAACGCGGCGCTCTTCATCACGTTCCTCTTCTTCCTCTTCTCCAGCTACGACCCGATGCGCAAGCTCTCAAGGCTGCACAAGGGCATGGAGCAGGCGCTCGCCGCCGCGCGCCACGTCTGGGAGGTGATGGACGAGCGCGCCGAGATGAAGGAGAAGCCCGGCGCCGTCGCGCTCCGGCCGCTCGCCGGGGCCATCGAGCTGAAGAACGTCTTCTTCGGCTACGGCAACGAGGAGCGGCTCGTGCTGCGCGACATCTCCCTGCGCATCCCCGCCGGGAAGATGGTCGCGCTCGTCGGCGAGTCGGGCGGCGGCAAGTCCACGCTGACGAAGCTCGTCCCGCGCTTCCACGACCCGACCGAGGGGTCGGTGCTCTGGGACGGCACGGACCTGCGCGACGCGACGCTCGCCTCCCTGCGCGGCCACACGGCGCTCGTCACGCAGGAGACGGTGCTCTTCAACGACACCGTCCGCTACAACATCTCCTACAGCCGCCCCGACGCCTCGGAGGCCGAGGTCGTCGCCGCCGCGCGCGCCGCGCACGCCCACGAGTTCATCGAGGAGCTGCCCCACGGCTACGAGACGGTCGTCGGCGAGCGCGGCATCTTCCTCTCCGGCGGCCAGCGCCAGCGGCTCGCCAGCGCGCGCGCCGTGCTCGCCGACGCTTCCGTGCTCGTCCTGGACGAGGCGACCTCCGCGCTCGACGCCGAGTCGGAGCGCCTCGTCCAGAGGGCCCTGGCGAACCTGACGCGCGGGCGGACGACCATCGTCATCGCGCACCGCCTCTCGACCGTGCGCCGCGCCGACCTGATCGTCGTCATCGAGCGCGGCCGCATCGTCGAGACCGGCAAACACTCCGAGCTGCTCGCGCTCGGCGGCGCCTACCGCCGGCTCTACGAACTGCAATTCGCCGACGAGGAGGAGGAAATGTTCGTAAACCGTGAACCGTAAACCGTGACGAGAAGAGGAAACGGTTTTCTCTCGTCACGGTTTACGGTTCACGGTTTACGGTTCTTGAGCTTATGAAATCCATGACCGGATTCGGCCGGGGCTCGGCGCAGGGCGAGGGGTACAACGTCGCCGTGGACCTGAAGACCGTCAACAACCGCTTCCTCGACGTACACCTGCGGACGAGCACCGAGCTGGCGCAGGTCGAGCCGCTGGTGCGCAAGCGCGTCGGCGAGCGCCTGTCGCGCGGCCGCGTGGACGTCAACATCTCCATCGAGCGGACGAGCGAGGTCAGCTACGAGGTCAACCGCCCGCTCATCGCCGGCTTCATCCAGGCCATGCGCGAGATGCAGCGCGAGTTCGGGCTGGCGGGCGAGCCCGACGTCAACGTCATCGCGCGGCTCCCCGGCGCGATGCAGACGGCGCGCACGAACGTCTCCGAGGGCGCCCTGGGGGGCGTCGAGCAGGCGCTCGAACAGGCGCTCGGCGAACTCGAAGCGATGCGCGAGCGCGAGGGCGCCGCGCTCGCCGCCGAGATGGGCGGGCGGCTCGACGAGATAGAGCGCAACCTGCCCGTCATCGAGTCGCTCGCGGGCGGGCAGGTCGACACCTACCGCGCCCGCGTCAACAAGCGCATCTCGGAGCTGCTGGCGCGCGACGGGCTGGAGATCGTCGAGCTCGACCAGGGGCGGCTCTCGCAGGAGGTCGCCTACCTCGCCGACCGCAGCGACATCACCGAGGAGACGGCGCGGCTGCGCAGCCACGTCGCGCAGTTCCGCGCCGCGCTCGAGGAGGCGGGCGACACCGGCAAGCGGCTCGACTTCCTCCTCCAGGAGTTCAACCGCGAGGCGAACACCGTCCTCTCCAAGTCCACCGACCTCGCCATCAAGGAGGCGGCGCTCGCCATCAAGGCCGCCGTCGAGAAACTACGCGAGCAGGTGCAGAACGTTGAGTGAGCCGCGCGGGGAGGCCGGACCGAAGCCCTCCGGCGCGAAGGACGGCTACCGCGGGATTCTCTTCGTCATCAGCTCGCCCTCGGGCGGCGGCAAGGGCACGCTCATCCGTCGCCTGCGCGAGACCGTGCCCGGCGTCGGCTACTCGGTCTCGTGGACGACGCGCCCGCCGCGGCCCGGCGAGGCCGACGGCGTCAGCTACCGCTTCGTCTCGCAGGAGGACTTCGAGCGGCAGCGGCAGGCGAACGGGTTCCTCGAATGGGCCGTCGTCCACGGCAACCTCTACGGGACGACGCGCGCCGCCGTCAGGCAGGAGATGGCGAGGGGCCGCGACATCATCCTTGAGATAGACGTGCAGGGCGCGCGCGCCGTCCGCAAGGCGATGAGGTCGGTGGTGTCGGTCTTCATCCTCCCGCCGTCCTACGAGGTGCTGCGCGAGCGCCTGACGGCGCGCATGACCGAGCGCCCCGAGGAGCTCGAGCTGCGGCTCGCCAACGCGCGCGGCGAGGTCGAGCAGTACAGGCACTTCGACTACCTCGTCCTGAACGACGAGGTCGAGCGCGCCGCCGCCCAGCTCGCCGCCGTCGTGTGGGCCGAGCGGGCGCGGCGCAGGCGGCAGGAGTGGGTCGCGCGCCGCGTGCTCGCCAGCTTCGGGGAGCCCGCGCGCGTTGAATAAATGGCGCCGGTCGTTTATAAAAGAGTGTTCATCTAAACGCTGGATTTATGAGGAGGCCGGCTTGAGTGATAGAACGCCGGCCGGGGAGAGATATGGCAAAGCCCGCAGACGCGACGACGAAGACCGAAGAGCTGAATGACCAGGGGCAGGTGACGCCGGAGCTGGACTCGAAGTACCGCCTCATCCTGGTCGCCGCCCAGCGCAGCAAGCAGCTCCAGAGGGGCGCCCGCCCGCGCATCGAGATGGACGCGCAGCGCCACAAGCCCACGCGCATCGCCCTCGAAGAGGTGATGCGCGGCAAAATCAACTTCTCCATCCTCGAAAAGGAGTGACCCGGAGGCGCCCCACCTCGCGGGCGCAAGCCCGACCGTGAGGGAGGGCGTAGCCGAAATGCAGAAGGCGTGAGGACGAAAGACAGCGTGTCTTTCGTCCTCACGCCTTCCCGCGTTTCTCGGGCGCCCTCCCTCACGGTCGGGCTTGCGCCGTCCTTCCCTACATCCCCTTATAGTCCGGCCCGCCGCCGCCCTCGGGCGTCACCCAGTTGATAATCTGGTAGGGGTCCATGATGTCGCACGTCTTGCAGTGGACGCAGTTGGAGAAGTTTATCTGTAGTTTGCGCTTGCCCCCGCCGTCCTCGACCATCTCGTAGACGGCCGCCGGGCAGAAACGCTGGCAGGGGTTGCCGTACTCCTCCGCGCAGCGCGTCGAGCAGATGTTGGTGTCGAGCACGTGCAGGTGCGCCGGCTGGTCTTCGTCGTGCGAGACGGCCGCGTGGTAGACGTCGGTCACCTTGTTGAAGGTCAGCTTGTTGTCGAACCGCAGCTTCCCGTAGCGCTGGCTGATGTCGTCGCCGTGGTAGCCGTAGTCCTTCAGCTTCTTCAAAGCCGCGTGCCCCGGCTCAAGGCTCGCGCGGTCGAAGAGCCCCCACGAGCGCCCGCCGGTGATGAACTGTAGCCCGGCGTTGGCGAGCCCGAGCCAGCGGCCGTGCTTGAAGGCGGCGTGGAAGTTGCGCACGCGCCTCAGCTCCTGCGTGATCCAGCTCTCGCGGACGAGCTGGCGGTAGCGCTTGAGCTGCTGTCGAGAGTAGTCCTCGACCAGCAGCGCCTCGAAGATGGCCTGCGCGGCGAGCATGCCGCTCTTGATGGCGGTGTGGATGCCCTTCAGGCGCTGCGAGTTGAGGAAGCCGGCCGAGTCGCCGACGAGCAGGAAGCCGTCGCCGTGGAACTGCGGGATGGCGTAGAAGCCGCCCGCCGCGATGGTCTTCGCGCCGTAGCGAATCATCCTGCCGCCTTCGAGCAGCTTCGCCACGAACGGGTGCTCCTTGAAGCGCTGGAACTCCGCGTGCGGGTCGAGCAGGGGGTCTTGGTAGTCGAGCCCCGTCACGTACCCCAGGTTGACGATGCGGTTCTGCATCCCGTAAATCCACCCGCCGCCGTACGTGTTCGCGTCCGAGGGGAAGCCGAGCGTGTGCGTGACGCGCCCGGCCGGGTAGCGGTCGTCGGGCAGCTCCCACAGCTCCTTGACGCCGATGCTGTAGACCTGCGGCTCGCGCCCGTCGTTCAGGCCGAGCCGCTGCGTCAACTGCTTCGTGAGCGAGCCGCGCGGCCCCTCGCCGAGCACCGTCACCTTCGAGAGGATGTCCACGCCCGGCTCGAAGTTGGCCCGCCGTCTCCCCTCGCGGTCAACGCCCTTGTCGCCCGTGCGGACGCCGACGACGTGGTCTTTCTCGTCGTAGAGCACCTCGGCGCCGGGGAACTCGGGGAAGATGTTGACGCCCGCCTCCTCGCACTTCTCGCCGAGCCACGCGGTGAGCTTGTTGAGCGAGACGATGTAGTAGCCGTGGTTCTTCAGGGGCGGCGGCGTCACGGGCGACTTGATGGCCCGCGTCTTCGTCAGGTAGAGGAAGTAGTCCTCCTTGACCTCCGACTCGACCGGCGCGCCCTGTTCGAGGAAGTCGGGGATGAGTTCCTTCAAAGCCTTCGGGTCCATCACCGCGCCCGAGAGGATGTGCGAGCCCACGGTCGAGCCCTTCTCGATGACGGCGATCTGGACTTCGCCGAGGGCCCGGCCCTTCCGCGTCCCCTTCGCCACCGCCTCGTTGTGCTCGCTCACCAGACGCGACAGGTGCAGCGCCCCGCTCAGGGAGGCCGGCCCCGCGCCGACGAACAGCACGTCCATCTCAATGCTTTCACGTTCCATCACACGCGCTCCTGTATAACCGCAGAGAAAAAAAATGAATCGCCATTCAGTTTAGCGAGGCGCCGTGAAAATAGCAAAACACCGGGCATAAACGGCGGCGGCGGCCGGGGCCCGTTTGCCGATTCGGCCCGGCGGGCACATAATTCGGGGCGGGAAAATCCCGACAATTCAGAACTAGGGGGCGAGAAGCTCGATGGCGGAGCACAAGCACACGAACCGTCTGGCCGGGGAGACGAGTCCCTACCTTTTGCAGCACGCGCACAACCCGGTGGACTGGTACCCGTGGGGCGAGGAGGCGCTGGAGCGCTCGAAGCGCGAGGACAGGCCCATCCTCCTCAGCATCGGCTACTCGGCCTGCCACTGGTGCCACGTGATGGAGCGCGAGTCGTTCGAGGACGAGTCAATCGCGCGGCAGATGAACGAGCAGTTCGTCAACATCAAGGTCGACCGCGAGGAGCGCCCCGACCTCGACCAGATTTACATGAGCGCCGTGCAGATGATGACGCGCCACGGCGGCTGGCCGCTGACGGTCTTCCTCACGCCCGACCTCGTCCCCTTCTACGGCGGCACCTACTTCCCGCCCGAAGACCGCCACCAGATGCCCGGCTTCCCGCGCATCCTCGCCGCCGTCTCCGAAGCCTACCGCACGAAGCCCGAAGAGGTGCGGCAGTCCGCGCACGAGATTCTTTCCGAACTCCGGAGGATGAGCCTCGCGCCCGAGTCGTCCGCGACCATCCAGCCCCAACTCCTCGACGACGCCTACCGCGGGCTCGCGCGTTCATACGACCCGCGGCACGGCGGCTTCGGCGGGGCGCCCAAGTTCCCCTCCTCGATGGGCCTCGACTTCCTGCTGCGCACGTGGAGGCGCACCGGCGACCGCCGCGCGCTGGAGATGGTGACGCACAGTTGCCGGCAGATGGCCGCGGGCGGGATGTACGACCAGCTCGGCGGCGGCTTTCACCGCTACTCGACCGACGCGCGCTGGCTCGTCCCGCACTTCGAGAAGATGCTCTACGACAACGCGCTGCTCACGCGGCTCTACCTCCACGCGTACCAGGCGACGGGCGACGAGTTCTTCCGCCGCGTCGCGGAGGAGACGCTTCAGTACGTCCGGCGCGAGATGACGGACGCGTCCGGCGCCTTCTACTCGACGCAGGACGCGGACTCCGAGGGCGTCGAGGGCAAGTTCTTCGTCTGGGACAAGGAGGAGGTCGAGAGCCTGCTCGGCCCCGAGGACGCGCGCCTCTTCTGCGCCTATTACGACGTGACCGAGGGCGGCAACTTCGAGGAGCAGAACATCCTCAACGTCCCGCGGCCGGCCGAACAGGTCGCGCGCGAGCAGAACGTCGCGCCCGAAAGGCTGGCCGAGGCGGTCGAGCGCGGGCGCGGCATTCTCTTCACCGAGCGCGAGCGGCGCGTCAAGCCGGGGCGCGACGAGAAGGTCATCACCGCCTGGAACGGCCTGATGCTCGAAGCCTGCGCCGAGGCGGCGGCCGTGCTCGGGCGCGACGACTACCGGGAGGCGGCCGAGCGGAACGCCGAGTTCATCCTCGACGCGCTCGTCAGGGACGGGCTGCTCCTGCACGTCTACAAGGACGGGCGCGCCAAGCACGTCGGGTTCCTCGACGACTACGCCTTCGTCGTCTCGGGCCTCGCCACGCTCTACGAGACGACGGGGCGCCTGCGCTGGCTTGAGGCGGCGCTGACGTTGACCGACAGGATGCTCGGAGAGTTCTGGGACGAGGAGGGCGGCGGCTTCTTCTACAACGGCCGGAGCGGCGAGCAGCTCATCGTGCGGAACAAGGACTACTTCGACAACGCGACGCCTTCGGGCAACTCCGTCGCGGCCGAGGCGCTGCTGCGGCTCTCCGTGCTGACGGGGAACGAGGACTACCGGCGCAAGGCCGTCAACGTCCTGCGGCTTGTCCGCGACGGGGTCGAGCGTTACCCCTCGGCCTTCGGCTACGCGCTCGGGGCCTTCGACTTCTACCTGTCGAAGCCGAAGGAGGTCGTCGTCGGCGGCGGCGACGACGCGGGCGCGCTCGCGCTCCTGAAGCGGGAGGTCTGGCGCCGCTACATCCCCAACAAGGTCGTGGCGCTCGCCGCGGGCGGGGATGACGAGCGGGCGGCCGGACTCGTCCCACTGCTCCGCGAACGCTCCGCCGTCGGCGGCCGCGCCACCGCCTACGTCTGCGAGAGCTACACCTGCCTCCGGCCGGTCAACACCCCCGAGGAGCTTGCCGCCCAACTCGAAAGCGACGCGGGCCACGCGGCGGGAAGTTAAATCTGGAATTTCAGATTTGAGACTCGACTCAGCCGCACGACTCGCGGAGCGCGCGGAGGAGGTCTTCGCCGAAGTTTCTGATCTTGGACTCGCCGAGGCCGTGGATGTCGGCGAGGGCTTCGAGCGTCTCGGGGCGCGCGCGCGCGAGGTGCTGGAGCGTGCGGTCGGGGCAGATCATGTAGGCGGGCACGCGCTGCGTGTTGGCCCGCTCAAGCCTCCACTTCTTCAGCGCGGCGACGAGGCGCTTCTCCTCCGGCGTGAGGACTATCTCGGGCGCGGGCGTCGTCTTCCTCTTCCTGCGCGGCTCCTTCCCCGGCTCGTCCGGCGCGGGCGGCGCCAGCTCCGAGACGCGCAGCGCCAGCTCCAGACGCCCCTCCTCCGCCAGCAAGCGGCTCAGCTCGTCGTAGACGAGCAGCGCCATCCGCGCGTCGAGCGCCGCGTACTCAATCTGCGCGCGCGTGAGCGGGCGGCGGCGCCAGTTCGACTTCTGGAGCGTCTTGTCTATCGGGAGGCCGAACAGGTGCTCGGTCAGCGCGGCGAGGCTGTGCGAGGCGAGCGTGAGCGCCATGCGCGACATGCGGAGCGTGTCTATGAAGCCCGCGGCCGGGACGCCCGCGCCGCGCAGCACGCCCGCGTCGAAGCGCGCGTTGTGCGCGACCATCTTCGTCTCGGGCGACTCAAGGAGCGTTCGGAGCGGCTCGACCCCCGCGGCGAGCACGTCGGCCACGAGCACGTCGCCCGCGGGCGGCGCCACCTGCACCAGCGTGAGCTGCTGGCCGTTGGTCCTGGCGTCCCAGAAGGTCTCCGTGTCCAGCCCGACTATCTTCTCGGCGCGCAGGGCCTCGGCGGCCTCCGCAAGCTCGGCCGGGTCGGTGACGAAGCGCCAGGTGATGCGGCTCGAACGCTCCAGCCAGCTCAAACTTTTGCCCTCTTGCACATCCGAGTTTTACCACTTAGACGACGAAGGCGCGAAATTTAGCACAAAAACGGGCAATCCCGCAGGCTAATTTCCGGCGTGACGCTCACGCGCGCCCTGCGCGAAGCGAGCGCCCTGCGCCGTGTCTGACTTCGGTACAAACGCTTTGCCGCCCGCCCGGTGGCGACTTTCCTGCGAAAAAGCTCACAGCGCGGAACTCTCCTTCGTTCAATAAGATAGCCCGCCCGGGAGGCGGAATATTTTGCTTGACTTCGACCTTCGGAACACGATACCTTTCTTGGGCCAACACTGTTGGCCCCTGCCTCCGGGGCGTCTCGCATCATCCATCTTTCCCGCAATTTTTCTCCGGTCTCAAGATGCCGCTCAACAGCCCGAAAGTCTCCGTCCCGCTCCTCTCCTGCGTAGCCGTGGCCGGATTTTTCGCCTGCCTCGTCGGCCCGCTGCTGTTTCGCGCCGCGGGCGACCTCACCGCGACCGAGGTCTGGCCGCTCGTCTCGGGCGGGCTGGCGCTCCTGCTGCTCGCCTATATCCCCTTTCGGCACAAGAAGATACTGGACGAGGTTCGGAGCGCGGAGGGCGCGCGGACGGAGGGGGCACGGGCGGCGGCCGAGCTGCACCTGCGGGCGGTCGAGTCGCTCGCCATCGCCATCGACGCCAAAGACCAGACGACGCACGGCCACGTCCGCCGCACGCAGGTCTACGCGCTGGAACTGGGACGGCTGCTAAACGTTGGCGCTGGTGAGCTTGAGGCTTTGAGGGCGGGGGCTTTGCTACACGACGTGGGGAATCTGGCCGTGCCCGAGTACATCCTGAACAAGCCCGGGCGCCTGACGGCCGCCGAGTTCGAGAAGATGAAGGTTCACACCTCCGTCGGCGGCGACATCGTGAAGCGGGTGGGCTTCCCTTACCCGGTCGAGGACGTGGTGAGGTTCCACCACGAGCGTTGGGACGGGACGGGCTACCCGCGCGGCCTGAAGGGCGAGCGCATCCCGCTCGTCGCGCGCATCGTCTCGGCGGTGGACTTCTACGACTCGATGCGCTGCGACCGCCCGTATCGCGCGGGGCTGACGCGCGAGGAGTCGTTGGCTCTCCTGCGGCGGATGGCCGGCAAGGCTTTCGACCCCGTGGTCGTCGAGATGTTCGTCAAACACCTCGAAGACTTCGACGCGCTCCTCTCCGCCGAAGACCTGCGCGAGCAGGTTCAGCCGCCGCCCGCGGAGCGCGCGGCCGACGCCGACTCGCACCGTAACGACGTCGCGTCCGGCGCGGCCGACGGCGCGGAGGGCTTCCGCTCGATAGCCCGCGCCCAGAAAGAGGTGGCCGCGCTCCACGAGCTGGCGCAGATGATTGGCACCTCGCTCAACCTACAGGACACGGCGGCGCTCGTCGCGGCCCGGCTGCGCGCCATCGTCCCCTTCGACGCCTGCGCCGTCTACGCCCTTGACGACAAGACGGGACGCGCCGAGCCCGTCTTCGCCGCCGGCGAGTGGGCCGAGTTCTTCGGCTCGCGCGGCGTGTCCGTGGGCGAAGGCATCACGGGCTGGGTCATCGCCAACTCGCGCGCGATGCGCGGCACGCCGCCCGAGCTTGAGCTGGCGGGCGCGCCCGAGGAGGTCGCCTCGCGGGTGGCGGACGTCGTCTCCTGCCCGCTCGTGCGCGAGGACGGGGCCTTCGGCGCCATCACGCTCCACTCGAAGACGGCGGGCGCTTACGCCGAGGAGCATTTGCGCCTGCTCGAAACCGTCTGCCTCCACACAGCGGGCGCGCTCGCCAACGCGCTCGCCCACGAGAGGACGCGCGAGAGTGCTTTGACCGATCACCTGACGGGACTCCCGAACGCGCGCGCCCTCAGCCTCATGCTCGAACACCGGCTGGCCGAGTGCCGCCGTTACGAGGGCGAGGTCGTCTCGGTCTTAAGCATCGACCTCGACGACTTCAAGTCCGTCAACGAGCAGTTCGGCCACGGCGTCGGCGATCGCGTGCTGGTCTCGGTCGCGGGCGTCATCAAGGGCCAGTTGCGCCAGATGGACATGCTCGCGCGCGTCGCGGGCGACGAGTTTCTGGCCGTCATGCCGGGCGCCCCGGGTCAGGTGGCCGCGGCGGTCGCCGAGCGCGTCCGCGTGGCGGTCGAGTCGCAGAGCTTCAACGTCAAGACGGGCCGCAACGTCCAGGTCACGGTCAGCGTGGGCGCGTGCTGCCACCCCTCGGACGGCGACACCGCCGAAGACCTCCTCGCCGCCGCCACGCGCAACATGCGCCTCGACCGTCAGACGCGCGGGCTGGCGCACGCATCCCCCGCCCCGGTCGTCTCCATCGACGTTTACCGTTAGGGGAACAGCAGGCAGACGGCAGTAGACAGCAGGCAGCTGGAAGGCGGTAAGCAGTAAAACATCCCCACCGCAAGCGGTGGGGCTTTCGCCGGATTCACCCGAACAGGTCTAACTGCGGGTCTTCGGCCTCTTTGTGACGTTGGATATATTTGCGTATTACTTCGGCCGTCACTTTGTCGCCCACGGTTCTGGCGAAGTAGCCGTCCTCCCAGAACTCACCGCCCCACAGCTTCCGCTTGACCTGTGGGAACTCGCGGAACACGGCTCGGGCGCTCAGACTCTTGAACCTCGTCACCACCTGCGCGATGGAGTAGCGCGGCGGGAACGAGCAGAACAGATGCACATGGTCGGGGCTCACTTCCATCTCGTCTATCGTGATGTCGTAGACCTCGGCGATCCCTCGGAACATCTGCTCGACGCGCGCCGCCAGCACCCCTTCGAGTATCCGCTTGCGGTACTTGGGCG
Organism: Pyrinomonadaceae bacterium; assembly: GCA_036387455.1. Taxonomy (GTDB): domain Bacteria; phylum Acidobacteriota; class Blastocatellia; order Pyrinomonadales; family Pyrinomonadaceae; genus QHXN01. The sequence goes on along the minus strand of DASVTS010000012.1, from coordinate 60,326 downwards.
ACCAGACCAAGTGATAAGCCGTGTCGTAGGCGGCGTGCGCGGTGCGTCTCCAGACCATCCGTGCATTCTAGCAACCTCGACTAGCTCGCGGGCAGGCATCGAGCCTGCCCTCAAGCTGGCTCATCCATCCCCACCGCAAGCGGTGGGGCATTAAGAGCCTTCTTCGTAAAATAAACGCTCAAGCGGACGGGGGCGGCGAGGTTTACGACTCGCCGCCCCCGTCCCTTTCGGTCCGCTTTCCCGCCCTAACTGCCTGCCGCCTGCTGTTCACCCCTCTTTTTGCCGCGGGCGTTAAAGTCGCGTATAATCCGTTCCCGTCACAACTGAACACCGACAGTCGCGGAAGTAGTGCGGCGCGTGGAGCCCCGGGGCCGGGGTGTCCGACGTCGGCGGGAGCGCCGGCATGCGCGCGGGAATTTCACCTATGAGCGAGCTTAAAGTGACACCGATGAGACCTCGAACACAATCGGAAGGTGCCTCGGCCGGCGCGGGTGTGGCGGAAGAGCGGGACGGGCAGGAACGCGGCAAGCAGGGGGGCGAGGAGCAGCAGCAGGGCGGCGCGCAGGGGCGCGACCCGCGCGACCGCATCGACCCCGCGGAGCTCAGCGAGGAGCACAAGCAGCGGCAGCAAGAGCAGCAGAAGCACATCGAGGAAGTAGACCGCGAGACGCTTCTAAAGATGCTCTACCAGATGGTCCTCATCCGCCGCTTCGAGGAGAAGGCGGCCGAAGCCTACACGCTCGGCAAGATCGGCGGCTTCTGCCACCTCTACATCGGCCAGGAGGCGGTCGCCGTCGGCTCGCTCTCGGCGCTCAGGCCGGACGACTACGTGCTCACCAGCTACCGCGACCACGGGCACGCGCTCGTCATGGGCACTTCGCCCGACGAGGTGATGGCCGAACTGTTCGGCCGCGCGGGCGGCTGCTCGGCCGGCAAGGGCGGCTCGATGCACCTCTTCGACGCCGACAAGCACTTCCTCGGCGGCCACGGCATCGTCGGCGGGCAGATACCGCTCGCCACCGGCGTCGCCTTCGCCACCAAGTACAAGGGCGGCGACCAGGCGACGCTCGTCTTCTTCGGCGAGGCGGCCGTCAACCAGGGCGCCTTCCACGAGTCGCTCAACATGGCGCAGCTCTGGAAGCTGCCCTGCGTCTACATCTGCGAGAACAACCAGTACGGCATGGGCACTTCGCTCAAGCGCGCGATGTCCATCAGCGACGTCTCGCAGAAGGCCGTCGGCTACGGGATGGCGGCGGAGTTCGTGGACGGGATGGACGTGCTGGCCGTGCGCGCGGCGACCGCGCGCGCCGTCGAGCGCGCCCGCAAGGAGTCGCTGCCCTCGCTCATCGAGATACGCACCTACCGCTTCATGGGGCACTCGATGTCCGACCCCGGCCACTACCGCACGCGCGCCGAGATAGAGCGCTACCAGGAGCGCGACCCCATCAAGGTCTTCGGCGACAACCTCCGCGAGAAGGGCGTGCTCGACGACGACGGCCTGAAGGCCATCGAGGGCCGCGTCCGCGAGGAGGTCGAGCGCTCCGTCAAGTTCGCCGACGCGAGCCCCGAGCCCGCGCCCGAAGAGCTTTTCACGGACATCTACGCCAACCCGATAAATCCGCGTAAACCGTGAACCGTAAACCGTGACAGGATAAAATCTGTCTTCCTCTTGTCACGGTTTACGGTTCACGGTTTACGCTCTTCCGGAGGTTTGCCAGTGGCAGTCATAACGATGCGCGAGGCGCTGAACCAGGCCATGCGCGAGGAGATGCACCGCGACGAGAGCATCTTCCTGATGGGCGAGGAGGTCGCCGCCTACCAGGGCGCGTACAAGGTCTCGAAGGGCCTGCTCGACGAGTTCGGCGACAAGCGCGTGGTGGATTCGCCCATCACGGAGCTGGGCTTCGCCGGCCTCGGCGTGGGCGCGGCGATGGTGGGCCTGCGGCCCATCATCGAGTTCATGACCTTCAACTTCTCCATCCTCGCCACCGACCAGATCATCAACTCGGCGGCGAAGATGCGCTACATGTCGGGCGGGCAGTTCAAAATCCCCATCGTCTTCCGCGGCCCGAACGGCTCGGCCTACCAGGTCTCGTCGCAGCACTCGCAGGCCCTTGAGAGCTGGTACGCGCACTTCCCCGGCCTCAAGGTGGTGATGCCCTCGACGCCGGCCGACGCGAAGGGACTGCTCAAGAGCGCCATCCGCGACGACGACCCCGTCATCTTCCTCGAACAGGAGCGCATGTACGGCAACAAGGGCGAGGTGCCCGACGGCGAGGACTTCCTCGTCCCGCTCGGGCTGGCGGACGTCAAGCGCGAGGGGACGGACTGCACCGTCGTCGCGCGCTCGCTCACCGTCCCGCTCGCGCTCAAGGCCGCCGAGGAGTTGGAGAAGCAGGGCGTCTCGGTCGAGGTCATCGACCCGCGCACCATCCGCCCGCTCGACGTCGAGACCATCATCAACTCCGTGAAGAAGACCAACCGCGTCGTCGTCGCCGAGGAGTCGCACGCCTTCTGCGGCGTCGGCGCCGAGATCAGCGCGCAGATCATGGAGCACGCGTTCGACTACCTCGACGCGCCGGTCAAGCGCCTCTCCGGCGTGGACGCCCCCATGCCCTACGCCAAGAACCTCGAACGGCTCGCGCTCCCCGACGTCGAGCGCATCGTCAGGGCCGTCCGCGAGGTCAGTTATCTGGATTGATTCTTCGTTCGATTGATTCGTCGACTCGTCGGACAGACGAGCCGACGGGTCAAGTAGGAGACCGAATGGCTACCCAGGTCGTGATGCCGAAGCTGTCGCCGACGATGGAGGAGGGGCAGCTCTCGCGCTGGCTGAAGAACGAGGGCGACAAGGTGGGCGTCGGCGAGCCGCTCGCCGAGATAGACACCGACAAGGCGACGATGGAGGCGCAGGCGCTCGCCACGGGCGTGCTGCGCAAGATTCTCGTCCCCGCGGGCGAGACCGTCCCCTTGGGCGCCATCATCGCCATCATCGGCGAGCCCGACGAGGACATCTCCGGCCTCCTCTCCGAAGCCTCCGACGGCGCGGCGCAGGCCGAGAAGAAGGCGAGCATCGAGGAGTCGGTGCAGGGCCGTGCCTACGGCGCGCCGGACGAGTTGGCGCAGGTCGTCCCCGACGGCGAGCGCACTCAGGCCACCATCCAGGGCCAGCCGCTCAAGGGCGAGGTCGGCGGGGCGCCGGCCGGCGCGCAGCCCGGAGGCGGCGACGGGCAGCAGGCCGCCCCGGGGCAGGGCCAGGCCGCGGGCGCCGCGGCGGGTGGCAACGGGAAGCAAGCCCAGGGCGGGCGCCTCATCGTCTCGCCCATCGCCGCGCGCATGGCGGCCGAGGCCGGCATCAACCTCCACTCCCTGCGCGGCAGCGGCCCCGGCGGCCGCATCGTCAAGCGCGACATCGAGGCCGCCATGAGCGGCGCCGGGGCCGCACAGCCGCAGGCCCGGCCCGAGACCGAGGAGCAGCCGGCCGCGCAGCTCCGCGCCGTGCCACCGCCCGCGCCGCAGCCCGCTCAAGCCCCTTCCGCCGCCGGAGCCGCGCCCTACCGCGAGGAGGGCGTTTCGACGATGCGCGCCACCATCGCGCGCCGCCTCGTCACCTCGCTCGGCCCCATCCCGCACATCTTCCTGACGGCCGAGGTCGAGATGGACCGCACCGTCGAGATGCGCCGCCAGCTGAACGAGCTCGACCCCGAGAATAAGGTCAGCATCAACGACTTCGTCATCAAGGTCGCCGCCGTCGCGCTCATGCAGCACCCGGCGGTCAACGCCTCGTTCCAGGAGAAGGCCGTCCGCTACTACGAGCGCGCGGACGTCGGGGTCGCCGTCGCGCTGGAGAACGGGCTCATCACGCCGGTCGTGCGCGCGGCCAACACCAAGTCGGTCGGGCAAATCAGCCGCGAGGTCAAGGAGCTGGCCGAGCGCGCGCGCAACCGCAAGCTCACGCCCGAGGAGTACACCGGCGCCACCTTCTCCGTGAGCAACCTCGGCATGTTCGGCATCGACGAGTTCACCGCGCTCATCAACCCGCCGGAGGCGGCCATCCTCGCCGTCGGCGCCGTCACCCCGCGCCCCGTCGTGCGCGACGGCGAGGTGACGGTGCGCCAGTTGATGAGGGTCACGCTCTCGTGCGACCACCGCATCGTTGACGGCGCGACCGGCGCCAAGTTCCTCCAGACGCTCAAGAAGATTCTGGAGAACCCGCTCTACCTGATAGCTTAACCACGGGGAGAATTGATGAGCAGCAACCAGCAGGACGACGCGCCGCAGAACGTCACCACGGACGCCGAGAGCCAGGAGTACGGCGCGCAGCACGGCCAGACCATCGAGGGGCAGAACACCGGCTCCTCTTCGCCGGACGCCCCGGCCGACCCCTCCAACACCGGCGCGGGCGAGCCCGGCGAGGGCACCGGCGCGAAGGGCGGCGAGTACAGCTGACCGCGGGGTGCGGGTTTCGGGTCGCGGATTTTAAGTCGGGATTGGAGACGGCGCTTCTTTCATGAGTCTTCCGGCCCGCACCCCGAAATCCGCATCCCGCAGTACGGCGGCCCCGCACGTCGCGCTCCTCGCGGTTCAGGTCATCTTCGGGACGTGGCCCATCCTCGGGAAGATTGCGCTGCGCGCGCTCCCGAGCACGGGGCTCGTCGCCGTCCGCGTCGGCGGCGCGGCGCTGGCCTTCCTCGTCATCCTCCGCGCCCGCGGGCGCCTCGTCGTCCCGGCCCGCGCGGACCTCGCGCGGCTCACGCTCTACAGCCTCCTCGGCATCGTCTTCAACCAGTTCCTCTTCGTCAAAGGGCTCTCGCTCTCGACGGCCGTCAACGCCGCGCTGCTCAACGCCTCGATTCCCGTCTTCACGCTCGTGGTCAGCACGCTGCTCGGCAGGGAGAGGCTGACGGCGCGCACGGCCCTCGGCACGCTCGTCGCCGCCGCGGGCGTCGTCTACCTGATAGACCCGCTGCGCGCGAGCCTCGGCGGCGACCGCCTGCTCGGGAACCTCATGCTCGTCGGGAACACCTTCTGCTACGGCGCCTACCTCGCCGTCACGCGGGACGTCTTCCGGCGCTACGGCGCGCTCACCGCGATGGCGTGGCTCTTCGCCATCGGCAGCGTCGCCGCCGTCCCCTTCGGCGGCTACCACCTCGCCCGGCACGGCCTGGGCGGGGTGGGTCTGACCGTCTGGCTCGTCCTCGTCTACACCGTGCTGGCGCAGACGGTCGGCGCCTACTACCTCAACGCGTGGGCGCTGGAGCGCGTCGAGCCGAGCACGGTCGCCGTCTACATCTACCTCCAGCCGCTCTTCGCCTTCGCCGCCGCGCCGCTCCTCCTCGGCGCGGACGAACAACTGGGCCTGCGCCACGCCGTGGCGACGGCGCTCATCTTCGCGGGCGTCGGCGTGGTCACGCTCGGGCGCCGCGGCAGCCCCGTCGAGGAGGTGTCCGAGCACCCTGACGCGGTCGCACACTGATTTGCTAGAATCCGGGTCGAGATTAACTATGCAGACGTCCGGGGCAGAAGCGGCGGCCGCGCGGGCGGCGACGCCCGACGAGTCTCTGAAGCGCGAGGACCAACTCAAGAGTTCCGCGGCGCGGCTCTCCATCGCCGCCGCGGCCTTCCTCATCCTGCTCAAGTCGGCCACCGGCTGGCTCACGGGCTCGCTCAGCGTGTGGGCCTCGCTGCTCGACTCGGCGATGGACGTCCTCGCGTCGGCCATCAACTTCTTCGCGCTGCGGGCGGCCGCGCGCCCGCCGGACGAAGACCACCGCTACGGGCACGGCAAGGCCGAGTCGCTCGCCGGCCTCTTCCAGGCCTTCGTCATCACGGCGTCGGGCCTCCTCCTGCTGGTCGAGGCCGTCCGCCGCATCCTCAACTCGCACCCGACCGACGCCGAGTGGTTCGGCGTCGGCACGATGGCCGTCGCCTGCGCGGTCAGCCTCGGGCTCGTCGCGCGCCTGCGCTCCGCCGCGCGGCAGACCGACTCGCCCGCGCTCGCCGCCGACGCGGTGCACTACGTCACGGACGTCTACACGAACGGCGCGGCGCTCGTGGCGCTGCTCCTCGTGGCGCTCACCGGCTGGACGCCGGCCGACCCGCTCGTCTCCGTCCTCATCTCGGGGTTCATCCTCTGGTCGGCGGCCGACGTCGCGCGCGAGTCGATCCACGTGCTGATGGACAGGCGGCTCCCGCGCGAGGTAGATGCGAGGGTGGCGGCGGTCGTCGGCCGCTTCCGCGCCGAAGGCGTCGCCGGCTTCCACGACCTGCGCACGCGCCGCTCCGGCTCGCACAAGTTCATCGACCTCCACCTCGAAGTGGACGGTGGCCAGAGCCTCCAGCAGGCGCACGACCTCACCGTCCGCGTCATCCGCGCCATCCAAAAAGAGATCCCCCGCGCCCGCGTCCAGATTCACACCGACCCCACAGAGCGTAAACCGTGAACCGTGAACCGTGACGAGAAAGAGCACCCTCCTTCTCGTCACGGTTCACGGTTCACGGTTCACGGTCTTAGGCCGTCTTTAACGCGGAACGCCCTTTCTCTTTTTCGCCCTCGGCGGCGCGGCGCAGCTCGAAGAGTTTCATGAGGGCTTCGACCGGCGAGAGCGAGTCGAGGTCGCAGGCGAGGAGTTCTTCGACGATGCGCGCGCCGCGGCCCCAGGCCGTGGCGTCGAACTGCTGGAGCGCTTCGCCCGCGGCGCCTTCGCCTTCGCCCGCCCCGCCGCCCTCGTACTCGCGCAGGAGTTCTTCGGCGCGGCGGACGACGGGCGCGGGCAGCCCCGCGAGCTTGGCGGCGTAGACGCCGTAGCTGCCCTCGGCCACGCCGGGGACGACGCGGTAGAGGAAGGCCAGCTCGCCGCCGCGCTCCGCTATCTCGACGTGCAGGTTGCGCAGGCGCGGCAGCGTCTCGGCCAGCCCGGTCAGCTCGTGGTAGTGCGTGGCGAAGAGAGTCTTCGAGCGCAGGCGCGGGTGGTTGTGGATGTATTCGAGGACGGCGCGCGCCACCGCCAGCCCGTCGTAGGTCGAGGTGCCGCGCCCCAGCTCGTCGAGGAGCACGAGCGAGCGCGGCGTGGCGTGGTGGAGGATGTGCGCAGTCTCCGTCATCTCGGTCATGAAGGTGGACTCGCCGCTGCCGATGCGGTCGTAGAGGCCGATGCGCGTGTAGACGCGGTCGGTGAGGCCGACTGTGGCCGACGCGGCCGGGACGAAGCCGCCCGCCTGCGCCATGATGACGATGAGCGCCGCCTGCCGCAGGAACGTGGACTTGCCCGACATGTTCGGCCCGGTGATGAGCGCAATCTCCGGCGCCCCCGCGCCGCCGAGTTCGAGGTCGTTGGCGACGAACTTCCCTTCCCCGACCAACCTTTCGAGCACGGGGTGCCGGCCGCCGCGGATGCTCAGGATCGGCTCGTCCACGACCGCCGGGCGGACGTAGTTCCAGCGCGCCGCCGACTGCGCGAGCGACGCGACGGCGTCCATGTGCGCGAGCGTCGAGGCCGCCGACAGTATCTCCTCGCGGGCGCGGCCTATCTCGGCGCAGACGTGGCGGAAGAGGCCGACTTCCAGCTCGCCGATGCGCTCCTGCGCGTTCAGCACCAGCGACTCGTGCTCCTTCAGCTCCAGCGTGACGAAGCGCTCCGAGGCGGCGAGCGTCTGCTTGCGCGTGTAGCCGGCGGGGACGAGGTGCAGGTTGGGCTTCGTGACCTCGATGAAGTAGCCGAAGACCTTGTTGTAGCCGACGCGCAGACTCTTGATGCCCGTCCGCGCGCGCTCGCGCTGCTCCATCTCGGCGAGGAAGGTCTTGCCGTTCCTCAGAAGGGCCCGCAGGCCGTCGAGTTCTTCGGAATAGCCCTCGCGGATGACGCCCGCGTGCTCGCCGCGGCGCGGCAGGTCGTCGTTGACGGCCGAGCGGATGCGTTCGAGCACGCCCTCGCACGCGGGGAGCGAGGCGAGCGACGCGCCGAAGCGGGCCGCGTCGCGCCGCAGCACGGCGCGGACGCGCGGGACGGCTTCGAGGCTCTGCCTGAGCGCGAGCACTTCCGGCGGCGTCGCCAGCCCCGCGCGGGCGCGGCCCGCGAGGCGTTCCATGTCGTGGACGTTCTCCAGCGCGGCCGACAGCTCCGCACGGTCGCGGTCGCGCGCGACGAGCCACGCGACGTGCTCCTGCCGGCGCGCGATTTCGGCGAGGTCGAGGAGCGGCTGGCGCAGCCAGCGGCGCAGCATCCGCCCGCCCATCGCCGTGCGCGTCTCGTCGAGCGTCGAGAGCAGCGACGGCGCCTCGCCCGCGCTGTCGAAGATTTCGAGGCTGCGGGCGGCCTGCCCGTCGAGCACCATGAAGGACTCGGGGTTGTAGCTCGTCAGCCGCGTCAACTGCCCGGCGACGCCGGCCTGCGTCTCGGCGAGGTACGAGATGATGGCGGCGGCGGCCGAGGCGGCGAGCGGCGCGCGCGCGAGGCCGAAGGGCGCGAGCGTGCGCGCGTGAAAGTGCTGCTGGAGGACGCGGCGCGAGCGCGCGGGCTCGAAGGCGGCGTCGGGGCGGCGCGTGATGAAGCCGGGCAGGCTCGCGCCCTGCGCCGCCAGCCCGGCGGGGACGAGCAGCTCCGACGGCGCGATGCGCTGAAGCTCCGCGAGCGCGGCGGTTGACTCCAGCTCGGTCGCCTGGAAGTCGCCCGTCGTCACGTCGGCGAAGGCCACGCCCGAGCGGCGCCCGTCGGTGACGAAGGCCGCGAGGTAGTTGTTGACCTTGCTTTGCAGGAGCCCGGTTTCGAGCACCGTGCCGGGCGTGACGACGCGCACCACGTCGCGCTCGATGAGGCCGCGGCCCGCCGCGGACTCGCCGCGCACGGGCGCGTCGGTCAGCTGCTCGCAGATGGCGACGCGGTGGCCGCGCGAGATGAGCGTGGCGAGGTGGCGCTCCAGGCTGTGGTGTGGCACGCCGGCCAGGGGCACGCGGACGTTGCGCCCCATCGGCTTCGAGGTGAGCACGATGTCCAGCTCGCGGGCGAGCAGGCGCGCGTCGTCGTCGAACGCCTCGTAGAAGTCGCCGATGCGGAAGAGGAGGATGGCGTCGGCGTGGCGGCGCTTGATGTCCAAATACTGCTGGCGGAGTGGGGTGGAGGGCGTCATCTCTCGAAGAGCGCGGCGAGGATGTCCGCGACGGACGTGAGCGAGCGGTGAAGGCGGCTCAACTGCTCGAAGCTGAGGATGGTGGTGACGCGGCCTATCTCGTGGAAGGGGCCGGTGCGCGCGAGGCTCAACTGCCGCTCGGCGCGGTTGGTGTCGCGCTCGCTGTCCACGACGAGGAAGGGGCGCGAGCGCTGCGCGTCGTAGGCGCGCTTCAATTTGGCGAGCGCGGCGTCCACGTTGCCCTTGCGCTGCACCTCGAAGACGTGGCTGATGCGCGGGCTGTCCTCGGCCTCGCGCCAGACGACGTCGTAGTAGTCGAACTCGGCCTCGGCGTAATAACCCATGACGCGCGCGACCTCGACGAGCATCAGCTGCACCTCGACGTGCGAAAGCCCCTCGGCGGCCGCGGCCTCGACGGGCGGCGGCGCGTCGAAGATGAACTGAATCTCCTCGTCGGCGACGCGCCTGCGGCCGCGCTCGGTCAGGCGCCAGCGCCCGCGGTCGCGCTCTATCTCGCGCCGCTCGTCCAGGCCGCGCGCGGCCGCCTGCACGAGGCGCCGCCACTGGCGGCGGTGGCCGTCCCCGGCGAGCACGTCGTCGGGGCCGAGCTGCGGGAAGTACGCGACGAGCCGGTCGTAGAGGAAGCGCACGTGCTCCGCGCCGCCCGTGGCGGCCAACTCCTGTAGGAGTGGCAACTCAATGCGCTCCACGCTCGGGTATACCATCGCGTTGAAGGGTTCGGGAGTGGCCGGGACGCGGGAAGGGCAGTTCCCGTCTCAAAGGCGAAACCTGACGCGGCAAAGTTACAGGAAAAGCATAACCTCTAGCAAGTAGGTAGGGAAAACAGTAGGGCCTACAAAGCCCGGCCGGACAGAAATAGGCCGACGACTCGCCGCGGGCGCGGGCACCCCGCACGCCGGCACCAACACCCGCAGGCTTCGAGCCTTCCACTTTGATTCGGGCTTGAGTCAAAGCGTCTCAATGTACTCCCGCAGCGCGCTCGACGCGGGTAAAATCCTCACGCCCATGGTTTCGTGCCTTCTGATTTATCACCGCGCGCCCCCGGAAAGTGTCCGCCCAGGCGAAATAAGTAGTTACGTGTTCATTTTGAGCGTTTTATATAGCCCAACAAGTCACTGCGTAGCCGAAATTACTATTTTCTCGCGTAAAATAACTACTTTCGCGCCGCCGATAAAGCTTCGCGTGCATCCGTTTAAGACTTTCTCACGCGAAATAGGTATTTTCTTGCGCTGTTTTGATACTTTTTCACATCACTTTTGTATTTTCTGACGTTCCGTGAATACTTTCTCACATTGAATGAGTACTTTCTCGCACCCGATAAACGATTTCACACCGCTCACGAACACTTTCTCATGCCCCGCGAAGACTTAAATACGAGCCGTGAAGACTTTTTTGCATCTGTTGAAGACTTGCTGACGCCAAATGAGTACTTCTTCAAGCCCGATGAATCATTCGCAACGGCCGATAAGTCTTTGCGTGCGTCGGATGAGTCGTCACACGCGGCCGGGCGGTCATAGGCCGCACCCTCCAGGGGAGGAAGTGTCGTAATTGACAGACCGGCGGAAGGCGGAAAGCGGTCAGGAGCGTTAAACTCCTGACCGCCTTATGACTTTTACCTTGTGACCGTCTCGCTTCAGGCGGCGACGGACTCGGACGCGAGGCCGAAGCTCTCGCGTATCTCGTCGGCGTCGAGGGTGTCGCGCTCCATGAGGCCGGCGACGAGGTGGGCGATTTCGGCGCGGCGCGCGTCCACCGTCTCGCAGGCGCGCTTCATCTGCGCGTTGATGATGTCGCTCGTGGCGTGCTCGATGCGGTCGAGGAGCGTCTGGCTGTGCGGGTCCTCGGGCTTGCCGAGGTGGATGGGGCCGAGCGGGCTCATGCCGAACTCGGCGACCATGCGGCGCGCGATTTCGACCGCGCGCTCGATGTCGTTCGAGGCGCCGGCCGTCATCGTGTCGAGCAGGAGGACTTCGGCCGCGCGCCCGCCGAGCAGCATCGCTATCTGGTCTTCGAGGTACTCGCGCGTCCTCATCAGGCGGTCGCGCTCGGGGAGCGCCTGCGTCACGCCGAGCGCGCGGCCGCGCGGCAGGATGGAGACCTTGTGAATCGGGTCGCCGTGCTTGACCGCGAGCCCGACGGCGACGTGCCCCGCCTCGTGGACGGCCGTCGCGTAGCGCTCGTCCTCGTCCATCATGAAGCCGTGGCGCTCGACGCCCATCAGAATCTTGTCGCGCGCGTACTCGACGTGCGGGCGGCCGACCGCCTGCGAGCCGTCGCGGGTGGCGGCGATGGCGGCCTCGTTCAAGAGGTTGGCGAGGTCGGCGCCGGAGAAGCCGGGCGTGCCGCGCGCGATCCAGGAGAGGTCGAGCCCGTCTTCGAGCTTGAGCTTGCGCGCGTGGACGCGGAGTATCTGCTCGCGGCCGCGCATGTCGGCGAGGTTGACCGTGATTTCGCGGTCGAAGCGGCCGGGGCGCGTCAGCGCCGAGTCGAGGATGTCGGGGCGGTTGGTCGAGGCGATGACGACGACGCCGACCAACTGCTCGAAGCCGTCCATCTCGACGAGGAGCTGGTTGAGCGTCTGGTCCTGGTCGGCCGAGGCCGAGTCGCCGCCGCGCCCGCGCTTGCGGCCGAGCGCGTCAATCTCGTCGATGAAGATGACGCAGGGCGCCAGCTTGCGCGCGCGCGCGAACAGGCGCCGGACGCGCGCCGCGCCGAGGCCCGCGAACTTCTCCTGAAAGCTCGAACCGGAGACCGAGAGGAACGGCACGCCCGCCTCGCACGCGGCGGCTCGCGCCAAAAGCGTCTTGCCCGTGCCCGGGGGGCCGGAGAGGAGGATGCCGCGGGGCGAGCGCCCGCCGAGGCGGCCGAACTTCTCCGGGTCGCGCAGGAACTCAATCGTCTCGGAGAGTTCCGTGCGCGCCTCGTCAACGCCGGCGACGTCGGCGAAGGAGACGAGCTGCGCGGGGTTCGCCTCGTTGGCCACCGGCTCGTTGTGCCCGCCCATGCTGGCGTAGACGCGCCAGCCGATGAAGGCGAAGATGAGCAGCGCCGCCGCCGGGAGCAGGTAGTTCAGGATGGTGACGAGGATGCCGGGCTGCTGCGTCTCGTACTCGACGGCGACGCCCGACTTCTCGAAGGCGGCGACGACCTCGTGCTGTGCGACGGCGTTGGTCACGACGCCGCGGACGACGCCGCCGTCCGCCCGCTTCACGGTGACGACCTCGCCCGAGACGCTGACCGAACTCGCGCCGCTCGCCTGCGACAGCTCGCGCAACTGCGTGTAAGAGATGTCGCGGACTTCGGGCTGGAGCTGGCGGCCGACGATGCCGACGGCCGCGAGCGCGACGATGAGCGCGAGAACCGAGCCTGAAATAACTAACGTCGTTGTCTTCTTCTTGGGGGGAACGGAACGGGAAAAAGGCATAAAGACCTCGGCTTTAAAGATTTCAAAAGGAGCCGGGGGGTTGACTCCTCGGAACTGGGTTGTTGATTCAGCTTAGAAACCGCCTCAGGAGGGCCAAACGAGGCCGCCGGACAGGTTCGTGCAGTAGCGAGTGAAGACGTCGGCCGGAGCCGGCGAACGCTGTCTCACACTCTATCAGTCCGTGGCTTTTTAAGTCCAGTGGAAAAACCAATCCCCTGCCCGAAACCGGCGCCCGCGGACGCGGACCCTTAACCTTCCGATGACAGAGTTTAGCCCCCGGTTGCCGCAGACGCTGCGGTTTGTTCCGCCGCGGGCGGGCCCGCCCGGTATCCAGACACAGCCGCCCGCGGGGGCGCGGCGCGATTCAGTACAGGCCGCCCGCGCCCGGAGGGAGGCGCGGAAGCTACACTCTCAAACGGCAAGTGATTTCAAACCTTCCCGTCGGCGTACAGGGCCGGGCGCTTGCTGGCACAAACGTTGCCCGGCTGCGTACCTAAGAGGGTTCCGTCGAACCGGAAAAGAACAAACAACCTACACGCGAAGGAGAGTTTGCCTATGCTGTGGACCATTCTGGTGATTCTGCTTGTGCTGTGGCTCCTGGGCCTTGTGAGCGGCTACACCATCGGCGGGTTCGTTCACCTGCTGCTCGTCCTGGCGCTCGTCATCTTCGTCATCAACCTGCTGACGGGACGCCGGACGGTCTAGCCGTCAGAACGGCAGAAGCCCGACCGTGAGGGAGGGCTCGGATAAGTAAGAAGGCAGAGTGCAGAAGGCAGAAGTGAAGACGAGGGGCCTGCTCCCTTTCTTCACTTCTGCCTTCTGCACTCTGCCTTCCGCATTCCCTACGCCCTCCCTCATGGTCGGGCTTCCGCCTGCTACTTTATCCCGGCCCCGCAGGAGCGGCAGTGTGAGCGCCGCCGGGCGTTGAGCGTGCCGCAGGCGGCGCAGCGGTTGTACATGTTGCGCGCGAACCAGTTGGTGACGACGGCGCTCAGGAGGAGTATGCCGGCCATGACGAGGAGGCTGAGGAGCGTGTCGCTCAACCCTTGTGCCTCTCGAACAGCTCGCCCTGGTAGCGGCGCCCGCGCTCGTAGCCGCGCCGGAAGGCCGCCTCGTCGCACTCGGCGCCGAAGCACTCGCGCAGCCGCTCGGCGTCCTCCTCGTAAGTGCGCCCGCGGCCGCGCGGGTGGAGTGAAGCCTCGAAGCCGCGGCGGTAGAGCGGCTCGTCGGCGCCGAAGTCGCCGCCCTCGACCGCGTACTCGGCCTCTTCCGCGTCGCGCAGTCCGACCCACCAGTCCTCGCGCGCGGCGTCAACGCTCTCGGCGCCGGCCCCCCCGAGGATGCCCCGCACGGTGTCGGCGCGCGCCTCGTCGTCCTCCACCACCAGCACGACCGAGCGCCCGCGCCGCAGCGCCTCCTCGTAGACGAACAGCTCGTCGTGCGGCAACCCCTTCGCCATCGAGTCTTCGAGCGCGCCGCCGGCCATGACGCCCGTGGCCGCGCCGCCCGCCCCGAGGAGCGCCGCGCCGACCAGCCCGGCCGCCAGCACCGGCCCGACGCCCGGGATGAGCAGGCTCGCCGCCGCCGCGCCGAGGTGCAGGCCGCCCGCGACCCCGAGCGCGCCCCCGACCGCGCCGCCGATGGCCGGCCCCGTGCCCGGCTGCTCGGTCTCAGTCGTCGGGATTTCGTCGAGCTGCTCCTGAGAAGTGCCCGGCGTCAGGAGGCTGACGCGGTCTTCGCCCACCCCGGCGGAGCGCAGCCCCTCCAGCGCGCGCTCGGCCTCCGCGGACGAGTTGAAGATTCCAGCGACAGTGCTCATGCGTCCACTCGTTCGGGCGCGCGCCAACCCAGAGGCGAGCACCCCGGCCGCCTTCCCCGGCCAAGATGTCCGAACCCGTTCGACGAACGGGAAACACTGAAAGCGATAAAGCGATGTGGCGCGATTTTACCACGGAAACCGGCCGCCGGATTTAACAAAAGAGAAGCGCCCCGGCCGACTCCGGCACGGGGCGCTCGTCTCCGGGGGATGTGGCGGCGGCGACTACTCGACGCAGCGGTCCTCGACCGGCTGAGTGTTATCGCCCTTGAGCGGGCCGAAGCCGTCGCGGCCGGGGTGGCTGGGAATCTTGATCGTCGTCTGCCCGACGTTGTCGTCGTAGTTGGTCTCGGGCAGCTGGTGGCAGAAGCCGTTGGTGTCCTTGTACGGGCAGGGCTCGCCCTTCTTTGCGACGAAGGGCGGGTTGACCGTGATGCGGATCACGTAGTCGCCCGGCGGGACGACCGGCTGACCGTCGCCGCCGTCGAGGACGAAGAACTGGCCGGCGAGGTAGAAGCGGTAGGTGTCGGCCCAGCCGGCCGTGACGCCCTGGTTGCCGGGGATGCCGACGGCGCCGCAGCTGTGGTACTTGCCGGGGCCGGGCGGCACGCCGCCGTAAGAGGCCGGGTTCGGGTCGGTGTCGAGCATGCAGAAGCCGCGCTTGGCCGCGCGCCAGACGTTGCCCGTCTTCGGGTCGATGAGCTGGTAGAGGGCGTAGTGGCGGAAGTGGTAATGGTGGTGGCAGGTCGCCAGCTCGAAGAGGCCGTCGCCCGCGGCCACGTGCTCGTTCGGGTCGCCGACGTAGATGTCCTCGTCGCCGATGTTCGGCGTGGTGACCGTGAAGCGGACGAGCCGGCGCAGGCCGGCGTTGATGTTGCCCTCCTCGACGCTGCACGCGTTGGCGGATAGATTCTCGTCGCGCACGAGCCACTGCGAGCCGAGGATGTCGGAGCGCACGGTGAGGTTGGGGCCGTGCGCCTGCGCCGCGCCGCCGCGCGCCGAGCTGAAAGCGACCGCGGCCAGGGCGACCGCGCACAGCGCGGCGGCCGGGAAAAGGATTCTGAGTCTCAAGGGGATGTACCTCCTGTAGGTCTGTCTGGTTGAGGGAACGAACCCGCGCGACGGCCCGGCGGGCAGTCGCCCCCGGCAGTGCGCCTCGGGTCGCAGGGAATGATCGCCTTGCTTATTTAATACACGGGCACGGGCGAAGGCCGGACATGCGGACGGGCCGAAAACGTCTGCTCGGACAGAAGGGGCGCGGTTCCGAGCCTCGACCGCTTGTGAGTGCGGCAGAGACTATATCCCGCGCGGCGGGCTGTCAAGGCCGGGCCGGCGGCCAATTAATTCGTTGAGCGCCCGTCGGGGACGTGCTACAGTGTGCGTGCCCTTCCAGAGATTTCCCGCACGGAGCCTGAGAGCATGATCGGAGTAGTCGAAAAGCACTGGCCGATGTCCGTGGGCGACGGCAAGGCGACGCGGAAGAAGAAGCCGCGCATCCTCGCCATCACGACCGACTGCTGCACGGGCTGCGCCGGCTCGCCCGCCTGCATCGAGTATTGCCCCATCGAGGCGTGCATGTTCTGGGTGCCCGACGACGACCACACGCCCTTCGGCCGCATCGAGGTCGACCCGTACCTCTGCATCGGCTGTCAGAAGTGCATCAGCAAAGGGCCCGACGGCGCCTTCCTCGACGGCTGCCCCTGGGACGCCATCGAGATGGTGCCGACCGAGGACTGGGAGGCGATGCACGGCGTCGCGCTCCCAGACGCCCCGCCGCCCCCGCCGACGACCTAGCGAATAGTTATCGGTGGACGGTCAAAAAATTTGACGCCCGGCCTTGAGAATTGACTCGGGCCGGGCGTCGTTCTGTCCACCTTTGACTACAAGCGGTCTCATAAATAGCACCTGAGCAAAATCCTGATGCAGCCCGAGTGCTCGAACCCGAGGTAGTTCTCGTCGTGGAAGTCGAAGCGCATGGCGATCCGCCGGAAGTTATGAAGCCAGGTGAACGGCCTCTCGATCTTCCGGCGCCGCCTGGAGCGGCGGAGTTTACGCCCGCCCTGCGTCACCGCCCTGCTCCGGTTCGACCGGTGCGGCGCGATCATCTCGACGCCCACCGCCGCCAGCTGCGCGTCGGAGTCGTAAGCCTTGTCGCCGCTGAGCCGCGCGGGCCGCTCAGCGGTAAGGACTTCGGAGAGAGGGCCTTGGACAAGGGGAACCTCGTGCCGGCAGACGCCGCGTAGACGGCGAGAGGAAGGCCGCAGAGGTCTGCCACCGCCATGAGCTTCGTACCTTTGCCCCGCCTGGTCTTTCCCACCCGGAGTCCCCCTTCTCAGCCACGATGAGCGTCGCGTCGGTGAAGCACTCGGATAAATCCTGCTCGCCGCGCACCCGCGGGTCTTCGGCCAGGGCTTCGAGCACCTTCCGCGGCGTGCCCCCGCGCACCCGCTGCTGGAAGCGGCGGTGGCCGGTCTGGCACGGCGGGAACCGTCCGGGTAAGTGCTGCCGGCGGGCGCCGCTCCCGAGTACCCGGAGCGCCCCGTTCACGACTTCGCGGGCGTCTCGCCACGGCCTGCCGCGCCCGCCCTCGCGGCGCGGCGGCTCCGGTATCGGCGGCCCGATAAGCGCCCACTGCTCATCGGTTAGTTCTTCTCGTCGTGCCACGCCGAATGCGGGGCACGACCTTTTATGAGACTGCTTCTAGTGTCTATTCAGGAGGACGCCTTCACGGCAGTGTTGCGAAAAATATACTCGGACGCAGAATGTCACCAGCGACTCTTTCTCAGGCGGCGATTTGAAAGAGCGAAGCGACGAACCTCGCCTGACCCATCGCATCACTTCCTGCTAATCTTTTGACCTGACCCTTCCTCATCATATTCACGGCTTCAACACCCTCCAGCGTTCGCTCCCCGGTGTGAAAGTGCTTGAAGCATTGCGACGCCCGCACCTTCCTATTGATGAATCTGTGATCTTGCTCAATCACGTTGTTCAGGTACTTCACGCGCCTCAGCTTGCAGTCCTGCGGCACAATTCGCTCCGCCTGTGAAGTGGTGAATGCCTCAGGATAAGCCGCGTTATTATCGACTGAGATGGAGAACGGCCGGCGGCGGTGCTCGGCCCTCATCATCTTCTTAAAGAACCGCTTTGCCGCAGAAACGTCTCGCCTCGCACTGAGCATGCCTTGCCCGGAAGCTGTTGAGTCGCGTGGGGGCGCGGAAAGTTTGTACGGAAAGGCCCTTCCGCGCCAGCTTGACTGTTGATAAAATACGGCTTTCTAGTAGAATCTCCGCGCTTGGCCGATCTCTTGACTCACGCAAACGGGTAAACGAAATGAAGCCTTCTCCTCGAAGAATAGGCGCGCCGCTCGTACTGTCGTTGGTCTCCCTAACTGTCGGGATGGGCTGGGCCGCCGAGGTCAGCGCGCAGCGCGCAGCGAGGCGCACGGACGGGTTGCCGGCGGCCAAAGCCGTCGGGCGCGAGGCCGAAACCTCCGGCGAGCCGCGCTGGCTGCCGGCCATCGTCTCGCATCAGCAATTCGACCGCATTGCCCGCACTTATAACCGCGCCCTGCTGACAAGCCCTCCGCACGTCCTCTTCGTCATCGACCAGCAGGATAAAGACAAAATCTATTACGTGAACATGAATTTTTATGAGCTTCACGAAGTCTTTATCAACAGCATGCACCTGTCGCTTGAGCGCGGGCGCGTCTTCTGGGAGCACAACCACCTCAGGCCCAACCGCCGCTTCCTGCTCGGGCGCATTCTCTACCTGCCTATCATCAAACGCTACGCCTTCGAGTTCTGGGAGGGTGAGGCACTCTCGGCGGCGCAGCTCGCCCTGACCGCGCGCGTCATCAACCGGAGCTTCTTCACGCGCGTCGCATATAAACCCACTTCGACCTTTCAGGAGCACCTCTCGGCGGAAATCAGGGGGCTCGCGCGCGTCCTGCCGACAGACCTTAAGACGAAGTTTGACTACCAGCCGTTCAACACGGCGCGCGGGGTGGGGCGCGTTCGTATCCTCGACCGGCTGGACGAGAACACGAACGTCAGCCCGGACGAGATTCTGGTCCTGGGCGAGTCGCCAATCAGTCTGTCGCCCGTGGCCGGGATAGTGGTGACGAAGCCGTCCACGCCCCTCTCGCACGTCAACATCCTGGCGCGCTCGTGGGAGGTGCCGAACGCGTACATCAACAACGGCGCGGCGCACTTCAAACGGTATGAGGGGCAGTGGGTCAGCTTCGAGACGAAGTACGATTCGTTTGAGCTGAAGGGGGCCGACGCGGCGCAGATCAGGGCGCGCCAGCAGCAGTTGGCGCTGCGCCGCAAGAGGATGACGCCGCGCGCAGACCTCAGCGTCAAGCGCCTGGCGAGTCTGGGCGAACAGCGCGCCGAGTCCGTCACGGCCTACGGTGCCAAGTCGGCCAACCTCGGCGAGCTGGTGCAGTTCTGCCCGCCCGGCTTCACCGTGCCGGAAGGCTTCACCATCCCTTTCTTCTACTACGACCAGTTCGTGCGCGAGAATCGGCTCGAAGAGCCGATCCGGCAGATGCTCGCCGATGAGCGTTTCGCGCGCGACGTGGCCTACCGCCGCGCGCGGCTCGCGGAGCTGCGCGCGGCGTTCGCGCGCGGCCTCGTGAACGCCGGCCTCCAGCGCGAGTTGCTACAGCGCGTGCAGGCCGGGTTCGCCGGCAAAGGTCTCTTCGTCCGCAGCTCCTCGAACACGGAAGACCTGCCGAACTTCAGCGGCGCGGGGCTCTACCTGACCGTGCCGAACGTGCGCACCGGCCCCGCCCTCGTCGAGGCCGTCAAAAACGTGTGGGGGTCGCTGTGGAACTTCGAGGCGTACGAGGCGCGCGCGCACGCGGGCGTTGACCACGGCAGGGCGATGATGGCGGTGCTGCTGCAAGAGGGCGTCAACGCCGACAGCGCCGGGGTTATGATTACCCTCGACCCGTTCAACCCGGAGAGGCGCGGGCTCGTCTACATCAACGCCAAGAGCGGGCTGGGCATCAAGGTCGTCGAGGGCAAGCGCGTCGCCGAGCAGCTCATATATAATACGCGCACCGGCGCGGTGCAGGTGTTGACGCGCTCGGCCGAGGACAGCCTGCTCAAGTTTGACGAGCGCGGCGGCGTCCGTGAGGTGCCGATATTCGGGAGGCGCGCCGTACTGACCGACGATGTCGTGCGCAGGCTGGCGGCGGCGGCGGCCGCCGTCAAGCGAGTTTTCGGCGGGCGCGAGCAGGACATCGAGTGGGTGATGATGGGCGGGCGGCTCTACATCGTGCAAGCGCGTCCCTACTCTGTCTCGCACGGCGGCCTCTGAGCGCCACGGCGGGCCGCCGCCCCGCCGCGCGCGGCGGGGCGACAAGCCGACGGCTACACGTGAACCACGCGTCCGTGGAAGTCCCGGCGCTCTCGGAGAGGTGGACGGTTTAATGGCAACGCGTACTCTCGGCGGCGGAAGTCTCCCGCGCCTGCTCACGCTCCTGATGCTGACGGCGCTGGCGGCCCCGACGACCTCGTCGTGGACGGGCGCGCCGCCGCCGCTTACGGCGGGCGTCGTTCAGAGAGCCGCGCAGACCCAGCAGCCGGTGAACGTGGCTTTCACCTCGGACGTGGCGGACACGGTGATTATGCTCGACGGCGTCGTCCTCGGCAGCATCGATCGCGGGCAGCAGTTGAGCGTCAAACTCCCGCCCGGCGACTACAAGGTCGTGGCTAGCCACCCGCAGTACGCGTCGCAGACCAAGCTCATCAAGGTCACGCGCCGCATGAACGCCGTCAGATTTTTCATGGGCAACCCCCTGAAGCTGGAGACCGCGCCGCCCGCCGAGACCCCGACGCCCACCCCTGCGCCGACGCCGCCCCCCGCCCCTGCCCCCACCCCGGCACCGCCCCCACCGCCCTCGCCCGAGCAGGTCTTCGCGCGCTTCCTCGACCCGAAGCAGACCGACGGCGTGACGGCCGCCGACTGGCAGAGCGCCCTCTCGCAGATTTACCAGGGGCTGGCGCGCGACACGAACAACACGCGCCTCAAGGTGCAGGCGCACTTCGCGCAGGGGCAGGTGAGCCTGCTCGGCAACGACTTCCCCGGCGCGCTCGTGGCCTTCAACAGCGCGGCCAACCTCGACCCGCAATTCGCCCTCGTGCATTACGGCCTCGGCCACACCTACATGGCGACGAAGCAGCCGGCCGAGGCGCTGAAGGCTTACCAGCGCGCGACGCAGTTGGACCAGACCCTCGGCATCGCGCACAAGGGGCTGGGCGACGCTTACGCGGCGCTCGGTAAGATTGACGAAGCCAACGACGCATACGTCCAGGCGCGGCGGCACGGCTATTTTTCGGCGGACGCGAGTCTGGCGCTGGCGCGCAACCTCATCAGCGCGAAGAAGTGGACGCGGGCGCTGGAGCTGCTCAACTCGGTCGTCGCCGAGAAGCCTTCGGCCGAGGCCTTCATCCTCATCGGCGACTCATACATCAACCTCAAGCAGACCATCAACGCCTTCCAGTCTTTCAGCCGGGCGGCCGCGCTCGACCCCAACTCGGCCGCGGCGCACTACCGGCTGGGCGAACTTCAACTGCGCGACCGCGACTACCGCGGGGCCCGAGAGTCGCTCGAACGCGCGCTGGCGCTCGACCCCGAAGGCCGGCAGATAGACCGCCGGCGCTCGCGCGAGATGGCGAACGAGGCGGGCAAAAAACTCACGCAGTAGCGGAACGGCCCGACGAGGCGGATGGAGCTTATGGCGGAAGAACACTTCGACACCAAGAGGCTTCTGGCTTTCAGGAAGCTGACGCGCGCCGTGACCGAGTTGCTGCGCGGGCAGCTCAAGGCACACCTCGGCGCGCTCGCGCCGCTGCTGCGCCCGCAGGCCGTGCTCGGGAACTACGTGCGGGGCGGCGGCGAGGTGGTCAAGGGGGCCGACCGCGCCGCCAGAGAGCTACAGGAATTCTACGGGTCCGTGGCCGCCGCCGCGCCTTTCAACCTGGACGCGGAGTTGAGCCTGCCCGTCGAAGTTTCGACCGCCGCGCTGGAAATCACGCCGGTCGAATACACGCACGCGGCCGCGAGCGCGCACGTCGGCCGCAAACAGGTCGTCGTCACCTCGCCCCTCCGGTTGACGCTCACGTACGAGGGCTACTCGCCGGGGCGGCTCGCAGAACTGCTGCGCGACCGTAACCGCACCGCCGAGGAGTTGCGCCGCTTCGTACTCCACTACCTGCTGCTGCACGCCGTCCTGTCGAAGAAGGGCGGCGTCGCGCAGCTACTCGAAGCCCTCCGCTTTCCGGTCAGCTTCGAGCACTCGCCGGAGTTCGGCGCGCTGCCGCTGGCGCGCATCTCCTGCCCCGTCTCGACGCTCCGCCCGCCCGACGACCTGCTCTTCGAGAGCACCGAACTCTCCGGCGCAGACGCCTTCGAGGAGGTCGTCTCGCTCGACTCGATCCGCCAGCTGCGCGACCCGCTCAAGGAGCGTCTCGCCGAAACCATCAAGAGCCACGGCGAAAGCGCCGAGCCCTGACGGCCGACCCGTGAACCGGCGCGGGGCGTGTGGGCGTGATGAAGCTTAAAAGCCCGGCCTATTGGGCCGGGCTTTCCAGTCTATTTTACGTGACTGACGGGGCGGGGACCGAGCCGCGCGTCCCGTTCACGCGGCGGAAGGTCGGTTGATGTCAAAGATGTCTATCTGCGCTTCCTCGAACAGAGATTCCAGCGCCTGGTCACCGTGCTCATTGAGGTACAGGTACTCGGCCTCTGTAATCATGACGGCCAGCAGCCACGCCACCTTTTTCGTCGGGAGTTCCAGCGTCTCCAGCCTGCCCTCCCAGAGGAAGGGGGTCGTGAAATAGAGGTGCTTCAAGTGCAGCTCGGGGGCGTACATCTCCACGCTGTTCGCCAGCACCACCCCGGGGTGGCAGAGCCACCCGGTGCGCATGACGTAAAAGGCCGAGGACGACATCAGGTTGGCGAACCACTCCACGTCGCTCGCGCAGGCCCCGACGATCTCCAGCCGCGTGGGGAACTCCTCGTCGTCCTGATACATCGGGTAGTCCGAAAGGCCAATCGTACAGTGGGTCGTCACGCCCTCCCACGGCGCGTCGGTGCAGGAGAGGACGGCAACGTCCAGCTTTTCCTCCGCGTCGAGGTGGCGCATTACGCGTGCCTTCCCGCCGAAGACGCCTGCCGCATATTTCGCGAGCCGTTTATTCTCTTCGCTCGGTGCTGTCGTGGTCATCTCATGGCCCCAAATAAGTGTCAGTCAAATCTTCGCCGACGTGACTCCGATTCGACGCGGGCAGTTCCGGCCGGTAGTGGCTGGGATTGTTATGCTCGTCCAGAAACGTCTTCCTGTCAATCCCACGCTCGGCGGCGCTTTGCTGGTGCTTGCGGAACTCGTAGCCCGGCCTGTGTCCCATGTCCCAGGGCTCGTTCTTATCCATTATCCGGTTGGTGTGGGGGTCGCGGACGTTGCCGTCCGGGCCTTTCGCGTTCTCCCACGCCCGGTCGCGGATGCCGTTACGGTAACCCGACGGCCGCGAGTAGAGCTTCTTCTGCGCGGCGGTGAGCGCCCGGGCGGGCCCACGCGCGGGGGCGGCCGGGAGCGCCGCCCCGCGCCCGCCTAAGGTCGCGGCGCGGCCGCCGGCCCGGCCGCCGGCCGCCGAGCCGCCGAGTTCCATCAACAACTGCCCGAGCGAGCCTTCCCCGAATATCTTGCCGCCCGCGTAGCGCCCGCCGATGCCGCCGAGCGTGCCGCCGGCCAACGTCGCGCCGAGGCGGGTCGCGATGACGGCCCGGCTCACGCCCTGCGCGGACATCACCGCCGCGCCTCCGCCCAGCGTCAATATGGCGCCGAGTATGCCGGCCGCCTCCGCCGCGGTGCGCATCCACGGCGGCACTTCGTCGTCTACCGAGAGGCCCGGGCACATGCCCTGCCCGCCGCCGATGATGACCGTCGTCGAGCCCTCGCCGATCTCGAAGCCGCACTCGCCCTTGTCGCCGATGCGGGCCGCCGCCCCGCTTTCGATCCCGACGCTGGCGCTGCCCATCGCGATCTTCTTGACGGCGTGGTCGTCGCACAGCGCCGTGTCGATGCAGGCCCGGGCCGCCTGCCGCCCGTTGATGAAGACCGTGCTGGCCCCCGTGATGATATTCCCCTTCGGAACCTTCTTCTTCCCGCCGACCACCGCGCCGATCTGGCTGCCCAAGGCCAGGCCCGTCAACGCAGCGCCGGCGATGAGGACGGCCCCCGCGCCGCCGGTGGCGACCACGAACGCGCCGACGGCCGCGCCCAGCAGGGCGCCCTTCAGGAAGCCCCCGAGCTTCTTGGTATGCGTGATGGTGTCGCCGATGCGCGCCGCTTCCGGCATGTGCACTCCCCCGGGGCCGCCTAGCGCCGGAAGCTGAAGCTTGAGACGATGTCGTCGAGCACCGCCTCGTACTTCGCGTAGAGGCGCTCCTGCGCCGTCGCCGTGAGCGTCAGCGCCTTGCCGTCGCGCACGATGTAGACCTGCCGCTGGCGCATCGTGCCGGCGTCGGCCCGCCATGTGAACTCGGCCTCGAGCGCCGGCTCGCCGCCGACCGTCAACTCCTCGCGCCGCAGCACGCGCAGGTTCGGCAACTGCTCGTAGAGCTGCTTGAGCTGGCGCGCCACGTAGTCGTCGAGCTGCTCGCCTTCCTGCGGCTCGTCGCGGCTGACGACGAGGCTGAACTCGGTCGGCACGTCGCGCGAGCTGGGGAAGATGTTGATGGATTGGTCGGGCCAGCCGTCCGGCACGTCGAACGTCGCCTCGTTGATGTGATAGGTGCTCATAGGAACCTTCCGTCGGCGCGCGCCCACGCCTTTACGGGTTGAGGTCGATGCGGCTGCTGCCGACGACCGTGACCTGCACGCCCTGGAGCGTGATGTTGCCCGCCTGATCCATCTGTAGCACGCTCGACCCGACGCGGAGGACGATGGTCGTCGCCGCCTCGATCAGGATTTGGTCGCTCGTGGAGGTGATGGTGATCGGCCCTTTGACCTCGTTCGAGTGGCTGCCGGCCTGGACGACGTTCGACTGGTTGCCGGCCTGGACTACGTTCGACTGGCTGCCGGCCTGGACGACGTTCGACTGGTTGCCGGAGATGACGACGGTCGCCATGTCGCCCTTGACCGAGTTCGACTGCTTGCCGGCGGCGACCGAGTTCGACTGGTCGCCCTCGGTGACGGTCGTCGTCATGTTGCCCTTGACGGTCTCGGTCTGCTTGCCCTTGACCTCGATGGTGCGGTCGTTAATCACCGTCTGCTCGTCGTCGTTGCCGACGGTGGTGTACATGTTCTTCTGGGCGTGGATGACGACCTTCTCGTCGTTCTTGCCGTCGTGGATGGCGACCTCGTTGAAGCCGCCGCCGCCCTTGGTGCTGTTGGAGCGGAAGCCCATCACGTGCCCGCCGCCGGGCAGGTCGTAGGGCGGCATCTGCTCGCCGTTGTAGACGCGCCCGGTGATGATGGGCCGGTCGGGGTCGCCTTCGAGGAAGTCGACGATGACCTCCTGGTCGACGCGCGGGATGGCGACCGTGCCCCAGTTCTTGCCCGCCCAGGGTTGCGAGGTGCGTATCCAGCACGAGCTGCCCTCGTTGCGCTGCTCGCGCCGCGCCTCGCGGTCCCAGTGGAAGCGCACCCTGACGCGCCCGTACGGGTCGGGATGAATCTCCTCGCCCGGCGGGCAGACGACGATGGCCGTCTGCGAGCCGCGCACGACCGGGACGGGCGTCACGCGCGGCGGGCGGTAGTGGGTGGTGGCCGGGATGCATTCGAGCGTGTTGCGGTAAGTCGCGCCGCCGCTGGCGCCCTCGGCGCTGCGGTAGCTGGTCCCCACGTCCGCCTCGTGCCGCAGCGACGTGAGCAGGTACGCCTTGTTGAAGTCGCGGCGGTAGTGCCCGCTCAGCTCGAACCGCTGGCCGGTGGTGAAGGCGCGGCAGGTGCTCTCGCCCCTGATGGTGACGAGGGAAGTCTCCAGCTCCTGCATCCTGATTCTGACGAGCTGTTCGCCGCGCTTGCGGTCGAAATAGTCGCCGGGGTACTCGTAAATTTCGAGGCGGCGCGACCCGCGCCCGTCAACGCCCGCGGCGAGGCTCAGCGAGGGCCGCTCGAAGTTGAAGTCGGTGCTCTCGTAACGGCCCGGCCGCACCTCCTGCGCGATGTCCCAAGCGGTGACGACGTCCTCGTCGAGCAGGCTCGTCTCGTCGAGGCTGTAGCGCGCGACGGGTTGCTGCGGGCAGGGCTGGAACTCGCTCGGGTGGTCGGAGAGGACGAGCGTGTGCCTGTCCTCGTGGTGCTCGAAGAAGTAGCAGATGCCCTCCTCCTCCAGGAGGCGCGAGACGAAGTTGAAATCCGTCTCGCGGTACTGCACGCAATACTCGCGCTTCGGGGGCTCGTTGTGCAGGCGCATCTCGAAGTCGCGGAACTCGTACTCGTGGAAAATCTTGCGGATGATGTCCGTGGCCTTCTCATCCTGGAAGATGCGGCAGTCGGTCGTGCGCGTCAGCAGCCAGAGCCAGGGGACGAGCGTGGCGCGGTAGTTGGCGAAGGAGACCGACCGCTCGGCGAGCGCCGACGTGCCCCCCTGCGTGAAGGAGCTGATGACGCCGTTGATGTAACGCTCCGACCCGTCCGAGGTCACGACCTTGACCGTCGCCCCCTTGCCGACTATCGCGTCGAAGGGGAGGCTGTGGTCCTCCGAGTACATCTCCAGCTCGAACTGGAACAGCCGCGAAATCCCCTCAGTCCCGGAGAATCGCTGCAACAATAGTTCGTCCTCGCCGAGCGGGGTGACTATCTGTATCGGCTGGTTGGCTTGCGTGTATCTCCTCATAAAACTTCTCCGGTCTGTGCTGACTGCGCCCGCGCGGGGGCGGCGACCCCGTCGTCCGGGCCTCGCTCGTCTGGCGAAGCTGTCTCAGGTGAGTGAGGCCGCGCGGTGGTGTGCCGTTTCGCGCGCCACGAGGCGGGGGACGCCCTCGTGCGCCGCGATGCTATTCTATTTCTTCGCCCCCGATTTGTCAGTCGCGCGGGCGCGCCGCGCTCAGGAGACCTCGTAGCGGAACTGCCCGCCCTCGCCCACCGCGACGCGGACGCGCGAGGGCAGACGCCCCTCGGCGACGAGCGCCAGGAACTCGGCGGACAGCTCGGGCAGCAGGCTCCCCGTGAGGACGTGATCGACGTTGCGCGCCCCGCTCTCGACCTCCTTACAGCGGTCGGCGATGGCGTCCACGACCGCGTCTTCGTAGCTGAAGGCCGCGCGGTGGTTCTGCGCGATGCGCTGGCCGACGCGCCCCAGTTGCAGGCGGATTATCTCGCGCATCACGTCGTCGGTTATCGGGTAGTAGGGCACGACGACCATGCGCCCCAGCAGCGCGGGCTTGAAGACCTCTAGCAGCTCGGGGCGCAGCGCCGCGGCCAGCGCGTCCGCCTCGGGGCGCGTGTCCGGGTCGGCGGAGAGTTTCGTGATGGCGGCCGCGCCCGTGTTCGCCGTCAGGAGGATGACGGTGTTCTTGAAGTCTATCTCGCGCCCCTCGCCGTCTTCGAGCACGCCCTTGTCGAAGACCTGATAGAACAGCTCCATCACGTCCGGGTGCGCCTTCTCGGCCTCGTCGAGGAGCACGACCGAGTACGGCCTGCGGCGCACAGCCTCGGTCAGCACGCCGCCCTCGCCGTAGCCGACGTAGCCCGGCGGCGACCCCTTCAGACCGGAGACGGTGTGCGACTCCTGGTATTCGCTCATGTTGATGGTGATGAGGCTGCGCTCGCCGCCGTAGAGAGTCTCGGCCAGCGCCAGCGCCGTCTCGGTCTTGCCGACCCCGCTGGGGCCGACGAGCAAGAAGACGCCGACGGGGCGGCGCGGATCTGTGAGGCTCGCGCGCGCCGTGCGGATGCGGCGGCTGATGGCCTCAAGCGCCTGCGCCTGCCCGACGACGCGCTGCCCCAGCCGCTCGCGGAGCGAGAGGATGGCGTTGACCTCGTCGGTCAGCATCCTGCCGACGGGGATGCCCGTCCAGCCCGAGATAACCTCCGCGATGGTCTGCGAGTTGACGTGGGGCTGCATCAGCGGCGTCTCGCCCTGCACCTCGCGTAGTTCCCCGTTCAGCCGCCCGAGCTCCGCGCGCAGCGCGTCGGCGTCCGGCGCGACGGCTTCGCCCTGAGCGCCCGCGTCGGCGGCCGGCCGTGCTTCCGCCGACGCGGGCACACCCGGCGCGCCGGGCTCAATTCGGGCTTCAAGCTCGGCCCGGACGGCACGCAGGCGCGCGACGAGTTCGCGCTCGCGCTCCCACTGTGCGTTCAGGCGCGAGAGCCTCTCCTCCTCGGCGGAGCGCGCGGCCGTCAACTCTTCGAGGCGTGCCGAGTAGTCGCCGCCGGTCGCGGCCTCGCGCGTGAGCGCGTCAATCTCGACCGCCAGTTGCTCCAGACGGCGCTGCGCGTCCTCGACGGCCGGGGGCGTCGCCACCTGCCCGATGGCGACGCGCGCCGAGGCCGTGTCGAGCACGCTCACGGCCTTGTCGGGCAACTGCCGCCCTGAGATGTAACGCTGCGAAAGCTTGACGGCGTCCGTCACCGCCTCGTCGAGGATGCGGACGCGGTGGTGCCCCTCCAGCATCGTCGTCAGGCCGCGCATCATCACGACCGCCTGCTCCTCGGTCGGCTCCTCCACCTTGATGACCTGAAAGCGCCGCGCCAGCGCCGCGTCCTTCTCGAAGTACTTCTTGTACTCGGCCCAGGTCGTCGCCGCGATGGTGCGCAGTTCTCCGCGCGCGAGGGCGGGCTTGAGCAGGTTCGCCGCGTCGCTCTGCCCGGCCTGTCCGCCCGCGCCGATCATGGCGTGCGCCTCGTCAATGAAGAGGATGATGGGCCGCGCCGAAGTCTTGACCTCTTCGATGACCGACTTCAGGCGGTTCTCGAATTCGCCCTTGACGCCCGCGCCCGCCTGTAGCAGGCCGAGGTCGAGCGTCCGCACGCTGACGTTGCGCAGCGGCTCGGGCACGTCGCCCCCGGCGACGCGCAGCGCGAAGCCTTCGACCACGGCCGTCTTGCCGACGCCGGCCTCGCCCGTCAGGATGGGGTTGTTCTGGCGGCGGCGCATGAGGATGTCGATGATTTGGCGCACCTCGAAGTCGCGCCCGAGGACGGGGTCTATGTGCCCGGCGTGAGCCCTCGCCGTCAGGTCTATGGTGTACTGTTCGAGCGCGCCTCCCGCGACCGCGCCGCCGGTCGCCTCATCCCCCGGCTCGCCCGCGCCTTCCGAAGGCCCCGCGTCGCGCCGCGCCTCGCGCCCTTCGGCGGTGTCGGCCGTCAGGCGCGGCAACTCCTTCCGCAGCGAGTCGAGCTGGATGTTGCCGAACTCGGCCGAGAGGTCGCGCGCGAGTCGCGCGAGGGTCTCGTTCGACAGCAGCCCGACCATGAGGTGGCCCGTACGCACCTTCTCCGCGCCGTAGTCCACCGAAGCGAAGTCCCACGCCTCGCGCACGAGCGCGGGCAGGCGCGGCGAGAGCGCCGGGTTCGCCGTGTTCCCCCTCTTGAGGCGTTCGAGCTCGCGAGTCAGGTCGCGGCTCAGCCTCTCCCGGTTGACCCCGTAATGAGTCAGTATGCGCGAGAAGTCGGTCGCCTCGGTCTCGGCCAGCTTGAGCAGGAAGTGCTGGAGCTCCACCTCGTAGTTCTCCCGCAGCGCGCACAGATTGACGGCCGCCACCAACGCGTCCCGGCTCGTCGTGTTGAGCTTGCCGACTAACAACTTCAGGTTGAGGTCGGTCACGCCGTTTCTCCTTCAGTCTGTCGAGGGCTTCGGTGGCATCAGGTTTGGAGTCCGCGGGGAGTGAGCCCCGGTCAAACTATTGACTTGCCGCCACGGGGTACTATATACAATGTCTACTCCGGGGTGGAAATCCGCTTCAATGTTTCCGAGCCCGAAGCAAAACTCGACCCGTCGCCGTAAAGCCTCACCGAGTCCGTCTCGGCGTGAAGAATTCACTGCTAAATATGGTCAGGAGTGGCTGCCATGAGTTTTTGGATTTTCAGTCGCACCGTCAAGTTAGACGCTTGGGAGTCTAAGAGAATTATCCGCTCGTTACGCGTCGGGAATAAAAGAGTATTCAGACAGATTTTAATCGGCGCCGGCCTCCTGCCGGGCTGGTGGGGAAAGATTGCCTCGGCCGTTCTCGGCCTCTCGGCCTTACAGCTTGAGGCGTGGGCCGACCGCATCCAGAAAGCTTTGCGGCGATCTCCTGTACTGGGCACGAACGTTAGGATTGGCCTGAAGCCGAGGATAGGACATCCCCCCTTCAAAGCCGGGCTCGAAGCGTCGCCGCGACGAGACTACAAGTCAGTGCCGCCTCTGTCACCACGCCCGCCGCGCTAACGAAGGCGCGGGCGGGGGCTCCCGTGCATGCCCGGCACGCCGTGAGCCATTCACCGCTTTCAGACCGGGGGCTTACAAAATCGCAATGACACAAGCCGTCTCTTCCAAATCGCGAGAACACGCCCTTCCTGAGCGGCCGCCCGAGCGCGTGCGGCTGGCGCGGCTGATTCTGAGAAGCCGGAGAATCACACTGGCGCGCCTCCACCCCTCCCGCGTGCCGGACAACGCGACTGCGTACAAGAACATCGTCCAGACCGCCAGAGGTGAAAGGGCCAAACGGAGCAGCTACGGCGGCGCGCCGGGCGGGGCGGTCTACCTCGACACGCGCATACTTAGGGCTCTGGCTATGCTGCGGCACACTTTCACTTTCAAAGTCTCGGAAATCGCAGGCGGAGAGCACAGCCCCAACTCACGCCATTACAAGGGCCTCGCTTTCGACATCGAGGCCATCAACGGAGTCAGTGTCAGCGCGGCCAACCGCCACGTCGCGGCCTTCAAGCAGCGTTGCAGGGGGCTGGGCGCGGTTTTCGTGCTCGGCCCCGGAGACGACCCTGACCACGCCACTCACGTCCACGCCCAGTGGAACCCGCGCGCCTCCAGCTCGTCGGATTAGCGTGAGGCGGCGCGGAGGGCCTTCTCAAGTTTTTTGGCGTAGCCGGCGATGAGGTCGGCGCGGTCGAGGCCGTTGATGATTTTGCGGGCGTTGCGGTAGTCGGCCCTGCCGCCGCCGATGAAGTCGCCGAGCTTGACCCCGGTGAACGACCCCTTCCGCATGCCGTGCGACATGATCCGGTAGGAGATCGACGGGACGAGCGCGCGCTCCGGGTGGTTCACTAGATCGACGCCCAGCGCCTTGCCCATGCTCTGGTAATTAGACTTCCACGTGAGCTGCACGTAGCCGCGCCCGTAATAAATCTTGCCCGTCTTCGGGTCGGGCTTCCCATACGGGTGCCCGCTCCCCTTGCCGTACTCCTCGATGGGCCGCCACTTGTCGTCGCACTCGTGCCTGACGGTCGCCAGCATGTAGGCGGCCCAGCGCACGTCGCTGACGTGCTGGTCGTAGTCGATGAAGGTGAGCAGTTGGCGGAGGGCGGCCCTCTTGCTGGTGCCGACCTTCCCGAACTCCCCGGCGTACTCGGCGAGGAACTTGTCCTTGTCGAAGTCGAGCTTGCCCCTGTCGACTTTCTTCTTCTCCGGCTCAGGCATGGTTTGATTCTCCCGGCGTGACTGCCGTCGGCGCACGCCGCGTTGAGGATACGTTTAGCACATCGGCGGTTGAGCGCCGCCGCACCCGTGGCGGACTCTATTAACTGACCGACAATAGAACCTGGTCGTCGTCCGCGTCGAACTCGCGCGTCTTGAGCCAGGAAGTCCTGCCGAGCACCGGCCCCCCCTCGTCGCGGCCCGCGGCGGCGACCGGCTCGCCGCTCATGGGAAGTTGCGAGGCGGGCACCTCGTCGGCGCGCAGCACGAGCCGCACGTCGAAGTCGAACTCCATGCCGACAAGCAGGCGCGTCAACTCCGCCAGCGGCCGGAAGGCCGACGCGCCGGGCAGGAACTCCTTGAAGGCCGCGAGCGTCAGCGGCCCGCAGCGTAGCCGGAACTTCGACTGCGCGTCCCAGACTCGGGTCCCGATGACGGTGTTGACGCCGAGCCGCCCCCCCGCGCCGAGCCGCGGCACGCTCCCCTCACCGAGTTCCAGCCACTGGCCGGCGAACTGCTCCAGGCGCACCGGCGCCCCGAAGTAGTCGCCGAGGACGGCCTCGACGGCGCTGGCCGAGTGCGGCCGCTGCGCGAGGAGGCCAGCGTAGAGCAGGAGCCCCTCGTCGTCCCGCAGGCCGAGCCGGCTCCGCGGGTGCTTCGCCGCGCCCCGCAGGTTCTCCGTCCCCAGCCCGATGAGGTCGAAGAGGTATTCGGTGAAGCGGTCGTTGCGGCCTCCCCGCTCGTAGGCGATGGGGAAGTGATACTTCTCCCAGGCGCGGTAGAAGAGCGAGATCAGCCGGTGGTTAAAGAGGTCGAGGAACTGCCCGAGCGGCTTGACCTCGCCCTCCCTGCCCTCAAGCAGCAGCGACGTGTAGTGCGAGGGCAGCGCGCCGAGCAGACCGGCCAGCCCCATGAAGGCGACGGTAAGCTCCGGCGGCCGTCCGTTCGCCTCCGCGCCTTTGCGCCTGACGAGCTTGTATAACTGGCTCGGGGGGAAGTCGAAGGAGACGCGGGAGCTGAAGCGCACGGCCTCGCGCGCCGGGTCGCAGTCTAGCCGGCCGACCGGCTCGCGCCCGCCGGAGAAGCGCGTGAGGAGCCGCACCGCCTGGAAGAACTCGAAGCGGTAAGGCTTGTCCTCAAGCTCGTCGACTATAGAAGTCGCTGCTCGCCCGCCCTCGGCGGCCATATCTTGAAAGCCTCCTCGCGTCCTTTGAGTTTCACGACGAGCTGGTTGAAGGAGTTGACCGAGGCGTAGAGTCCCAGGAACCTTTCGAGCACGGCGGTGAAGAGGTAGAAGCCGCCGCCGTCGTGGCGCCGCTGGCCGAACTCGACGGTCGTCTCGATGCCGCGCACGAAGACGGGGCCGCCGTCGCGCGCGCCGGTCGCCCGCGCGACGCGCTTGCTCTCGACGGAGCTGATGTCCGCGAGCTGCCGCTGCATGGCCGGCGAGTTGCGGAAGTCGTAGAGCAGCAGAATCTGCCGCAGCGCCTCGCCCGAGGCGTTGCCGTCCCCCCCCGTAATCGAGAGGTGGTTGAGCGAGAGGTGTGAGATCAGACGCCAGTGGGCGCCGCGCCGCAGCGGCGGGCGCAGCGGCGCCGTCGGCTTCTTCAGGCAGCGCGCGCGCGTAATCTCGCGCCCCTCTTCGACGCTGAAGTCGCCGGAGGAATCGCCGAAGGGGAGTTGGAGCGGCAGGTCGCGGTTGGTGCAGGTCGTGTGGATGACGAGCGTCTTGACTCCCTCGGGCGCCGACGCGTTAAAGTTGCGGTCGACCAGCGTGAGAAAGACGTCCGTCCCCGTCGGCGCGCCCCCGCCGGGCGGCTTCCTCACCGACGTGCGCCGTGATGCGTACCAGAAGGCGCTCTCGCCGCCGCCGTGGCGGAAAGAGTAGAAGGGGTGGAAGCGCTGCTCGAAACCCCTCTCCTTGTCGAAGCCCATCACCGAGTCGACCGAGTAGACCTCGGTCGTGTCCCGCGCGTACACGTCCGGGATGATTTCGTATTCCGTCTTCCGCTCCCGAAGCACGAAGGAGTTAGCGCTATTGCTGAAGAGGTTGACGACGGGCGTGCAGCCGAGCTGGAACGCCTTGGCGTCCACCACGCCGTCCGGCCGCCTCACGTCGCGCAGGTGGATCAGCACGTCCAGCTTGTCCTCGAAGCCCTCGGCGCGCGCCGCGCGATCCAGTCCCGTGAGGTCGAAGAAGAGGAATTTTTCCGGAAACGCGAAGTATTCCGTCAGCAGCCTGTAGCCGCGGAAGGAGCGTGCCGTGTGCGGCAGCAACTCCTCGCCCGGCTCGAACCCGACGGGCTTGATGGCGTCGCGTTCGAGCCGGACTCGGGGGGCGTTCTCAGAGCCCCCGGCGCGCAGCTCGACGCCCCCGACCTCTGCCACGTTGTTGAAGATCATCTCGTAGAGCGCGTGGACGAGCGCCGCCCCGCCGTTGAGGTAGAAGCGCAGGCGCTCGAAGGGACGCGGTGAGAGCTGCTTCTCGCTCGTCCAGAGCGTCGAGAGCTTCGTCCCGTTCACGCACCTGAGCGAGAGGCGCAGGGTGGCCTCGTGCCAGCGCCCCTGCGCGTCGGGCGGCGCGTCGTCTTTCCCGCCGAGCGAGGCCGAGACGAGTTCGACCGGCCACACCGTAACCGGGTAGGCGGTCTGGAAGCTGCACGTCCGGCCCTCGGCCTCCGCTGAGACGAGCATCGTCCGCGGCGCGACGTGGTGGCCCACGGTCGGCCTGCCCTGCACGGCTTCGAGCGGGAACTGCGCGATTGACATGGAAGGGACGGGCAGCAGGTAGTGCGGGTAGAGGACGTTGAGCAGCGACTCGGTGATCTCGGGGAACTCGTCGTCGAGCTTAAGGTGAATGCGGCCGGTGAGGCGGGCGAAGGCGTTGATGATGAGGGCGACGTGCGGGTCTTCGCTCCGCCCGCCCTGGAGGAGCAGGCGCGCGGCGGCGTCCTTGTTGTCCTGCGCGAACTCCTCGATGAGCTTTGCAAGAAAGTCGCGCTCCTTCTCGTAATATTCGAGCAGCTCGTCGCGCATCTACTCTTTCTCCACCTCGAACTGGCCGTTGTGCGGTTGCAGCGACGTGTTGAAGGAGACGCGTTCGAGCACGGGCTCGACCATCAGGTGCGCGTCAATCCGGATGCGCAGACTGTTCTCGCCCTGCCGCACATACTCGATGGTGGCCCTCGCGCCGAGCAGGCGCGGCTCGAAGAGCCTGATGGCTTCCGCCAGTGCCTTTTCGAGCTGCTCCCGGTGTTGCTTGTTCTTGAGGTTGAAGACCGTCAGGTCGGGCAGCCCGTAGCTGAGGAGGGAGGCGTCGAGCCGCCCCACTTCGGGCGGACGCTCCGGCTCTGCCAGGTGCCTCACGACCAGCTTCTCGACGGCTTCGCGCACGGCCTCTTTGTCCCCGCCAAGGAACTCCTTCGGAATCCGGTGCGTGTTGAGCAGGTCTTCGAGGTCTTTACAGACGTCCTCCTTCAACTCGCGCACGCTTTGCGTGGGCGAGCGCGACGGCCGTCGTCCCGCGTCCGACTCCGGCTCCAACAGGCGTCGGAGCACGGAGGACGTGACGCGCGTCTCGTTGTCTGTTTGTGCCACTTTCGGCCGCCCCCGGGCGCGCTGGAAGAGTCCCGCGCCGTGACGCGCGGGTGGTCGTTAATGAAAGCCGGTCGCCGCGCCGCGGCCCGAGCCGGAGGGGGCGGGCCGCGGCGCGGCGGCCCTGCGGATGTCCCGGCCCGCGCCGCGGCCCGCGGGTCGGCTTGCCGGCTGACGGGAGCGGCGTCAGGCCGACTGGTTGCGCTTGAGGTCGTAACCGGCCTTGACCGCGCCGCCGAGGCTGCCGTCCTTCTTCTGCTCCCTGTACTCGTACTCGATCTTCGCGAAGTTGAGCGAGATCTGCTCCTCGGGGATGACGTCGTCCTGCCCCGCCCCGCCGGTCTGGTAGGAGGAGACGAGGAGGTCGGTGAAGGTGATCTTGAGGTACTCCTGCGGCGTCTTGGTGCCGCCCTTACGGCAGGTGAGGATGGCCCTCTTGATGTGCTGGCCGGTGGCGCAAGCCTGTATGAGCTTGGGCGTGGCCTTGTTCACGCGCATCGTGAACTGGAAGTCCTGCATGGACACCTTGCCGCCGCCGCCGCCGCCGCCCGTCGAGAAGGTGCCGGAGTTGGTTGCGCCCCACGACCACGAGAGGAGGTCAATCTCGCCCTTGTGCTTGCTGTCCTGACTCTCGCCCTCAACACCCTCGATTTTCAAGAAATAATCAACAGACATTGTTGTTTCAGCCTCCTTACAGTTAGCTAGGTAGAGGTTTAAGGGGCCGACGGTGAAGTCCGCCCCCGAAGGTTTCGACGGGTAGTCCTAACCAGAAGGCTCGCCGAGGGGCGGGCCCGGGGTCGCGGCGGGCCGCTACCCGCCCTCGCCCCTGACGGCTGGCGGCAACTCGGCGACGAGGCGTAGCGAGATGGTAAGCTCGTCGAGTTGGTAGTGCGGGCGGAGAAAGGCGACGGCGTGGTAGACGCCCGTCTTGCCCGGCACGTCCTTCACTTCGATGCGCGCGTCGCGCAGCGGGAACTGCGCCTTCGTCTCGGGCGTGGCCGTGTCGTCCTCCGTCACGTAGTTCATGATCCACTGGTTGAGGAACTGCTCGCAGTCGGCGCGCGACATGAAGCTGCCGATCTTGTCGCGCATCATCGCCTTCAGGTAGTGCGCGAACCGCGAGACGGCGAACATGTACGGCAACTGCGTCGAGATGCGCGCGTTGGCGTTGGCGTAGTCCGAGTCGTACCGCGGCGGCTTGTGGCACGACTGCGCGGCGAAGAACGCCGCGTAGTCCGTGTTCTTGCAGTGGACGAGCGGGATGAAGCCGAGATCAGACAGCTCCTTGTCCCGCCGCTCGGGGATCGAGATCTCGGTCGGGCACTTCTGCGCCACGTCGCCCTCGTCGGTGTCGAAGGTGTGCGAGGGCAGGTCGAGCACGAGGCCGCCGCCCTCGACGCCGCGGATGGCCGCGCACCACTGGTACTTGGCAAAGGACTCGGTGAGCCGCGTGGCGAAGGCGTAGGCGGCGTTGCCCCACAGGTACTTGGTGTGTTCGCGGCCGTCCACGTCCTCCTCGAAGTTGAAGGTGTCGGTCGTCGCGGTGTCGCGCCCGTAGGGCAGGCGCATCAGGACGTGCGGCAGGCAGAGGCCGACGTAGCGCGAGTTGTCCGAGGCGCGGAAAGACTTGTACGGGGCGTACTCCACGCCGTCGAAAATCTTCGCCATGTCGCGCTGCTTACTCATCCTGGTGAAGCTGTTCCAGCCGAACAACTCCGGCGCGGCCGCGCTGATGAAGGGGGCGTTGGCCGAGGCGGCGACCTCCGAAATCCTCGTCAGCAACTGGATGTCTTCCGGGTGGTTGGAGAACTCGTAGTCGCCGATGAGCGCGCCGAAGGGGTCGCCGCCGAAGGTGCCGAACTCCTCCTCGTAGACCTTCTGGAAGAGCGCCGACTGGTCGAACTCCGGCGACCGCTCGAAGTCCCGCAGGAGGTCGCGCTTGCTCGTGTTGAGGACGCGAATCTTGAGCATCTGGCCCGTCTCGCTCTTGTCCACGAGGTAGTGGAGCCCGCGCCAAGAGGCTTCCAGGCGCTGGAAGTCCGGGTGGTGCATGATCTCGTTGAGCTGCTCGGAGACGATTTCGTCTATCGCGGCGATGCGGGCCTTGATCGCGGCCTCCAGATTCTTGGAGACCGCGATGTCCTTATTCTTTAAGCCCTTCAGGAGGTCCTTGAGGGTGTCCTTCGCGCGCCCGACCTGGCCGGCGTCGCGCACCATGCCCCCCTCGTTGAGAATCTTGTCGAGGAGGTCGCCCTGCTCCTGAGTCTCTACCGTCTCGGCTTTGCTCGCGTCAAACTTTTTACTCATTAGACTTGTCCTCCGGCCCGCTCGTCTCCGGCGGCGTGTCGAGCCCGAGCGCCGTGCTCAGCTCGTCCCGCGCGCCGGTGTTCTGAACCACTTCCTGGAGCAGCTCTTCGAGGCGGTCGTTGCCGTCCATCTTGCCCAGCAGGTCGTCGAGGCGCTTGCGCTCCTCGACCAACTCGCGTAGCGGCTCGACCTGCCTGACGACGTTGTCGGGCTTGAAATCCTCATACGACCTGAAGCGCAGCTCGACGCCCAATTGCGAGTCGGCGTCGTCGCCCAACTTGTCGTCCACCCGGATGACCAGGCGCGGCTGCATCCTGGCCATCACCGTGTCGAACGAGTCCCGGTCAATCTCGATGAACTTGCGATCCTTCAGCTTCCCCGCGGGCGTCTCCGGCTTGCCGGAGAAGTCGCCGAGGACGCCGACCACGAAGGGCAACTCCTTCAGCTCGATGGCCGTACCCGTGTCCACCTCGTACTTGATGTGGACGCGGGGCGGGCGAACGCGCTCAAGTTTCTTCTGCGTGCTTTCTTTCCTTACGGCCATTGGTTTCTTCCTTTCGCTGTTTGCCGGGGCGGCCCCGCCTCCGGAGGCACCAGCCGCTTGACTCCGAGCGCCCGTCGCGCCCCGCCGCCTACTCCTCCTCGTCGGGGTTGTCGCTTTCGTCCTCGGCCGACTCGCTCGGCGGCAGGCCGAGCGTCTCGCGCAGTTTTTTGAGCGCTGGCTCCTCGCCGATTACGTCGGCGAGCCACTCTTCGAGCGGCATCGAGCCCCACTTGACGGCGCGCTCGACGAGGTAGGAGACGGGGCTTTGCGGCTCCGTCTCGTGGAAGAAGGCGGCGACCTCGCGCAGCCTTTCGAGCGCGTCGGCGCGGCTGCGAATCACCCCATCGCCTCGCATGCCCCCCCCGTTCTCCTCCGCGCGGGGCGCGTCAGGCGGCACAGTCTGGTCGGGCCGGGGCGGCGAGGTCCGCGCCCTGCCGGGGTCGTCGTGGCCGGCGGCGGGGGGCGGGGGCTGTCCCTTGTTCTTGGCCGGTTTGCGTGCGTTCATGGGCTTCTCCCCAAGGATGCGTTCGACCAGCTCGCTGACTTCCTGGAGGGACTTCTCCAGCTTCTTCAACCCCGGATTGTTGTTGACGCTCTTGTCGCCGTGCGTCTCGGTGAACTTCTCGTCCAGCTCCCCGTCGAGCGCCGTCAGCTCGGCCGAGCATTCGGCGAGCGTGGCGAGGGACTGTTCGTAAAACTCGCGCGGCGTCCCATCTTTAGCTTGGCGCCATTTCTCGGCGTCCACCCAGAGCCGCGCGGCCTCCCTGGCCGCGGCTTTCGCCTCGTCGGCTTCGTCGTCTTCATCGTCCTCGACGACGGGGGCGGGTCTGAGCGACTCCTCCCACTGGAAGTAGTTGTAGTTGTCGCCGGCGAGGCGCCGCGTGAGCGGAACCTCCTTGACGGCGAGCGCGAGCTGGCGCGAAAGCCACTCGATGATTCGGACGCGGCCCTCCAACTCGCCGTCCTCGATCCGGGGGTGCATCTCGTCCCAGAAATGCTCTTGCAGCCCGCGCACGATGACCAGCCCTTCGCGCAGACCGTCGAACCCGCGGACTTTGACGAGCGCCTCGGCCAGCCACGCGCCGAGCTGCAAATCCTTCGACCGGGTGGCGAGGGCGTCTCGGGTGAGCCGCATGACCTTCGCCCAGTCGGCCGTCTTCACCTCCTTCAGCGACCATTGGCCGCGCGGGAGGCGGTCGTCGGAGCGGCGCGCGGCCTCGATTTCGGGGTAGAGCGTGTAGCGCAGATAGCTGCCGGCCGGCGCGTCATCGCTGACGGGCGTGAGCAGGGCCTGCATCTCTGCGTCTTCGACTGGCACCGAGGGCGGCATCAAATTCCCCGTGCGGCTAAATGGTCTGATTGAGGTGAAGTGAATGCGATTGAATCTTGAATTGCGGTTGACCGCCGATGCCGGCGTCCGAACAATCCGCTGCACACGGCCCGAGGCTCTTAAAAGCAGAGCTTAATATAACACACGGCCCGCCGTCTCTTACAGGCTCGGGACTGCGCCTTACGACGGCGGCCCCTGCGCCTCCTCCGGCGCGGGGTCGAACTCTAACTCCCTCACTTCGAGCAGGGACGTCTCCTCGCCGTCGGCAAGGAAGAGTCGCGCGCCCGCGGCGAGTAGAAGGTCTTCGCGGCCGCCGGGGCGGGTCCAGTCCGTCACCCTGCCGAGCCTGACCTGCGGCTCCGCGTGCTCGCTCGACCCGGCGTAGAGCACGGGCAGAAAGAACTCGCCGAGCACGCCGCCCGCCGCCTCGACGCGCGCGGGTGCCCACAGAAGGTCACGCAGGCGCGAGGGCGCGGCCGACTCCACGCGCCTGACCTGCTCAAGCGGCAGCCACGCGTACTGGTCGAGCGCGAAGACTTCGAGCACGGGCGCGACCGCGTCATCGTAGTCGCGGAAGTCCTCGAAGCGCGCGCCGCCGAGCGTGCCCGAGAGCGCCGGCCTCTGCCCCTCGGCCTCGTCCAGCAGAGAGCGCGCCTCGTCCCAGCGGCCCTCGCGCAGGCGGTCGAACGCGTCGAGCAGGAGGAGGACGTAAGGCGGCGGCTCGAAGAAGAAGCGCGGCCGCACGCCGTCGCGCCGGTGACGCGTGCGCGCCCGCTCGGCCTCGATGAGGTTGCGGTAGACGGCCGCCCCCGCCTCGGCCTGCGCGCTCTGGTGCGCCACGACTTCGAGCTGCCTGGCGGCGCGCTCCCACTGGCCGGCGAAGCAGAGCAGCTCGAAGAGGAAGGTGCGCGGGCCGGCGTCGGCGGGCGCGGCTTTCACCTCGCGCGTCAACTCCTCGATGGCCTCTTCGAGCTCTCCCGCCTCGTACAGTGCTTTCGCCCGCGTCATGGCCTTCACTCCTCGGACCGCCCGGCGGGGCGCGGCCCGCCCTTAATTAACGCAGCCGCTCCGGCGCGCGCGGCCCCTCCGTGAAGAGCTTCCTTTCGAAGGGGTGGTTGTTCTGTCTTCCGGGGTTGAGCTTCGCGGTCACGTTCGTCTGGTTGGTGTTCCACGAGAGCGTGTACTGGCCGTC
Organism: Pyrinomonadaceae bacterium; assembly: GCA_036387455.1. GTDB lineage: Bacteria > Acidobacteriota > Blastocatellia > Pyrinomonadales > Pyrinomonadaceae > QHXN01. The sequence goes on along the minus strand of DASVTS010000012.1, from coordinate 20,383 downwards.
GGCGCCGCGGCTCTTGCCGGCCGCGTCGAACATCTTGAAGAGTCCCCACACGCCGGGGTAGGACAGTTCCCGCGGCCGCTCGGCGCCGACGACGCTCATCTCGCCGTTGCGAATGACCGAGACCTTCCCGCCCGAAGTCTGGCCGAGCTGACCGGGCCAGTAGAAGTTACTCGACTGCGAGGACGTGCCGGTCGTCTCGGCCTTCGTGCCGTCGATTTCGACCCTCACGTTCGCGTCAGCGACGGGGTTGAGCGTGAGCGTGTAGGCGAATTTCGGCTCCCGCGAGTTGGGCGGGAACAACGCCTCGCGCAGCCGCCGCAGGCGGTTGATGTAAGCGACGAACTCTTCGGAGAAGTCGAAGGCGTCCTGCCCCTTCTGCTCCTTCGGCCTCCACTGCCCTTCGACGTCGTCGAACGAGGCGGCGAGGTGGTTCTGGTAGAAGAGCGTGAACTTGCCGTTGACGGGGTTGAGGAAGTCGGTCAGCCCCTCCACGGAAGCGTCTTCGGGGCCGGCCGTGAACGGGTAGCCGGACTCGGCTTTGACGGCGAGCGGGTAGATTTGCTCGCGCCAGATTTTCTGCACGCCCGCGAAGCCGCCGACGTTGAGCATCTTCCGCAGGTTGTCGAGCGGCTGTCGCAGCACCGCCGCCGCGTCCGTGCCCGCCGCGGTCGTCTTCAGCCTGTCGAGCGACTTCTCGGCCTCCGCGACCGCCCAAGGCAGCCCCGACTCGTTCTCGCCCGCGAGGAACTGGTTGACGACCTTCCTCATCTCCTCCTCGTTGTCGGGGAGTTGGTCGTGAACGGCGCGCATGTTGTTGCCGTACTCGGAGAGCGCGGAGGGGCCGCCCTTGCCGTCCACGTACTCGAACAGGGGACGGAACTGCTGCTCCACCTCGCTGTTGCCGCGCGTGTCGTTGTACGTCCCGCTCGAAGTGATGAGCAGCAGGACGCGGCGGAAGAAGTTGCCCGTGGGCGCGGCCGAGAGGTGGGTCTGACGCGCGACCTCAGTCAGCACGCGGCTCATCGGGGAGTTGCTCTGTTGCAGCGCGGCGAGCACGACCTCGGCGTCGCCACGCGAACCGAACTGGCGCACGCGCACGCCCCCCAGGAATTTCCGCCAATGGTCGGCGTAGTCGCGGAAGTAGCGGCTCCTCACACGCTCCACGTCGGCGGCCGTGTCGCGCGACGCCTCCGCCGCCGCGCCGCCCATCACCCAGTCCTCTTTGGTGATGTCCTCCGGGGCGGACTTGAGCGCCTCGCGGAAGTGCTCGCGGTAGCCTTCGATGGTGTAGCTGCCGGGCACGCCGTAAGAGCCGCCCAACACTTCGCGGCCGCGCGCGTCCAGCAGCGCCTCGACGCTGACGGAGTCCACCTTATGGTTTATCTCGGACGTGACGCGTTTGTAGTAACGGTCGGGCGCCGGGTACTTGAGCAGCTTCACCCGCGCCGCCTTGACGAGCTCTTCGTCGCGCGTGGCGTGCGGCGCGTCGGGGCGCGCGGCCTGCGAGGCGAAGAACCTCAACTGCTCGTCCGAGACGCCCGTCATCTCCGCCGACGAAGACTTGCGCCAGTATTCCTGGAGCTTGGCGACGAGGAACTCCGGCTCTGCCCGTGAAGCGTCGGACAGCATCAGGTAGGCTTTGAGCAGGTCGTAATGTCGTTCGAGGTCGGCCTCCTCGGCGGCGGCCGCGTCTTGCCCCCGAGCGGGCGCCGCGTTGGGCGACGCCGCGCCCGCGGCGAAGGCGCGGAGGTCGCTTTCGAGCAGGAGCACGGCCGGCTTGTAGAATCGGTGCGTGACGGCCTCGAAATAGATGTGGCGCAGCTCGGGGCTGATGGCGTTGCCCGAGTAGAGGCCGAGGCTCAGCCCGAGCGGCCTGTCACGTTCGTACTCGTCAAGCCTGTCGAGCATGCCCCGCAGGTCGTCGAGCGCCTTTAACTCTGCCTGCACCGCCGGCCCCCCGCCGGCGAAGTCCGCGGCGCGCTCCTGCCCCGTCCGGATGACCTCGACGCGCGTCCCCACCTCGCGCGCGCGCTTAATGAGGTCTCTGTTGTTGAGGAATGAGTTGACGGCCCCGACGGCGAACCCTACCAGCAGCAGCGCGGGTGCCGCGGCCAGCGCGTAGCGCAGCCGGGTAGGGCGCGCGCGCCGCGACCTGAGCGCGCGCGTCAGGTCGCGGTCGCTCAGTAGCACCTTCTCGAAGAGGGCCGCCGTGAAATACCTGTCGCGCACGGTCGGCCGCGCGCCGTCGGCCGCGCGCCCGCGCCCGCCGCCCGCACGCCGCGCGTCGGGGGTGAACGTCGGCGGGCTGGCCGTGAAGTAGAACCCGCGCAGCAGCGGCCTCGCGCCGCCGCGGCCTTCGGGCTGTCCCGCGCGCGGGCCGCCGAAGAGGACGGAGATGAAGTGCGCGAGGTTGCGCCGCGCCCGGGCGAAGCGCGCCGGGAACTGGAAGACGCGCAACTGCTCGCCGGGCGCGGCGGGCGTGCCGAGACGCACGAGGCGCTGGCGCTTCAGCACGTCGAGCAGCAGGTCGAACTCCTCGTCGAAGAGCGTGACCGGCGGGCGGTCGTCCTTGAGCCGGATGGTGGAGCCCCAGACCTGCCCGCGCTCGTCGTGGCCGAGCGTCGCGAAGAACTCGCGGAAGCCCTCGAAGACCTGGTCGTCGTCGAGGCGTGTGAAGACGACGTAGACGGGGAACTCCGACCCGACGCTGCGCGCCAAGTCCCTGAGGTGGCCGCCCAGCGCCCTCGCCTGATCCGTGACGCCCTGCTCCTCCATGCGGGAGAGATCGGCCGCGCTCACCACGAGAATCAGGCTGTCGAGCGGGCGCAGGTCGCGGTGCTTTTTGAGTAGGGCGATGAGCGCTTCCCACTCCTTGCGTTTCGGCACGAACGCGCCTTGGTAGCTGCCTTCCGTGTCGAGCAGCACGGCCGAGTCGCTGACGCGCCACTCGCAGCGGTCCGTCTTGCGCAACTCCCTGAGGTTCGCGTGAGTCTGATTGAGCCCTTCCAGCGGCTGTGGGTTCATGTCGAAGGAGATGACCAGCGAGCTTTTGCCGCTCCCCTCCGGCCCCGCGACCACCATCCAGGGCAGCGCGTAGACGGGGTCTTTCTCTTTGAACTCGTTGCCCCCCAGGAGCACGCGCAGCCCCCGCCTGAGCCGGCCGAGGCGCGAGCTGACGGGTCTGTAGGCGGGCGCTTCGCTGCGCAGCCGTTCAACGACCTCCGCGGCGGCGCTCGCCAGCTCGCGGTGCGTGTGGCGCTCCGCCGGGGCGGGTTCGTCGTCCGCGCGGCCGTCATCGTCTGCCGGCGCGGCCTCGGCCGCCTCGCGCTTCTCCTCGCGCTTCAGCTTCCGGTAGGTGTAAACGAAGGCGAACGGGGCCGTCAGCGCGAGGAGCCCGATGATGACTATCTGCTCCAGGAAACCGACGCCATACTCTGCGCCGACGAACCACACGACGAGGCCCGCGATGCCGTAGACGGAGAACAGTCCCGTGAGGCCGAGCGTGGATTTGATTTGGTCCCAGAGTGAAGACATCGGTGGCTAACTCGCGGCTCCAGAGGTTTCGGGGCAACAACTCCTGCCGAAAGGAGGCGTGAAGCGCGTGCGTAAACAGGCGGGGCCGGACGCCGCTTCGTGCGGGAGACGGGCGGGGTCGTCTGCCCGGTGTCTTTAAGTGCGCACGTACGTCGTCCGCGCCGGGGTGACATCTTACTCGCCGCCGCCGGCGCCCGGCTTCGTGTCCCGTCCCGCCGCGCGGCCGGGAGCACGTCAGTTTCCGGCCGACGCCGAACCGGCCGGCCGGAAGAGACAGCGCGGTGACGGCATGACTTTACCAAGCTTCGGCGCAAAATTAAAGCTGGAGCCACGGGCGCGCGGCGGGCGCGCGTCTAACGCAGCAGCGCCTCTTTGGCTTCGCTCAGACCCGAATTGAGCAGGAAGGTGAAAACGATGAAAGTCAGGACGACGAGGCCCAGGCCCGTCGCCGCGCCGACCTTGACCCACGCGGGGACGCCCGCGTCGCGCTGAACTGGCGGCTGGTCGCTCACGCTCCAGTGCGGAGACAACTCGCCGGCCCCGAGACGCCCGGCCTCGGTCAGCCGCTCGGCGGCGCGCTCAGTCACGCGCTTTAACTCGTCTTCAAAGAAGTAATCGCCCCTGTAACCGAGTAGCAGGCAGAGGTAATAGACCTCTATGACGGCCGCCTCCGATTCCGGGTCATCGAGCAGGCGGTTGAGGCGCTTGTCAAACTCCACGCCGCCGATGCCGGTGCGGAGGTACTTGTGCTGGAGCTTATTCGACTCCCACTCGTCGTACAGCGGGGTGTCCATGGACAACTCCAGCACGGTCTCGTCGATGAAGACGACGAGCGCGAACTTGACGTCGTTCATGTGCGCCTCGCGGTACCTGCGGGCCGCCGCCGCCTTGTCCATCTCCGCGAGCAGCTTCTCGAACGCGGCGTGCAAGTCCATGGAGAGCGTCTCAAGCCCGGCGCGCAGGCGCAGCAGCAGGTTGAGCGCGGGGGCGGCGATGCTGACGAAATCGTCCTGCGGGGCGTAGGCCGCCGGGAACTCGGACGCGGCTTTCTTGTTCTTCATGGCTGTTTACCCTCTACCCGTCGTGCTCGTGCTTGACGGCGTACAGCTTCACCTGCCCGTTGGGAAACTTCTTGGTCGGCATGTAGACGGCCAGCGCCTTCGCGCCCTGAATCGCCTTCCAGTGCTTCCCCGCCCGTTCGAGCTTGAAGAAGCGGAAGCCGGGGTCGTTCGGGACGGGCGCCGGGGGCGGCGACGGCGCCAGCAACAGTTTGAGGGCCGAGCCCGCGCGGGTGATGAAGGAATCGATGATGTCGGGCGCGGTGATTTTGACGTACTCCGGCACGTCGTCCATCAGCCTGGTCTCGTCCACGTCGGCGTGGACGCCGAGGTAAAAGTCCGCGTCTTCGAGCAGCCGCTCGTCCTCGATGGAGCCGCGGAAGACGGAAGAGCGCACCTGCACAAGCTCTATCGGCACGAGGTTGGTCGGGATGACGATTTCGAGCAGCCTGCGCAACAGCCGGTCGAGCGGGTCGAAGGTGGCGAAGAGGTTCTCGTGCTGGTAGCGCGCGAGCTGTTTCGGCCTGTACTCGGGCGCGCCGGGCGCGAACGTCATCAGCTCGCCCGCCAGCCGGGTCATCTCCACGTAGAGGCGCTCGGGGTGCACGGGCTGCGTGCTCGACGTGCGGAGCAGGTGCGAAAGGACGGGGAGCGCCGAGCTGACGGTGTGGAGCAGCCAGAAGTGGGCCGGGCTGAGCGTGTTCAGGTCGGCCAGCGCGGAGCCGCGCCCCTTCCTGTCGCTCTCCACGTCGCTCTTCGTCGTCAGGATATCGACGAGCCGGCGGAAGATGCCCATCAGCCACGGCGAGGCGGCAATGTTCAGCGCGGGCGGGACGTGGGTGGACCCGTCCCCGGAGTCAGGCTCCACGCCGGGGGGCGCGCCGGAACTCGCCTCGGGCGCGACGGAGCCGTCCGCCAGCGCGAACTGCCCCGACGGGCGGCGGATGATGCGCGCGATTCTGATTGAGACGTAGCCGCGCGCCGGCTCGCCGCCGAAGAGCAGGCGCAGGTTCGTGCGCGCGAACTCAAGCTCTCGCCTGCTCTGCGGGTCGCCGGTCGTTTCGTCGATGACGGGGGAGGTCGACTGCCCGTAGCGCGCCGTCGCGCCTTCACCCGCGCTGTTGCGGCTGAAGTTGGCGTCGTCGTCGCGCCTGACCGGGACGGCGAGGTGTACGTCGAGGTGGCGCGCGTCGGCGGCGAAATGTTCGGGGAAGGATTGCTCCGACGGCGCGGGGTCGGCGCGCGGCACGTCGAGCAGCAGGCCGTCCGGCATGACGGCGCGGCAGCGCTCAAGCTCGAACCGACCGTTGACGACGGCCGCTTCGTTGATTTTGAGTTCGAGCACGCCCCAGCCGTAGGCGGCCAGCGCGGCGAGCCGCGATTCGAGCAGCCCCTCGTAGTAGTTGTCCCACTGCTGGAAGTGATGCGGCGTCAACAGCATCCCTTCTTGCCAGACGATCTTGCGGTAGCGGCTCATAAACTATTCGTGCCCTGACCTGCACCTGATGCGGCGGCGGCGGCGACACCCGTTGTGCGCGAGGTTGGGTCGCCCGATTCTGTTTCGCGCGGGGCGATTTGTCAACGCGGTCGCGGCCCTAAAACAGCAGCGGGTCGGCGTCTATTCCGTAGCGCCGCGGGGCTTGCGCAATCGCGCCGAGTGCCAGGAAGCGGAGGAGGAAATCGTAGGTCTGCTCGCCGATGACGCGCTCGTCTCGCAGGTGCCAGACGTTGCGCTTCGAGAAGTTGGTGTCGGTGCGCCCGAGACGCACCAGCAGCGGGTGTGACTTCCGCGTCCCGGCCCCTTCGTAGTAGGCCACGACGATGATGAGGCTGCCGTCGTTCGTGTCGCCGCCGAGCTTCTCACGCAACGCCGCGACCGCCGGCAGCGCCTCGCGCGCCGCGGCCAGAGGGTCTTGCGAGGCGGCGCGCGCGCCGATCTGCGCCAGCCCCGCGTAGATGACGAGGTCGGGCGAGACGCCTTCGGCGCGCGCCTGTCGCGCCAGCGGCTCGCCGCCGCGCCGTATCGAGTCGAAGGCCGCGCGCAGCGCCGCGGCGTCGCGGCGGTGCTCGTCAACCTTCTTCACGATGTCGTCGAGAGCCTTGTCAGGAAAGCTGTACAGGCGGCTGTCGTTGCTGATGTGCCGCATCAACTGTCTGGCGTCACGCTTGACCTGCTCCGCCCGTGCGGCGCGGCCGTCGTCAACCCCTTCGGGGACGGCCGGCGGCGACGGGGCGTCCTTCGCCTCTTCCACGCCCGAGCCGTCGCGCCCTCTGTCCGCCGACGGCCCCGCGCCACTGCCAACGACGCTCGTCGGGAGGGCGCGTGCGCCGTCGTTGCCGTCGCCCGCCGCGTCGCTTTGCCGGCGTGAGATGAACCAGCCCAGCCCCCCCACCAGCAGCAGGGCCAGTCCCGCCGACAGCGCGACCGTGGGCAGGGTCAGTCCCCCGGCGCGCTCTTTAGACACGGATGACTCCGCGTTCACTCTTTCGCGCACGTCGTCCGGGGGCGCGCCCGTCGTCGCTTCGCGTCTGCGGTCTGTCGGGCGGGTGGACTTCACGGCGCGGCCCGCGGCGCGAATCCGCACTTCGACTTCGCGCCCGCCGAGCGTGATGAGGTCGCCGTCTCTCAGGCGGACAGGGCGGTCAACCTCCGCGCCGTTCAACCTGACGACCCCGCTCGAAGAGTAGACGGAGAGCCGGACGACGCCGTCGAGGCTTTCGATAACCGCGTGGCGGGGCGTGACGTGTGGATCGTCGAGCACGAGGTCGTTTTCGAGGTCGCCGCCGATGACGAAGCGGCCTGAAGCGACGGGCACGGGGCGCGGCGCGCCCGCCTCCTCGTATACCAGCAGTGTGACTTCGGGCTGCATCTCGCGCGGCGCGCATCGGCGTCGTTGGGGTCAGGGCTGCTTTGAAGGCAGGGCGCCGGGCGGGGCGGGCGGCGACGTGTAGGTTGAGAGCGGGCGGATGTCGAGGCCGAAGTCCCACGGGTGTTCGCCGACGATGGCGGCGGCGAAAAACTTGGGCACGTACTTGGAGTTCTCACGCTGGAAGTAGTGGTCGAGTTTCTCCGCGTTGGCGATTAGATTCCAGAAACTCCGCTCGGAGTTCCCGCTGTTGACCACGTCGCTGAGGTCGCGCCGCACGGAGTCGGGGCCGCGGTTGTAGGCGGCGATGCCGAGCGCCACGCTCATCGGGTCGGTGCCGAACTCCCCTATGCGGCGGGTGATGTAGTGGGCCGCGGCCGGGGCCATCTTCTCCACGTCGCAGCGGTCGGCCGGGTCTACGCCGTACTCGCGGGCCGTGTCGGGCATGAACTGGAAGAGACCCTTCGCGCCGACGGGGCTTTCGAGGCAGGGGTGATACTCGGTCTCTATCATCACGATGTAGAGGCCGACGACGGGCGGCACGCCGCGGGCGTCGAACGCGCGGATGATGATTGGCGCGAAGCGCGTGGCGCGCCCGTAGAGCGAGGGCAAGCCTTCGCCCCACAGCCGTGTGGACTTGCTTCTGGCGCGCGCGGCGTAGGCGTCAACGTAACCCTGAATAATCAGCACCACGTTGCGGTTGAAGGCGTACTCGCGGTTGCTCATCAACCGCGCGATGTGCTGCGCCTTCTGCTCTACGTACTCGGCGCGCTCCTGCGGGTCTTTGATGTCCATGTAGAGCCTGCGCCAGCCCGCGGGCGCTTGCGGCGCGGCGAAGGCGGAGGGCGCGGGCGTTGCGGCAGGCGCGGGCGTCGCGCTTTCGCGCGGGCTCGGCCGCGTGGCCGTGGGCGACGGCCACGCTTCCTGAAGACGGGCCGAGTCGGTTCGCCTCTCCTGCGCGCGCGCCTGCTGCGGCCTGCGGCCCCATGCCCTCGCGCCGAGGGCGACTATGCCGAGCAGGCACGCCGCGCAGACAACGGCGGCGACCAGAGCCCCGCGCGGGCGGTGTTTCTCTCCCATCCGCCCCTTCGACGACGCCGACCCGGAGCCGGCGTCGCGGGAATGCTTCGGGGCGCGCGCGCTGATTGAGACGCGGATGGTCGTGTGGTCTCCGAGATAGATGTGGTCGCCGTTCTTGAGCGCGCGGCCCGCGGCGGGGACGAGGTCGTCGTTGACGTAGACGCCGCCGCCCGCGCGGCGCTCGTCCAGCAACCAGGCCGTGCCGTCGTCTTCGACGTGGACGCTCGCGTGCAGGCGCGCGAGACCCTCGTCTTCGATAGGGAGCGAGCAGGACTCGCCGCTCCCGATGGTCACGTGGCCGCTCGTCACGGGGAGTCTTTGTTCGCCCGCGCCCGGTGAGGAGTAGATGAGAGTAAGGACGGACATCTTTTAGAGATGGGAGAAACGCGTCTCGCCCACGAGCCCGAACGCTTCCGGGTTTTCGGCCACGACGCCCGCGGCGAAAAAATCGACCACCTGCTGGCGCTGCTCCGGCTTCAGGAGGTTCAATTTTACCACCTTCCAGAAGTCGAGGCGAACCGAGTCGTCGGGCGCGACGCGCGCCAACTCCGTGCGCAGCGCGCCGGCCTCGTCGCGTGTCTGGCCGAAGCACGCGACCGCGTACATGAAGTCGCCGTGCTCGAAGGCGCGGACGAGCGCCTTCGTGTAGAGGGCGGCGATGTCGGCCGAGCGCTGCGGGTCCGAGAGCACGTCCGCCGTCTCGCCGGGCGCGAGGTAGTTGCGCACGGCCGTCGGCGGCAGGCGCCAGATGCCGCCGCCCGCCCGCGCGTCGAAGCGGCTGCGGCTGAACGCCAGGACGTAGCCGAGCAGGGGGCTCTCGCCCTGGTCTGTGAAAGCCTTGTTCACGATGCTGCGCAGGGGGCGCACGCGCTCGGTGTAGCCGCCCCGCTTGAACTCCTCCGTGCGCGCGAGGATGAGCATGGCGAACTCCCTGTCGAAGACGTAGCCGCCGCGCGTCGTGATCTGCCCCGCGAGCTGCATCGACATGGCCTGAATCTCAGGGACGCCGACCGACGTAGCGGAGACCGGCGTTGGCAGCAACTCTGCGGTCGGGCCGACGACGGGCGTGGACTGGGGCGCGGGCTTCGAGTCGCCGGCCCCGAAGGCGAGAAGCACCTCGCCGGGCTGAAGCTGCTTGCGCCCTCCGCCCGCCTCGACCGTCGCGGTCAGCACGAGACGGCCCGCGCCCGAGAGGTGTCTGAAGGCCGCCGGGTCAAGCGTAACCCTGTAGGGCGGGGCCTCGGCACGCCCGACCTCGGTGTTGTTGAGTTTGTAGACGACGCGCTCGACGCAGCGTCTCTCCTTCGCTTCGGCAAGGATTTCGACCGGCTTCGTAATCGTGCTGCCCGACCGCGGCGAGATGATGCGCACCGAGCCGTCGCAGCCCCGCCCGACGAAGTTGAACAACAGCAGCGCGCACCCGCCGACCAAGACCACCGCGCAGACCCCAGCGAGGGCCACGTAAGGCCACTTCAGCCCCACCGGCGGGGGCTGCGACCCGCCCCCGCTCCCGCCCCTGTCTCGGTTCGTCGAAGACCTGCCGTCGGTCCGCCGCGAGCCGGTGCCGGCGTGAACCGCGACGCCCTCCTCGTTCTCGTCTTCGTCTTCGGGCGGCGGCCCGTCGGCGTGGAACTCGACGAAGCTCGTCCCGCCGAGGCAGACCGAGTCGCCATCCTGAAGCTGGCGCTCGGTCGCCAACGGCTCGCCTCCGAGCGTCGTGCGCCGGGCGAAGACGAGGTTGATGAGCCAGTAGGCTTCGCCGCGCCGCTCGACCAGCACGTGGTGCGGGGCGACGTTCGGGTCGCCCTTGATGCGGACGCGGTTACCCTCCGCGCTGCCGATGGAAACGTCGCCGGATAGCTCCGCCTCCCGGCGGCCCCGGCCCGGCTCCCTGATGATGAGCGTCGGCTTTGACATCTTGAGGATTGGGGTGCGGCGCGCTCAGGGCGCCGGCCGGGGCGCGAGGAGCACCGTCACGACCAACTCGTCGGCGCGCGCGTGCGCGCTCACCACGCTGACGGACATGTCGCTGCGGCTGTACCTGACTTGCAGCCCGCGCGCGCTGTTGATTTGCGCGGCGAGGTCGCCGCCCCTGCTCAGGTCGAACGTGAAACGCGACGCCTGTCTGATTCGCTCCGACAGGTTCCCGAGCTTCTTGCGGCTGAAGATGACCGTGAAGAAGACGTTACTTTTCTCCGTGGGCATCGTGTACCAGCAGTCCTGCGCCCGCGTCGCCGGCCCGCAGTCGGAAGGCAGGAGATACTCCGTCTTCGGGTCCAGCAACCTGTCAGTGAGCAGCCCGGCGTGAATCAGGGTGCCCGACTGCCCCTGCTTCTGGCTGAAGGCATAGAGGTAGCCGCGCTGGTTGACCGTCACCCCCAGTTGGAGACGCTGCCCCGCGCTGAAAGTCGAGGTGGCGGATACCTCTTGCGCGGGCGGCGTCCGCGCCTCGTCGGGCGAGACGGCTGGGCGCTGGCCGCGTGACAAGTTGCTGTCACCCTCCGACGTAAACCCTTTCGGACGCGGCGGCCTCGGCGTTAGCAGTCGCCAGCGGAGTGAGAGCGGCGACTCGGCTGGGGGCGTCGGCGTCGGCGTGACGTGTACGTTCCTCACGGGCGGGCGCGTCTTAGGCGTCTGCCTCTGCTTCCTGACCGTCGGGGGCTTCGGCTCTCTCCGACGTTTGGGGATGCAGTTGGGGTCGCCGGGCGGGCACTGCCGGCCGGGACTGCCGAAGGCGGGGGGCTGCCAGAGGGGGAGCGTCAACGCCGCGGCGGCGAGGATGATGGTCACGGGGGAGGTCATAAGATTCCTTCTGAAACCCGTCGGGCGGTCGTCCGCGCCCCACGCCCGCCTCGACGGCGGCCGCCCCTTAAGGGCGTGCCGAACGAGACCTTAGTTAACCTGTCGGATGCCGACCTGCTCGACTATCCGGTCGTCCTCCCTAGTCTCATTCTTAAGCTCGAACGCGAGCCGTTTGCCGAGCGTCCCCTGTTTGCGCTCCACGTCCCGTATAGACTCTGCCCTCAGGCGAAGAATCTCCTCCGGGGGGATGGCGGCGGCGACCGGCAGGCGGCTCTCTAACTCGGGTATCGCCCGGCGGCTGAAGATGAGGGTGAAGATTTCGGAGCGCGCGTCCGCGGTCAGGACATATTGACAGTCGTGGGTGCGTCGCCCGCAGTTGGGTATTCTCAGCCACTCGCCGGGCCGCAGCCGACCGCGCATGTTCGTCCCGCTCGGGTAGATGAGGTAGCCGTTACTGTTCTGCCCGGACTGGCGGATGAGGTAGAGGTAACCGTCCTGATTGACGTTAACCGCGAAGCGGAAACGATCCGTGGGACGGAATTGATAGGTGGGCAGAATCTCCTCCTCCTGCTGCGGCGCGCTCCGGCGCGTGAGTCTGTGGAGCAGGTATCGTAATTCGATGGCCGGCGCGTCCTGCGCGGGCGTCGGTGTCGGGCGCGGACGAGGCGGACGAGGCGGACGCGGACGAGGCGGACGCGGACGAGGCGGACGAGGCGGCTTGGGCGTCGGCTTGGGCGTCGGCTGGCGTTTGGGGATGCAATTAGGGTTGCCCGGCGGACACTGCGGCTCGGTTCGGCCGTCGGCGCCTTGTGAGAGGCCGAGGGTCAGAGCGCACGCCATGAGCAACGCGCCGACCGCCAACGAGGACTTCGTATTCACCGTCAAAACTGCACCCTCTCCGAGACGCCGCCGTCGAGTTACGCGCCCGCAGCCGGTGTTCGGCTCTCGGCCGCCGGCCCTTGCCTCCCGTCTCTAAAACAAAAACCGCACGCCGACGATTGTCGCTCCCGCCGGGCGGGTTTGTCATCCGCGCCGATTGCGGGAACGACCAGTCGCCCGCCGCAGACGGCCGCGGCGCTTCGACGCCGGCTGCTAGCGACCGCGCAGATGTTCCTGTAGCTGCGGGTCGTCGGCCGAGACCGCGCAGCGGATGCCGTTGACCCAGTTGCTCTCCTCGATATCCTTGGGCGAGAAGCGCGGCAGCCAGAAGAACCTGCGCGTCGTCCGGGCGTCGTTGAGACTGCAAGGGAAGCTGCACCCGCGCGCCACCCTATATTTTTCTCCGAAGTTTGGATTGGCCGTCTGGTTGCCTTTGTAAGGCTGGTAAAAGGCGTCCACCCACTCGTTGACGTTGCCGGCCATGTCATGGACGCCGTAAGGGCTCACGCCGTTCGGGTGTTGCCCCACTTCGCCCGGGCAACAGTCGCCACGTGCGAGCACCGCGCGCCCGGGCTCCGCCGCGTCGCCCCACGGCCAAAGCCGCTTCCGCTTCTCCGGCGGCGCGCTCTCGTCCCAGGAGGCCGCCTTCTCCCACTCGGCCTCCGACGGCAGCCGCTTGGGAGGCCGGCCGGCGTACGACGCGCTGCAGAAGGCTTTGGCGTCCTCCCAGTCAACCCCGATGACGGGCGCGAGCTGCCGCTTGCGGAAGTAGCCGGGGTCCCGGTCAGTGTCGAGGGGGTGCGGGTGTTTGGTCGCCTCGCAGTAACTCAGGTACTCCTTGTTGGTGACTTCGTACTTGTCTATGTAGAAGGCAGCCACCGAAACCGTCTGCGCGGGCCCCTCGTCGTTTTCATAGTCGTTGCTGCCCATGATGAAATCGCCGGCCGAGACCAGAACCATCGGGCCGCCGTAATCGATCTCGCGCCGCAGCGCGGCGGGCGTCGCCGCCGGGGTGGGCGGCGCCGTCGGGACCAATCGCGCCACGACGGCCTCAACCTCTCGCTCCTCGAGTAGCACGGTGCCATTATAGTCTCTGTATCCTTCGCGCGAGACCCGGATCATTCTCGTCCCGCCCCTCAAGTTCTCTACACGAATCTTGCCGTCGGCGGTCGGCACGCCGCGCCGCACTTCATCGACAAACACTTCGCTGTCGGGCGGGGTGACGACCATCTCCAGCGTGTAGCCCTTGTCACGGATCAATAAAAAGGTGAGCGCGAAGGCCGCCAGCGCCACGAGGCAGAGCGCGCCGACGACCCACAGCCAAACGGGGAGGCGACGACGCTGGGATGCGTTTGAGGTTGTGGGAGAAGACATGGCTTGCGTTTGCTCCGGTAGGTCTATGCTTATTCGTCACGACTCCCACGGAGAGGGCGGGTGTGGCGCGGCTCTTTCGTCTCGCACACGGCATCGCGTTGTCGCCGCCGCCGAGACCCGCACGCGACCCCCTTTTCAAGAATACTCCTACGCCCTCACCGAAAGCGGCATGACGATTCTAATGTATGTTACCCGAATCCGTGATGGTTACCTTGCAGGAATTATTTTCCTGCGGTTTCTCGCTACCAATCCTCATACTCCGCCGTTAGCTTAAATTGGGTTCACAACGGAGCCGTCGCGGACCGGTTCTGTCGCAGGAACCGCCTCTGAGCTATAATCCGCCCTCCGATTCAGGCATCACCCTCCAGGAATCATCTCAGTGAAACTGAATAAGTCCCCATTCAAGTGGCGCCACTTCGAGCCCGCCATCATTCGCCTTTGTGTCCGCTGGTACTGCCGCTACGCACTCTCTTACCGCGACCTAGAGGAGATGATGCGTGAGCGCGGGCTCTCGGTGGATCACACGACCGTCTGGAGGTGGGTCCAACGCTACGCGTCCGAGATCAACAAGAGAATTCGCCCGCACCTGAAGATGGGCGGCACCTCCTACCGCATCGACGAGACGTACGTGAAGGTCAGTACGGAATGGAAATACCTGTACCGCGCCGTCGATTCCTCGGGTTGCACGATCGCGTTTATGCTGAGCGCAAAGCGCGGCGTTTCTGCGGCAAAACGCTTCTTTAAGAAGCTGATGAGGCCCGACCACCGTAGGCTCCCGTTCACCATCGGCACGGATAAGCATGCCTCTTACCCGGAGGCGTTCTCTGTTTCGGTGAAGGAGAAAGTCTTACCCCCGGACTGCAAGCTGCGGCGGGTTAAATACCTGAACAATGTGATTGAGCAGGATCACAGATTTATCAGGAGGAGGTGGCGAGCGATGCAGTGCTTCCGCACCATCCATGCCGCCGAGCGGACGATAGAAGGGATTGAAGCTGCACGTCGAACCGCTCGCCACTCTCCAACTTCTCCGGCGCCGACGCCCCGTCAATACAAGTCTCGACTGACCAGCCTTCCTCTTCCAACTTCATCCGTACCACGTCGGCCACCTCCGGGCGATCCTCGACGTGCAGGACGACGACGGGACGCGTTTCGGGGCAGTCCTCGTCGCCGCGAAACATCAGGCCGCGCGGCCGACGTTCAACAGGCGTTCGCAGGTGCGCGAGCGCGGTGTGCCGCCCCTTGCCCTTCAACATCGCGTCTAAACGCTGCCGCCTGATGCCGAGCAGTTCGGCCGCGCGGGAGACGACACCCCGACCCTCCCTGGGCGCCCGCTCGACGATCCGGGCTTCATAGCGCAGGACAGCCTTGTAGAGGTTAAAACCCTCCCACGTCGGCGGCGTCGCGAGCGCGCCCGAGAGGAACAGCACGCGCCGGGAGGCGGCGAGCAGCCTGTCTTTGTATTCCTGATTTCCCGAACGTGAGAGTAGTTCTAAGGCACGGTCATATGTCGGGGTTAATTCTTCCGCCGGCAGGTGCTCGAATTACTGTTGACCGCCGGCGCGTCGGCGGATGGCTTCGGCCGTCCGCGCCGCCTTCGTCTTTATATCTTCCGGCATCCCCTCGACCCCGCGCGCGTACCGCTCGACGTCGGGCAGTTCTGCGGCCGTCCCGAAGTAGGCGAGGCCGACGAGCGCGTCCTCGACCTGTTCGGGGTCGGGCGAGATGACGAAAAGCTCCGCCCCGCCCGGCCAGCGGTCGCCCTCCCTGACCAAAGCCTTTTCGACCCGCCCCGGCACGGGCGAGCGGACTTCGCCGACCCGGCCCTGACTTACCCTGTACCTGACCAGCAGCGACTCGCGCTTGACGGGCGTGCCGGCGGTGAGCGCCGTCTCGGCCGTCCCCTCGGCCGGCGCGGTGACCGTCAGGGGGCGGAGCATCGCCCGCAGCTCGCCGAGGCAGCGCGGGTCGCCGAAGCGCACGAGCGCGAGCGCGGCGTTGCGGCGCACGATGGGCTCGGGGTCCCCGAGCAGCCCGAGGAGCGCCGCGTGGAACTCCTCCGACCTGTGCTCGACGCCCATCACCCACGCCGCCGTCATCCGCACGTCCGGCGACGGGCTCGCGGCGAGCGCCCCCACCTGCGCGTTCCAGCGCCCCGCGTCCGGCTCGCCCTTCTCCATCCGCCCGGCTATCTGCGACAGCGCGTGCTGCGCGTGCCGCGGGTTGCCCTCGCGCAGGTAACGCCCGACCTCCTCGTCGCTCAGCGTCCTGCCGAACCACGTCCAGTACCAGGTCAGGAACGGCACCACGACGAAGAGGACGGCCACGACCGCGAGCGGCCACGGCGTCCGCCTCCTGCCGGGACGTTGCGCGCCGGGGCCGGACGCCGCCTGCGGGGCCGCCCCGTTCGCGGGCCCGCCGCCGTTCCCGCGCGCGTGCTGCTGGAATGGGTCGGCCATCGGTCACTGCTGCGGCCGGAAGAGGTGGTAGAGCATCACGTAGACGACGACGCCGGTGACGGAGACGTAGACCCAGAGCGGGTACGTCCAGCGCGCGATGCGGCGGTGCGGGGCGAAGTCGCCGCGCAGCGCGCGGCGGACGGTGACGGCGACGAGCGGCACGATGGCCGCCGCGAGGACGACGTGCGTGACGAGGATGAAGAAGTAGATCGCACGCACCGCGCCCTGCCCCCGGAAGCGCACCGAGCCGTACTGCGCGTGGTAGGCGACGTAGGAGACGAGGAAGAGGGCGGAGACGGCGAGCGCCGAGAGCATCAGGCGGCGGTGCGCCGGGACGTTCCCGCGCCTGATCTGGTAGAACGCGGCGACGAGCAGCAGGAAGCTCGTGGCGTTGAGCGCGGCGTTCAGGTGCGGCAGTATCGAGTCGTTCATAAATCAGGGGAGGCGGCGGCGGCTCACTCGCCGCGCCCCTCCCTCGCCCGCCCCGGACGCAACGCCTCGCGCCCCGCCTCGGAGAGCGCGTAGAAGTCGTTGCCGCGCTCTTCGAGCAGCCCGCGCTCGGCCAGCCACTCGACGGAGTAGAAGACCTCGCGCCTTGCGTCGGGGTCGTTGCCCGCCGCCTCGAACAGCTCGTGCAGGTCGAGCTCGGGCTTCCCCAGCTCGTCGAACATGCCGAGCACGCGCAGCCGCAGGTCGTCCAGCCCGCCCGCCACCTTACCCGAACGCCTCGGCGATGGCCGCCGTGTTCTCGTAAATCCGGAGGCCCGTCACCTTGCCGCCCTCGACGGTGAAGACGAGCGCCCAGTCGTTGTCGAACGCCTTGCCCGTCCTCTTCACTCGCCCGCGCTCGCGCCCGAGCACGACGACGCGGTCGCCCTCGGCGACGAACGCGCCCGGCTCGAAGTGCTCGAAGTCAACGTTCGTGCCGAGCTGGACGAAGAACTCAGTCGCGCCGCCGTGGCCGCGCCGGTCGCCGAAGTACGGGACGTGGGAGGGGCCGGGCGCGTCCCACGTCACGTCCTCGGACAGTTGCGCGAGGACGCCGGGCACGTCGCCGCGGCCGAACGCCTCGAAGATTGCCTGGACGACTCTCTTGTTCTCTTCCGTGCTCATCCTTCGACCTTCTTTTTAGGGGGGTGCGCGGGCTTCGCGGCCGGCGCCTTCTTCTCGCTCAGCTCCTCGTAGCCGCACCGCTCGCACTGCCACGCCGGGAAGACGCCGCCCGGGTCGGTCTTGTTCTCGTAGACCGCGCGGTCGGACGGGATGATCTTGCCGCCGCACGCCGGGCACACCCGGCCGCGGATGGTCTGCCGCTCGACGTCGACCGCGGGGACTAGTTCGTCTGCCATGTTTAGAATCCCGATTTCAAATCTCAGGGCTCAAGGCCCCGGTCGTCGCCCTCGCCGCCGCCGTCGCCGCCGCCCTTCCTCTTCCTGTAGGCGACGGCGAAGATGGTGCAGAAGATTGAGACGGGCGGGATGAGGAGGACGAGGATGGCGAGGTTCATCGTCCGCGCCGTCTGGTCGCCGGCCTGCTGCACCGCCGTCCGGCACAGGGGGCACTGAGCCGCCGCCGCCGCGGGCCACGCCAGCAGCGCCGCGAGCAGGTAAGCCGCGGCCGCGACCCGTCGGATTTTCCGCACCGGCCTCGTCAAGTTCGACCCCCTCGCTCAGTGCCCGTCGTGCGCCGGGGCCGAGCCCGTCACCGGCTCGGCCGCCGTCTTCGTCGCGCGAATGGACTTCGTGCGGAAGCTGTCGGGGAAGACGATGAAGAGCAGGCAGATGCAGACGACGAGCGTCGGGATGAGCGTCAGCACGAGGCTCATCCGCTCGAAGCGCAGGTGCATGAAGTAGGCGATAATCATCGCGGCCTTGATGAGCGAGAGGCCGATGAGAATCACCAGCATGAGCGTGAGCGGCACGTGGATGTAGGCGAGGAAGACCTCGACCACGGTCAGCGCGAGCAGCCCGAGGAGGACGTTGAGGAAGAGCCTCACCCCGCCCTCGAAGTGCACGTGCTCGGCCGCGCGCGCCGGCGGCACCTCGTCGCCGACGCGGAACGGGTGGATGCCCCGCTCGCGCAGCGTCAGCGCCGGCACCGCCACGAACGTCAGCGCGAGGAGCAGGCAGACGGCCGTGAAGAAGAGGCTGTCAATCGTCAGGAAGTTCCCGGCGGCGGCCGCGCCCTGGGCGGCGAAGAAGAGGCAGGCCGCGGCCAGCAGGACGCAGACGCCGATCATCACGAAGTCGGACTTCTTCAAAAGGTCTCTGACGTTTTCGTTTGCCATCGCGGCCTCCAACCCTTTTTCAGTGCCCGGCCCCCGGCGTGAAGTCCACCGACATCAGGTAGATGAGCGGGAAGACGAACATCCAGACGAGGTCGACGAAGTGCCAGTAGAGCCCGCTGATCTCGACGTCCTCGTGGCGCGTCTTCGAGATGCGGAGCGCGACGACGCCGAGGTAGGCGACGCCCGTGAAGACGTGGAACATGTGCAGCCCCGTGATGGCGAAGAAGCTCGCGCCGAAGAGCGGCGGCGCCTCCGGCCAGCGGTGCGCCCACTCGCCCGCCAGCCGGAAGGGGCGCAGGCCGTCGTGGATGAGGTGCTCCCACTCGATGAGGTGGAGGACGAGGAAGGCGAGGCCCCCGAACATCGTCGCGCCGATCCACCGCCGCGCCGCCCGTAGGCGGTTGTGCGCCGACGCCCTCACCGCCATCACCATCGTGAACGAGGACGCCAGGAGGAACAGCGTCATCGTCGTCGAGAAGATGATGGAGGGGTAGAAGGGGAACGGCGTCGGCCAGGCGTCCGACGACACGCGCGCGTAAGAGTAGGCGATGAGCATCGCCGAGAACGTCATCGCGTCCGACACGATGAAGAGCCACATCCCGAGCTTGCGGTGGCCCACCCGGAAGGGCAGCGCCCCGCCGTCCCACTCGGTCGCCGGCAGCCGTCCGACATGCGCTTCAGTGCTCAAGCCTCACCTCCGGAAGAAGAGTAGCAGGAAGAGAAAGAGCCACAACGCGTCCATGAAGTGCCAGTAGATGCCCGTGACGTCGGTCAGCGCGCGCCGCTTGGCCTCGCCCTCCGGCCCGCCCGCGCGGCTGCCGTAGAGGTAGAGCGCGGCGAGCGCCAGGATGCCGCCGAGGAGGTGCACCGCGTGCAGCCCCGTCAGCACGTAGAAGAAGGAGCTGTGCGGGTTCGACGCGAGGTAGACGCCCGCCTCCACCAGCTGCCGCCACGCCAGGACCTGCGAGGCGAGGAAGCCGAGGCCGAGGAGCAGCGTCACCATCAGCCACATCCTGTAGCCCGAAGCCTCGCCGTGCCCGAGCGAAGCCTTCGCCCGCGAGAACGTCAAACTGCTCAGGACGATGAGCGCCGTGCTGACGTAGACGAAGGAGGGCATCCGCCCGCCGCGCCAGTCCGCGCTCGTCGCCATCCCCGACCGGACGATGTAGGCGCTCGCCAGCGCCGTGAACATCATCAGGATGGAGGCGATGCCGACGAGCACCCCGATGCGGTAGCGCTCGTGGGAGGGCCGGCGCGGCTCCTCGCCGCCCCCGCCGCCGGGGCCGCCGGGCCCGCCGCCCCCGCCCGGGCCGCCGCGCCCGTTGCCGCGCCCCCCGCGCCCCCCGCGCCGGCGCGCGCCGACGACGTCAATGACGGCCTCGGCCTGCGTCACCGTCTCGTTCTCACCCGTGACCGTTGTGGCCATTGCCCCGTCCTTGTGCCCCGTCGGCGCCCGCGCCGTCGGCGTAAGCCACGTTCGGCCCCGTCTCGTCGGGCGTCGTCTGGAGGACGAAGTCCTCGGGCGCGCCGGGCACGCCGAACTCGTACGCGCCGCGGTAGACCACGGGCGAGCGCCAGCCGAAGTTGTCGTGCGGCGGCGGCGTCGCCGTAATCCACTCCAGCGTCGTCGCCTCCCACGGGTTGTCCGACGCCCTCTTGCCCTTGAAGAGGCTCCAGAAGAAGTTGAAGATGAAGAGGAACTGCACCGAGACGGTGATGATGGCCGCCCAGGTGACGAAGTGGATGAGCCCGTGCGTCGGGGCGTTGAAGTGATAAATCCACTCAAGCTTGCCGTTGATGACCTCGTAGAACTGCGAGTAGCGGCGCGGCAGGCCGACGAGCCCCATCGCGTGCATCGGGATGAAGATGGCGTAGACGCCGATCATCGTCGGCCAGAAGTGAATTTTGCCGAGCGTCTCGTTCATCATCCGGCCGAACATCTTCGGGAACCAGAAGTAGGTGCCGGCGAACATGCCGAAGATGGCGGCCACGCCCATCACGAGGTGGAAGTGCGCGAGCACGAAGTAGGTGTCGTGCATCGAGAGG
>DASVTS010000011.1:0-13866 GCA_036387455.1 Pyrinomonadaceae bacterium | reverse complement strand
CCCCCCCCCCCTCCGCCGTTAATTTCCGTGGGGCCGTCAGTCTCCGCGGCGGTCGTTGGGGCGGCGCGCGTCGCGCGTGCGCAGCAGGCTGCGGCGGCGCGGGACGATGGGGGTGCGCGCGTGGAGCAGCCCCTTGTGGCGGTTGTTCAGGAGCGCGACGAAGGTCTGGTGGTGCCGGAAGCCGAGCAGCTTCGCCGCGCGCGAGACCACGCCGTCGGCCTCGCGCAGCGCCCGGCTGATTAGCTCGGACTCGTAGCGCAGCACCTCCTTCTTGAGCGAGAACCCGGCCCACCGCTCGTCGACCGAGCCGTGACCCGCGCCGTCGGCGCGCGGCGAAGAGAGCGAGCCGACCGCGCGCCGCGCGCAGGCCGACAGCCGTGCCAGCGTCGCCGCGTCGCGCGACCCCGCGAGCAGGTCGTAGGCGCGCGCGTAAGTCTCGCACACCTCCGCCGAAGTCATGTGCGCGTGAAGCTCCTCGGCGAGCGCCAGCGCCGCCGCGCCCGCGCCCGCGCGGTCGCCCGCCGCCGCGGCCGTCTCGGCCGCGAGCGTCAGGCTCCGCCGCGCCTCCTCCTCGTCGCCCGCGCGCGCCTGCGCCACGCCGAGCGTCGTCAGCGCCTCGGCCAGCAGCGCGCGGCGGTCGCCCTCCCCCAGCCCGCGGACGGCGGCCGAGGCCGCGCGCACGGCCTCTTCGTGCCGCCCCTCGGCGGTGAGGACGCGCGCCAGCGTGTCGTCGCACTGCGCGACGCTGGCCGTGTCCTTCAGCGCGGCGAAGAGCGAGCGGGCGCGCGCGAGGTGGCGGTGCGCCTCCTCGCGGCGGCCGATGTTGTTGAAGAGGACGGCGAGGTTGTTCTCGGTGTGCGCGTGGTAGCGCGTGTGGCCGGCCTGCTCGAAGTGGTAGCTGGCGGCGGCGTACTCGACGAGCGCGCGGTCGCGCATCTCGTCGTCGCCGCCGACGTCGGCCAGCGCGCGGAAGGTGACGGCGCGGTGGTTGTGGAAGCAGCCCTTGAGGTAGTCGCTCGTGCTCGCCTCGACGAGCGGCGCGGCCTGCTCGAGCAGCCGGAGCACGGAGTCGTAGCGGCGCGCGGAGAACTCGACGACGGCGAGGCGGACGAGCGTCGCGCCCCTCTGCTCGCCGCCCGAGCCGGCGAGCCCGTCGAGCGCCGAGCGCAGGACGGCGCGCGCCTCCTCGTACGCCCCCTCGCGCCAGTAGCAGAGCCCCAGCTCCGCGCGCGACTCGGCGACCTTCTCGGCGTCGCCCAGCCGCTCGAAGAGCACCGCGGCCTCCGTGAAGAGGTCTTTGGCGGTCTCCTCCGCGCCCCCGACGCGGCGCGCGCCGCCGATGGCGCCCGTCAGCCTGCCCGACTGTAAGAGCACTTCGGCCGCCGCGCGCTCGCCCAGCCCCGCGGCCGAGGGGCGCTCGCCCGCGCGCTGCCACAGCGCGCCCATCGCCTCGCGCGCGCGCTCGTAGTCGCCCGCGTCGAGGTAAGATTTTGATAGCCCGCAGCGCCGGAGCGCGTCCTCTTCGTGCGAGATGCGGCGGTCGCCGGCGGCCGCGTCGGCGGCCCCGGTTCGGGAACGTTCGAGAAAGTCCATGTGAGGGCTAATCCCTCCTCTCTGTGCTTCGGGCGGCGCGCCGAGAACTGTTTGGGGCAAGACCGGCGCGCTCTGCCGCGGCTCGGACGACGGCGCGCGGCGCCGCGCGAGCCGCATGGCCTCCGCTCGGTCACAGTCCCGCCGACGTCGTACTGTGTGACCGGCCGGGGCCGGCGCTTGGTAAAGAAAAGACGATCACGACTCCGGCCCGCGGCGGCTCGCCCGTCCTAACGGGGAGAACCGCGGCCGGTCACGCTTCAAAGGTGAGAGCACCGGGGCGGCCGCGACGGCCACGCGGCCCCGCCCGGTGACGGCAGCTTAAACCCGCCCCGCCGGGAAAGGCAAGGGAAGAAGTAGACGGCGGACGGTAGAAAAACACCCGTCAATGAATCGCCCGAATTTCGGCGTCAACGGCGGCAGAGCGGAGCCTACAGTCTACCCTAAGTGATGAGGTCGAAGTCGCCGTCGAGGACGCGTTCGAGGCGGCCGGTGCGCCAGCCACGGGCGGAGTCGCGGACGAGGGGCGAGGGCTCTTCGCGGTAGCGGCGGACGACGGCGGCGGGCGCGGGCGTGTCGGCGGCCAGCGCGCGCTCGGCCTGTTCGCGCAGCGCGGCGGGGCCGCGCCCGGCCGGCTCCTCGGGCTGCGCGACGACGCGGACGCCCGCGAGCGCGCGCTTGAAGGAAGACTTCTCGTCCTGCGGCGTCTCGAAGACGTGGAGGCCCGCCTCGCCGCGCAGAATCGTGTAGGCCGCGTAGCCGGAGACGGCGGCGACGGCGCGGTACTCCTCGGCCGCCGCGCCGTTCGAGCCCGCGCCGTCGTGCCCCTCTATCAGCTCGAAGCGCATGCGGCGGCGCTCGGCCCAGCGGCGGTACATGCGGGCGAGCGTGCGCGCGAACTCGTCGCTGCGCGCGCGGTCGGCGCCCGGCTCGCGGCTGGCCGTGATGGCGAGGAAGGCGTCGCGCGGCGCGCCCTCGGCGAGCCCCCGGCAGGCCGAGTCGAGCAGGTAGAGCTGTTCGGCGAGTCGCGCGACGAGGTCGGGCGGCAGCCGCTTGCGGTTGCCGCGCAGGCGCGCGAGGAGCGAGCCCGCGGTGTCCAGCCCCGCCTCGATGCGATCCATGTACTCGACGGCGCCGAGCACCGAGAACCTGCCCGGCGAAGACCAGAAGTCGGGCGACTGCATCTCGCCGAGCGCCCCCTCCTTGCGCGCGCGCCACGCCTCGTCCCCGACCCGCGCGGCCACGTCGTCGTAACGCTCCTGAAGGAAGCGCAGCTCCTCGGGCGTCCCCCTCGGGTCGAGCGCGACCGATTCGAGCCGCAGCCCGCGGGCGGCCTCGTCGTCGGGCTCGTCCTCCTCGGGGGCGTGCGCCTCCTCGTGCGCCCCCGCCCGCTCGGGCGCGTCCGGGTCTACGAACTGCACGTCGAGCGCCTGGCCGTCGGCCGACGAGCGCACGAAGAGGAACTGGTCGCCCTCGGGGAACTGGTGGTTGACGATGGTCACCGCGAGCGGCGAGAGCAGGTAGCGCTCGACGGCGCGCTTCAGGGGGCGCGCGCCGAGGTCGGCCGTGAAGCCCTTCTCCAGAAGGAACTCGACGGCCGACTCGTCCCACTCGACCGCCCACTGGCGCGTGCGCAGGCCACGGCGCGTGAGCACGTCGTTCAACTCCTTGCGCAGGAGGTCGCGCATCACGCCGCGCCCGAGCGGGCGGAAGACGACGACGCGGTCGATGCGGTTGACGAACTCTCGCCGGAAGGCGCGGCCGACGGCGCGCTCGACGGAGCCGGCGGCGAACTGCGACTGCTCCTGCGCGAAGCCCACCGACGCGCCGTGCGGGAGCGTCGCGCCGAGGTTCGAGGTGAGGATGATGACCGAGTGGCGGAAGTCCGCCGTGTTGCCGCGCCGGTCGGTGAGGCGCCCGTCGTCGAAGACTTGCAGGAACAGGTCCCAGACGGACGGGTGCGCCTTCTCGAACTCGTCGAGCAGGACGACGGAGAAGGGCTGCTTGCGGATGAGGTTGACGAGGGCGGCGCTGTCGCTCGTCTCGTCGGCCTCGCCGAGTATGCGCGCCTGCGACTCCCACGTCTGAAGCTCGCTCATGTCGAGCCGAATCATGCGCTCGGGCGAGCCGAAGAGGAACTCGGCGAGCGTCTTGGCGATCTCGGTCTTGCCCGTGCCCGTCGGGCCGACGAAGAGGAAGACGCCCTGCGGCCGGGTCGGGTCGGTCAGCCCCGCCTTCATCATCGCCACGCGCTCGACGAGGCAGTCCACGGCCTCGGGCTGACCGAGCACACGCCGCTCGAAGAAGGCGCGCAGGCCGGGGAGGTCCAGCCCCTCGCGCTCGTCGAGCATCTCGACGGGCAGCCCCGTCAACTGCGAGAGCGTGACGAGCAAGTCGTCGAGCTTTATCTCGTCGGCCTCGCCCCCCTCGGCGAGCAGGCGGCGCTCGGTCGCGTCGAGCAGCAGCAGCAGGTTGCCGGGCGCGGCCTTGTCGCCGAGGTACTGCTTGGCGAGCTGCAACGCCTCGCCGAGCGTCCGCTCGGACGCGCGCGGCCGGAGGTAAGAGGTGTCAACGAGTTCGTGCGCGCCCTCCCAGCCGAGCTTGTGCTTGCCGCGCCGCACGGCCCAGCGGCGGCCGAGTTCGAGCGTGTCCTCGTCCGGGAGCGGCGCGACGCGGCAGGTCTGCATCGCGGTGCGCAGCTTGGGCCGCAGGCGCAGCAGCTGCTCGTAAGCCTGCGACGGCACCTCGCCGACTATCTTGACGGCGCCGCTCTCGACCGAGGGCAGCAGCAGGTCTAGCACGCCCGTCGGGCTGTAGCGGTGGCGCCCGGCCCAGAGCGCCTCGTGGAAGTTCGGCATGACCCACAGGACGCGCTTGCCCTCGACCTGCCGGACGATTGACTGCACGCGCTCCTCTATCTGCCCGATGTAGGTCTGCCCGGCCATCACCTCGGAGGCGGCGGCCTCGAAGACGAGCCAGTTCTCGCGGCGCAGCCTCGCGGCCAGCGCGCGCACGAGCGCCGTCTTGCCCGTGCCCGACTCGCCGACCAACAGCACCGAGCGCGCCGGCTCGCGCCCGAGCGCGGATTCGAGCTCGGCGACGCGCGCGGCCACCGAGTCGAGCACGAAGACCTCGCCCTCGCCCTCCTCGCCCCACACGCGCCCGATGGTCTTGAGGAAGTCGGCCGTCTCGCGCCAGCCCGTCAACTGCGACAGCTCGCGCGCCGCCCCGACCGGCACCAGCACGCCCAGCTCCTTGAGCGTCGCCGCCACCTCCGCGGCCTGCTCCTCGACCGGGCCGAGCGCCCTGAGCTCGTCGAGCAGCGCCTGCGTGTCGAACGTCTCGCCGGCGTCGTAGCGCGCGGCGACGAACTCGCGCAGCGTTTGCAGCGGCACCGGCTCGCGCCACGTCAGGTTGAGGCGCGCGAGCAGGGGCGCGAGCAGCGGGCGCCCGGCGGCGTGCGCCGCGAGCGCGCGCAGCGCGTAGAAGCGCGGCCAGTAGTAGTAGAGGTTGACGTCGCGCAGGACGGCGTCGAAGACCTGTTCGTCGTCGCCCTCGCGGCGCGCGAGGGCTTCGAGCGCCATGCAGGCGACGGTCGCGTCGTAGTCGGTCGCGCGCGCCAGCAGCTCGTCGGTCGTGTGCTCCGGGCCGCGCAGCAGCTCGACGCCGCGCCTGAACGACTCGTGCGGCAGCAGCTCGCGCGGGTGCGCCGTGGCGTTGAAGTACTGCTCCATGCCGCGCGCGAGCGCCTCCACGTCCCCCGGCTCGCCCGCGGCCTCCGAAGCGCCCCCCGGCCCCCCGGGCCCCACCTGCGTGGCGCTTGAGACGGAGGAGCGCGCCATCTCCTTCACGTCCTCCAACTCCTTCTGAGCGAGGTGTTGCTTGAGCATCATCTCGCTCAGGGTCTTCGCCAGCTTCTCGCCCCCCTGCCTCTCCTCCTCCACCCGCCCGCCTAGGGTCGAAAGCTCCCGCCCGAGCCGTTCGCGCAGCTCCGCCACCTCGCCCGCGAGGCGCCCGGCCGCGCGGCCCGCGGCGCGAGCCCGCGCGTGCGCCAGCCACAGCGCGGCGAGGCTCAGCAGGATTGAAACTATGAGACCGGCAATCAGCATGGAATTTGTCGTGCGACGCGGCCGCGCCTCAGGGGGTTTCGGGGGGCGCGCGCCGGGCTTCTTTGAAGGCGGCGCAGATGGTAACACAGGGAGTCGAGCGCGGAGTAAGTGCCGGCGGCTTAGGCCCGCGCCTCGGCGCGCGCGGCCTCCTCGACCGCGCGCGCGGCGCGGTTGCCGGATTCGAGCGCGCCGTTCATCCAGGAGGCGTAGAGCGAGCAGTGTTCGCCCGCGAAGTGGACGCGCCCCTCGGGCGCGTTGACCGCGACGAGCTGAATCGGCGAAGGGTGCGTCCAGGCGCATCCCGCCCACTCGTCTTCGCCCCAGCACTTCACCCGGCCGCGCTCGAAGGCCGAGCGCGCGCCCGGCAGAACCTGCTCGGCCAGCGCCAGCCCCGACGCGACGCGCTCCGCCTCGCCCTTCTTCCCCCACTCGACCGAAGTGAAGTGGCGCACGTACGCCTGCAAGACGGCGCGCGTCCCCGCCTGCCCGAAGCTCGACGGCCAGATTTCGGCGGGCAGGTCCGTGACCCCGAAGCCGTTCACGCGCCCTCCCTCCCAGAAGCGCCCCCGCGTCTGCATGAAGGCGCGCGAGGCAAACTCGTACGTCAGCTCGTCCCTCACCTTGCGCTTCCGCTCGGAGAGACGCGGCGCGAACTCGACGCGCCCGAGCACGGCGAAGGGTATGGCGCAGACGACGTAGTCGGCCGCCAGCGTCTCGGCCGCGCCGCCGCGCCTGTACGTGACGCGCGCGCCCGACGCGTCCTGCTCGACTCTCGACACGGGCGCCTCGTAGACGATTTTGCCGGCCAGCCTCTCGGCGAAGGCGCGCGGCAGCCGGTCGTTGCCGCCCTCGATCTTATGCCACTCCCGCGCCCCGCCGAGCGAGACGCCCACGTAGTCCTCGACCGCCTCGCTGAACTTCCTCCAGTCAACCTCCCTGCGCCGGCCGCCGCGCCGGACGCTGACGAAGAGCCCGGACTCGGGGTAGAAGGGGAGGAGGCGGAGCCCAAACTCCTTCACGTAACGCAGCGTCAACTCGTGGTCGTCGGGGATGCGCGCCGCGCCCGCGTCCGCGTACAGCCCTTCGTCGAACGTGCGCAGCGTCAGCACGCGCCCGCCCGGCCGCGCCTGCGCTTCGAGCAGCGTCACCTCGTGCCCCGCTCCCGCCAGTTCGTAACCCGCCGCCAGCCCCGCCAGCCCCGCGCCCAGAACCGCCACCCTCCGCGGCGCGAGCGTGCGCCCCAGCCCCAGCACCCGGCCGGGCCGCGGCACGCACGCCCCGAAGGCGACCGCCGCGGCACCCATCGCGCCCTGCCTGAGAAAGCTCCTGCGGGGGACGTTCCGTTTCATGCTCAGTTTGCCGGGAGAGTCGAAGTGTCTGCGGGAGAGAGGCTGAGAGAGCTGAGTCGGGCGCAAAAAGAAGTTGGGCTGCTACCCACGAGGAGCAGCAGCCCAACCTCGAATCCCTTCAAATCGCCGAAGCGATTCGGGGGACGGCGAATGGTGCATGTACACGCGCCCAGTCGCCTGATTTGTATCCCGAAGCGTGTGCCAGCGGTGGCTCACCCCCGGTCGGCACGGGCTGACTAACGTCTGCCTCTCAAGTCCGAAGACCTGGTGCCTCTTGGTTTTTGTTCTGGTGGCTTTACCTCCACCTCCAGTCTACGTTCTGGACAACGAGGCTCAACCGAAGTTGAGCGGCGTTCGCTACCCCGTCGGTTAATTATTCCGTCGGAGCGCCGTCGCGTTTTTATCCGCGAGGCTCGGGAGATGCCCGTCGGCCTTCTCCCTGCGCAGGCCTTTCGGCCTCGGCCGGGGCGTCAGTGGCAGCGACTTTTGCCGCTTGTCGCTGTCCTCAGATCGAAGCGTTTCCGCCCCGACCTGCCGATCCCCACGCCGGTCACGGTTGCCGTAACAACCGCGACGGGAGCCGGACTATACGCAGGGGTGCCGGGGCTGTCAAGACTTTTTTTCGAAAACTTTTCCGCGCGAGTTTCGCCCGGTTTTCCCGCTTTTCGAGACATCTGAAAAGTTCATCCACAGGCGATTTCCACAGGTGGAAATTTCATCCCCGTTTTGTGGAAAACTCTCGGAGCGTAAACCGTGAACCGTAAACCGTGACGAGATTAAAGCACGTCTTTTCTTGTCACGGTTTACGGTTCACGGTTTACGGCTCTTGACGGCCTTTGGCGAACTGCGCGGCGACTTCGGCCACGCGGCGCCCCTGGAAGCGCGCGGCGCT
Source organism: Pyrinomonadaceae bacterium (assembly GCA_036387455.1). Classification (GTDB taxonomy): domain Bacteria; phylum Acidobacteriota; class Blastocatellia; order Pyrinomonadales; family Pyrinomonadaceae; genus QHXN01. The sequence continues at coordinate 5,926 of DASVTS010000011.1, read as the reverse complement.
GAGGGCCACGTCGTCGGGGCGCGTCTGCCCGTTGTCGCTCTTGAAGGAGACGCCGTAGGGGTTGCCGGACTGGAACTGGATGGGGTCCACGTAGCCGGGGCCGACGATGATGGAGCCCCAGTGGTAGAAGGTGTTGTTGAGCGCGAGGATGGTGGACTCCTGCCCGCCGTGCAGCGTGGCCGCGCTGGTGAAAGAGGAGGCGACCTTGTTGACGAGCTTGCCCGTGGCCCACAGGCCGCCCGTCGTGTCGATGAACTGCTTGAGCTGCGCCGCCGGCAGGCCGTAGCGCGTCGGCGTGCCGAAGACGACGGCGTCGGCCCACGTCAAATCGTCGAGCGTCGCCTCGGCCACGTCCTGCGTCTCCTGCACGTGCTGGCTCCAGCCCTCGTTCGACGCGACGGCCTGCTCGGGCGCCAGCTCCTTGACTTTGCGCAGGCGCACCTCGGCCCCGGCGCCCTGCGCGCCCTCCTCGATGGCGCGCGCGAGCCTGTAGGTCGTCCCCGTCGAGCTGTAGTAGATGACTGCGACTTTGACCGCCATTGTGCCCTCCTTGCGTTCGCGGTTGACGGGGAGCCGGCCGGGGACGGGAAAGTCCCTCTCACGCCTCGCGTCAACGTTCCTGTGGTTTTGGGTTTCGAGCCGTGTTTATACCGCGCGGCGGCGGGGCGGCGCAAGGTGCGGGTTTGGGCGGGCGTCGTTTATAATCGGGCTTCGGAAACTCATCAGATAATTCGCATTGGTTAAGAGGAGTGGCGATGACGCTTGAGAAGACTACGAAGCGGCCCGAGCGTTTGAAGTTCGACGGGCGGGTGCTGTTTTTGACGGAGGACGTGTCGCCGATACGGCGCCAGCTCGAAGGCGGCGGGGAGTTGGAGTTCGACCCCGCGCTGCCGCTGATGAACAACATTTCAACGGACGAGATTACGCCGGGGTGGGTCTGCTTCTACTACGACGAGACGCTGGGCGAGTACGTCTACGTGGGGATGAGGGAAGGGGCCGTTAAAAAGGACGAGGTTAAGCACGGCGGGTTCGCGGTCGTCGTCTCGGGGCTGTCGAAGGGTTGCGGGTCTTCGCGGGAGACGGCGCCGTTCGCGGAGAAGGCGGCCGGGCTCCAACTCGTCATCGCCAGGACCATCGAGAAGATTTACGGGCAGAACTGCCAGAACATCGGCCTGCTGACCTCGACCGACTTCGGGCTGATCGGGCGGATAAGAGACGGCGAGGAGATTCCGCTCGAAGAGTTCACGCGGGGGCTCGACCCCATCTCGCGGCAGATCGTGGAGTACGGCGGCCTCTTCAACTACAACAAGGCGCGGCTCGCGGGCGAGGTCACGCCGCCCGCGCTCGAAACCCCGCGGCGCCCGATGAACATCGTGGAGAAGATAGTCGCGCGCCACGCCTTCGTCCGCGCGGGGCGCGTCGGCGTCGAGGCCGTCAGGCCCGGCGACGCGCTCTTCGCCGTCGCGGACGTGCGCTTCTCGCACGAGTACGTGACGCCGATGGCCGAAAGCCTCTTCAAGCAGGCGCTCGGCCGCGACGCGCGCGTGACCGAGCCCGAGTCGGTCTACGCCTTCCGCGACCACCTGACCTTCCTCGGGCGCGTGATGTCCGACGACAAGAAGAAGATGGGGCTGCTGGAGCGCGCCAACGGGCTCGCCACCACGCAGGAGGACTTCACCGTGCAGCAGGGCATACGTCTCTACGGCGGGACGGAGGAGCGCGGGTCGGAGGCCATCTGCCACAACGCCGTCGTCGAGGACATCGCTCTGCCCGGGCAGCTCGTCATCGGCACCGACTCGCACACGTGCATGGCGGGCGTGCTCGGCTGCTTCGCCTTCGGCGTCGGCTCGACCGACATGGCGAACGCCTGGTACACGAAGGACATCCGGGTCAAAGTCCCCGAGGTCGTCCGCTTCGTCCTGAAGGGCGAGAAGCGCGCCGACGTCTCCGCCAAAGACGTGATGCTCGTCATCCTCGCCACCGACTACATGAAGGAGGGCCGCGGCATCGGGCAGGTGCTTGAGTTCGCGGGCGAGGGGCTGAAAGACTGGTCGATTGACGAGCGCGCGACGCTCACCAACATGGCGGTCGAGGCCGGCGGCTTCACCGGCATCATCGAGCCCGACGAGGTGACGCTCCGCTACCTCGTGAGCACGCGCGGGCTCCCGGAGGAGGAGATTCGGGGCGGCTTCCTCAGGAGCGACCCGGACGCCGAGTACGCCGCGAGCTTCGAGATTGACCTCGCCGAGGTGCGGCCGATGGTCGCCACGCCCGGCGACCCGCGCAACGGCCTGCCCGTCTCGGAGCTGAGCGGGCCCGTCAAGATTGACATCGCCTACGGCGGCTCGTGCACGGGCGGCAAGATGGCCGACATGGACATGTACGCGGCGGTCCTGCGGCGCGCCGTCGAGCGGGGCCGGCGCGTCGCGCCCGGCGTCCACCTCTACCTCCAGTTCGGCTCGCAGAAAATCAAGGAGTACGCGCGCGCGCGCGGCTACATCGAGCTGTTCGAGCGCGCGGGGGCGGAGCTGATAGACCCCTCCTGCGGCGCGTGCATCAACGCCGGCCCCGGCGCCTCGCGCACGCCCGACCAGGTCACGGTCAGCGCGCAGAACCGCAACTTCCCCGGCCGCAGCGGCCCCGGCAAGGTCTACCTCGCCTCCCCGTTCGTCGTCGCGGCCTCGGCCATCGCCGGCCACATCGTCGCGCCGGAGGAGTTCCTCAGGGAGCCGGAGGCGGAGCTCGTCGGGGCCTGACGAGGAAACAGGATGGGCGTCGTCTCCCCCGCTGACATGAAGCTCGCCGCGCACGGCGGCAGCCGCTACGCGCGCGTCGAGCGCGAGCGCCGTTACCTGCTGCGCGAGCTGCCGCCCGGCCTCAAGGCCGCCGACCCGCACCGGCAGATAACGGACAACTACCTGACGGGCACGCGCCTGCGGCTGCGGAAGGTGCGCGACCCCCGCACCAACGAGTGGGCGCTCAAGCTCACGCAGAAGCACGCGCCCGAGCCGCCCGACTTCTCGCGCACGCTCATCACCAACATGTACCTGAGCCCCTACGAGTACGAGGTGCTCTCCGTCTTCGAGGGGAACGAGCTGCGCAAGAACCGTTACCCCTACGAGCACGGGGGGCGCCTGTATTCGGTGGACGTCTTCCTCGGGGACTTGCGCGGCCTCGTCCTCGCCGAGACCGACTTCGAGACGGACGAGGAGCTGGACGCCTTCCCGCCGCCCCCCTTCGCGCGGGCGGACGTGACGCGCGACGAGCTGTTCACCGGCGGCCGGCTCGTCGGCCTGACCGCCGCAGACCTGCGCGCCGAACTCGCCCGCCGCGCCTGAGTCCCGCGCCTCAAATTAAATTTCAAATCTTGCCCCCAGGCGTTTAAGATGTTCGCCTACCTCCGGCCGCGCCGCCACGCGGGCCGCAACGCCACCCACACGGGGAAGAAGCCATGCCACGTAAAGTAATCTTCTGCACGCCCCTCCTCCTGCTCTTGCTCCCCGCACACGCGCCCGCGCAGGCGCCAGCGCCGACGGCCGAGCCGACCCCGCGCGCGCGTAAGGCCGCTGACCCGGGCGCGCGTGCCCCGAAGGGCGAAGCCGCCGCCGACCCGGCCGAGGCGCAGCGGCGCGCGCAGGCCGTGGCGCTGCTCAACACGCTGGCAGGCGAGGCGGCCGGCTTCCGCGACGCGACGCTGCGCGCCCGCGCTCAGGCGCGCGCGGCCGACGCGCTGTGGGCGACGGACGCCGAGCTCGCGCGCGCGATGTTCCGCCGGGCGTGGGACGCGGCCGACGCGGCCGACCGCGAGGCGCAGCGCAGGATGGAGGAGGAGATGCAGGCGCAACTCGCGCGCGGCGGCGCCGCGATGATGGCGTCGCCGCCGGAGCTGCGTGCCGAGGTCTTGCGGCTCGCGGCGCGGCGCGACCGCGCGCTCGGCGAGGAGCTGCTGGGGTTGCTCTCGAAGGCCGCGCGCGAGGAGGCGGAGGGCGCCGCCCCGAAGCCGCCCGCGAACGGCGCGACGCGCCGGGCCGACGCGGGGCAGCGGCTCGGTCTCGCGCAGCGCCTGCTCGAAGAGGGCGACGCCGAGCGCGCCTTGCAGTTCGCGGAGCCGGCGCTCACGCGCGCCGACATGCTGTCCGTTGACTTCCTCTCCACGCTGCGTGAGAAGGACGCTGTGACCGCCGACCGCCTCTACGCGGCGCTAGTCGCGCGCGCCGAGGCCGACCCCGCGTCGGACGCCAACACCGCCTCCGCGCTTTCATCCTACGTCTTCACGCCCTTCAGCTTCTTCACGGTCACGCGCGGCGGCGGCACCGGCACAGGCAAGACGCGCGGCGGCGTCGTGCCCCCGCCAGACGTTGCGCCCGCGCTGCGCGCTTCGCTCCTGCGCGCGGTCGCACGGATACTGCTCCGCCCGCAGACCGCGCAAGAGTTCGAGCGCACATCGGCCGGGCGCACGGGCACCTACGTCATCATCCGGCGTCTGCTCCCGCTCTTCGAGCGGCACGCGCCCGACCTGACGGCGGCGCTCAACGCGCGCGCCGCCGCGCTGCTGCCCGACGTGCCCGAGGGGACGCGCAGGGCCGAGGCAGAGGGCGCGTTCGAGCAGAGGCAGAAGGCGGACGGGGCGCCCGAGAGGGACGCGGTGCGCGAGGCGCTCGACCGCGCCGAGCGCACGCAGGGCGTGGACGAGCGCGACCAGATTTACGCCTCGGCCGCCGTCAACGCGTCGTGGAAGGGCGACCCGCGCGCGCAGGAGCTTCTCGACAAAATCAACGACGCGGAACTCGCGCGGCGCGTGCGCAAGTTCGCCGACTTCGCCTCCGTCCGCGCCGCGCTCGAAAAGAAGGACGCCGAGGCGGCCGTGGCGCGCGCGAAGAAGGGCGACCTCGCTCCGGTCGAGCGCGCGTGGGCCTACGAGCGCGCCGCCGAACTCGTCGCCGGGGCCGACCGCGCCCGCGCCCTCTCGCTCCTCGAAGAGGCGGCGGCCGAGGCGCGTCGAATCGACAACGCCGACCCCGACCGCGCCCGCGCGCTCCTCGCCGTCGCCACGCGATACGCGTTGCTCGACCTCGCGCGAGCCTGGGAGTTCGTCGCCGAGGCGGCGCGCGCCGCGAACTCCGCGCCCGGCTTCACCGGCGAGGACGGGAAGCTGGTCGCCCAGTTCAGGACGAAGCAGGGCGGCTGGATGACGGACTTCAACGTGCAGGAGTTCGACCTCGCCGACGTGCTCACGGCGCTCGCCGCCGACGACTGGGACCGCGCCGTGCAGTTGGCACAGGGCTTCAGCGGCGAGGCCGCGCGCGTCACGGCGGTCGTCACGCTCGCCCGCGCGGCGCTGACGAAGAAGGGGCGCTGAAGGGCGCGAGGTTTTCGCGGAGGCCGGGAGGCAGGATGACGGATAGGACGAACCGGGAGGCCGTCACCGTCTACACCGTCGGGCACGGCCGGCACGCGTGGGCCGACTTCCTCGGGCTGCTGCGGCGCTACGAGATAGAGGTCCTGTGCGACGTGCGCAGCGCCGCGCGCTCGCGCTGGCCGCAGTTCAACGGGCAGGTGCTGGCGGCCAGCCTGAGGGCGGCCGGCGTCGGCTACGAGTGGCTCCCCGAGTGCGGCGGGAAGGTGGTGGCGCCGACCGAGGAGCTGAACCGCGGGCTGGAGCGAATCATGGAGCTGGCCTCGGACGCCCGCGTCGCGCTGATGTGCTCCGAGTCGAAACCCCTCACGCCGCACAAGCAGCCGCGCGCCAACTGCCACCGCGTCGGCCTGCTCGCTCCGCCCCTGCGCGCACGCGGCGCCCGCGTCATCCACATCCTCCCCGACGGCGAAGCCCTCGAAGTGGACGAGTCCTCGCTCCCCTCCATCTGGTAGAACGCTGAACGAGGAGTGCTGAACGATGAACTGAAAACCAGATGTCTTCAGTTCA
>DASVTS010000010.1:0-28854 GCA_036387455.1 Pyrinomonadaceae bacterium | reverse complement strand
ACCTTGTCCTTGGCGAGCTCGAAGTCGGTCATCAGCACGACCTTCTTGTTGTAGCGCGCCGCGTTGAGCGCCGCCTCGTTCACCAGGTTGGCGAGGTCTGCGCCCGTAAACCCGGGCGTGCCGCGCGCGATGACGCTGATCTCCACGTCCTCGCCCAGGGGAATCTTGCGCGTGTGAACCTTAAGTATTCCCTCGCGGCCGCGGACGTCGGGGCGCGGGACGACGACGCGGCGGTCGAAGCGGCCGGGCCGGAGCAGCGCCGGGTCGAGCACGTCGGGCCGGTTGGTCGAGGCCATCAGGATGACGCCGTCGTTCGACTCGAAGCCGTCCATCTCGACGAGCAACTGGTTCAAGGTCTGCTCGCGCTCGTCGTGGCCGCCGCCGAGGCCCGCGCCGCGGTGGCGGCCGACGGCGTCGATCTCGTCGATGAAGATGATGCAGGGCGCGTTCTTCTTGCCCTGCTCGAAGAGGTCGCGGACGCGCGAGGCGCCGACGCCGACAAACATCTCGACGAAGTCCGACCCGGAGATGGAGAAGAACGGGACGTTGGCCTCGCCCGCGACGGCGCGCGCCATCAGCGTCTTGCCCGTGCCCGGGGGGCCGACGAGCAGGACGCCCTTCGGAATCCTGCCGCCGAGCTTCTGGAACTTCTGCGGCTCCTTGAGGAACTCGATGATTTCCTGAAGCTCCTCCTTGGCCTCGTCAACGCCGGCGACGTCCTTGAAGGTGACGCGCTTCTGCTGGTTGTTGAGCAGCTTGGCGCGCGACTTGCCGAAGCTGAGCGCCTTGTTGCCGCCCGACTGCATCTGCCGCAGCATGAAAATCCAGAAGCCGACGAGGAGCAGGACGGGCCCCCACCACATCAGGATGGACCAGAAGGCGCCGCTCGTGGCGGGCTCGATCTGGGGCTTCTTGACGTGCATCTGTCCGTTGGCGTCCTTCTCGACGGCCAGAGCCATCAGGTCGCCCTTAATCTTGTCGCCCTCGATGGGGGTGCGGAACTCGCTCTTGTCCTTGTCGACGGAGACGACTTCGGACTGCTTGATCGTCATGTCAACGATCTGCCCGGTGCGCACCTTCTCGACCAGCTCGCCGTAGGCCAGGGGCTTGGCGTCCTTGCCCTGCTTGTTGACGACGAACGTGTAGAGCATCACCGCGCCGGCCAGGATGAGCACCCAGAAAATAAGTTGTCTAGCAGTGGAACTCAAATTCTTCTACGCCTCCGACGCCGATGATACCTCATCCGGCGTCTTTTGTCGCTCCCCGGAAACCCCTTGCATTCCGCGCCGCGGCCGACGCCCGCCGGAGAGCTGTATGCGAAAAAGTACGGCGGCCGGGCTCAACTTGGATGCCCGCCGCGTGCGCGCCGTTGCGCACTCGGGCGGGCGGCCCCGCGCCCCGCGCGCCGTCTCGATTGTAGGTTCCGGCCTCCCCTTTTTCAACCTTTTTCCAAGAAAAGCCGCCCGCCGGCCGCGAGGGCCGGCGGGCGGCACACCCCGCGCGCGACCGGGCCCGACCGCCCTTACGGCGCCCGGATGAGGAAGACGTCCCACGCCCAGCGTCCAGCCTTCGCGCCCTTCGCGTCGTCCACCTTCGCCCGGTAGCGGAAGCGGTTGCCGTAGGCGTCCACCCGCCTCGACTCCTTGTAGTCGAGGTGCAGCCGCACGATGTCGAGCGCGGGCAGCGCGTGCAGTTCCACGGGCCGCGAGGCGCCGTCGTGGTCGGCGTCGCGCCACAGGCGGAGGGACGGGAAGACCGCGTCCCGGCCATCAATCAGCCCGTCGCCGTTGCCGCCGGCGGCCGGCTTGTCGAACTCGGAGAGCGCGAGGAAGCCGTTCCGCTCCTGACCCGCGGGCGGCGGGGGCTGCGGCGTGTGATTGCCGAACAACTCCCGCCCGCTGCTGACGAGGCCGTCGCCGTCGCGGTCTAAGGCGAGCCAGGCGTCGTCCGCGCCTTCGGCCGTCCAGGAGAGCCGCTCCCGCGCGCCGTCGCCGTCGAGGTCGAAGGTAACGCCGCGCGCCGCGTCCGTCAGACGGAAGCCGTCGCCCGCCACGTCTATCAGGACGGGGCTGTACGGGCAGGGGCCGCCGCCCGAGACCTGGACGCAGCTATTCGCCTGGCAACTCCCGTGCACCCCTCGGGGCAGCCCCCGGGCCAGCAGTCGCCGCTCAGGTAGCTGACGCAGCAGTCCGACCCGTCGTTGTAGGTGTTGTAGGGGCAGCCCGTCGGGCCGTACCTCGGGTAGTCGGCCGGGCTGCCTTCGAGGCAGAAGCACTGCCAGCCCCAGACCTCCGTGCCGGGGAGAGGACCCCAGTAACAGTTGGTCTCGTTGGGGGGTAGACTGTCGGGCGTCGGCTCCGGCGTAGGGGTGGGCGTCGGCGTGGGGGTGTCTGTCGGCGGCGGTGTTGGCGTCGGGTCTCCTTCTCCGCACAGGCCGATTATTCTGTCGTAGGAGCACTTTTGTATCCCGTTATATACTGTGGGGCAGTCTTCGTGTATTAATTCAACCTGTCGGCATCTTCCCCCCGGCGTGCTGCAACTCCCGGTCGCAACGTGGGTCTGGAAGTCGCAGTGGTTGTCGCAGGGGCATTGGTACGGGCACGTAATTACTCCGTAAAAGCAGTTGGGGGTGTTCTGGCAGCCGCACAAATCCCGTGCCCGCGCGGCCGGAAGCGACGGAGGCTCCGGCAGAAAAAAACTAACCCGCAAGAGGCTTGCGGGTTCTGAGGAGGAGGAGGCGGTCTTGAGGAAATTTACCGTTGAGTCCCTCACTCGTTCCTCGGGTGAGGGTTGACAGGAGCCGCCGCTTTCCTTCGCTGGAGATTTATCCAGTGAAGACTTTTTAGGCGGGTAAAGCAGAGGTGCGCCCTGTTCTGACTCGAACCCGGTACCGTCTCCGTAATCAAGAATCTGTAGCACAAGCCGAACCCGCTTGGGGTCTGTCCTTTTATTCTCCTCCCTCAGCATCTCGAACCCTTTCACCGCGTTCTCGCGTATCTTCAGCGTCACGCTCTCACCCGGCGGTATCGGGGTCTCGTCGGGCCGCAGAGGGGTACTTGCTTCACTCAGCCAACTCTTGCCGTAGCTCACCCGGAAGCCTAATGATATGCCGTCTTCGAGCAATGAGTCAGGCAGGAGAATTATCACGTAAAGGTAGTGAATCGGCCTGCTGCCCGTGTTCTTCACCTCCAGCTCTAACTCGCGTGCCCAGCCCTTGTTGTTCAAATCCTTGAACGACTTCTCGCTCTTGAGCTTCACCTTGATGGGCACGTGCTGGGGGATGGCGTTCTCGAATCGGCGCTCGCCGCGGGCCGAGCCTCCCTCATGTTGCGACTGCGCACGGCTCGCCGCCAGCCCGAAAACGACGCCGAGCGAAGACAGCAGCACGACCAAAATCGGAACGATATTCTGGCGGTAAAAGGCGAGGTGGAAGCTGTGAGTATTCATGGCATCTCTCCTTTCAAGAGGTTGATGCACCTTGCAGAGCCTGTGAGGTCTGAGCCGAGGGCACGGCGGAAACTGTGACGCCCGTCTTATACGCCTGGCCGCGCCGGGTGTCAACGCTCACGCCCCGCGGCGGAACAGGAGCAGGCCGCGGCGGCGCTCGACGCGCCCGCCGCCCGGGAGTTCGGCGACGCGGCCGCCGCGCGCGCCCTCGCAAAGCCTCTCGACGCCGAGCAGGTGAGCACGCGAGAGGCGGCGCAAATCGCCGCGCCCCCGCGCCAGCCACAGGCGCAGCGCGCGGCGCCTCACGGCCGCCGACGCCGCGGCCAAAGCCCCTACGCGCAGCGGCCACGCGCCCCCGCCCTCCGCGCCCGCCGCGGCCCCTTCATCTCCGGACGCATCCCCCGCGTCGCGCGCCTCTTCGAGCAGCGCGGCGGCCAGCGCGTCGAGCGCCTCGGAGTCTTCGCGCAGCAGGCCGGCGGCGCGCGCCAGCGCCTCGGCGGCGCGCGGGTTGAAGGTCTCCAGCAGCGGCAAAAGCTGCCGGCGCACGCGCACGCGCGCGTAACGCTCGTCCTCGTTCATCTCGTCGGCGCGCGGCTCGACCCCGCGCTCGCGGCAATAGCCTTCCGTGTCGGCGCGCCGCGCCCAGGCCAGCAGCGGCCGCCGCAGGAAGACTTCGCCGCCGCCTCCGGCCTCGCCCCGCGCGTCGAGCGGGCGCTCCGCGGCCATCCCCGAAAGCCCTTCGGCGCCGCTCCCGCGCAGGAGCCTCAGCAGCACCGTCTCGGCCTGGTCGTCGAGCGTGTGCGCGACGAGCACCGAGCGGGCGCCGGCCCCGCGCGCCGCCGCCGCGAGGAAATCGTAGCGCGCGCGCCGCGCGGCCTGCTCAAGGTTGTCGCGACCCGCGCGCGCCAGCCCCGCCACGTCCGCGCGCCCGACGACGCACGCGAGGCCCATCGAACGCGCCAGCGCCTCCACCCAGCGCGCGTCCTCGCCCGCGCGCTCGCCGCGCAGCCCGTGGTCGAGGTGCGCCGCCGTCAGTTCCACGCACAGCAGCCCCGCGCCCGAAAGCTCCGCGAGCGCGAGCAGCAGCGCCGCCGAGTCGGCCCCGCCCGAGACGGCGACCAGCGCACGCTCGCCGCGCGAGGGCCAGCCGCTCCGCCGCCACTCGCGCAGCAGGCGCCGCGCGAAGCGGCTCGGCCCCGCCCCCTTCCCTGCGTTTCGCCCCAGACTCATCGGAACGGCCCCTCGGGTTTCCGCCTCCGGCCTTTTTCTCTACAATTCCGGCACCGGCCGCCGCGCCGCGCGTGTTTTACCGGACGGCGCCGGCCGATTCTCTCATCCGAAAGGGGTTCCACCGAAATGTTCGAACGACACAAGGCGCGCGCGCTCGCCTGCGCCGCCCTGCTCGCCCTCGCGGCGCTCGCGCACGCGCCCCGCGCCGCGGCGCAGACTCCCGAGCCGCCGCGCAGGCCACACGGGCCCGTCGCCGGCCCCGTCATCAAGCTCCCGCCCGGCGCGGGCGCCGCCGACGAGCGCACGCAGGCGCAGTCGGCGCGCGACGACGAGCCCGCGCGCCCCGCCTGGTCGCCGCAGAGGTGGGAGTATTGCGTCATCAAGGGCTTCAAGTATCACCAGAAAGGTTTCAGCATCTCCTCCCCCACGCACGTCCCCGCCGCCTACGTCCGCTACTTCCCCTCCGGCACGGAGGAAATCGAGGGCGCGAACGAGGACGAGGCGTTGGCGAACGCCTTCGCCAAGCTCGGCGAAGACGGCTGGGAGCTGACCGGCGTCCGCACCGACTTGAGCCTCAGCGACGGCAACGGCGCCAGCACCGCCGTCTACTTCTTCAAGCGCCCGAGGAAGCCGGAATAAAGACGCGGGTCGAGAAAAAACTGAAACCCCGGCGAGGTTTCTGCCACAAACAGGAAGACGGCGGTGTATCCCATTCAAAAGCCGGGAAGAGTGTACCTTCCACCCCGGCCGTCCGCCGCCGGCCGACACAGACAGGAGAGACCAACATGAAGTGGCAGAACAGACGCCCCGCGCCCTTTCGACCCGCCCGAATGACACGCCGACTCGCCGGAGCGACCTGCGCGCTCGCCGCGCTCGCGCTCGCCGCACTCGTCACGGGCGGCCTCGCCCACGCGCCCGCCCCGACCGCCTCCGCCGCGCAGCCGGAAGACTTCACGGGCCAGTGGCTCGTCGAGTACAGGACGGACGAGGGCAAGACATCGCTGACGCTCCGCCACAAACAGACGCGCCGCGACGAGGCCGGCGGCCTGCACGTGAGCGACTGGAACACGACGCGCAACGTCGCGCCCGAGACGCTGCGCGGCCTGTCGGCCGAGCAGGCCAACTCGTCCTCGGGCACGAGCGTCCGCTTCGAGATTCGCCGCGACGCGGGCACCTTCGTCTGCGAGGGCTGGTTCCGGCAGGGCAGGGGCTCGGGCCACTTCAACTTCGTCCCCGACCAGGGCTTCGCCTCGGAGCTGAACCGGCGCGGGCTCGGCACGCCCGACGCGCGCCAGCTCTTCGCGCTCGCCGGCGCCGACGTCGGCCTCGACCTGCTCGACGAGCTGAAGGCGCAGGGTTACGACCGCCCGACGCTCGAACAGTTCGTGCGCATGGGCCACCACGGCGTGCGCGCCGACTACGTGAAGGGGCTGGCGGCGGCCGGCTACCGCCTCGGCGCGGTTGACGAGCTGGTGCGGATGCGCGACCACGGCGTCAGCCTCGACTACATCAACGAGCTGCGCGCCGCCGGCTTCAGCGGGCTCTCGGCCAAAGACCTCATGCGCGCGCGCGACCACGGCGTGACCGCCTCCTACGTCCGCGAGATACGGGCGGCGGGCTTCCAGACCGACTCGCTCGAAGGGCTCGTCCGCATCCGCGACCACGGCGTCAGCGCCGGCTTCATCAAGGGGGTGCGCGCCGCAGGCTACGACTCGCTCTCGCTCGAACAGCTCGTGCGGATGCGCGACCACGGCGTGACGCTCGAATACATCCGCGAGCTGCGCGACCTCGGCTACGCGGGCCTCCCCGCCGAGACCCTCGTCCGCATGCGCGACCACGGCGTCACCGCCGACTTCGTCCGCGCCGCCAGGTCGCGCGCCTCCGCCGCCCCCACCCCCGACGAGCTGATTCGCATGCGGGACAGGGGAAGCTACTAGAGGCTAGGGGCTAGGGGCTAGAGGCTAGGGGCTAGTTGGAGGCAATCACTCTCCAACTAGCCCCTAGCCCCTAGTCCCTAGCCCCTAGTCTCTAGCCCCTAGCCTCTAGCCTTAAGCGATAATCATCGTGCCCGTGCCCTCGTCGGTGAAGACTTCGGCGAGGAGGGCGTTGCGGAGGGAGCCTTTGATGATGTGGGCGCTGCGGACGCCGCGGCTGAGGAGTTCGGTGATGTTCTGGAGCTTGGGGATCATGCCGCCGGTGGCGACGCCGTCGCGGATGAGCCCCTCGACCTCGGCGGCCGTGAGGCGCGAAACCTTCGCCGCCTGCTCGCCCGGCCGGAGGTAGATGCCGTCCACGTCCGAGAGCATGACCAGCTTCTCGGCCGCGAGCCGGACGGCGATCTCGGCGGCGATGGTGTCGGCGTTGATGTTGAAGACCCGCCCCTCGTCGTCCGCCCCGAGCGGCGACAGCACCGGCATGTAGTCGTGATCCAGGAGCACGCGCAGCAGCCGGTCGTCTATCTCCACCACGTCGCCCACGTGGCCGAAGTCCACCATCCCGCGCACGCCCGTCTCCCGGTTGAGGACGTCCCGCGGCGGGCGGCGCACGGCGACCACGGTGTTGCCGTCCACGCCCGAGAGCCCGACGGCCGCGACGCCCTCGCGGCGCAGCGCGGCCAGGATGTCGGTGTTGATTTTGCCGGCGAAGATCATCTTCGCCATGTCGAGCGTGGCGTCGTCGGTGACGCGGCGGCCGTTGATGATGGTCTGCTCGACGCCCAACTGCTCGGCCAGCTCGGTCAACTGCTTCCCGCCGCCGTGGACGACGCAGACGCGGATGCCGACCTGGTGGAGCAGGGCCAGCTCGCCGGCCAGGCTCGCCATGTTCTCCGGCTCCTCGGTCACCTTCCCCGACAGCTTGACCACGAACGTCTTGCCCTTGAACCGCTGGATGTAGGGCAGCGCCTCGCGCAGAAGGTCTAGTCTTTGCCGGCTCACGTCTTCACCCACCCCTTATGATTATTCCCCCGACAGGAGTCTCGCCATGACGGCCTTCTGCACGTGGAGGCGGTTCTCGGCCTCGTCGATGACGACCGAGGAGTCGGAGTCTATCACCTCGTCGGTGACGATGCAGTTGCGGCGCACGGGCAGGCAGTGCATGAAGAGGCCGCCGTCGGTGCGCGCCATCTTCACGGCGTCCACTATCCAGTCGCCGCGGTAGGGCGCGCGCTCCTCCACGTCGTCGGCCGGCGCGCCGTAGAACTCCTTGCTCCCCCAGCTCTTCGCGTAGACGATCTGCTGGCCGTCGAACGCCCCCTCCACGTCGCCGGTCAAAGTCACGGTCGCGCCCGCGTCGAAGGCGCGCGAGTTGATTTCGCGGACGAGGTCTTCGTCCAGCTCGTAGCCGGGCGGGTGCGCAATCGTCAGGTCATGGCCCATCTGCGCCGCGGCGAGCGCGAAGCTGTTCGGCACCGCCATCGGCAAAGGCTTCGGGTGCCACGCCCACGTCAGCAGCACGCGCTTCCTCCCCCCGCCCAACTTCTCGCGCACCGTCATCATGTCCGCCATCGCCTGACACGGGTGGTGCATCGCCGATTCCAGATTGACGAGCGGCACCTCCGAGTATCTGGCGAAGGCCGCGAGCACGGGGTCTTGCCGCTCCTCCTTCCAGTCCTTCAGCGCCGCGAAGGTGCGCACGCCGATGGCCGACGTGTAGCGCGCGAGCACGCGCACGAACTCCTTCACGTGCTCGGTCTTGTCGCCGTCCATCACGACGCCCTCGCGGTGCTCCAGCGTCCAGCTCGTCCCGCCCGGCTCAAGGATGACGGCGTTCCCGCCCAGCTCGTAGACGCCGACCTGCATCGAGGCGCGCGTCCGCAGGGAAGGGTTGAAGAAGACGAGCGCCACCGAGCGGCCCGCGAGCGGCTTCGACGCGTCCTCGCCGCGCTTGAAGCGCGCCGCCCGCGAGAGCAGGCCCTCAAGCTCCTCGCGCGTCCAGTCGGCGGTGGTCAGGAAGTCTCTCGGCATCGGTCAGGCGCAGACCTCCCTCAAAGCGTCCACGAACATCCCCGCCTCCTCCCGCGTCACGCAGAGCGGCGGGAGCAGCCGCAGCACCTTCGGGTCGCTCGACGTGCCGGTGATGATGCGCCGTTCCAGCAGCGCCTTGTTGACCTTCGCCGCGACCGGCTCAGCGAACTCGACGCCGAGCAGGAGCCCGCGGCCGTGGACGGCGGCGACGGCCGGCACGCCGGCCAGACTCTCGCGCAGGAAGCCCTCGACGGCGAGCGCGTTGGCGAGCATCCCGTCCGCCTCAATCGCTTCGAGCGTCGCTACGACGGCCGCCATCGCCAGCATCCCGCCGCCGAAGGTCGTCCCCAAATCGTTCTCCTTAATTGAGGAGGCCACGCCTTCCGTCGTCAGGCACGCGCCCACGGGGACGCCGCTCCCCAGGGCCTTCGCCAGCGTGATGACGTCCGGCACGACGCCGCCCGCCGCCTCGCCCCCCGCGAAGAACCACGAGCCCGTGCGCCCGACGCCCGTCTGCACCTCGTCAAAAATGAGTAGCGCCCCGCGCTCGTCGCACAGGCGGCGCAAGCCCTGATAGAACTCCGGCGGCGCCGCCCGCACGCCCGCCATCGACTGAATCGGCTCAAGCATCACGGCCGCCACCGTCTCGTCCAGGAGCGCCGCCACCGACTCGATTGAGCCGAACTCGGCGCACAAATGGCCGGGCACGTTCGGACGCCCGATGTCGCGGTAGCGGCCGAGGAAGGTGGCGCTGATGGAGTCGGCCGTGCGCCCGTGGAAGCCGCCCGTGAAGGTGATGACCCCCTCGCGCCCCGTCCTCATGCGCGCCATGCGCATCGCGTTCTCGTTCGCCTCGGTGCCCGAGTTGCAGAAGAAGGCTTTCGTGACGCCCGCGGGCGCGCACCCGACCAGCCGCTCGGCCGCCGCCGCGCGCACGTCCGAGTAGACGACGTTCGAGTAGAACAGCAGGCGGCCCGCCTGCTCGCGCAGCGCCCCGACGACGTGCGGGTGGCAGTGGCCCGTCGCGCAGACGGCGTGCCCGCCGTACAGGTCGAGGAAACGCTCGCCCTCGCTCGTCTCCACCCAGGAGCCCTCGCCCCGCACGGGCGCGAACGGGAACTTCTTGTACGTCGCGAGCTGGAACTCTTCCTCGCGCGCCGCAATCTCCTCAAACATGGTCGCCGTCTTTTGTGTCATCGTGCTAACTCAAGCGAGTTCAAATCCGAAATCTCAAATTTCAAATCGACCTCAGGGGTTCCCGCCGGCGAGCATCAGGCCGGTCTTCTCTTCGAGGCCGAACATCAGGTTCATGTTCTGGACGGCCTGGCCGGCGGCGCCTTTGACGAGGTTGTCGAGCGCCGAGAAGACCACGACCTGCCGGCCGCGCGCGGCGAAGCCGAGGTCGCAGAAGTTCGTCATCTTCACCCAGTTGATGTCGGGCGAGCCCGGGACCAGCCGGACGAAGAAGGAGCCGCGGTAGAAGTCGCGGTAGAGCGCCGCGAGGTCTTCCGCCGTCGTCGCCGCGCCCTCGGCCAGCTCCGCGTAGACCGAAGCGAAGATGCCGCGCGAGACCGGCAGCGAGTGCGTCATGAAGACCAGCTCGCTCGACCAGCGGCCGTCGTCGCCCACGGCGCGCAGGGCCTGCTCAATCTCCGGCACGTGCTGGTGCGTGAAAGGCTTGTAGGCGTAGAAGGAGTTGGTGCGCTGCGGGTGGTGTGTGTTCGCCGCCGGCTTCGCGCCGGAGCCGGACGAGCCGGTCTTCGCGTCCACCACCACCCGCCCCTTCAGCGCACCCGCCGCGGCCAGCGGCCCGAGTCCCAACAGCGTCGCCGTGGCGAAGCACCCCGGGTTCGACACCAGCCGCGCACTCTTAATCTCCTCGCGGTTGAACTCCGTCAGCCCGTAGACGAACTCGCGCTGCAACTCCGTGGCCGTGTGCTCGCGCCCGTAGTGCTCCCTGAACTCGCCGGCGTCGCGCAGGCGGAAGTCGCCCGAGAGGTCTACGACCTTGACGCCGCTCGGCAGACGCGGCGCTATCTCAAGCGCCTGCCCGTGCGGGAGCGCGAGGAAGACGCAGTCGAGTCCCGACAAACTCTCGAAGTCCTCCGGCGCCCTGACGAAGCGCAGGTCGGTCAGGCCGTTGAGGTTTTTGTGCACCTCGCCCACGGCCTTGCCCGCGTGCTCGTTCGCGGTGACGAGCGCGACCTCGGCCGCCGGGTGGAAGAGCAGGATGCGCAGAAGCTCCGCCCCGCCGTAGCCCGACCCGCCGAAGATGCCCACCCTGATGCTCATTCTCTTCACCCCGAACGTCCCCGCGGCGCGGAGGGCGCGGAAACAATCTCGACGGCGCGGCCGTAAACAACCTGGCCCGCGAAAGCCTCGCGGCCGGACGAGCCGCAGGGCAAGGAGACTAACACGACATGCGCAAAGCAGGCTTCCCCTTCATCGCGCTCGGCATCGCCTTCGTCGCCTTCGGCGTCAGCACCAACCGGACATTCCTGTTCGTCGGCCTGACCTTCATCTTCGTCGGCATCGCCTTCATGCTGCGGCGCGGCCGGCGCTAGGAGCCCCTCACGCGCCGGCCGGCAGCGCCTCGGCCGCGGAGACGCGCGCCCGGATCAGCTCGAACAGTCGCCCGCCGTCGCGCTTGGCGTTGCCCGCCGGCACGCCCATCTCCTGCTCGATGTAGTCCTCGCCCATCTGCGAGTCCGTGACCGAGCCGGCGACGGCGTCCACGCCGATGCCGCGCCGCCGGAACAGCTCGATGCCGCCCCACGCGCCGACGTAGTCCGACGCGCAGAAGACGACCGCCGCGGTCGCCGCGCGCAGCTCCGCGTCGTCGAAGACCGACTCGACCGAGTAGCCGCCGAGGATGCCGTCGCCCAGCTCGATGACGACGAGGTCGGGCGAAGACTCGTTCAGGCGCGCGATGATGGCCTTCGCCACGGGCGCGAGGTCGCCGACGCCCACCGTCGAAGGCAGCCCGCAGTCGAGGAAGCTCGCCGTCGCCACCGCCCCGTGGTCGGCCATGTTGAGCGTGTCGCGCAGCGCCGCCACGCCCGACAGCTTCGCCGCCGCCACGCGCATCCCCCGCCGCGTCGCCTGCCGCACGATCTCGGTCGCCGCGAACGTCTTCCCCGAGTTCATGCACGCGCCCGCCACGATGACGAGCGGCGCGCACCCCGCGGGCAGACTCTCGCGCAGGGGCAGGGCGCCGTCCGCGATGTTCCTCACGTCCTGCGCCTCGTCCACGACGAAGCCGAGCACCTCGACCTCGATGGCGTCGCTTAAGGACGAGTGGTGCCCCTTGCAGTAGCCGACGACGCCGCCCATGTTCAAAAGGTGCAGGCGGTCGCCCGCGCCGGCCGTCTCCGGCACGTCGCCGACGAAACCTTTCAGCGCGCGCCGGCTGCCCAGAGCGCCGACGAGCACGTCGCCGGGGTTGATCTTTGCCAGCCGCCCCGTCGGGAGTTCGAGCTGGTTGTAGGTCGCGCTGTCGGTCAGGGCGCGCACCACCACCGCGTCGCCCACGCGCGCCGCCCGCCGTTCGCCGACCACGGCCAGCGTCCGCCCGAGCCCCAGCCCCGACACGACCGACCCGACCTTGTCGGCCTCCACGACCGTCACCATCGTCCCGTTCTCCTTCATCCCCGGCCCCCCTTTTAAAGCAGTCCTCACTAGTCGGCGTTAACTTTCGCCAGCGTCCTCAGCCGGAGCGCGTTGAGCTTGATGAAGCCCTCGGCGTCGCGCTGGTTGTAGACCGTGTCGGCCTCGAACGTCGCCAGCTTCTCCTGGTAGAGCGAGTTGGGCGAGCGCCGCCCCGCGACGACGACGTTGCCGCGGTAGAGCTTGACCCGCACCTCGCCCGTCACGCGCTCCTGCGTCGCGTCGATGGTCTTCCGCATCAGCTCCGACTCCGGCGCGAACCAGAAGCCGTAGTAGGCGCTCTCCGCGAACTTCAGGCTCAGGGCGTCGCGCATCCGCAAGACCTCTCGGTCGAGCGTGATGGATTCGAGCGCGCGGTGCGCCGCCTGCAAAATCGTCACGCCCGGCGTCTCGTACACGCCGCGCGACTTCATCCCGACGAAGCGGTTCTCGACGAGGTCGACCCGCCCCACGCCGTGCTCGCCGCCCAGACGGTTCAAGGCCGACAGCAGCTCGACCGCGCCCGCCCGCTCGCCGTCGAGGCTGACGGGGACGCCCTTCTCGAAGCCGACGACCACGTACTGCGCCTCGGCGCGCGCGTTCTCCGGCGCGGCCGTCATCTGGAAGATGTCGGCGGGCGGCTCGGCCCACGGGTCTTCGAGGATGCCGCCCTCGTAGGAGACGTGCATCAGGTTGCGGTCGGTCGAGTAGGGCTTGGCGTGCGTCGCCGTCACGGGGATGCCGTGCTCCTCGCAGTAGGAGATGAGGTCGCTCCGGCCCTTGAACTCCCACTCGCGCCACGGCGCGACGACCTTGATGTCGGGCTCCAGAGCGTAATACGTCAGCTCGAAGCGCACCTGGTCGTTGCCCTTGCCCGTCGCCCCGTGCGCCACGGCGTCCGCGCCCTCGCGCCGCGCGATCTCGATCTGCCGCTTTGCGATGACCGGGCGGGCCAGGGAGGTGCCGAGCAGGTACACGCCCTCGTACAAGGCGTTCGCCTTCACCGCCGGCCAGACGTACTCCTCGATGAACTCCTCGCGGAGGTCTTCGACGTAGAGCTTCGACGCGCCGCTCTTCAGGGCCTTCTCTTCGAGCCCCGCCAGCTCCTCGCCCTGCCCCACGTCCGCGCAGTAGCACACCACCTCGCACCCGTACCGCGCCCGAAGCCAGTGCAGCATCACCGACGTGTCGAGCCCGCCCGAGTAAGCCAGAACGACCTTCTTTATCTTCTCCGTCACGCCCTCTCCTTCTACCGTCTAACCGAAAAGCTCCAGCACCTTCTTGATGACCGCGCGCTGCGCCTTGCGCTCGGGCACGGCGATGAAGATGGTGTCCTCGCCGGCGACCGTGCCGACGATCTCGTCAATCCCGGCGCGGTCGATGGCGACCGCCACCGCCGAGGCCAGCCCCGGCTCGCACCTCGCCACGACGAGGCAGTCGCCCGCCGCGTCGAGCCCCAGCAGGCCGCGCGCCGCCGCGCCGTCGGTCGCGCGCGGGAGCGTGTAGTGGCCGTTGTGCTTGACCACGCCCAGCTCCTCCAGGTCGCGCGAGACGCTCGGCTGCGTCGCCACGAACCCGGCGCGCTCCAAAAGCGCCGTCAACTCCTGCTGCGTGCCGATGCGGCGCGCGCGGATGAGGCTCATGATCTTCTGCTGGCGCTTCGTCTTCTGCATCATTCAAAACCCCGCTGTTATGCATCGAACTTGCATAACGGGTGAATAGATGCATAAAGTAACAGCAAAGATGCACCGGCGCAAGGGCGCCGGGCGCCTATTTTGTGTAGAATCGCGGGCGGGAGGGATGCGGATGACGGATTCGAAAAAACTGTGGGGCGGGCGCTTCACCGGGCAGATTGACCCGGGCTTCGCGCGCTTCAACCGCTCGTTCGGCTTCGACCGGCGGCTCTTCGAGGCGGACGTACGCGGGAGCCTCGCCCACTGCGGGGGCTTGCGCGAGGCCGGCGTGCTGGGCGCCGTGGAGGCCGACGCCGTCGAGCGCGGCCTGAACGAGCTGCTGGCGCGAGCCGCGGCGGAGGGCGAAAGCTTCTTCGCGGACGAGGCGGCCGAGGACGTGCACTCTTTCATCGAGGCGCGACTCGTCGAGTCGGTCGGCGACGCCGGCCGGCGCCTCCACACGGGGCGCAGCCGCAACGACCAGGTGGCGACGGCGCTCCGGCTCTGGCTGCGCGACGAGATAGACCGCGCGACGGGGAGCGTGCGCGGCGTGCGGACGGCGCTCCTCGACCTCGCCGAACGGCACCCGGACGCGGTGCTGCCCGGCTACACGCACCTCCAGCGGGCGCAGCCGGTGCTGTTCGCGCACTGGTGCCTCGCCTACTTCGAGATGCTCGGCCGCGACCGCGAGCGCCTGTCCGAAGTCAGGCGGCGGACGAACGTCCTGCCGCTCGGCTCGGCGGCGCTCGCGGGGACGAGCCACCCCATTGACCGCGAGCGGGTCGCGCGCGCGCTCGGCTTCGACGCGGTCTCGCGCAACAGCCTCGACGCCGTCAGCGACCGCGACTTCTGCGTCGAGTTCGCCGCGGCCGCCGCGCTCGTCATGGCGCACCTCTCGCGCCTCGCCGAAGACTTAATCATCTACGCGACGACGGAGTTCGGCTTCGTCGAGCTGTCGGACGCGGTGGCGACGGGGTCGAGCCTGATGCCGCAGAAGAAGAACCCGGACGCGCTGGAGCTGGTGCGCGGGAAGACGGGCCGCGTCTACGGGCACGCGCTGGCGCTCCTGACGCTCGTCAAGGGGCTGCCGCTCACCTACAACAAGGACATGCAGGAGGACAAGGAGGCGGTCTTCGACACGGCCGACACGGTGCGCGAGTCTCTGGACGTGACGGCGACGGTGCTCCGCAACGTGCGCCTGCGCGAGGCGAGGGCGCGCGACGCCGCGTCGGTCGGCTACATGAACGCGACCGAGATGGCCGACTACCTCGTCCGCCGCGGCATGCCCTTCCGCGAGGCGCACGAGTCGGCGGGCCGGATGGTGCTCTACGGGCTCTCGAAGGGATTGGAGCTGCACGAGCTGGAGCTGGAGGAGCTGCGAGAGTTCTCGCCGCTCGTCGGGGAGGACGTCTACGAGGCGCTGTCGCTCGAACAGACGCTGGCGACGAAGTCGCAGGCCGGCGGCACCTCGCCCGAGCGCGTGCGCGAGGCGCTGGCGGCGGCGCGCGCCTCGCTGTAGGGGCTTTACTTCCCGCGGCGCCTGCGTCCCTTAGGCGTGGGGGTCGGGGTGGGCGTGGCGGCGGGCGGGGCCAGCTCCTCGGGCGCGACGTGCGCCTCGACGGAGAGGCGGCCGCTGTCGCCGATGCGGACGACGACGACCGACTTGACGGCGTTACGCTCGGCGTTGAAGGTGACGGCGCCGGTGACGCCGGGGAAGTCACGGGTCTCGGCCAGCGCGTCGCGGATGGCGGCGCGTTCGAGGCGCGGGGCGCGCGCCACGGCCGCGAGCATGACGCGCGCCGCGTCGTAGGCCGTGGCCGCGAAGGAGTCCGGCGTGGCGACGAAGAGCCGCCGGTAGTCCGCGACGAAGCGCTGCACCTGCGGGTCTGGGTCTTCGGCCGAGAAGTGCGAGGAGTAGAAGCCGCCCGCCATCGCCTGCCCGCCTATCTCGTAGAGGCGCGGCGAGTCCCACCCGTCGCCGCCGACGAGCGGCACCTCGATTCCGATGGCGCGCGCCTGCCGCGCCAGCAGCCCCGCCTCAAGGTAATAGCCGGGGATGAAGACCACGTCGGGCTTGGTCGCGCCGACCTCCGCGAGCTGGACGGAGAAGTCGGCCGCCCCCTCCTCGTACTCCTGCTCGGCGACTATCTTGCCGCCGTGCCGCTCGAACTCCTCGCGGATGACGCGCGCCAGCTCGACCGAGTAGCGCTGGCCGCGGCTGACGAGCAGCGCGGCGCGCAGCGCGCTCAGGTGCCCGATGGCGAAGTGCGCGATGGCCGCGCCCTGGAAGGTGTCGGTGTAGCAGCTCCGGAAGACGTAGTCGCCGACGGCCGTCACCTCGGGGCTCGTGGCCGAGGGCGTGAGCATCGGCACGCCCTCGCGCTGCGCGACGCGCGCGGCGGCGAGCGAGCGCGAGCTGACTATCTCGCCCAGAAGCGCGTGCACCTTCACCTCGCGGACGAGCCTCTGGACGACCACCTCGGTCTCGACCGCGTCCGAGCGCGTGTCCTGCACGACCAGCTCGACGCGGCGCCCGCCCGCCCCGCCCGCCGCGTTCGCCTCCTCGACCGCCATGCGGAAGCCGTTGAGCGCGGAGATGCCGTACTGCGCCGTGTCGCCCGTCAGAGACATGAAGGCGCCGACGCGCACCCTCTCCGGCGGGGGCGGCTCGGGCGCGCGCGCGTCCCGGCGCCGGCAGCCCCCGCCCGCCGCCAGCGGAAGCAGCAGCGCCGCCGCCGCGAGCGCGAGCGCCGCGCGTGCCGGACGGCCCCTGCGGGACTTGCCTTCCCCCAACCTCGCCTCCTCCCTCAATGCTCCGTGCGGCGTGCGGCGTCCTCGCCCACCTCCGTGACGACCTCTTCGTGGCCGGGGTCGGGCTCGGCCGGCGTGCGCCGCAGCGACCACTTGAGCGCGGGCGGCGTCACGAGCGTCGTGACGATGACCATGATGACGACCGCGCCGAAGGTCGCCGGGCCGACGACCGGCGCCGAGACCCCCCGCGCGTTCGGCAGCGCCAGCGACGTCCCGATGCCGGCGAAGATGAGCCCCACCTCGCCGCGCGGGATCATCCCCAGGCCCACCGCGAGGCGGTTGACGCCGCGCTCGGCCACGGCGAGCGAGCAGACCTGCTTGCCGACGACGGCCGCGGCCGTGAGCGCCGCGGCGAGGCCGAGCAGCTCCAAACGCGCGAACGCGCTCAGGTCAACCCTCATCCCCATCAGGACGAAGAAGACGGGGACGAGCGTGGCGCCGACGGGCGCCAGAAGGTCGTGCAACTGCTGCTCGCCCCGGCTGTTGAAAAGCTCGAAGTGCGCCTCGTCCAGCACGAGCCCGGCCGCGAAGGCGCCGACAATCGGGGCGAGCCCGACGCCGGCCGCCGCCCACGCCATCAGGAAGCAGAAGGCCAGCGAGAACGAGAGTAGCACGCCGCGGCTCTGGAGCCGGCCCGCCCCGCGGAAGAGGTGCGGGACGACGAAGTGGCCGACGGCGACGGCGCCGACGAGGAAGGCCGCCGACGCGGCGGCGATGTAGGCCACGTCCAACGCCGAGAGCGTCCCGCCCGCGGCCGACGCCCGGATGGCGCCCGCGACGACCGCGAGGATGAGCAGGCCCAGCACGTCGTCAATGACCGCCGCGCCGAGGATGATGCGCGACTCGCGCGTCCGGAGCCGCCCCAAATCGCGCAGCACGCGCGCCGTGATGCCGACCGAGGTGGCGCACAGCGTCGCGCCGATGAAGACGTGGGCGAGCGTCGGCTCGTCCGGCAGAAAGTAGTAGGAGACGCCCCACCCGAGGAAGAACGGGGCGACGACGCCCGCGACCGCCACGAGCAGCGAAGACCAGCCGACCTCCAGCATCTCCGCGATGTTAGATTCCAGCCCGACCTCGAAGAGCAGGATGATGACGCCCAGCTCGGCCAGCGCGCCGATGACGGCGTTCGCGCGGAGCTGTTCGACGCCGCCAAAGCCCGCGAGGGCCAGCGCGCCCACGGCCATCCCCGCCGTCAGCTCGCCGAGCACCGCCGGCTGGTTCAGCCGCTCGAAGAGCTCGCCGCCGACCTTCGCCACGACGAAGATGGCCGCCAGCCCGAGGAGCACGGACGGTTCGAGCCCGTGCCCGCCGCCCGCCTCGGCCCCCGCGGCGCCGCCGGACGCGGAGGCGCCCGCGGGCCATGCGGCCGCGAGCAGGCCGCAAAGCGCGGCGGCCGCGGCCGCCGGCAGCAGCCGCGGTGCTCTTGTCACGCTGCCTTTCATCCGCTGGGAGGGGGAAGTCTCGGCGCCGCGCCGCGCGCGCTCACTCGCCGAGGTAGGCTTCCTTGATGCGGGGGTCGGCGGCCAGGTCTTTGGACGGGCCTTCCATCACGATGCGGCCGGTCTCAAGGACGTAGGCGCGGTCGGAGTGCTTCAGTGCGGCGTGCGCGTTCTGCTCGACGAGGAGGACGGTCATCCCCTCGCCGCGTATCTCGTCGATGGCCTCGAAGATGGTGTGGACGACGAGCGGCGCGAGGCCGAGCGAAGGCTCGTCTAAGAGGAGCAGGCGCGGGCGCGACATCAGGGCGCGCGCCATGGCGAGCATCTGCTGCTCGCCGCCCGAGAGCGTGCCGGCCTTCTGCGCCTCGCGCTCCTTGAGGCGCGGGAACATGCGGAAGCCGCGCTCCAGGTCCTGGGCGATCTCGGCCTTGTTATTCTTGAGGTAGGCGCCCATCTGGAGGTTCTCGCGCACGGTGAGGTTGGCGAAGACGCCGCGCCCCTCGGGCGACATCGAGATGCCGCGCGCGACGAGCTGGTGCGTCGGCTTGCCCGAAATCTCCTGCCCCTCGAAGAGGATGCGCCCCTCGACGGGCGAGAGCAGCCCCGTGATGGTGCGCAGCGTCGTCGTCTTGCCCGCGCCGTTGGCGCCGATGAGCGTCACGACCTCGCCCGCCTCGACGTGCATCGAGACGCCCTTCAGCGCCCGAATCGCGCCGTAGCTGACGGAAATGTTTTCGAGTGTAAGCATGGCTCGGAGTGCGGAGCGCGGAGACTGAAGTCTGGAGTCAAGACAGCACGGCTCACATCCGTTTTGACTCCAGACTCCAGACTCCAGACTCCAGACTTCAGTCTCCCAGGTACGCCTCAATCACCTTCGGGTCGTTCCTGATTTCGTGGGGGAGGCCGAGGGCGATGGACTTGCCGTAGTCGACCACCTGGATGCGCTCGCAGACGCCCATCACGACCTTCATGTTGTGCTCGACGAGCAGGATGGTCAGGCCGAAGCGGTCGCGTATCTTGTGAATCAGGTTCAGCAGGTCGTCCTGCTCCGAGGGGTTCATGCCCGCGGCCGGCTCGTCCAGCAGGAGGAGCTGCGGCTGCGTCGCCAGCGCCCTCACGATTTCCAGACGCCGCTGGTTGCCGTAGGCGAGCGAAGTCCCACCCTCGTCCTTGAAGCGCGCGAGGTTGAAAATCTCCAGCAGCTCCAGGCAGAAGTCGCGGTGCTCGCGCTCGTCGCGCCTGAAGCGCGGCGTGCGCAGCACCGCGTCGAACAAATTCTGGCTCGCGTGGCGGTGGCAGGCCGTCATCACGTTCTCGAGCACCGTCATGCCCGCGAAGAGCCGTATGTTCTGGAAGGTGCGCGAGACGCCGCGGCGCGAAATCTCGTAGGGGCGCAGGCCGTCCACGCGGTGCCCCTGAAAATATATCGCCCCCGACGTGGGCTTGTAGACGCCGGTCAGGAGGTTGAAGACCGTGGTCTTCCCCGCCCCGTTCGGCCCGATGAGCCCGTAGATTTCGCCCGGGCGGACGGCCATCTCCAACTCGTTGACGGCGACGAGGCCGCCGAAGCGGATGGTCGCCTTGTCGGTGCGCAGGATGGCGTCCCGCGCGTCGGCCTGCGCCTCGGAGCGCGCCGTGCGCGCCGCCTCGGCGAGGACGCCGTCCTCCTTCGCCGCCCTGACGTCGCTCGGTTCCGGCCCGCGTGTCATCTGTTCTTGACCTCCCCCGCGCGCTCCTCGGCCGCCGCCTCGCCCGCCCCCTGCGCGATGGGCACGCCCGCGTCGTCGCCGACCTGCCGGTCGCCCTCGGGCGCCCTCTGCGCGCGGCGCAGCCAGTGGAGCCCTATCTCGCGCTCGCCCAGCACGCCCTGCGGGCGCGTCAGCATGATGACGATGAGCAGCGCGGCGTAGATGACGAGGCGCAGGTCGGCGAAGTTGAACCCGCCGACCGAGGGGAGCTGCCGCAGCAGCTCCGGCAGGATGGTGATGACGATGGCGCCTAAGACCGCCCCCGTGATCGAGCCCATCCCGCCGAGCACGATCATGATGATGACTTCAAAACTCTTGATGAAGGTGAAGTCGGGCGTCGCCAGGAACCGCTTGAAGTGGCCGAAGAGGACGCCCGCCACGCCCGCGAACGCCGAGCTGATGACGAACGAGAGCACCTTGTAGCGCGTCGTGTTGACGCCCATCGCCTCGGCCGCCAGCTCGTCCTCGCGGATGGAGATGAGCGCGCGGCCGGTGTCGGAGCGGACGATGTTGCGGACGACGACGATGGTGACGACGCCGACGAGCCCCACCCAGAGGAAGTTGACGTCGCCGGGGACGGTGAACCCGGTCGCGCCGCCGACGACGTCGAGGTTGAGGATGATGATGCGGATGATCTCCGCGAAGCCGAGCGTGACGATGGCGAGGTAGTCGCCGCGCAGCCGCAGGGAGGGGACGCCGACGAGGAGCCCCATCAGGCCCGCGACGACGGCGCCGATGAGGATGGCTATCGAGAAGGCGACGACGTGGCCGAGCGTCCCGCCGCCGAGCGCCCGCTCGAGCGCCTGCCCGTGGTAGACGGTGAAGTAGGCCGACGAGTAGGCGCCGATGGCCATGAAGCCCGCGTGGCCGATGGAGAACTGCCCCGTGAAGCCGTTGATGAGGTTCAGCGAGACGGCGAGGATGACGTTGATCCCCACCAGCATCAGGACCTCGGACTCGTAGGCCCCGAGGCCGAACCCGAACAGCCCCGCCCGGCTCATCATCGCGTTGATGGCGACGAGCGCGGCGAGGATGGCGGCGGCGCCGGCGAGCTTTTTAACGTAACCAGGCATAAGTTGAGTGATGAGGACTGAGTACTGAGGACTGAGAGAAGAAGCGACTTTCTTTCACTCAGTCCTCATCACTCAGTCCTCAGTACTTTCAAACTTTCTCCTGCACCGTCGTGCCCAGAATCCCCGCCGGGCGGAAGAGCAGGACGAGGATCAGGATGGCGAAGGCGACGGCGTCGCGGTACGTCGAGGGGATGCCGACGTTCTGGCCGTAGCCGACGACGATGGTCTCGGCGGCGCCGATGAGCAGGCCCCCGAGCACCGCGCCCGGGATGTTGCCGATGCCGCCGAGCACCGCCGCGACGAACGCCTTGAGCCCCGTGATGATGCCCATCAGCGGGTAGATGGTCGGGTTGTACTGCGCCGTCAGGACGCCGCCGGCCGCCGCGAGCGCCGAGCCGAGCGCGAAGGTGAAGACGATGATGGCGTCGGTGTTGATGCCCATCAGCTTCGCCGAGTTGAGGTTGAACGAGACGGCGCGCATCGCCGTCCCGACCTTCGTCCGGTAGACGATGAACTGGAGCACGAGCATCAGCCCGATGGAGACCCCGAAGATGAGGAGCTGCGACTTCGAGATGGCCGCGTTGCCGAAGAGCCGGTAGGTGTCGTTCCGCAGAAGCTCGGGGAACGAGCGCGGCGCGCCGCCGAAGATGACGACGCCGAGGTTCTCGAGCAAAAGCGAGACGCCGATGGCGGTGATGAGCGTCGTCATGCGCGCGTACTTGCGCACGGGGCGGTAGGCGAAACGCTCTATCGCCATCCCGATGAGCGCCGCCGCGACCATCGAGCCGACGAGCGTCACGGCCAGCCCGCCCACCGACGGCTCGAAGCCGAGCCAGCGGGCGATGAAGAAGCCGCTGTAGGCGCCGAGCATGTAGATGTCGCCGTGGGCGAAGTTGATGAGGCGCAGGATGCCGTAGACCATCGTGTACCCGAGCGCGATGAGCGCGTAGATGGAGCCGATGGTCAGTCCGTTGATGAGCTGCTGAACGAAGGTGTCCATGCCTTGAAACCCCCGGCCCCTCTTACGGCGCCGCGTTCCTGTTCGCCGGCGCGTTGGCGTTCGCGTTCGTGTTGGCAGGCGCGTTGGCGTTCGCCGGCGCGTTCGCGTTCGTGCCGGGCGAGGAGGCGCCCGGCGTGGAGCCCGCGCCCGCGGGCGTCGCCGGCGCGGCGGCCGCGGAGCCAGAGGGCTGGATCGTCTCCTTGTAGTTGAGCTTCTTGTCGCGCAGCTCGAAGACGACGGCGGGCTTGACCGCGTCGCGGCTCGCGTTGATGCTGATGGAGCCGGTGACGCCGGCGAAGCCGTTCGTCTGCGCGATGGCGTCGCGGAGCTTGGCGCTGTCGGTGCCGCCCGCGCGCTTGATGGCGTCGGCCAGCACGTTCATCGCGTCGTAGCCGAGCGCGGCGATGGCGTCGGGCACGGTGCCGTTGAACTTCTGCTTGTAGGCGGCGACGAACTTCTGGACGGCCGGCGAGGGGTCGTCCACCGAGTAGTGGTTGACCATGTAGGCGCCGTCGAGCGCCGCGCCGCCCAGCTCCCAGAGCTTCGGCGAGTCCCAGCCGTCGCCGCCGAGCAGCGGGGCGTTGATGCCCAGCTCCTTGGCCTGCTTGGCGATGACGCCGACCTGCCCGTAGTAGCCGGGGACGAAGATGACGTCGGGCGAGGCCGAGCGGATGTTGGTCAGCTGCCCCTTGAAGTCGGCGTCGGTGTTCGTGTAGGTCTGCTGCGCGACGATCTGGCCGCCCGCGCCGGTGAACTCCTTCACGAAATACTGGCTCATGCCCTTGCTGTAGTCGGAGTTGAAGTCGCCGAGGATGGCCGCCTTCTTGGCCTTCAGCGAGTTGGCGGCGAACTTGGCGGCGACCGCGCCCTGGAAGTCGTCGGTGAAGCAGACGCGGAAGATGTAGTCGCCGACCTGAGTCACCTTCGGGTTGGTCGAGGAGGGCGTAATCATCGGCACCTTCGCCTCCTGCGCCTTGGGCGCGGCGGCGAGGCTGTTGGTGGAGGCGACCTCGCCGATGATGGCGACGACCTTGTCCTGGTTGATGAGCTTGCTGACGACGGTCGAAGCCTGCTGCGGCTGCCCCTGGTCGTCCTCGATGACCGGCTCCACCTTGCGGCCGTTGATGCCGCCGGCGGCGTTGATCTCGTCAATCGCCATGAGGACGCCCGAGCGCGTAGACTCGCCGAAGCTGGAAGTCTGCCCCGAGAGGTCGCCGTAGACGCCGACCTTGATGACGCCGCCGCTGTCGGCGACTGGCCCGCCGTCGCCGCGCTTCTCGCAGGCGAAGGCCGCGAGCAGGGTGGTTACCAACCCGAGTGTTATTAAGATGCGTTTCATGTTGACCTCTCTAACGTCCGACGTCGAATCGAAGTGGCGGGGCCGGCGCGTGGGGCGGCCGGGCCGTTGACTGCGCACGGCCGCGCCGGCGGCGGACGACGCCGCGGACACTCGACGGCACTATACGGCGGTCAGATTTTGGTATCATCGCCGCGAGCCGAATGCGCAGTCTAGCTCCCGCAGAAAGATTGTTGACAGGCTTACGTCGCGCATTATACAGCTTTGGCGCCCGGTGTCGAGTGCAATCCTTCAACTTTTTGCCGCCAAATCGCCGCACGGCGCCCGCGCCCGCCGCCCGCCCGAGAACATGAGTCAGAAGGCGCCCGAAGACGAGGTGAAGGCGGCGGCCGAGTCGGCACTCGGGGCGGAGGCGCGCGTCGCCGGCCGGCTCGACTTCGGCAACGTCAACGACGTCTACCGGGTCGAGGCGGGCGGGCGCGCCTACGCCCTCAAAGTCTTCCGGCACGCCGACTGGCCCGAGCCCGGCAAGCTCCCGTGGGTCGAGGCGAGTCTGGCGCGCGCCGGCGTGCCGCGGGCGCGCATGGTTCACTACACGCGCGAGGCCGGCCACTTCCCGCACGGCTTCTCCGTGAGCGAGTTCGTCGAGGGCGAGAACTGCAAGCGGGCCGTCCGCCGCGGGAGCCTTTCGCCCGCCGCCTACTTCGGGCTGGCCGGCGCGCTGCTCAAAAGGGTTCACTCCGTCGGCCTCCCGCTCTACGGCTACATCGGCGGCGGGGGCGGGAGGTACGAAGACTTCGTCGGCTGGCTCCTCGACTGCGACGTGAGGGACGGCCTGTGCTGGGTCGACGACGGCACGCGCCCGCTCGAAACCCTCTACCCTTTAATCGAGCGCGCGGTCGGGCCCGCCCTGCGCCGCCACGAGTCGCGCTTCAGGCCCGCGCTCGTCCACGGCGACTGCAACCCGAAGAACGGGGTGCTGACGCCCGACGGGGGGCTCGTGCTCGTGGACTGGGACGAGGCGGTCGGCGGCTTCTGGGTGAAGGATTACGCCGGGCTGACTTACTGGTATTCTTACATGCGCGAGGGCGGCGGAGGGCACGGCGGCGCCGGACTTGAGGAGGCACGCGCCTCCTTCTTCCGCGCCTACGGCGAGCCGGGGTTCGACGCGGGCGAGCTGCGCGAGATGGAGCGCGCGCTGCACGTCTCGATGGCGGCGGGCGAGATGTCGTACCTCTATAAGTTCGGCGACGCGCACGCCTACGCGCGGGCGCGGGCGCGCCTGCTGCACCTGCTGGACTCGCCGGGAGGGCGATAGACTTCAAGCGACGAGGGACAAGACGGTGAAAGACGAGACGGCGGCGGCGGAGGCGGAGAGCATTAAAGAGGAGGCCGGCGCCCCGGAGTCGGGCGACATGAGCCCGGAGGAGTTCCGGCGCTTCGGGCACGAGGTGGTGGACTGGGTCGCGGGCTACCTCTCGCGCCCCGAAGCGTATCCCGTGCTCGCGCAGGTCGAGCCCGGGCAGCTCCGCTCTCAGCTTCCCGCTTCCCCGCCCGAGCGGGGCGAGCCGATGTCGGAGATTCTGGCCGACGTCGGGCGGCTGGTGGTGCCGGCGCTGACGCACTGGAACCACCCCTCGTTCTTCGCCTACTTCGCCACGTCCAGCTCGGCGCCCGGCATCCTCGGCGAACTGCTCGCCGCGGCCTTCGACGCCAAGGGGATGCTCTGGCGCACCTCGCCCGCCTCGACCGAGCTGGAGGAGGTCGCGCTCGACTGGCTGAGGCAGTTGATGGGGCTGCCCGAGGAGTTCGGCGGCGTCATCTACGACACGGCCTCGGTCGCCACCATGCACGCCGTCGCGGCCGCGCGCGAGGCCCTGAACCTCGGCGTGCGCGAAGACGGGATGAGCGGGCGGCCCGACCTGCCGCTGTTGCGGCTCTACGCCTCGGAGCAGGCGCACTCGTCGGTCGAGAAGTCGCTCATCGCGCTCGGCCTCGGGCAGCGCTCGCTCGTCAAGGTGCCCGCCGACGCGGAGTTCCGCATGGACGCGGGCGCGCTCGCGCGGCTGATTGAAGAAGACAGGCGCGCGGGCTGTCTCCCCTTCTGCGTCGTCGCCACCGTCGGCACGACCTCGACGACGAGCGTTGACCCCGTGCCCGCCGTCGCCGACGTCTGCGCGCGCGAGCGGCTCTGGCTCCACGTGGACGCGGCCTACGCCGGCTCGGCCGCAGTCGTCCCCGAGATGCGCCACGTCCTCGCGGGTTGCGAGCGCGCCGACTCCCTGGTGACGAACCCGCACAAGTGGCTTTTTACGCCGTTCGACCTCTCGGCGCTCTACTGCCGCCGGCTCGACGTGCTGCGCCGCGCCTTCACGCTCACGCCCGAGTACCTGCGGACGACGGAGGCGGGCGAGGTGCGCAACGGCTCGGACTACGGCGTGCAGCTCGGCCGGCGCTTCCGCTCGCTCAAGCTCTGGATGATTCTCCGCTACTTCGGCCACGAGGGGCTGGCCGCGCGCATCCGCGAGCACTGCCGACTCGCGCGCGAGTTCGCCGGTTGGGTCGAAGGGTCGGAGGAGTGGGAGCTGCTGGCGCCCGTGCCCTTCAGCGTCGTCTGCTTCCGCGCGCGCACGCAAGTCGCGGGCGAGGCGGACGGGGCGGGCGCGGCGCGGCTCGACGCGCTCAACGAGCGTTTGATGGCCGCCGCCAACGCGACCGGCGAAATCTTTCTCTCGCACACGAAGCTGAACGGCGTCTTCACGCTCCGCCTCGCCGTCGGGAACATCCGCACGACCGGGCGGCACGTCCGCCGCGCGTGGGAACTGCTCAACGAAAAGCTCTCCGAGATTTCGAGCGAAGGTGGAGGTTGAAGAGGATGCTGACGCACATCGTCGTCTGGAAGTACAAGCCCGAGGTCGGTGAGGAGGAGCGCCGCGGCCACGTCGCGCGGCTGCGCGCGCTCGACGGCCTCGTCCCGGAGATTCAGAGTTTCGCCGTCGGCGCGGACGTGCTGGGCCTGCCGCGCTCCTACCACACGGGGCTCGTCGCCACCTTCCGCGACCGCGCCGCCCTCGCGGCCTACGACGCGCACCCCGAGCACCAGGCCGTCGCCCGGCTCGGCCGCACCATCAGCGAGCACGTCGCCTCCGTGGACTTCGAGGACGAGTGATAAGGAAGCGCTGGAAGAAGATTGCGCTCGCGCTGCTCGCGCTGCTGCTGGTGTCGCAGGCGCCGTTCGCCTACAGGCGCTACAGGCTCGGGCGGCTGGGCGCGGCCGTGGACGCGCTCAACGCGGGGCGCGGGGCGCCGCCGCCCGGCGACGAGTTCGACGACTACGTCGGCGTCTTCCACGTCCACTCCGCGCTCGGCGGGCACAGCACGGGGACGCCCGCCGACATCGTCCGCGCGGCGAGCGACGAGCGGCTCGACTTCGTCCTGATGACCGAACACCCCGCCCCGCTCCTCGACACGGCCGGGGCGACGCTCCGGGGCGTTCACGGGGGCGTCCTCTTCCTGAACGGCAGCGAGCTGGTCGCGTCGGACGGCGGGCGGCTCTTCGCCGTCCCGGGCTTCGCGCCGCCGGAGCCGAAACCCCCTCTGCGAGACCTCGCCGAGCGCGCGAAGTCGGAGGGCCGGCTCGCCGTCGTCGGCTACCCCGAAGAGGTGCGCGACCTCTCGGCGGGCGAGTACGACGCCGTGGAGGTCTACAACGTCTACACGAACGCGAAGCGGATTAACTACGCGACGCTCCTCTTCGACGGCCTCTGGTCTTACCGGGGCCGACCCGAACTGCTTTTCGCCAGATTCTACGAGCGCCCGTCCGAGAACCTTCGCCGCTGGGACGAGTTGAACGCCCCGGGCGGGCGCCGCGTCTACGCCCTCGCCGGCAACGACGCGCACGCCAACGTCGGCCTCTCGTTCCGCGAGCAGACTGGCGAGGAGGTCTTCGGCCTCAAGCTCGACCCCTACGAACGTAGCTTCCGCCTCGTCCGCAATCACGTCCTGCTGGAGAAGGGCCGGCGCCTCGACGCGGAAAGCCTGCTCGCGGCGCTGCGCGCGGGCCACAGCTTCGTCGCCTTCGACCTGTTCGGCGACGCTAAAGGTTTTCGCTTCAACGCTTACAGCGGTGAGGAGCGGCGCACGATGGGCGAGGAGATTCTGCTTCCCGCGGGCGGCGCGGTCAGGCTCGCGGCGCACTCGCCGGTAAAGTGCCGGACGGTCTTCTTCCGCGACGGCCAAATAGTGGCAGAGATTAGGGATACGGCTCTAGCCGAGTTTTCGGCCGACCGGAAGGGCGTCTACCGCGTGGAACTCTACCTCGACCAGCTCGGGAGCCTCCTGGACGGCAAACCCTGGGTCATCTCGAACCCGATTTTCGTTCGCTAAAGAGGATAATTCAAAGGAGTTAGGGAATTTAACCGAGAGAGGTGGCGGGTTTTTCTTACCGCAGACACAAAATCGCCCCGCGCAGGTCGCTAAGGCTTGTGCGGGGCGCTTCGCTGGGTCGGAAGCCCGTACCCAATTTGGCGGAGACGGCGCGTACGCTACCGTTTACTGTAGAGAATCTCGTGTTTGATTCTTCTCACGCTGTCCAACCCAGTGTAGCGGGTTTTTGCGTGTACAGCCTCCTCTTAAGGTTGTCCAAGTGCCCCGCAGTCTATGCTCAAATTTCCTGAGTGTCAACTTTCAGTTTGACCGCTCGAAAAACCTCGCCGGGGCGAGCACGGACATTGTTACACGCTTTCGGCGGTCGGCGACTCATTTGGTGGACAATGCGGCCAAAACCTCTTTTAACGTCGAAATTTAGGAACATTCGGGCGCCGGAGACGTGGCATCCCACTTGCACTTACCGGCTCGCCTTTTCCGCGCGGGCCGCGAGGCGGCTGGGCCGGAAGGCTCGGTTGAAGGGGCGGCGCCACGGCGCAGTCCTCCACCCTGGAGTTTTCAGATGACAGAAGCAGCAATCCCTCTCTGGCAGGTCGGCGCGCCGAGCGAGGCCGCCGCGGCGGCCAAGCCGGCCACGGACTACGAGTTGACGCAGGCGGCGTCTTTGGGAGACATGCCGGCGTTCGAGGAGTTGTACTCGCGCCACTCCCGGCGCGTCTACTCCCTGTGCCTGCGGATGACGGCCAACACGGCCGAGGCCGAGGACCTGGCCCAGGAGGTCTTCATCCAACTCTACCGCAAGGCGGGCTCCTTCCGCGGCGAATCGGCGTTTACGACCTGGCTGCACCGCCTGACGGTCAACCAGGTGCTGATGCACTTCCGGCGGCGGGGCGTGCGGGTCGAGCAGGTGACGGAGGACGGGGAGTCGCCGCAGCAGGTGGTGGCGGGGACGGAGAACCCCTCGCAGATGCCGGTGGTGGACCGCATCGCTTTGGACAAGGCGGTGGGGCAGCTGCCGCCGGGGTACCGTGCGGTCTTCGTGCTGCACGACGTCGAGGGGCACGAGCACGAGGAGGTGGCGCGGCTGTTGGGCTGCTCGGTCGGGACGAGCAAGTCGCAGCTCCACAAGGCCAGGATGAA
>DASVTS010000009.1:0-3748 GCA_036387455.1 Pyrinomonadaceae bacterium | reverse complement strand
GCAGATGGTGCGCGAGGTGGCGTCGAAGACCTCGGACGTGGCCGGCGACGGCACGACCACCGCCACCGTGCTGGCGCAGGCCATCTTCCGCGAGGGCGTGAAGACGGTCGCGGCGGGCGCCAACCCGATGGCCTTAAAGCGCGGCATCGACAAGGCGGTCGAGCGGGCGACGGCCGAGATCAGGAAGATGGCGAAGCCGGTGAAGGGGGAGATGATCGCGCAGGTCGGGACGATCTCGGCCAACGGCGACGCGACCATCGGGGCGCTCATAGCCGAGGCGATGGACAAGGTCGGCAAGGACGGCGTCATCACCGTCGAGGAGTCGAAGACTATGGAGACGGACCTCGAGTTCGTCGAAGGGATGCAGTTCGACCGCGGCTACCTCAGCCCCTACTTCGTCACCGACCCGGAGAGCATGGAGGCCGTGCTCGAAGACCCCGTCATTCTCATCAGCGAGAAGAAAATCTCTTCGATGAGGGACATCCTGCCCGTGCTGGAGCAGGCCGCCAAGCAGGCACGGCCGATACTAATCATCGCCGAGGACGTGGAAGGCGAGGCGCTGGCGACCCTGGTGGTTAATAAGCTGCGAGGCACGATAAACGTCGCGGCGGTGAAGGCGCCCGGCTTCGGCGACCGCCGCAAGGCGATGCTCGAAGACATCGCCATCCTGACGGGCGGCCAGGTCGTCAGCGAAGACCTCGGGGTCAAGCTTGAGAACGTCAAGCTCGAAGATTTGGGAAGTGCCAAGAAGGTCGTGGTTAACAAGGACAGCACGACCGTCATCGACGGGGCCGGCAAGGCCGACGACTTACAAGGGCGCGTGAAGACGCTCAAAGCTCAGCTCGAAGACACAACGTCGGACTACGACCGCGAGAAGTTGCAGGAGCGCCTCGCCAAGCTCGTCGGCGGCGTCGCGGTCATCCGCGTCGGCGCGGCGACCGAGACCGAGCTGAAGGAGAAGAAGGCGCGCGTCGAGGACGCGATGCACGCCACGCGCGCGGCCGTCGAGGAGGGCATCGTCCCGGGCGGCGGCGTGGCTCTGATTCGCGCGGCCAAGGCGCTCGACAAATACAAAATCTTCGAGCCGGACGCGGACGGCGCGGTGAGCGGTGACCTTGACGAGCAGATCGGCGTCACCATCGTCCGGCGCGCGTTGGAGGAGCCGCTCCGGCAGATCGTGCAGAACGCCGGCAAAGAGGGCGCGGTCATCGTCGAGAAGGTGCGCGCCGAGCGGAACGCCAGCTTCGGCTACAACGCCGCGACCGACAAGTTCGAAGACCTCGTCGCCGCGGGCATCATCGACCCGGCGAAGGTCACGCGCTGTGCGCTGCAAAACGCCGCCTCAATCGCGGGCCTGATGCTGACGACCGAAGCCCTCATCTCCGAGATACAGGGGGATGAAAATCCCGGCGCGTTGTCCGGGGCGGGCGGCGGGATGGGCATGTAATAACTTCGGCGGGCGCCGGGCTACTTGAGCCGCGACCCGCGCAGGAGGCGCCCGGGCACCTCCTGCGCGGGGTCTGCCTTCCAAGGGTCGGCTCTAACGGCGAGGGGTTAAGCGATGGGGAGGGACGCATGAATCGAGAAGTTGGCAGCTACGACGAGGACAACACGGGGCCGGCGAGGTTCGAGGGCGACGACGCGGGGCTGCCGGAGAGCCCCATCTATTCGAACTTCTCAAAAAACCTCTGGCGGACGCACACCCGGCACGGGCTGGTGCAATCGCCCAACCGTTCGCGCGAAGGCACGAGCGACCACATACGGACGCCGGACGAGCCGTGAGCCAACTAAAGACGAGTCGGGGAAGGCCGGGGAGAAGGGGTACGACTATGAGTAGTTTGTATGCTATGCGACGAGCCAACGGCGACTGGTTCGCGCTCGACGACCGCGGGCGCTTTCGGGTGCCGTTGTTCGGCAACCGGCAGGACGGGTTGATGGCGGGCGTCAACAACTGGGGGATGCGACTCTTCAAGCCGGTGGCCCTCGACGTGCGCTCGCTCGGGGAACTCGTGCCGGCGGAGGGCGCGGGTGAGACGGACTTCTGGCTGGTGGACGACCCGTTCACTAACCTGAGCCGGGGCCGGTTGATAGATCGCGCACAACTCTCGCTGCTCGTGCAGGACGCGGCGTAACGCCGTTCGAGATGCGGGGAAAGTTTTTATCGGTGTGGCCGGAATGAGGGGGCGGGAAACATGAAGTTTCCCGCCCCCTTTGTGTGCGCCCCGGCGGTCCTGGCCCTCGTGTTGATGCGGACTTGAGAGCTAGCGTGCGTGCCGGCCCCCGGCGTCGGGCGTCTCGGCGGAGAGACGTGCCGAGGATTCGAGAAAATCATACACGGTGACGATGCCGACGAGGCGGCCGTCCTCCACCACCGGGAGCGAGCCGATTCGCCGGCGGCGCATGAGTTCGACTGCCTCCGAAACCGGCGTCGTGGGCGCGACGGAGACGGGGTCGGGGTTCATTATCTGGCGCACCGCGACCAGTTCCCTGCCGCCGGGGAGGCCGTCGGCCAGCATGCGGAGCAGGCTGCGGTGCGAGACGATGCCGACCAGCCGCCCCTCTTCGTCCTCGACCGGCACGTGGCGCACGTCCCGCCACTCCATCACGCGCGCGACCATCTCGACGAGGTCGTCGGGCCGGACGGTGAACAGGTCGGTCGACATCAGGTGCCCCACGGTATGATGACTCTGCCGCCACCCCTCTGAGCCGTAGGCTTTGACGACCTCCCAGCGATGCACAGGCTCCGCGCCCTGCTGCCTTTCGAGGACGGCGGCGGCGAGCTTCCGCTGACGCAGGTCCGACGTGCCCTCCTCGCCCATCGCCTCAAGAGATTGCAGCATCCACTGCGCGCCCGTCTGCCCGCTCCGCACGCGCTCTTCCAGCGTGCCCAGATAACGCTCGGTGTCGGCGTCGTCAACGCCCGACTGCCTGAGCCCCTCACGCGCCAGCGGCAGAAGACGGTCGAGGATGAGCGCCGCGGCGATGTACCGCTCACCGTCCAACCACGTGAGCTGCGCCTTCAGCCCGTACCGCGCGGCGGCGAAGAAGTTCGCCCGGGCGTCGTCGAAAGCCATGCGCTCGCTGACCTCGCCGTACTCGCCCGGCAGGGCCGTCATCAACCCCGTGAAGAAGGCCGCGTTCGCAACCTCGTCGAGGACGGTGGGGCCGGCCGGCAGCGCGCGGTTCTCGATGCGCAGGTGCGGGCGCCCTTCGGAGACGCCGTAACAGGCGCGGTTCCAAGGCCAGATGGTGCCGTTGTGCAGACGCAGCGCCGAGAGGCCCGGGACTCCGCCGCGCCCGAGCACCGCGAGCGGGTCTTCGTCGGGGCTGTTCGTCATGATGACGCGGAAGCGCGCGATCTGCTCGCGGAAGAGTTCGATGACCGACTCCTTGAGCCAGCCCTCGCCGAAGCCGACGCGCGGCGGCTCGCTGCGCGACTGCTGCGCGCTCGTGCGCGAATCGTTGGAGTGCTGGAAGAGCGCGACGCGCGTCTCCTGCCACAGGCGGCGGCCGAAGAGGAGCGGCGAGTTGACGGCCGCCGCGAGGGCGGGTGCGGCGACCGCCTGCGCGAGATTATACCGGCCGGCGAACTCGTGCGGGTTGACTTGCAGGTGTATCTGAAAACTCGCGCTGCACGAAGCCAGCAGGATGTTGTCGTGCTTGATGTGCAGTTCGTCGCGCCCCTTGATGTAGGCCGAGAACGTGCCCCCGCGCAACTCGCCGATGACCCGGTTCAGCTCGTGATAAC
>DASVTS010000008.1:0-47284 GCA_036387455.1 Pyrinomonadaceae bacterium | reverse complement strand
GGTGGCCAAGCTCGGGTGCGCCGTCTACGAGGTGCCCATCAGCTACTACGGCCGCACCTACGACGAGGGGAAGAAGATCGGCTTCCGCGACGGGCTCCAGGCCCTCTGGCTCATCCTCCGCTTCAACCTCTTCTGCTCGCTCAGCTCCTCCTTCACGCGGGTGCCGGAGCTGGGGCGGGTCGAGGGCCACAGCTTCACCGAAGCGCTCGACGGGCGGACTCATGGCTGAAGCGCTGGCCTACGCCGGGCGCGACCTGGAGTCGATGTCCGCGGCGCGCAACTACCGCCGCTGGATTCTCGACCTCTTCGCGCCGCACCTCGGCCGCCGCGTCGTCGAGGTCGGCGCCGGCACCGGCTCCTTCTCCGAGCTGCTCCTCGCGCTCGAGCCCGAGTCGCTCACGCTCGTCGAGCCCTCGCGCGCCATGCACCGCCTGCTCGTCGAGCACGTCGGCCGCATCCCGACGCGCGCCCGCGTCCGCGTTTACAACGAGACGTTCGCGCGCGTCGCGCGCCGCGTGGCCGAGGAGGAGCGGCCCGACTCGGTCATCTACGTCAACGTGTTGGAGCACGTCGAGGACGACGAGGCCGAGCTGCGGCTCGTCTCCGAGGTGCTCGCGCCCGGCGGCCGCGCCTTCGTCTTCGTGCCCGCCCTCGCGTGGCTCTACGGCAGCTTCGACCGGCTGGTCGGCCACCACCGCCGCTACACGCGCGCGGGGCTGGCCGAGAAGTGCGGGCGGGCGGGGCTGCGGGTGGTCAGGTCGGTCTACTTCGACGCGGCGGGCGTCCTGCCGTGGTGGCTGAAGTACCGCGTGCTGCGCTCCGAGAAGATGGAGCCGGGGGCGGTGAAGTTCTACGACGACTTCTGCGTGCCGGTCGCGCGCCGCTTGGAGGCGCTCGTGCCGCCGCCCGTGGGCAAGAACGTCCTGCTCGTGGCGGAGAAACTGTGAGGCGGCCGGGCGCGCGCCCGGCCGCTTGGTTATAATCGTACTCTCATACGCCGACGGACAAACTGAATGGACAACCTGAAGAACATCTTCGTGACGGGGGGCGCGGGCTTCATCGGCTCGGCCTTCGTCAGGCTCCTGCTGGAGGAGCTGCCGGGCGCGCGCGTCGTCAACTTCGACGCGCTGACCTACGCCGGGAACCCCGACAACCTCAAGGACATCGCCGACGACCGCCACCGCTTCGTGCGCG
Source organism: Pyrinomonadaceae bacterium (assembly GCA_036387455.1). Classification (GTDB taxonomy): domain Bacteria; phylum Acidobacteriota; class Blastocatellia; order Pyrinomonadales; family Pyrinomonadaceae; genus QHXN01. The sequence continues at coordinate 46,090 of DASVTS010000008.1, read as the reverse complement.
GCGACATCTGCGACAAGGACGCCGTGCTGGCGGCGCTCGCGGCGGGCACCGACGCCCTCGTCAACTTCGCCGCCGAGTCGCACGTCGACCGCAGCATCCACTCGGCCAACGAGTTCATCCGCACCAACGTCGTGGGGACGCAGGTGCTCCTGGACGCCGCCCGCGAGCGCGGCGTGCGGCGCTTCGTGCAGGTCTCGACGGACGAGGTGATGGGGAGCCTGCCCGAGCGCGACGACGCCTACTTCACCGAGGAGTCGCCGTTCGAGCCGAACAGCCCCTACTCGGCCTCGAAGGCGGCGGCCGAGCACCTCTGCCGCGCGGCCCACCACACGCACGGGCTCGACGTGGTCACCACGCGCTGCGGCAACAACTACGGCCCGCGCCAGTTCCCCGAGAAGTTCCTGCCGCTGATGCTCTCGAACGCCTTCGCCGACCAGAGCATCCCGGTCTACGGCGACGGCCGCAACGTCCGCGACTGGATTTACGTCGAGGACCACTGCCGCGCCATCTACGACGTGATGACGAGGGGGCGCGCGGGGGAGGTCTACAACGTCGGCGCGCGCAACGAGCGGCGCAACCTCGAAGTCGCCGAGTCGGTCCTCGACGCCCTGGGCAAGCCGCGCACGCTGCTCAAGTTCGTCAAAGACCGCCCCGGCCACGACCGCCGCTACGCCATCGACCCGGCGAAGATAGAGACGGAGCTGGGCTGGCGCCCGCGCGAGACGTGGGAGACGGGGCTGGCCAAGACCATCCGCTGGTATCAGGAGAACGCCGACTGGGTCGCCCGCACGCGCAGCGGCGCCTACAGGGACTATTACGCGAAGCAGTACGGGAGCGCCTGAGGGGCAGACGGTGGTCAGCGGCCGGCAGGGCCCCGCCCCGCGGCGCGCCCGCTTGCTTACCGAAGACCCGGCTGCTAAAGCTTTTCTACTGTCTACTGTCTACTGTCTACTTGAGATTATGCGAGTCTTAATCACCGGCGCGGGCGGGATGGTCGGCGGGGCGCTCGTGGAGCACTGCCGGGGCCTGGGCGACGAGGTTCTGGCGTTCGACCGCGAGGGGCTGGACGTCACGGACGAGCGCGCGGCGCGCGAGGCGTTCGGGCGCCTGCGCCCGGAGGCGGTCGTCAACTGCGCGGCGTGGACGGACGTGGACGGGTGCGAGCTGGACCCGCAGCGCGCCTTCCTCGTCAACTCGCAGGGCGTCGAGGCGCTGGCGTCGGCGAGCCGGATGGCCTCGGCCTCCTTCGTCACCATCTCGACCGACTACGTCTTCGACGGGCGCAAGCCCGAGGGCTTCTACACGCAGCGCGACGACCCGCACCCGGCGAGCGCCTACGGCGCCGCCAAGCTCGAAGGCGAGCGCCGGGCGCAGGTCGCCTCGGCCCGCACCTCGGTCGTGCGCACGGGCTGGGTCTTCGGGCCGGGCGGGCGCAACTTCCTCGCCACGGCGGTCGAGCGCGCGCGGCGCGGCGAGCGCCTGAAGGCCATCTCTGACGCCTGGGGGACGCCGACCTACGCGCCCGATCTGGCGGCGCGCCTGCGCGAGCTGGCCGAGCTGGACCTGCCCGGCGTCTACCACGTCGTCAACGCCGGCGAGGGCACGAGCTTCGAGGGCTTCGCGCGCGCGGCGGCCGAGGCCGCCGGGCTCCCCGGCGTCGAGGTCGAGCCCGTCCTGATGGACTCCCTCAAGCGCCCCGCCCCGCGCCCGCGCAACTCGCGCCTGCGCTGCCTCATCTCAGAAGCCATCGGCCTGCGCCCGCTCCGCGACTGGCGCGACGCGCTCGCCGAGTTCGCGGGGATGAATCGGTAGCCGGCGGCCGGCAGGCTCCGCCTGCCGGGCGTTGGCGCCGGCACCGCAGGATTCGGCGGCGAAGGTTTTTCCACCGGCCACCGGCCACTGACCACCGGCTACCCCCTTCCGCCACAGCGGTTTGCCCCGTGGCGGGTCTCTGCTATCATGGCCCGTCCGGAAACAGCCCGCCCCGGTTGGGTTTTACTGTTTCTACGCCCAGACCCCGGAAGAGATGTACGAATTATGATGTCGCAAGATAACCGCCTCCTGCCGCTCTCCCCCGAGACGCTCGACCGCCCGCTGCGCGACCTCGCGGGGCCGCACGTCGTGCCCGCCCCGGCCCTGGCCGCCGCCTCGGCCGAGCCCGCGCACCTGCGCGAGTACCTCGCCGTCGTGCTCAAGCGCAAGTGGCTCATCCTGAGCCTGATGGTGGTCATCACCAGCCTGGTCGCCATCCAGATGTACCGCCAGCCCTCCATCTACGAGGCGGCCACGCAGATTCAGATCGAGCAGCGCTCGCGCAGCGTCCTGGAGACGGGCCGCGGCGGCAACTTCGTCATCCGCGCCGGCGACCCCAACTACTGGAACACCCAGCTCGCCAAGCTCAAGACGCAGAAGCTGGCGCGCCAGGTCATCATGCGGCTCGACCTCCAGAACAACCCCAACTTCCTCGGCGCCTACCGCGGCACCGGCATCATCGCCGGCCTGCGCCGCATCGTCACGCGCGAGAAGGCCAAAGAGGCCGCCGCGCCGGCGAAGGACTCTTTGGCCGTCCCCGTCCTCAACGAGGCCGAGCTGAGCGCCGACCAGCTCACGCCCGAGCAGGCGCAGCGGCTGGAGCCCTACGAGGACCTGCTGCGCGAGAACCTCTACGTCGAGCCCATCGAGCGCACCAACCTCGTCAACATCCGCTTCACGCACACCGACCCGCAGATCACGGCCAACGTCGTCAACATGCTCGCCACCGTCTTCCGCGAGAACGACATCGTGGACGAGACGGCCGGCGCCGAGCGCGCCAACACGCTCCTCGGCAACCAGATCGTCGAGCTCCAGACGCAGATTCAGCGCGACCAGGAGGCCCGCCTCGCCTACATGCGGGGGCACAACCTGCCGCTCGGCAACAAGCCGGCGCAGAACCTGACCGAAGTCCGTCTGACCACCTACAGCTCGCAGCTCCAGGCGGCCGAGGCCGAGCGCAAGGAGGCCGAGGCGGCCTACGCCGCCGCCGACAAGGCGCGCAACTCCGCGAGCATCTGGGACATCCCCGAGATACAGAAGAACGACAACATCAGCAAGCTGCGCTCGCGCATCCTGGAGCTGGAGGAGCAGCGGACGGCGCTCCTCGTCACCTACACGGAGGAGTGGCCCGCGGTCAAGAAGATTGACGAGCAGCTCAAGAAGCTCAAGTCCGAGCTCGAAAAACAGCCCGAGCAGATCATCGCCGGGATGAAGAACCGCTACGAGGCCGCCCGCGACAAGGAGGCCAAGCTGCGCACCTCGTACTTCGCCGAGCAGGGCACGGCCAACGCGCAGAGCACCTCGGAGATGGGGCTCTCCGACCTCTCGCAGCGCATCGAGACCAACAAGCAGCTCTACCAGACCTACCTCCAGCGCCAGCGCGAGTTGCAGGTCACGGCCAGCGACCGCACCAACAACGTCTCGACCGTCGAGGAGGCGCGCACGCCCCGCGAGCCCATCGGCCCGCCGCGGATGCGCAACATCGTCATCGCCTTCATGCTCTCGCTGGGCGTCGGCATCGGGCTGGCCTTCCTGCTCGACTACCTCGACGACACGCTGAAGTCGGTCGAGGACGTCGACCGCCACCTGCACCTGCCGACCCTCGCGCTCATCCCCGCGCCGCGCGAGGGCCGCCGGCTCCTCGGCCGCTCGGCGCCCGACCACGAGCCGGGCGCGACCACCGCGCTCGCGCTCATCGACGACGTGCGCTCCCCCGTCGCCGAGGCCTACCGCCACCTGCGCACCTCGCTCCTGCTCTCGTCCGCCGGCCAGCCGCCCAAGACCGTGCTCGTCACTTCGAGCCAGCCGTCGGAGGGCAAGACGACGACGGTCGTCAACATCGCCACGATGCTGGCGCAGACGGGCGCCGACGTCCTCGTCCTCGACTGCGACCTGCGCCGCCCGCGCGTCCACGCGCACTTCGGGATTGCGAACACGCGCGGCGTGACGAACTACCTCTCGGGCGACTCGAACGTCTCCGAGCTGGTGCAGACCTACGACAAGCTGCCCAACCTCAAGGTCATCCCCTCGGGCCCCGTCCCGCCCAACGCGGCCGAGCTTTTGGGCTCCGACGAGATGCGCAAGCTCCTCTACGTGCTGGCGGAGAACTTCACGCACATCGTCATCGACTCGCCGCCGGCCATCTCGTTCACCGACGCCTCCATCCTCTCGACGATGGTGGACGGCGTGATGCTCGTCGTCCACGGCGGGCGCTCGTCGCGCGCGACCGTGCGCCGCGCCAAGCAGCAGTTGCAGGACGTCGGCGCGCACATCTTCGGCATCGTCCTCAACAACGTGAAGATGGAGGGGACGGACTACTACTACTACTCGGGCTACTACTCGGGCTACTACTCGGACGAGGACGCGGCGCCCGAGGGGGCCGACACGGCGGCGGCCGGCCAGGGCGGCGGCGGCGCGGCGCGCTGATGGCGGGCGAGTTCTGCCTCATCGCCCCGGACGTCTCGCTGGGGCGCGACGTCAAGATTTACGCCTTCGTCAACCTCTACGGCTGCCGCGTCGGGGACGAGACGCGCATCGGCACCTTCGTCGAGATACAGAGGGGCGCCTCGGTGGGCGCGCGCTGCAAGATTTCGAGCCACACCTTCGTCTGCGAGGGCGTGACGATTGAGGACGAGGTCTTCGTCGGCCACGGCGTGATGTTCATCAACGACCGCGTGCCGCGCGCGACGCGCGCCGACGGCGCCCCGCAGACCGAAGAAGACTGGCGGCTCGAACCGACGCTCGTCCGCCGCGGCGCCTCCATCGGCAGCAACGCCACCATCCTCTGCGGCGTCGAGATCGGCGAGCGCGCGGTGGTCGGCGCGGGCGCCGTGGTGACCAGGAGCGTCCCCGCGGGCGCCGTCGTCGCCGGCAACCCGGCGAGAGAGATTAAGAGCCGTAAACCGTGAACCGTGAACCGTGACAGGAGAAGACCGCTTCTTCCTGTCACGGTTTACGGCTTTTTCCTGTCACGGTTCACGGTTCACGGTTCACGGTTTTTATATGCCAGTTCCCTTCGTAGACCTACAGGCGCAGTACCGCTCCATCAAGGCGGAGGTTGACGCCGCCATCCAGCGCGTGCTCGACACGTCGGCCTTCGTGCTCGGGCGCGAGGTCGAGGCGTTCGAGCGCGCCTTCGCCGAGTACGTCGGCGCGCGCGAGTGCGTCGGCGTCTCGAACGGCACGGCGGCGCTCCACCTCGCGCTCCTCGCCTGCGGCGTCGGGGCCGGCGACGAGGTCGTCGTCCCGGCCAACACCTTCTTCGCCACGCCCGAGGCTGTCTCGAACGCGGGCGCCACGCCCGTCTTCGTGGACTGCGACCCGGTCACCTCCAACCTCGACGCCGCGAAGCTGGAGCGGGCCGTCACGGAGCGCACGCGCGCCGTCATCCCCGTCCACCTCTACGGCCAGCCCGCGGACCTGGACGCCGTGAGCGAGGTTGCGACGCGCCATAACCTCACCGTCATCGAGGACGCGGCGCAGGCGCACGGCGCGCGCTACAAGGGGCGGCGCGTCGGGGCGCTGGCGCGCGCGGGCTGCTTCAGCTTCTACCCCGGCAAGAACCTCGGCGCCTACGGCGAGGGCGGCGCGGTCACGACCGACGACCCGGAGGTGGCGCGCCGCCTCCGGCTGCTGCGCGACCACGGCTCGTCGGTGAAGTACCGCCACGAAATCGTCGGCTACAACTCGCGGCTCGAAGGCATCCAGGCGGCGGTGCTGGGCGTCAAGCTCAAGCACCTCGACGAATGGAACGCGCTGCGCCGCCGCCACGCCGCGCGCTACCGCGACCTGCTCGGGCCGCTCGAAGACGCGGGCGCCGTCAGCCTGCCGCGCGAGGCTGCCTACGCCGAGCACGTCTACCACCTCTTCGTCGTGCAGACCTCGGCGCGCGACGCGATGCAGCGGTTCCTCGCGGGCGCGGGCGTGCAGACCGGCATCCACTACCCCGTCCCGGCGCACCTCCAGCCGGCCTACGCCCCGCTCGGCCACAGGGAGGGCGGCTTCCCCGAGGCCGAGCGCCAGTCGCGGCGCGTGCTCTCGCTCCCGATGTTCGCCGAGCTGACCGAGCGGCAGGTGACCTACGTCGCGCACGCGGTCGAGGACTTCTGCGCGCAGGGGGCGGCCGCGGCCGGTTAATGATATTGTGTTCGCCGCGCGCGTCGGGCCGGGCCGCGCGCGCACATTCGCCATGAGCATCACGGTCGGTGTCGTCGGCTGCGGCTACTGGGGGCCGAACCTGATTCGCAACTTCGCCGAGAACGAGGGGGCGGAGCTGCGCTGGGTCTGCGACAAGGACGCGCGCCACCTCTCGAAGGTCGCGCGCCGCTACCCGGCCGCGCGCGCCGCCTCCGACTTCGGCGAGCTGGTCGCCGACCCCCGCCTCGACGCCGTCGTCGTCGCCACGCCCGTCGCCACGCACTTCGACTTCGCGCGCCGCGCCCTGGAAGCCGGCAAGCACGTCCTCGTGGAAAAACCCTTCACCGCCACCTCGCGCGAGGCCGAGGAGCTGATCGTGATAGCCTCGGCGCGCGGCCTCACGCTGATGGTGGACCACACCTTCATCTACACGGGCGCCGTCCGCAAGATCAAGGAGCTGGTCGCGGCCGGCGACCTCGGCGACCTGCTTTACTTCGACTCGGTGCGCGTCAACCTCGGCCTCTTCCAGCGCGACATCAACGTCGTGTGGGACTTGGCGCCGCACGACTTCTCCATCATGGACTACGTGGTCGGGCGCGGGGCGACCGAGGTGATGGCGACGGGGAGCTGCCACGTCGAGCCCGGCATCGAGAACATCGCCTACGTCCAGCTCCGCTTCGGCGACTCGCTCATCGCCAACTTCCACTTCAACTGGCTCTCGCCCGTCAAGATTCGCCGCACGCTCATCGCCGGCAGCCGCCGCATGATCGTCTACGACGACATCGAGCCGACCGAGAAGGTGCGCGTCTACGACAAGGGCGTGACGCGCAACGAGTACGGGGCCGACGAGGAGGAGGCTTACAGGACGCTCGTCAGCTACCGCACGGGCGACGTCTGGGTGCCGAAGCTCGACCCGACCGAGGCGCTGCGCTACGTCTGCGCCGAGTTCGTAGACTCGGTGCGCGACTCGCGCCCCTGCACCTCGGACGGCGCGGCCGGCCTGCGCGTCGTCCGCCTGCTCGAAGCCGCCCAGGCGTCCATCGACGACGGCGGGCGCTGGATAAAACTTTAGGAGCGTAAACCGTGAACCGTAAACCGTGACGAGATAAAACCCCTTTCTTTCCTGTCACGGTTTACGGTTCACGGTTCACGGTTTTTCCATGTCAACGGCCGCACCCGAGATGCAAGTCCCTTTGCTCGACCTGAAACAGCAGCACGCGGCGCTCGGCGGGGAGCTGCGCGAGGCCGTCGGGCGCGTGCTCGACTCGCAGCAGTTCATCCTCGGCGACGAGGTGCGGCTGCTGGAGGAGGAGCTGGCCGCCTACACGCGCGCGGCGCACGCCGTCGGGTGCGGCTCGGGCTCCGACGCCCTCCTGCTCGCGCTCCTCGCGCTCGACGCGGGGCGCGGGGGCGAGGTGGTCACCACGCCCTTCACCTTCTTCGCCACCGCGGGCGCCGTCGTGCGCGCGGGCGCCCGCCCCGTCTTCGCGGACATCGACCCGGTCACCTACAACATAGACCCCGCGAAGATGGAGGCGGCCGTGACCGACCGCACGCTCGCGCTGATGCCCGTCCACCTCTACGGCCAGTGCGCGGAGATGGCGGAGGTGATGCGCGTCGCCGGGGCGCGCGGGCTGCCCGTCGTCGAGGACGCCGCGCAGGCCATCGGCGCCGACGACGGGGCGGGGCGCGCGGGCTCGGTCGGCGCGCTGGGGTGCTTCAGCTTCTACCCGACGAAGAACCTCGGCGCGGCGGGCGAGGCGGGGCTCGTGACGACGAACGACGCGGGGCTGGACGCGCGCCTGCGCCGCCTGCGCGTCCACGGCGGCGCGACCGAGTACCACCACGACGAGGTCGGCTTCAACAGCCGCCTCGACGCGCTCCAGGCCGCCGTGCTCCGCGTCAAGCTCCCGCGCCTCGACTCGTGGTCGGACGCGCGCCGCGAGCGCGCCGAAACTTACACGGGACTTATTAACGAGGCCGGTCTCGCGGAGTTCGTCACGCCGCCGCACGTCCGCCCCGGCGCGCGCCACATCTTCCACCAGTACGTCGTCCGCGTCCCCGCCGCGCGGCGCGACGCGCTCCTCGGACACCTCAAGCTGAGCGGCGTCGGGACGAAGGTTTACTACCCCGTCCCGCTCCACCTGCAACCCTGCTTCGCCGACCTCGGCCACCGCGAGGGCGACTTCCCCGAGTCCGAGCGCGCCGCGCGCGAGACGCTCGCGCTGCCGATGTTCCCCGAGCTGACCGGCGGGCAGCAGGAGTACGTCGTCGAAACGCTCCGCCGCTTCTTCCTGGCGTGAGCGGGAGTCCAGAACAATGTCAAGGCACAGGCTGACGGCGCCGCTGCTCGCACTCCTGCTCCTCGTCACGCCCGCCGCGCGAACAGCGTCGGCGCAGGGGGCGGGCGTGAACAGGCGCGAGATGGCCGCGCGCGTGCGGGCGGAGTTCCTGCACGCGTGGCGCGGGTACGAGCGTTACGCGTGGGGGCACGACGAGCTGCGGCCGCTCTCGAAGACGCCGCGCGACTGGTACGGCGAGCCGCTCTACATGACGCAGGTGGACGCGCTCGACACGCTCTTCCTCATGGGCCTGCGTGAGGAGGAGAGGCGCACGCGCGAGTTCGTCGTCAAGAACCTCTCCTTCGACAAGGACGTCTTCGTCCAGAACTTCGAGATCACCATCCGGCACCTGGGCGGGCTGCTCTCGGCTTACCAGCTGACGGGCGACCGGCGGCTGCTCCGGCTGGCGGAAGACCTCGGCGGCCGCCTCCTGCCCGCGTTCGACTCGAAGACCGGCATCCCCTACCGCTTCGTCAACCTCCGCACGGGGAAGGTGCGCGGCGAGGTGACGAACCCGGCCGAGGCCGGGACGCTGCTCGTCGAGTTCGGCGCGCTCTCGAAGCTCACGCGCCGCCCCGTCTTCTACGAGAAGGCGAAGCGCGCGCTGGCCGAGACCTACAGGCGCCGCTCGCCCCTCGGGCTCGTCGGCAGCCGCATCAACGTCGAGACCGGCGAGTGGGTCGGCAAGTCGAGCCACGTCAGCGGCGGCATAGACTCTTACTACGAATACCTCCTCAAGTGCTGGCTCCTCTTCGGCGACGAGGACTGCCGCCGGATGTGGGCCGAGTCAATCGCCGCCGTCAACAAGTATCTCGCCGACGACGCGGGCGGCGAGCTCTGGTACGGCCACGCGGACATGGGGACGGGGCGGCGCACGGCGACGAGCTACGGCGCGCTCGACGCCTTCCTCCCCGCCGTCCTCGCGCTGTCCGGCGACACCGCCCGCGCCCGCCGCCTGCAAGAGTCCTCCCTGAAAATGTGGCGCGCCAACGGCGTCGAGCCCGAGCGGCTGAACTACCGCACGATGAAGGTCGAGGCGCCCGGCTACCCGCTCCGCCCCGAGATAGTCGAGTCGGCCTACTACCTCCACCGCCTGACCCGCGACCCGCGCTACCTCCGGATGGGCGCCGAACTCTTCGAAGACTTCGTCCGCCACTGCAAGACCGACACGGCCTACGCCGCCCTCAAGAGCGTCGAGACGAAGGAGCGCGAGGACGGGATGGAGAGCTTCCTCTTCGCCGAGACCTTCAAATACTTCTACCTCCTCTTCGCCCCGCCCGAAACCCTCGACTTCCCCCGCGTCGTCTTCAACACCGAGGCGCACCCGATTAAAAAGACCTGGCGGCGGTGACGGTCGGGGCCGCCCGCGGCGGCGGGCGGCCCCGACCCGTTATCCGGCGGTTGCTCCGGCACGCGCGGCCCGTCTATCCTCGCCGGATGAGTAACGCCGCCCGCGGGGCCGCCAACTTCCTGCTCGTCGCGCTCGGGATACTCTCGGCCGCGTTCGGGCTCAAGGGCTTCCTGCTGTCGAGCCGCTTCATCGACGGCGGCGTGACCGGCGTCTCGATGCTCCTCTCGGACGTGACGGGGCTGCCGCTCGCGCTCCTCATCCCCGTCATCAACCTCCCCTTCATCGCGCTCGGCTACAGGCAGATCGGCGCGGCCTTCGCCGCCAAGAGCGCGGCGGCCATCGCGGGGCTCTCGCTCTGCCTCGCGCTCGTCCACTTCCCCGACGTCACGCCCGACAAGCTCCTGACGGCCGTCTTCGGCGGCTTCTTCATCGGCGCCGGCATCGGCCTCGCCATCCGCGGCGGCGCCGTCCTCGACGGCACGGAGGTCGCGGCGCTCCTCGTGAGCAAGCGCAGCAGCCTGCTCCGCGTCGGCGACGTCATCCTCGTCCTCAACGTCTTCATCTTCTCGGCCGCCGCCTTCCTCCTCGGCGTCGAGTCGGCGCTCTACTCCATCCTCACCTACTTCGCCGCCTCGCGCACGATAGACTTCCTGCTCCACGGCATCGAGGAGCACACGGCCGTCGTCGTCGTCTCGGAGCGGAGCGAGGAGATTCGCCAGGCCGTCATCCGCGACCTCGGGCGCGGCGTGACGGTCTACAGGGGGCGGCGCGGCCTGACCGACGCCGAGCAGGACATCCTCTTCTGCGTCGTCACGCGCCTCGAAATCGGCCGCGTCCGCCGCGTCGTCGCCGACCACGACCCCGCCGCCTTCGTCGTCGTCCACCCCCTCTCCGACGTCCACGGCGGCGTCATCAAAAAGGCCGCGCTGCACTGAGCGGGGCGGCCCGCCGCGCGGGGCGCGGCGCGTGTTATACTCCCGCTCTACCCTCGGACGGGCGAGTGTTCGCCCACCCTTTTCGACCGAAGCGCCGACTCATGAAATCAGAGAACCAGACAGACGCCCTGACCGGGACGGTGAAGGGGCCGGGCGAGCGGCCGCACGAGTACTTGTTCATCACGGCCGACCACGTGCGGGCGCGCATCGGCGAGTTCGTCTACTACACGGCGCGCGACTCGGCCGAGGAGCGGCGCATCATCGGCAACGTCACCGAGCGCCGGCTGGTGCGCAACCTCCCCGACACCTTCCTCTCCGACCCTGAGACGCCGCCATCGGTCGTCTCCTCGCTCATCGGCTTGGACGGCGACGGCTGCGAGCTGTACGAGATCACGGTCGAGACCATCGGCTACTTCCACCCCTCCTTAGGCGACTTCGTCAACCCGCGCATCCCGCCGCGCCCCGGCGACCCGGTCTTCCTCGCCTCCTCCGAGACGCTCGCCGACTGCCTCTCGCCGCGCCGCGCGGGCGACGTGGGCTCGGCGCACGTCGGGAGCCTGCTCACGCGCGAGGCGGGTGAGGTGCCCGTCGTGCTCTCCATCAAGGACGTGGTCTCGACGCACCTCGCCATCCTCGCCTCGACGGGCTCGGGCAAGTCCTACACGGCGGGCGTGCTGGTCGAGGAGCTGATGCGGCCCTACAACCGCGCCGCCGTCCTCATCGTGGACCCGCACGGCGAGTACGACACGATGCGCGCCGTCGAGGAGGACCCGCGCTTTTGCGACGAGCGCGACGGCTACCGCCCCGAGGTCAAGGTCTTCACGCACGAGCGCGTCAAGGTGCGCTTCTCGTCGCTGACCGAGGCCGACGTCAAGTACCTGCTGCCCGAGGGGACTTCGGAGAAGATGCTCCACTTCCTCTCGCAGGCGTTCCGCCAGCTCTCGGCCACGCGGCGCGGCGAGCTGTGGGGCTACCACGACCTGCGCGACGAGGTGAAGGCGCAGAAGTACGAGGGGAGCGACCGCGGCGACTCGGGCAACGCCAGCTCGATTGAGGGGCTGCTGTGGCGGCTCGACTCGCGCTTCGACCGGCCCAACTCCCTCTTCTCCGACCACGAGCACATCCCGCTCGCCGAGATGTTCAAGCCCGGGCGCTGCACCGTCCTGCAACTCTCCGACATCGAGCAGAACGAGCAGCAGGTCGTCGTCGCCACGCTGCTCCGGCGCGTCAACAAGGCGCGCATGGCGACCGTCCGCGGCGAGGCGCAGGAGGGCACCGACGGCCACCTCCCCTACCCCGTCTTCACGCTCCTCGAAGAGGCGCACCGCTTCGCGCCCGCCGGCCAGACGGTCGTCTCCACCAACATCCTCAAGCAGATTCTCTCCGAGGGGCGCAAGTTCGGCGTCGGCATCGGCCTCATCACGCAGCGCCCGGGCAAGCTCGACCAGGACGTCCTCTCGCAGTGCATGACGCAGGTCATCATGCGCATCGTCAACCCCGTCGACCAGGACACCGTCGCCAAGTCGGTCGAGGGCGCCGGCCGCCAGCTCCTCGCCGAACTCCCCGCGCTCACCAAAGGGCAGGCGGTCATCTCGGGCGTCGGCGTCAACACCCCCGTCATGTGCCGCGTCCGCGAGCGCATCACCCGCCACGGCGGCGAGACCTTCGACGCCCCCACCGAGTGGGCGCGCTGGCACGCCCCCGAGGAACGCCAGCACCGCGAACAGGACGAGGCCGTCCTCGCCGCCCCGCCCGCCAAGCCCAAAAAGGTCGAGCGCGTCCGCGGCTTCCAGATTTGAGGGCGGGGCGACGCCGCGCGCGCCCGTTGACAAACGGGGCGGGCGGGGGTAATTTGCGCAGCGCCCGGCCCTGCCCGGCCGGGTTTTCTTCCTCAGCCCCAATGACACCCAAAGGATTCACCCGGCCATGAACATCCGAGAGTTGGAAGCCCGCCTGAAAGAGATAGACGCACGCGCCGAGTCGGAGGTCGTCGAAGCCAGCCTGGAGGGGGAGACCGAGTCCTCCGTCACGCTCAACGTCAGCACCTGGCGGCCCGAGCCCGAGGGCGGCGTGGACCAGCAGTGGTCGCCCGGGTCGCCCCAGTTCGGGCTGGCCGCAGCGGAGACCGTGCTCGACGTCAGCCTGAGCGACGTCGTCATCCCCGACGAGTACGTGGACAGGAAGGTCTTCGAAGTCTTCTCCAACGAGGAGACGACGGGGCTGCTCCCGGGCGTCGTCGTCAAGCAGCCCGCCGCCGGCCAGGACTACGAGGTCGTCGAGGACTACACCTACGCCTCGGGCGGCTACAGCATCACGGCCCCGAAGGGCTTCGTCTACGACCGCGCGAGCATCCCGCGCGTCTTCTGGGCCGTCATCGACAAGGACGACCTCTCCAACGTCCCGCCCCTCTTCCACGACCTGCTCTACCGCCACGGCGGCCGCCTGCCGGACGAGCTCATCTCGCCCTACAGGACGTTCGAGCGCGTGGACGTTGACGACCTCTTCTACGAGCTGATGCTCAAGACCGGGGTCAAGACCTGGCGGGCCAAGCTCGCCTACCAGGCCGTGCGCAAGTTCGCGGGCTTCGCCTGGCGGGGCTGACGCCCCCCCGCGCGGCATTGACTTGCCGCGCCGATTTGGCATACGCTTCCGCGCCACAGGCAACGAGGCCGGGCCGCCGCAGAGCTTTTCCGAAGCCCTCGTCTCTTACCCGCCCGGCCGCGCCCTTTTCCTTTTCCGAACCGAACGCACACCTTTCCAGAGGAGGGACTGTCCCATGCTCCACGTTTCAAGGCGCTTCCGGGTGCTCTCGGCCCTCGCGCTCCTCCTGGCCGCGGCCGCCGCCCCCGCGGCGCTCGCGCAGACCGGCGCCCCCGCCGCCACCGCCGCCGACAAGGCCAAAGACGAGCCGCCCTTCAGCGCCTACAAGGGCGTCCGCATCGGCATGACGGCCGAGGAGGCGCGCAAGCTCCTCGGCAGCCCGACCGACAAGGGCGACACGCAGGACGTCTACTCGTTCAACGACAACGAGTCCTGCCAGGTCTACTACGACGAGACGAAGAAGGTCTCGGCCGTCTCCGTCACCTTCCTCAGCGGCAAGTCCGCCCCCACGGCCAAGGCCGTCCTCGGCGACGAGCCTGAGGCGCGGCAGGACGGCTCGGTCTACAAGCTCATCCGCTTCCCGAAGGCCGGCTACTGGGTCTCCTACACGCGCACGTCCGGCGACGCGCCGATGACCGTCATCGCCATCCAGAGGCTCAAGTAGGCCGCCCGCCCGCCGCGGCGACGCCGCCGCCGCCCGCACGGCGCCCCGCCCGAGGGGCGCGCGGGCGGCTTTGCCGCGCCGGGCCGTCCCCCTTCCGCCCCGCCGCCGCCGCGCCCCCCCGCGCGTTGTTGCTTTTGCCCCGCCGGGTGCTAAGATAAGCGCGACTTAAAAACGCCCCTTATCAACACGAAAGCGCCCGAGCCGCCCGCCGTCCCGCGGGGGCCGCGGCGAGCCCGCGGCCGCGCCGAAGGCCCGGGCGCCGGGCGCCTAAACTAGAGGACGAACATGGCGGAACAGACAGATTCCGCGCGCACCGGCGAGTGGCGCATTGCGGCCCTCCTCGCCACGCGGCGCGACGAGATTCTCAACCTCTGGATCAAGGAGCGGCTCGAAGCCGACGAGTTCCGCGACGAGCTGATCTCGAAGAAGGACCTGCGCCAGCAGTCGCGCCAGGTCCTCGACATGCTCGTCCAGGCCGTGCAGGACTCGGGCGGCGCCTCCTTCGACCACCCGGCCTTCGACGACCTGCGCCACTACCTCAACGAGATTTCGCACCTGCGCGCCGTCAAGGGCTACACGCCGCTGGAGAACGCGACCTACATCCTCTCCCTGCGCAACGTCGTCAGCCCGCTCCTCGCCGAGGAGCTGGAGGGCAACGCCGAGGCCGTCGTCTCGGAGATGAACTACTTCACGCGCCTGCTCGACAAGCTCGGCCTCGTCATGGTCGAGAACTTCATCCGCTCGCGCGAGGAGATCATCCGCCAGCAGCGCGCCGACATGCTCGAACTCTCGACGCCCGTCATCAAGGTCTGGGACAAAATCCTGACGCTCCCCATCATCGGCACGCTCGACTCGCGCCGCGCGCAGATGATGATGGAGGCGCTGCTCCAGAAGGTGGTCGAGACCGGCTCGACCATCGCCATCCTCGACATCACCGGCGTGCGGACGATGGACACGCTCGTCGCCAACCACCTCATCAAGACGGTGACGGCGGCGCGGCTGATGGGCGCGCGCTGCATCCTGACGGGCGTCAGCCCGGCCATCGCGCAGACGATGGTGCAGCTCGGCATCGACCTGACGCAGATCACCACCCGCGCCCAGATGTCCGACGGCATCAAGCTCGCCCTGGAGATGATCGGCCGCACGGTCATCCCCACGAAGGCGCTCGCCCGCCTCCAGGGCGGCGACGGCGACGGCCTCCAGAAGACCGTCAAGCAGACCGAGCAGATCATCACCTCGGGCGGAGAGAAGAAGCAGGAGGGCTGATGGACGGACAGACGCGGATTCCCATCCTGAAGGTCGGGCGCGTCCTGATCGTGCCGATCCAGGTGGACATGGACGACCAGACGGTGATGCACCTCCAGGAGCGCATCCTCTCGGAGCTGGAGCGGACGGGCGCCCGCGGCGTGCTCATCGACATCTCGCTCCTGGAGATGGTGGACTCCTTCATCGGGCGCGTGCTCTCGGACATCGCGGCGATGGCGCGCATCATGGACGCGCGCACGGTCGTCGTCGGGATGCAGCCGGCCGTCGCCATCACGCTCGTCGAGCTGGGGCTGGAGCTGCGCGGCGTGGACACGGTCCTCAACGTGGACGAGGGCATCCGGCTCCTGCGGAGCGAGTTCGGCATTGACGACGGCGACGAGGACGGGGTCATCGGCGGGGGGACGGGAGCCTTTGCAGAGCAGGTCAATCGCCCTTGAGAGCGAGCACGACATCATCATCGCGCGCGGCGAGGTGCGCGCAATCGCCGCCCGGCTCGGCTTCCGCCTGCTCGACCAGACGCGGCTCGCCACCGTCACCTCGGAGCTGGCGCGCAACGTCGTCAAGTACGCGCGCCGCGGCCGGATGATCGCGCAGCCGCTCGACCCCGCGCAGGGGCGCCCGGGGCTCCGGCTCATCTTCGAGGACGGCGGCCCCGGCATCCCCGACATCACCGCCGCCATGCGCGACGGCTTCTCCACGGGGCGCAGCCTGGGCAAGGGGCTGCCCGGCTCGAAGCGGCTCGTGGACGTCTTCGAGATAGAGTCCGAGGTCGGCCGCGGCACGCGCGTCACGGTGGTGCGCTGGCTGTGAGAGGAAGGGGCCGGGGGCTGGAGGCCGGGTTTGAAGCTGCCGACGCCGGCTCTTAACCAGCCCCCGGCCCCCGGCCCCTCTGCGACATGAGAGTCTTCCACAAGCAGGAGATCAAGGACGAGGCGCAGGTGGGCGCGGCGCGGCGCGGGGTGCACCGCTTCGCGTCGCGGCTCGGGTTCTCCGACGACCGGCTCTCCGAACTCGACATCGTCGTGCAGGAGATCGGCACCAACGCCGCGCGCTACGCCACCGCGGGCGGCTGCCTGTACTGGGGCGAGACGCTGGACGAGGGGGCGGGGCTGGAGCTTTTCTACACCGACAAGGGGCCGGGCATCTACGACCTCGACCGCGCCTTCCGCGACGGCGTCTCGTCGGGCGGGAGCCTCGGCACCGGCTTCGGCGCGATGCGGCGCCTGCTCGACGAGTTCGACGCCTACTCGACCGTCAAGGGCACGACGCGGCGGCTGACGGCCGCGCGCCGCTCCACCTACGGCACGGCGCTGCTCGGGCGCAAGTGGGTCGCACGCCCCCCCGACGACGGGCGCGAGCCGGGCGCCCGTCGCCTCTCGCGCCGGCTCGGCGTCTGGAGCCGCCCGCGCCCCGGCGAGGAGAGCAACGGCGACGCCTACTTCGTCAAGGAGCACGACGGCGAGACGCTGCTCGCGGTCGTGGACGGGCTCGGCCACGGCCGCGGCGCGAACGAGGCGGCGCGCGCCGCCGTGGACACGCTCGAACAGTGGAGGGGCGAGCCGCTCGACGAGCTGACGCTGGCCGTCCACGACGCCCTGCGCTCGACGCGCGGCGCCGTGATGGGGGCGGTCGCCGTCAACCCCGCGCGCGAGACCTTTTCCTACGCGGGCGTCGGCAACGTCGAGGTGCGCGTGCTCGGCGCGGCCGAGCCGGCGCGCCCCATCCCCACCAACGGCACGCTCGGCGCGCGCCTGTCGGGCGTCCGCGTCTGGCCGCACCGCTGGGCCGAGGGCACCACGCTCGTCATCGCCTCCGACGGCATCAGCGCCACCTGGGACGCGAACGCCTACCCCGGCCTCGTCTCCCGCAGCCCGCAGCTCCTCGCCGGCGTCCTCCTCCGCGACTTCGGCCGCAACTCCGACGACGCCACCGTCCTCGTCTACAGGTGAAAAGCCGTGAACCGTGACGAGGAGGGGGCCGGCCGCCGCCCGGGTTGCCATTCACCTCTCCACTTAGGTTAGACTCGACGGCGGCGATTCACCACGGCGGCTTTTACGGTTCACGGCTCACGGCTTACGGTTCACGAACTATGCAGGGCATCACCCCGACCAGACTCGGCGACATCTACGTCCGGCGCGAGGCCGACATCGTCAAGGTGCGCGAGCGCGTCCGCCGCCTCGCGCGCGAGATGGGCTTCGACCCGACGACGCAGATAAAAATCACGACCGCCGTCTCCGAGCTGACGCGCAACATCTACGAGTACGCGCGCTCGGGCGCCATCACCCTGTCGCTCGCCGAGCGCGGCGCCGCGGCCGCCGGGCTGATGATTACGGCGCGCGACGACGGCCCCGGCATCGACGAGGCCAAGCTGCGCTCCATCGTCCGCGGCACCTACCGCTCGACCTCGGGCCTCGGCGTCGGCCTCATCGGCACGCGCCGCCTGATGGACGAGTTCGACATCCAGTCGAAGGAGGGCGAGGGCACGCGCGTCACCGTCGTCAAGTGGCTCCCGCCGGCCGAGGCCGAGGGGGTCCGGGGGCGCGCCGACTTCCTGCGCGACTTCGTCAACACCGACGAGGACGACTCGGCGCTCGAAGAGCTGGCGCGGCAGAACCGCGACCTCGTGCAGGTGCTCTCCGAGCTGGAGGAGAAGCGCGAGCAGATGGAGCGGCTGAACACGCGGCTCGAAGAGTCGAACCGCGAGCTGAACCAGGCCAACGCGCAGCTCCGCGAGATGTCGGCGATGAAGGAGGAGTTCCTCGCGCTGACCACCCACGACCTGCGCTCGCCGCTGACGGTCATCAGCGGCGTCATCAACTTCTTCAACTCGGGGCGGCTGGGCGAGCTGACCGGCGAGCAGCGGAACATGGTCTCGATGATGGAGCGCAACACGCAGAACCTCATCGAGCTGGTCAACGACCTCCTCGACGCCTCGAAGCTCGAATCCGGCACGATGCGCCTCGACCTGGCGACCATCGAGCTGCGCGGGCTGGTGGACGAGCTGCGCCAGCAGATGCAGCCGCTCGCCGCCGAGAAGGAGATCGCGCTCGAAGAGGAGGTGCCGGCCGAGCTGCCGCCGCTCAGGGCCGACCGCGCGAAGCTCCGGCGCGTGCTCGTCAACCTCGTCTCGAACGCCCTCAAGTTCACGCCGCGCGGCGGGCGCGTCTCCCTGAGCGCGGCGCCCGAGCCCGGCCTCGTCCGCGTCTCGGTCACCGACACCGGCGTCGGCATCCCGCCCGAGGACCTGCGCGACATCTTCGACAAGTACGCGCAGGCGCGCTCGCGCGCCACCCGCAGCGAGAAGGGCACCGGCCTCGGCCTCTACATCACGCGCCAGCTCGTCGAACTCCACGGCGGCCGCATCGAAGTCCAGTCCGAGGTCGGCAAGGGCTCGACGTTTTCATTCACCATTCCAACAGCGAGTGAGGCGTGAGCCGTAAGCCGCGGCGGGAAAAGGAAGGCTTCCCCCCGCCGCGGCTTACCGCCCACGCACACGCCACGGTTCACGCCCTTATGCACTACCACCTGATCGGAATCTGCGGGACGGCGATGGCGAGCCTCGCCGGGATGTTGCAGGCGCGCGGGCACAGGGTGACGGGTTCGGACGAGAACGTCTACCCGCCGATGTCCACGATGCTCGAAGGTCTGGGCATCCCCGTCATGCAGGGCTACCGGCCCGAGCACCTCGAGCCGGCGCCCGACTGCGTCGTCGTCGGCAACGCCCTGTCGCGCGGCAACCCGGAGGTCGAGGAGACGCTCAACCGCCGGCTCGTCTACCGCTCGCAGGCCGAGGTCGTCAAGGAGGAGTTCATCCGCGGCCGCCGCTCGCTCGTCGTCGCCGGCACGCACGGCAAGACGACGACGACGAGCATCGCCGCGTGGGTCATGGAGCGCGGCGGCCTCTCGCCCTCCTTCCTCGTCGGCGGCGTCGTGCAGAACTTCGGCGCCAGCTTCCGCGTCACCGACAGCCCCCACTTCGTCATCGAGGGCGACGAGTACGACACGGCCTACTTCGACAAGGGGCCGAAGTTCATGCACTACCTGCCCGAGCTGGCAATAGTCGGCAACATCGAGTTCGACCACGCCGACATCTACAAAGACCTCGACGCCGTGAAGACGGCCTTCCGCCGCCTGATGAACCTCGTCCCCGGGCGCGGGCGCCTCATCGCCGGCTGGGACAGCCCCGCCGTGCGCGAGGTCGTCGCGGAGTTCGGCGAACGCCTCCACACGCGGCTCGAAACCTTCGGCACCTCGGAGGGCGCGCGCTGGCGCGCCGCCGGCGTGGACTACTCGGGCGCGCTGACGCGCTTCAAAGTCCTGCGCGACGGCGGCGAGTGGGGCGAGTTCGAGACGCCGCTCATCGGCGACTTCAACGTGCTCAACTGCCTCTCCGTCGTCGTCGCCGCCGACGCGTGGGGCGTCCCGCGCGAGACGATCAAGGACGCGCTCGCCACCTTCCAGAGCGTCAAGCGGCGGATGCAGGTGCGCGGCGAGGAGCGCGGCGTCACCGTCATCGACGACTTCGCGCACCACCCGACGGCCGTGCGCGAGACGCTGCGCGCGCTCGGCGAGAAGTACAGGGGGCGCCGCCTCGTCGCCGTCTTCGAGCCGCGCTCGGCCACCTCGCGCCTCGCCGTCTTCCAGAAGGACTACGCCGAGGCGTTCGACCGCGCCGACCACGTCGTCCTCTCCTCGGTCTTCGCGCGCGAGAAGGGCAGCTCCTACGGCCGACTCCTCGACACGGACGAACTCACCGCCGACATCGCCGCCCGCCGCGACCGCCCCGCCCTCTGCCTCGACGGCGCCGACGCCATCGTCGCCCACCTCGCGCCCCTTCTGCGCGAGGGCGACGTCGTCGCCGTCATGTCCAACGGCGGCTTCGGCGGCATCCACGAGAAGCTGCTCGACAAGCTCAAAAACCGGTAGACGGTAGTCGGCAGGCCCCGCTCCCCGAAAGTTGACGATAACGACGAAGGACGCGAAGGGTTCGGCGGCGACGGTTTTTCCACCGACTACTTTCTACTTCCCCCTTCCTTCACACTTTCACGAGAAATCCGCGACGCTGGCGAAGACTTGAGTTAATACAAGGGCTTAGTGCGCGCCGCTGCCTCGTCGCGCCGGAAGCCCGCCATGAAAGAGTTCTCGATGCTCGACCAAGCGCTCGCCGCGGCCGGCGAGGGCGTCGAAGACCTCGGCACGGTCGCACAGGTCTCGCGGCGCGACTTCGAGGAGCGCGCGACCTTCCGCTTCCGCGCGCAGGTGCCCACGCTCGAATACCTGAGCCTGCTCATCGAGAACGCCGTGCTGCTGCGCACGCACCGCGGCGGGCGGCTCTACGCCGGCTTCGAGCGGCTGTCGCGGATGGAGCCGGTCGTCGACCGCTACATGCGCATCGCCGACGTCTCGGAGCGCGTCTACGTCTTCGGCGAGCCGGACTGGCGGCCGCCGCGCCACCCCAACATGCGCGTCATCGAGTTGAGCGCCGCGGCGCGGCTCGCCCGCGAGTGGTTCGTCGTCGCCGACTCGCCCGCGCTGAGCGTCGCGCTCGTCGGCTTCGACGAGGAGGGCCTGGCGGCGGCGCGCGCCGTCCCCGAGGAGCGCGCCTTCGCCGCGCTCAAGACGCACGACCCGGCGCTCGTCCGCCGCCTCGCCTCCGCCGCCGAAAGCCTCATCGACGACACGCTCGGCGGCTGACGGCGCCGGCCGCGCGGTTCTCACGCCCCGACGCTTCGTGATACATTTGCAGCCGTCACAATCAGAACAACTCGAACGGGGACGGACGGGGTAGACGGGATTTGAGATTTCAGATTTGAAATCTGTAATCCCTGAATTCTTATTCCGTCCGCCCCGTCCGCCCCCGTTAATCTTCTTCCGAACGTCCGTCAGCTTATGTCCATACTCGAACGCATCAGGCAGAGGGCGGCCGCCGACCCGCAGCACGTCGTCCTGCCGGAGGGCGAAGACCCGCGCACGGTCGTCGCCGCCTCCATCATCGCGCGCGACCGGCTGGCGCGCGTCACCGTGCTCGGCGACGAGGAGAAGGTGCGCGCGGGCGCCCGCGCGGCCGGCGCCGACCTCGGCGGCGTCGCCGTCTTAGACCACCGCCGCGCGCCCGACTTCGAGCGCGTCGCCTCGCTCTACCACGAGCTGCGCCGCTCGAAGGGCATGATGCCCGACGAGGCGCGCATCGCCGTCCGCGACCCGCTCTACTACGGCAACCTGCTCGTCCGCGAGGGCAAGGCCGACGGCTCGGTGGCGGGCGCGACCAACACGACGGCGCACACCGTCCGCGCCGCGCTCCACTGCATCGGCATCCGGCAGGGCTTCCGCATCGTCAGCAGCTTCTTCGTGATGGTGCTGCCCGACCCCGCGTTCGGCGCGAACGGCGCGCTCATCTACGCCGACTGCGGCGTCGTCATCGAGCCCAGCGCGCCCGAGCTGGCCGAGATCGCCATCGCCTCGGCCGACTCCTGCCGCGCGCTCCTCGAAGCCGAGCCGCGCGTCGCCATGATCTCCTTCTCAACGAAGGGGAGCGCGAAACATCAACTCGTGGACAAGGTCGTCGAGGCGACGCGGACGGTGCGCGCGCGCCTGCCCGAGCTGGAGGTTGACGGCGAGCTACAGGCCGACGCCGCGCTCGTCCCCGGTGTCGGCGAGTCGAAGGCGCCCGGCTCGGCGGTCGCGGGGCGCGCCAACGTGCTCATCTTCCCCGACCTCCAGGCCGGCAACATCGCCTACAAGCTCACCGAACGCCTCGGCGGCGCCACCGCCATCGGCCCCATCTTGCAGGGGCTCGACAAACCGGCCAACGACCTCTCGCGCGGCTGCAAGGCCGAGGACATCGTGGACGCCGTCGCCATCACCGCCGTCCAGGCGCAGGCGAGGAAGAAAGGATGAAAGGAAGTGCAGAAGTCAGAGTGCAGAGTGCAGAACGGAAGAAGTGAGCTTGCCTTCCATTCTGCATTCTGCACTCTGACTTCTGCATTCGGAGTCATGTCTGACGAGCTCGAAGAGATTTTCCGCGGGTTGCCGGCGCGGCGGCGGGTGCCGCAGACGTTCCGCCTGGGCGACACGGTGCGCGTGCTGTCGGGGCCGTTCGCGTCGTTCACGGGCAGGATAGAGGGCATCAACCAGGCGCGGCGCCTGCTCAAGGTGCGCGTCGAAATCTTCGGCCGCGAGACGCCTTTGAAGCTCGCCTATAAGGAAGTCGAGAAGGTCACGTTCTGATGACTCCCGAGCCGTTCAAGACCCCGAGGCCCGTCGTCGGCGTGATACACGTCGGCGCGCTTCCGGGCACGCCCGCCTCGCGCGCGGGCGTGGGCGAACTGGCCGCGCTCGCCGCGCGCGAGGCCGCCGCCTACCGCGACGGCGGCGTGGACGGGCTGATGGTCGAGAACATGCACGACGTTCCCTACCTGCGCGGCTCGGTCGGGCCGGAGGTCGTCGCGGCGATGGCGGTCGTCGCCCGCGCGGTGAAGGCGGAGGCGGCCGCGCTCCCCGTCGGCGTGCAGATTCTGGCCGGCGCCAACGTCGAGTCGCTGGCCGTCGCGCACGCCGCCGGGCTCGACTACGTGCGCGTCGAGGCTTACGCCTTCGCGCACGTCGCCGACGAGGGGCTCATCCAGTCTTCGGCCGCGGAGCTGCTGCGCTTCCGCCGCCGCATCGGCGCCGAAGGCGTGCGCGTCTGGGCCGACGTGAAGAAGAAGCACTCGTCGCACGCCATCACGGCCGACGTCTCGCTGGGCGAGACGGCCGCGGCCGTCGAGTTCATGCGCGGCGACGCGGTCATCGTCTCGGGCTCGGCGACGGGCGAGCCGCCGCGCGGCGCCGACGTCCGCGAGGCGAAGTCGCGCTGCCGCCTGCCCGTGCTCCTCGGCTCGGGCGTCACGCCCGAGAACGTCGCGGAGTTTTTCGAGGCGGCGGACGGCTTCATCGTCGGCTCGTACTTCAAGGAGGGCGGCCTCTGGTCGAACACGGTCGAGCCGGCGCGCGTCTCGCGCCTGACGGGCGCCGTCCGGCGCCTGCGCGAATCCGGCGGCGGCCGGACTTGAGCCCGGGGCGAACGGTGTCGCGGCCGCGGCGCATCAGAGTTCGCAGGCACTAACATCTTCCGCCGCCTGAAGGAGTCAAAATGCTTCTGCGCCGCCTGCCCCCCGTTTTACTGAGCGCCGCCTTCGTCTTCCTTTCGGCCGCCGCGCTCCTCCCCGCGGGCGGCCGCGCGCAGAGCGGCGTCCGCGTCCGCCCGACGCCGACGCCCGAGGACGAGGAGGCCGAGCGCGTCTACGTCGAGGAGGTGCGCCTGCCCGTCTTCGCCTACGACGAGAAGGGGCGCTTCGACCCGGGGCTCGGCGTGGACGACGTGCTCGTCGTCGAGGACGACGTGCCGCAGCAGGTCAAGAGCGTGCGGCGCACGCCCGCCAGCGTCGTCGTCGTGCTCGGCACCGGCTGGGACCTGGACCCCATCGTGCGCGCCAACACGACGCGCGACGTCGCGCTCTCGGTCATCGAGAATCTGCGCGAGGGCGACCGCCTCGCCGTCGTCTCCTTCAGCGGCCGCGTGGACACCTTGCAGGGCTGGACGGGCGACCGGGCGCAGGCCTCGCGCGCCGTCCGCTCGAAGCTCGCCTCCGGCTCGGGCTCGAACCTCTCGCGCGCACTGCGCCGCGCCGTCGAGATGCTCGCCGAGCAGCCCATCGGCAACCGCCACCTCGTGCTCGTCACCGACGGCATAGACACGGCCGGCTCGAAGGAGTACGACGAGGCCGTCCGGCGCCTCATCGCGTCGCAGACGACGCTGCACGTCGTCAGCTACGCGGGGGTGGCGCGCGAGCAGGTCAAGCAGCCGTGGTGGAAGGCGCCGCCCGAGGCGCCGGGCGCGGCGCAGGCGCGCGCCGACCAGGCGACAGTCGGCATCGACCCGACGCGCCCGCCCGGCATGCGCGGCTCGGGCATCAACCCGCCCGGCGTCAACTCGGGCGTGCGCATCGACCCGGCGCTGCGCCGCCGCCGCAGGGAGGCCGAGCGCGAGATGCTGCGCGGCGAGTCGCGCCTGAAGTCGCTGACGGAGGAGACGGGCGGGCGGATACTCCAGCCCGACTCAATCGAGGGGATGCTGGCCGAGGGCGCCTCGGTCGCGCGCGAGATAGACTCGCAGTACGTCGTCACCTACAGCCCGAAGCGCCCGCTGCGCCGCGCCGCGCCCACCGAGTACCGCAAGCTGCACGTCGGCGCCCGCCGCCAGGGCCTTTCCTTGCGCGCCCGCCGCGGCTACGTCGTCGGCACCATGCGCCAGCCGGAGGGGAAGGGCGGGCAGTAGTCGGTAGAAAAACCGGAGGCGGCGCGTCCCGTCGAGAAACGGGACGCGCCGCCCTTTTTCTTACCTACTGTTTACTGTCTGCTAATTGACGAGCGCGTTGGCGCCGGTGCCGACGTAGAGGTGTTCGGCCGTCTGCTCGACGCGGCGCGCGGTGGCGATGCGCTCGCGCGCTTCGAGCGAGCGGCGGCGTATCTCCTCCCACTCCTCGGCGGGGACGCGCCGGAAAGCCTCGACCACGCGCGGGTCGAACTGCCGGCCGGCGTGGGCGTCGAGCTCCGACAGCGCCTCGCCGTAGCTGCGCCCGGCGCGGTAGACGCGGTCGCTCGTGATGGCGTCGAAGGCGTCGGCGACGGCGAAGATGCGCGCGTTCAAATCTATCTCCTCGCAGCGCAGCCCCAGCGGGTAGCCCGAGCCGTCCCAGCGCTCGTGGTGCTGCGCGACGACGCGCGAGGCGCCTTCGAGGAACTCGATGCCCCGCAGAATCTTCTGCCCGTGCAGGGGGTGCTCGCGCATGCGCACCCACTCGTCCTCCGAGAGTTTCGCCGGCTTGCGCAGGATGGCGTCCGGCACCCCTATCTTCCCGATGTCGTGCAGCAGCGACCCGAACTCCAAAGAGCGCATCTGCCCCGCGTCGAGCCCCAACTCCCGGCCCAGCCGGAGGCTGAAGTTGACGACGCGCTCCGAGTGGCCGTGCGTCTCAAGGTCGCGCGTCTCCAGCGCCGCCGTCAGCGCCTTGAGCGTCGTGCGGTAGGCGTCGCCGAGCGAGCGCAGCGCGCCGTCGAGCTCCTGCGTCCGCTGCGCGACCATCTCTTCGAGGTAGGTCTCGTAGCGGCGCTTCTCCGCGCGCAGGTAGTGGTGTTCGAGCGCGCGGCTCACGGCCGCCTCGACGTGGTGGAGGTCGAACGGCTTCATCACGTAGTCGAACGCGCCGGCGCGCAGCGCGTTGATGGCGCTCTCGACCGTCTGCACGCCGCTAATCATGATGACGACCGTGTCGGGCGACAGCTCCTTCACGCGCGGGATGAGTTCGAGCCCGCTCATGCCGCCCATCATGATGTCGCTGATGACGAGGTCGTAGGAGCCCTCGCGCAGGCGCACCACTGCCTCCTCCGCCGAGCCGACCGCCGCGCAGTCGTAGTGCGGACTCAGCAGGTCTGACAAAACGTCTCGGATTTCCGGCTCGTCGTCCGCGACCAGGACGCTGGCCCTTCTGCCCACAGTCTTAGACATAGACGTACGCCTCCCGCGTTCTGCCACGTCGTCGGGTGAAACTTTAAGGAGGGAGAGGTGCGAGCCGGCAAGCCCAAACGCATGACGGCGCGCCCGAAAGAGGCAACTAATATTAACGCCGCCCCGCCGCTTTAGACAAGCAGTTACCCCGGATAACTTCTCGCGGCCTGCAATTCCCGGCGGACTGTAAGACGGCTGCCCGCCCGCGGACACGCCGGGCCTCCGGTTGACGCGCCGAGCCGCGCGCCCTATCATTCCTCGCACCCGGCCGGAGTGGCGAAATCGGTATACGCACGAGACTCAAAATCTCGCGTCCGCAAGGGCATGTCGGTTCGAGTCCGACCTCCGGCATTCGACTTCCTAAAAAATCGGCCTTTCTCACCCCGTCCTTTCCGGGCGGACGCCGAGTTTGCCGCCTGTGAATTTTATTACCCTCCCGGGTGCGTTCCCACCTTTGGGTAAATAACGGCCGCTCAGGTAAGTGATAAGCACGTATATGACTTACTCACCCGCGCACACCTTTTGTGCAGAATGCTAGAAGCGCCAAATTTGTAAGAATTTATGGCCCGAAAAGGGGGGATTTCCACAGGCTTTTCCACAGCTTCTGTGGAAAAGCCTGTGCCCGTTGTAGCTCGGGGCAGCAGGCGTTATGCCCCTCACCCGTCGAACCTGACGGAGCGCGTGTCACGCTCGCGGCCGGTCGGGACGGAGAGGGGCTTGTAGAGTTCGGGGCGCCGCGCCTGCATCCAGCGCCGCCCGGAGGAGGACGGGAGGACTTCCGCGTCCAGGTCGGCGATGACCATGTCGTCGTCGGCCTTGGACGACTCGACCAGGATTTCGCCGTACGGGTCGAGCACCATCGCGTTGCCCGTCCGCACCTCGTCGTCGTCCGTCCCCACGCCGTTGCTGAAGACGAGGAACATGCCGTTGTCGTGCGCGCGCGACGGCAGCCAGCGCATCAGCCAGCCGCGCCCCTTCGGCCCGCGCAGCTCCGCCTCGATGGCCGCCGGGTCTTCGCGGCGCCGCTCCCAGAGCGCCGGGTCGATGGCGCCCATCGCGCGCGGGCTGCGCGACCTGCACCCGCCGGTCTGGTGCGGGGCCAGCAGGATTTCCGCGCCCATCAGCGCCGTCACCCGCGCGTTCTCGATGATGTTGTTGTCGTAACAGATGAGGACGCCGACCCGGCACCCGTGCGGGGTGTCGAAGACCGTGTAGGCGTCGCCCGACTTCATGTGCGGGCCTTCGAAGGCGTGGAGCTTGCGGTGGCACGCCGCCCGCCCGTCCGGCATTGCGACCACGTAGCTGTTATAGAGCGAGCCGTCCTGCGCACGCTCTATCAGCCCGGCGCCGATGGTCATGCCGTGCTCCGCGGAGAGCGCCAGCAGCGCCGCCGTCGAAGGGCCGGAGGGCACGGGCTCGGCCAGGGCCTCGACCTCTTCGCGCGAAAGGTTACGGACGTGCCAGTAGCCGGTGACGCACATCTCGGGGAAGGCTATCAGCCCGACGCGGCTCTGCGCCGCCCGCTCGACGAAGGCCCTGACCTTAGACAGGTTGGCCTGCCTGTCGCCGGGCGCGTGCTGGAATTGGACGGACGCGACTCGTATGTTCTTCATGTCGGTCTGAGTATAGGGTGGCGGCCCGCGGTTTTGAAGCGGGGCCGGCGCGGCGGGTTAACCCCCGACCAGGTGCTTGTCGTAACCGAGCCCGACCAGCTCCTCGTAGGCGTGCCAGACGTCGTCGGGAATCTCCTGGCGGATTTGGAACCCCCTCGCCGGGTAGACCCTGATGCGCTGCAAGTCGCCCACCATGATGCCGACGACGTCGTCGGCCGAAAGCTCCGGGTTGGTGTAGTCGTTCAGGTACTCGTCGAAGGAGACCTGCGGCGAGGTGACGACCGCCTCCTTCCCGGGCCAGAACATCCGGAAGGTGGCGAAAGCCCGGCGCTCCATGTAAGGCTTCTGGACGAGGATGAAGCTCCCCGGGTCGAGCCCCCTCTCCGCCAGCAGGCGCTTCGTGAAGATGACGTTCTCGCCCGTGTTCGTCGAACGATTCTCGACGACGATGCTCTGCGCGGGGACGCCCATCCCCGCGGCGATGCGCGCGAACTGGTCGGCCTCGGGCTCGCTCCACATCCCGCGCGTGATGGAGCCGAGGCCGCCGGAGAAGATGAGCAGCGGCGCGCGGCCTTCGAGGAACAACTGCGCGCCCCTCTCCGCCACCCTCCGGTCGTAGCTACAGAGCACGAGAATCGCGTCGGCCTGACCCACGCGGTGGTTCAGGCGGTGGTAGTGCCAGAGCTTCTCTGCCAGCCTGTGTGTGCGCTCGTCCATGCTCCCCCCTCGTCCTGTTAAGGGTGTTGACTCCCGGCGGAGCCGGGCATACCATACGTCCACCGTCAAGCCCCCATCGCCTTCAGCTTCGTCCCGGCCCCGGCCCTTCCCGGCCGCTGCGGGTGAGTTTATGAGACTCCACAAACGTCTGGTCAACCGCGGCGCCTTCGGCACGCCCGCGTTCGTCGCCGCCCTCCTGCTCGTCGCCTGGCCGGGGCCGTCGCGCGCGCAGACCGCCTCGAACAGGCGCGACGCCGAGAGGCGTGCCGACATGGAGGCGCGCCAGAGGGCGCTCCGCAGCCTGAGCGGCCTCAACGAGAGGCCGGCCAGGAAGGAGCCCGACACGCGCCCCTCCTACCAGCAGGTCGCGGAGGACTTCGAGCAGCTCCAGTTGCGGAACTATCAACTGTCCGTCGCCGCCGCCGAGTCTGAGACCCCGCTCGACTACGACCTCGTCGGCGGGGAGGCCGCCGAGGTCAGGCGGCGCGCCTCGCGGCTCAAGTCCGCGCTCGCCCTCCCCGCCGTCAAGGGCGACCAGAAGCAGAAGAAGGGCGAGGAGCCGCCGACGCCGGAAGGGGTGCGGGCCGCCGCCGCGTCGCTCGACGCCCTCGTCAAGAGCTTCGTCTGGAACCCCGTCTTCCGGCGGCCGGACGTCCTCGACGCGGAGAACTCCGCGAAGGCCGCGCGCGACCTTGAAGACATCCTCCGGCTGAGCGAGCAGGTCAGGAAGGCCGCCGAAGCGCTTGGCAAAAAGAAGGGCTCGCAATAAGGGCTCCGGTTTTAGACACGCCGCCGAAAACTTAACTCCACCCGCATGAGGCGAAAACTGATTTCCGGGGCCGCCCTCCTGTGCTGCCTCGCCGCGGCGTCGTGCGCGGCCCTCCGGCCGGCCGCCGCCCAGGCCCGCAGGCCGAACGTCGTCTTCGTCATCACCGACGACCAGCGCTGGGACTCGCTCGGCGTCACCGGCCACCCGTACGCGAAGACGCCCAACATAGACCGGCTCGCGCGCGAGGGCGTCCTGTTCCGCAACTTCTTCGCCACCACGCCGCTGTGCTCGCCGAGCCGCGCCAGCTTCCTTACGGGCCAGTACGCGCGCCGCCACCGCGTCGTCAACAACGACCGGCTCGGCCAGGACGTCATCAGCCACACCTTCGAGACGTTCCCGCGCCGGCTGCGCGAGGCGGGGTACGAGACGGCCTTCGTCGGCAAGTGGCACATGGGGTTCGACGACTCGCGCCGCCCCGGCTTCGACCACTGGGTCAGCTTCAAGGGGCAGGGCGTCTACCTCGACCCCGTGGTTAACGTTGACGGCCGCCAGCTTCAGATTGACGGCCACATGACCGACTTCCTCAACCGGCGGGCGCTTGAGTTCGTCGGCCGCCCGCACCGGAAGCCCTTCCTGCTCGTCCTCGCGCACAAGGCGCTCCACGTCCCGTACCTGCCGGCGAAGCGCCACGAGTCGCTCTACGCCGGGGCGCGCTACCTCCCGCCCGCTTCGGCCGACGAAGACCTCGCGGGCAAGCCCGTGCTGCGTCGCGCCGTCGAGCCGGTTGACTGGGCGGCCGTGGAGGGCGTCGCGCCCGAGCCGCCGGAGTCGAGGCGCGGCCGCAGCGCCGACCGCGACTCGGTGGTGCGCGACCAGCTGCGGACGCTGGCCGCCGTGGACGAGGGCGTCGGGCAACTCCTCGACGCCCTGCGCCGGCGCGGGCAGCTCGACGACACGGTCTTCATCTTCACGAGCGACAACGGCTACCTGCTCGGCGAGCACGGGCAGTTCGACAACAAGCGCTTCGCCTACGAGGAATCCATCCGCGTGCCCTTCGTCATCCGCTACCCGCGGCTGGCCGCGGCGGGCGGGACGGTGGACGCGCTCGCGCTCAACATAGACGTGGCGCCGACGCTCGTCGAGCTGGCCGGCGCCGCGCCCCTGACGGAGGCGCAGGGCAGGTCTTTCGTCCCGGTGCTCCGCGGCGCGCGGGCGCCCTGGCGCGAGTCGTTCCTCGCCGAATATTTTCTGGAGAAGGTCGCGCCGCGCGCGCCGTCCTGGCAGGCCGCGCGGACGGCCCGCTGGAAATACATCCGCTACACGGAGCTTGAAGGGATGGACGAGCTGTACGACCTGCAAAGCGACCCGCACGAGATGCGCAACCTCGTCGGCGAGCCCGCCGCGCGGGAAGCGCTGGCCCGGATGCGGGACGAGCTGGAGAGATTGGGGCGGGCGGCGAAGTGATTTTTCTTCGGCGGGTGCGGGCGGGGGCTAACCCCCGGCGGCGCCCTCAAGGGCTTCGGCCCGCCCGACGGCGAGCCGCATGACGTTCTCCTCGGTGCAGTCCGCACGCTCAAGGATGCCCGTCAGCTTCCCCTCGTGCATGACGGCGACGCGGTCGCTGACGCCGAGCACTTCCTCCATGTCGGAAGATATCATCAGGACGGCGACGCCCTCCGAGGCCAGCCGGCGCATGAGGTCGTAAATCTCGGCCTTCGCCCCGACGTCGATGCCGCGCGTCGGCTCGTCGAAGATGAGCACCTTCGGGTCGAGCGCCAGCCACTTCGCCAGCACCACCTTCTGCTGGTTCCCGCCCGAGAGGTTCCCCGCCCTGACCTCGACCGAAGGCGCCTTGACGCCCAGGCGGTCGCAGACCTTCTGCGAGACCTCCCGCTCCTCGCCCGCGCGGACGACGCCGGCCGACGAGTAACGTTCCATCGCCGGCAGCGTCACGTTCTTGCGAATCAGCTCCTCGACGTCCAGGCCGCACCGCCGCCTGTCTTCGGGGATGAGGTAGATGCCGTGCCGGATGGCGTCGCGCGGCGAGCGCACCGTCACCGTCTCGCCGCCGACCGCGAGCGCGCCGCCCGCGGGCGGCTCGGCGCCGAAGACGGCGTGCGCGACCTCCGTCCGCCCGGCCCCGACCAGCCCGGCGAGGCCGAGGATTTCGCCCTCGCGGACGTCGAACGTGACGGCGTGCTGCGGGTAGCGCCTCGTCCTCAGTTCGCGGACGCCGAACCGCGCCTTCCCTTCCGCGCCCGAGCCCTGCGCGTAAAAACTCTCGATGTCGCGGCCGACCATCATCCGCACCATGCGGTCGTGCGTGACCTCCTCGCGCGCGAGGCGGCCGGCGTTGCGCCCGTCGCGCAGGGCCACGACGCGGTCGGCCAGCTCCTTCACCTCGCCCAGCCGGTGCGAGATGTAGATGATGCTCACGCCCTGCGCGCGCAGCTCCTTGACCACCTGCATCAGCCGCTCGGTCTCGGAGAGCGTGAGCGAGGAGGTCGGCTCGTCCATGATGAGGATGCGCGCGTCCTGCGAGAGCGCCTTCGCAATCTCGACCAACTGCTGCTGCGCGATGGAGAGGCGCGAGAGCGGCGTGTCGGCCGGGACGTTCAGCCCCAGCCGCTTCAGGTAGGCTTCGGCGTCCGCGTACATCTTCCGGCGGTCTATGCGGCTGAAGAGGCCGCCGCGGCGCGGCTCGCGCCCGAGGAAGATGTTGCCGGCCACGTCCAGGTTCTCAAGGACGTTCAGCTCCTGGTGGATGAAGCCGATGCGCAGGGCGTTGGCGTCGGCGACGGAGTGGACGCCCGCGGGCCTGCCCTCGATTAGGACCTCGCCCCCGTCGGGCTGGTAGACGCCGCCGAGAATCTTCATCAGCGTGGACTTGCCCGCCCCGTTCTCGCCGATGAGCGCGACGACCTCGCCGGGGTAGACTTCGAGGCTCACCCCTTCGAGGGCGACCACGCCGGGGAATCGCTTGCCGATACCCCTCATCTCCAGAATCGGTGTTGGCATGTTAGACGGCGGCCTTCGACGTTAGCGCGACACTATACAGAAGAGACGCGGGGTTTGCACACGCGCCCCCGCCCCCGCCCTTCGCGGGCGCGGACGGGCCCGCGAGCCTTCTTCACGCCGTAGGAGGCGCCGCCCGCCGTGCTATCTTATATCAGACCGCTACAAGCAATTCCGTAGACAGACGGCCCCGGCCGTACCCATTTCAAACCGCCCCGAGGAGAGACGGGTTGATGCCGCTCGCGTCACGAACGTTCCTGTCATTTCTGTCGGCCTGCGCGCTCGCCGCCGCCGCACTAGGCCAGTCCGCGCCGCCGCCCGACCTGACCCGGGAGCCGACGCTCTACGTCGTCGGCTACGCGCACCTCGACACGCAGTGGCGCTGGGAGTACCCGCAGGTCATCGACGAGTTCCTCCCGCGGACGATGCGCGACAACTTCCGCATGTTCGAGAAGTACCCCTCCTACGTCTTCAACTTCAGCGGCTCGAACCGCTACCGGATGATGAAGGAGTATTGGCCGGAGGACTACGCGCTGGTGAAGCGGTACGTGGCCGCGGGGCGCTGGTTCCCCGCCGGCTCGTCGGTCGAGGAGGGCGACCCGCTCTCGGCTTCGGCCGAGTCCATCGTCCGCCAGATTCTCTACGGCTCGCACTTCTTCCGCCGCGAGTTCGGCCGTTCGAGCGCCGAGTACATGCTGCCCGACAGCTTCGGCTTCCCCGCCTCGTTCCCCTCCATCATCGCGCACGCGGGCCTCAAGGGCTTCTCGACGCAGAAGCTCTACTGGGGCTCGGCCGCGCCCGTCGGCGGCCCCGACTCAATCGAGCGCACGCCCGCGGGCGTCCCCTTCAACGTCGGCGTCTGGGAGGGGCCGGACGGCCGCGGCGTCGTCTCGGCCCTGAACCCGCGCCCCTACGACTCGAACGTGCGCGAGGACTACAGCAAGAGCCCGCCCGCCACGGCGGCCAACCCCGCCGTCGGCTACACGCCGCAGGACTGGCCCGCGCGCATCCGCCGCAACGGCGAGGCGGGCGGCCTCTTCGCCGACTACACCTACTTCGGCGCCGTCGGCGACGTCGGCGGCGCGCCCTACGAGTTCTCCGTGAAGATGCTCGACGCCGTTATCAATAAGAAGCGAACCGTCCTCCCCCCGCCGCCGCCGGCCATCCCCTCGCCCGACGCCGAAGGGCCGCTCGTGCAGGTGGGCGACGGCCCCGTCCGCGTCGTCTCGGCCACCGCCGAGCGGATGTTCCTCGACATCCCCGAAGGGATGAAGGCGCGGCTGCCGCGCTACAAGGGCGAGTTCCTTCTGACCAACCACTCGGCCGGCTCCCTCAGCTCGCAGGCGTACCAGAAGCGCTGGAACCGGCAGAACGAGCTGCTGGCCGACGCCGCCGAGCGCGCGTCGGTCGGCGCGGCGTGGCTCGGGGCGCGCCCCTACCCCCTGCAACGCCTGAACGACGCGTGGGCGCTCGTCATGGGCGGCCAGTTCCACGACATCCTGCCGGGCACGGCCACGCCGAAGGCGTTCGAGTTCTCGTGGAACGACGACGTCATCGCCATGAACCAGTTCGCCGGCGTGCTTGAGAGCGCGACCGAGGGCGTCGCCGCCGGGCTCGACACGCGGACGCGTGGCAGCGCGGTCGTCGTCTACAACCCCCTGAACGTCCGGCGCGAGGACGTGGTCGAGGCCCGCGTCTCGCTCGCGGGCGGCGTGCCCCGCGGCGTCCGCGTCTTCGGCCCCGACGGCGGGGAGGTGCCCGCGCAACTGGCGGGCGAGCGCGGCGGCGCGGCGCGCGTCCTCTTCCTCGCCGCCGCGCCCCCGGTCGGCTACGCCGTCTACGACGTGCGCGCCGCCGACTCCCCCGCCGCTCCCGCTTCGTCGCTCAAGGTCACCGACTCGACGCTTGAGAACGCCCGCTACCGCCTGAGCCTTAACGAAAGCGGCGACGTGTCGGGCATCTTCGACAAGTCACTCAACAGAGAACTGCTCGACGCGCCCGCGCGGCTCGCCTTCCAGAACGAGCGGCCGCGCGACTGGCCCGCGTGGAACATGGACTGGGAAGACCGGCGCAAGCCGCCGCGCGCCTTCGTGGGGGAGCCGGCAAAGGTTCGCGTCGTCGAGCGCGGCCCCGCCCGCGTCGCCGTCGAAGTCGAGCGCGAGGCCGAGGGCTCGAAGTTCGTGCAGACGATTCGCCTCTCGGCCGGCGGCGCCGGCGACCGCGTCGAGTTCGACAACCGCGTGGACTGGCGCACGCGCGAGGCCGCGCTCAAGGCCACCTTCCCCTTAACGGCCGCCAACCCGCGCGCCACCTACAACTGGGGCGTCGGCACGGTCGAGCGCGGCAACAACGACGAGAGGAAGTTCGAGGTGCCCTCGCACCAGTGGTTCGACCTCACCGACCGCACGGGCTCGCACGGCGTCACCGTGCTCTCCGGCGGCAAGTACGGCTCCGACAAGCCCGACGACGGCACGCTGCGCCTGACGCTGCTCTACACGCCCGGCATCGGCCCCGGCACCAGTTGGGAGTACGTCGACCAGGCGACGCAGGACTGGGGGCGCCACGAGTTCACCTACGGCCTCGCCGCCCACGACGGCGACCGCCGCCGCGCCGAGACCGACTGGCAGGCGCTACGCATGGAACAGCCGCTCATCGCCTTCGAGGCCGCGCGCCACGCGGGCGCGCTCGGCAAGACCCTCTCGCTGCTCTCCACGAGCGACACGCGCGTCCGCGTCCTCGCCCTCAAGCGCGCCGAGGAGACCGACGAGTTCGTCGTCCGCCTCGTCGAGCTGGACGGCAAGGCGCACCCGAACGTCCGACTCCGCTTCGCGGGCGCCGTCGCCGAGGCGCGCGAGGTGAACGGGCAGGAGCTACCCGTCGGCCCGGCCGAAGTCTCGCGCGGCGAGCTTACGACCTCCCTCGGCCCTTACCAGCTTCGCACCTTCGCGCTCAGGCTCGCGCCGCCGCGCGCGAGGTTGCGGGCGCCGCGGTCCGAGCCGTTAGAGATTCCATACGACCTTGTGACCGCCGGGCCGCACGCCGCAAGGCCGCCGGGCGGCTTCGACTCGGCGGGGCGCGCGCTGCCCGCGGAGATGCTGCCCGCGGAGATTCTTTACGCGGGCGTCCGCTTCCGCCTCGCCCCGGCCGGCGGGCCGAACGCCCTCGTCCCGCGCGGGCAGACGCTCAAACTCCCGGCGGGCGGCTTCAAACGTCTCTACGTCCTCGCGGCCTCGGCCGACGGCGACCGCCGCGCCGCCTTCCGCGCCGGCGGCCGCGCCTTCGAGCTGGACGTGCAGCACTGGGGCGGCTTCGTCGGCCAGTGGGACAACAGGCACTGGAAGCCCGGGCCGTTCGTGCCCCCGCCCGGCGCCAACAAGGAGACCGCCGAGCGTTTAAAGACGCGCACCAACCCTTACGCGGAGATGACGGGCATCACCGCAGGCTTCATCAAGCGCGCGCCGCTCGCGTGGTACGCCTCGCACCACCACCGCGCCGACGGCGCGAGCGAGCCCTACGCCTACTCCTACCTCTTCGCCTACGCGCTGGAACTGCCGCCGGGTGCCCGGACGCTGACCTTGCCGGACGACGACAAGCTCCGCATCATGGCGCTCACGGTGTCGGACGAGGGCGCGGCGGTGCGGCCCGCGCGGCCGCTCTACGACACGCTGGAGCGCTGAGGGCGCCGGACGGCTACGACGGCGGGGGACGAATCTCGATGAGCGACCTTATCCTCGAACAACTGTGCGACGTGGCGAACAGCCTCTTCGAGCGCGGCTACGCGCACGGCTCGACCGGCAACATCTCGGCGCGCGTGGGCGGCGAGGTCTGGGTTACGCCGACCGGACAGCCCCTGCGCGGCCTCGCGCCCGCGCGCCTCGCGCGCCTCGACCCGGGCGGCAAGCGGCTCAACGGAAACAGCCCCTCGAAGGAGTACCCGTTTCACCTCGCCATCTACCGCCAGAGGCCCGAGGCGCGCGCCGTTGTCCACCTGCACTCGACCTACGCGGTCGCGCTCTCCTGCCTCGAATCCTTCGCGGGCGACGAATCCTTGCCGCCGCTCACGCCCTACTACTTCATGCGCGTGGCGCCGCTCGCCGTGCTGCCCTACTTCCGCCCCGGCTCCCCCGGCCTCGCCGGGGCCATCGAGGGCGTGGCCGCCGCGCACCACTCCATCCTGCTCCGCAACCACGGCCTCATCTGCGCCGGCTCCTCGCTCTCGGAAGCGGCCGACCGCGCCGAAGAGTTGGAGCAGACCGCGCGCCTCCACTTCATCCTCCGCGGCGAAAAGACCCGCCCCCTCTCGCCCGCCGACGTACAGGAACTGTTAGGGCCGTGAACCGTGAACCGTAAACCGTGACAAGAAGAAACCCGTTCTTTCTTGTCACGGTTTACGGTTCACGGTTCACGGCCTTTTCACGGTTTACGGCCTTGGTGAGCCAGTCGGTGTCGCGGCCGGCTTCGGTCTCTAAGGCGTCGAGCGCCCGCTCGACCGTCCAGCCGCGGTGGACGATGCCGCCGGCGGCCTCGGCCGCCGCGAGCGGGTCGCCGTCGCCGGGGTAGAGGACGTTGCGGCCGACGAGCGCGCCGCGGACGTTCGGCCCGGCCTTCAGGCCCGCGGCCAGCTCGCGTAGGAAGGGGCGCACGTCGCCGACGGGTTCGCCGCCGAGGAGGAGGATGGGCAGCGTCGTAGAGCGCGCCACCATCTCGTAGTTCTCGCAGTACGGCAGCTTGAGCCAGAGGTAGCGGCTGCTGTCGCCGAGCGCCGCGGCCGCGCCCGCCGTGCGCGTCAGCTCCTCCGCCGTCTTGATGATGCGGTAGCCGCCCTCAACACGCTCGACCGGCAGCGACTCCAGAAACATCGGGAGCCGTAACGCGTTCTGCTCGGAGATGGCGCGCACCGTGGCGAGCAGGGTCTTGAGCGAGTCCGGCTCCGCGTCGCAGAGGCGCAGCAGCACCTTCGTCCCGTCGAGCCGCCACTCGGCGCAGGCCGCGGGGCTGGGGCCGCTCACGGGGTCGTCTATCTCCCAGCTGCTGCCCAAAAGCCCCGCGCGGTTGAGGCTCGCAATCAGCAGCTTGCCGTCGAGGAAGCCGGGGCCGCCCGCGCGCCGCATCAGCTCGTGGACGACGAGCAGGTCTTCGATGATGTCCATCGTGGCGAGCACGCCGTCCACCACGTCGCTCTGCAAGACGCGCAGCGTGCGCGCCAGGTACTCGCGGCGGTCGGCCATGCGGAGCGGGTCGCCGCCGACGCGCGTCACGCGCCGCGCCGGGTGGTCGGAGGCGAGGATGTTGAGCCGGCCCTTCGGGGCTAAGCTGTCGCGCCGCACGCGCTCGCGCGCGACGCGCAGCGGCAGCTCGGGGTCGCTCACACGCAGCTCGGTCACCTGTTCGAGTATGGACGACGGGAGAAACTCTTCGGCGTTGAATGGCAAACTCTAAAACCCTCCTCTTTCCTGAATGAATGCGAGCGCCTCGCGCTCCGTCGGCATGAAGTTGGCGCAGCCGTGGCGCGTGACGACGATGGCGCCGCAGGCGTTGCCCATGCGCGCCGCCCGCCGCCAGTCCCAGCCCTTGAGATAACCGTACAGGAACCCGCCCGCGAAGGCGTCGCCCGCGCCGAGGACGTTCAAGACCTCGACGGGGAAGGTCGCGGCCTCCACCACTTCGCCGCCGCGCGGGAAGACGAGCGTGCTCCGCGCGCCGCGCTTGACGACCAGCGCCTCCGGCCCTGCGCCGGGCGCAGCGCCGACGCCCCCGGCCCCGAGCGCCGACTCCACCTCCTCGGCCGTGCCGAGGACGACGTCCACGAGCGGGAGGAGCGAGCGCACCTGCGCGGCGTAGTCGCGCGGGTCGGGCCAGAGCTCGGGGCGGGAGTCGAGGTCGAGCACGACCCGGTTGCCGTGGGCGCGCGCGGTCTCGGCGGCGAAGCGCGTCGCCGCGCGGCTCGGCTCGCGGCTGAGGCCGGAGCCCGTGACGAGCAGCGCGCGCGCGCCGGCGACGGGCGCCGCGCGCACGTCTTCGACCGTCAGTTCGAGGTCGGCGCAGTTGTCGCGGTAGGGGACGATGGGGAACTCGTCGGGCGGCCGGATGGCGAGCATGAAGGCGCTCGTGCGGCGGCCCGGCTTGCGCGGGCTGAAGGACGCCGCGACGCCCTCGCGCGCGAGGAAGTCGAGGACGAAGTCGCCGACGAGGTCTTCGCCGACGGCCGTCAAAAGCGCCGCGCGCAGGCCGAGCCGGCGCGCCGCGACGCTGATGTTCGTCGGCGAGCCGCCGACGTAGGCCGAGAAGGTCTTGATTTCGGTGAAGGGCGCGCCGATCTCGTTCGCGTACAGGTCAATCGAGCTGCGCCCCACCGCCAGAACGTCGTAGCTGCTCACGTTAGTTGTTCGCCTCGGCTTCGAGCGGGCGGCGCGGGTCGATGAAGAGCCACATCACGACGCCGACGAGCAGGAAGCCCGCGGCGACGTAGAAGCCGAGCGTCCACGAGTTCAGCGTCTGGAGGATGTAGCCGAAGACGATGGGCGCGAGCGTGCCGGCGAGGTTGCCGAAGGTGTTGGTCGTACCGCTCACCACCCCCGCGCGGTGCCCGCCGATGTCCATGCAGGTGGCCCAGACCGAGGGCGTCGTCAAAAACTGGAAGAAGAGCGCCAGCGCGATGAAGAGCGCCGCCGTGACGGCGTCCTCCGTCAGCGCGACGAGGACGAGCATCGCGGCGCTCATCGTCAGCCCGAAGACGCCGACGCCGCAGCGCGCTATCTTCTTGTTGCCCGTCCGCGTAGCCAGCCAGTCGGTGAGCGCCCCGCCGCACAGGAAGGCGACGGCGCCGAAGACCCACGGCAGCGCCGAGAAGAGGCCCGCCGAGGTCATCGTGAAGCCGCGCGCCTTGATGAGGTAGGTCGGCAGCCACGTGATATAGAAGTAGAGGCTGTAGCCGTAGGCGAAGTACATCGCGCAGAGGAAGAAGATGTTGCGGCTGCGCAGGAAGGTCTTCCACGGTATCGAGTGCGAGCGGTCGGGCCGCGACTCCGCCCCGGCGCAGATGAGCCGCGACTCGGCCGCGTTGACCGCGGCGTGCTCCCCGGGCGTGTCGCGGAACCAGAAGTACCACGCGGCGCACCACAGGACGCCGAGCGCGCCGAACTCGACGAAGGGCAGCCGCCACCCCTGCCGCCCGATGAGCCAGAAGACGAGCGGCGGCGTGAGCGCGGCGCCCATCGCGTGGCCGATGCAGACGCCGCCCATCGCGCGCCCGCGCTGCGTGGCCGGGAACCAGCGCGAGACGGTGCAGGCCGAGTTCGGGATGGCGCCCGCCTCGCCCACGCCGAAGAGCAGGCGCACGGCGAAGAGCGACCAGAAGCCGCGCGCGGCGGCCGTCAGCGCCGTGAAGGCCGACCACCAGAGCACGATGCGCGTCAGCGTCCGGCGCGTCCCGTACCGGTCGCCGAGCCACCCCGTCGGAATCTCGAAGAGCGCGTAGGTGAAGGTGAAGGCGCTGAAGACGTAGCCCATCTCGACGGGCGTCAGGTTGAACTCCTGAATGATGAAGGGCGCCGCCGCCGAAATCGCCAGGCGGTCGAGGTACGTCAGCGCCGCCAGGGCGAACAGGAAGCCCAGCACCCTGTAACGCACGTTGGTCGCGCGCGCCGTCCCGCTCAACTCCGTGGCTAAAGCGTCTGCCGCCGGGGGACTAATCTGCATGGCGGATGCTCCCTTCTACTGCCTGCTGTTTCCAACCTTGAACGTCAGAATCTGCCGCGGGCCGGTCTCGAAGTCGAAGCCGCCCGCGCCGCCGCCGCCGGGCGCCGGGTCGCCGCAGTCCTCGACGGCGTTGCAGGGGCGGACGGCGGACCCGCCGAGGAGCGGGCTCGTGACCCGCACGCGGCGGCGCGCGCCGCCGCCCAGCTCGATGAAGCGCAGCACCGTGCCCTCGCCGTCCTCCGCCAGCTTCCACGTGCTGAGGAGGACGCCGGGGTCGCTCGCCTGCATGAAGCTCATCCGCCCGGTCGGGAGCGCGCCGGCGGGCGGCCCCGCGGCCCTGTCCTGCGACTTGACGAGCGTGCTCTCCAGGCGCGTGGTCTCGCCCCAGCCCATGCGGCTCATCGCGGCCGGGTCGAGCCGCGGCGCGCTCGTCAGCGCGTAGCGGAAGGTGAAGTCGCCCCCCTGCGCGGCGACGTAGTTCGTGCCCCAGTAGTTGTTCATCACGTAGGCGAAGGCGGTCGAGCCCTTCGGCTCGAACTTCGTCGGCCACGTCCCGCGCACGATGTCGCCGAACGTCCAGAGGAACGACTCCGCGCCGACGAGGCCGACCTCAAGGCCGGCGCCGCCGACCGAGACCCAGTTCTGCGCCGAGAACCATTCGAGCCCCGCGCCCGGCATCATGTCCCGCGCCGGGTTGACGACGCCGTTCTGCACCTCGTACCTGAACTCGGGCCCGCGCACGGCGACGGGGAAGGCGAAGTAGGCGGCCTCCTTCCTGTAGACCGTATCTTTCGTGACGCGGTTGACGAACTCAATCTTCTTCTCGCCGTCGTGGAGGATGACCTCGGTGGAAATCTTCGGCGTGTTGACGCCGCGGCTCTCCATGCGCGCGCTCGTGCCGGCCGCCGTCCTCGTGACCGAGACGAGGCGGCCCTCGCCGGCCGCGTGCGCGTCGAGCTTCGCCAGCGGGAGGTGGCGGCGGTAGGTGAGCAGCTGCGTGAAGGGCGGGTTGTCGCCGCCCGTCACGTAGACGTACTGGTTCCAGCGGTACGGCCCCGAAGAGTCGACCAGCTCGCGGTTCAGCTCCTTGTCGTAGATGCCCCGCACGGAGCCGCTCGCCGGGTCGAGCGTGACGCGGTAGAAGGAGTTTTCGAGGACGTTCTCCTGCGTCCTCGCCGGGGGCGCGGCGGGCGCGGCCGGCACGCCCGCGGCCTTGTCCCTGACGGCGTAAGTCTTGTAGCCGAGCGGGGGCACCTCGCCCGCGATGAAGCGTATGCGCTGGTAGGCCGGGTGGTCTTCGAGCACGTCGAAGGGGACGACCTGTTTGCCCTCAAGGTCGAACAGCTCGCGCGTCTTCTGCAAGTCGAACTCGACCCAGCCGCGGCGCGGCCA
This sequence comes from Pyrinomonadaceae bacterium, assembly GCA_036387455.1. Lineage (GTDB taxonomy): Bacteria > Acidobacteriota > Blastocatellia > Pyrinomonadales > Pyrinomonadaceae > QHXN01. The sequence goes on along the minus strand of DASVTS010000008.1, from coordinate 5,013 downwards.
GTTCAGGGTGTTGAAGACGACGAGCGCGCGCGGGGGCGTGTCGAGGCGGCCGGCGACGGCCGTCATCGAGCGGTCGAGCAGGTACTCCGCGCAGTAGCGCGCCGCGTTGGCGTAGAAGCGCTTGTAGGCGAGCTCGCGCGTCGAGTCCTCGCTGAACGGCTCGGTGACGCTCCGGCCCCAGCCCCACGTGTGCTCGCCCATCAGCGCGACGTTCTCCCACATGCATTCGAGCGCCTCGCGCGAGGGGCGGAAGCGCGGGTCCACGAGCGAGGCGACGGTGCCCAGCTTCTCGGCCGAGGCCGCGCGCCGCTCGGTCTCGCGCTCCATCGCCGCGTGGTAGGCGTCCGAGGCGATGCCGTCCTCCCAGAACGGGCCGCCGTCGCCGCGGACGACGGGGAGCTTGCCCTCGGCCTCGGCCGCAATCTTCGCCATCGCCTCGCCGAAGCCGGAGAAGCGCAGCTCGGGGTAGGCGAACGTCGCGTTCCACTCGGCGGCGAGCGCGGCCTGCTGCGGGAAGAGCGAGGTGTTCTCCCACTGGCTGCCGTGGAGCATGACGGAGCGCGGGGCGTAGTCGGGCCGCTCGTAGACGCGCAGGAAGCTGGCCAGCCCCTCGTAGCCGTTCGCCACCTGCGTCGGCAGGCCGAACTGGCTGCCGATCTGGTGGTAGTGGCGCGAGTACCACATCAGCACGCGCGAGCCGTCCGGCCCCTCCCAGAAGAAGGGCGAGCGGCGGTGCAGGTCGCCGAGCATGAGCGTCGGCCCGCGGTCGGCGTTGGCCGCCGCCGCGAAATACTTCAGCCCCGAGGCCGCGAGGACGGAGGCGTAGGCCCACGAGTAGGAAGGCACGTCCGTGATGTTGGCCGCGTCCCACGGGCCGCCGGCCTCGCGGCTCAGGCGCCGCGCGCCGTAGAAGGAGCGGATGAGCGCCTCGCCCGTGGGGAAGCCCGTGAGGATGACGGAGTGCTGCGCGGGCACGTAGATTTTGCGGTCGCGCACGGCGTCGAGGAACTTCCGCCGCTCGGCCTCGCTGCGGCCTTCGAGGAAGTGTCGCGCCTGCCAGTAGCCGTCGAGCGTGAAGCGGAACTCCGGGTGCTCGCGGTTCAGGTCGAGCGCCTCGCCGATGATGCGGCTGTGGAGTTCGGCGAGCTTGGTCTGGAAGTCGGAGTAGCCGACGTCCAGGTGCTCGTGCGGCACCATGTAGACCGTCCACTTGCGCGCCGGCGTGAGCGTCTGCTCGTACCTGTAGTCGCGCCCGTTCGCCTTCACGCCGACCGCGGCGCGCGCGCCCGCGGCGAACTCGGGGACGTTGAACTCCAGACGCTGCTCGCCGAACTCGCGCTCGGCGGCAAGCGCCTGTGTGTCGCTCCAGCCGGGGAGCGTGAGCGTGACGGAGCCGCGCGGCGCGAGCCCGACCCAGCGGACGAGGACGGAGACCACTTCCCTCAGCCCACCGCCCTCGCGCCGGTAGAAGACGGTCGGCGCGGCGGAGGCGCCCGCGACGCCGGCCGTGCTCGCCGCGTCCGGCTCGTGCGAGAACTCGACGGCGTCGTAGGTGAGGACGGCCTGGTCGGTCGTCTCGCCGCCGGGCAGCGCCGTCGAGAGCGGGTCGGTCACGGCCAGCAGGGAGATTTCGTTGCGCCCCTGACGCAGAAACCCCGCCGGCACCTCGGCGACGAGCGCGCCGACGGAGTACTGCGGCAGGATGGCCCCCTCGCTGTTCCCTTCCCTGTATGTTTCGAGCGGCTGGTAGAACCAGCCGCGGCGGCCGTTGACGCCCACCTGCACGACGGGCGCGCGCGCCGTCTTGTAGATGAGGCCGAGCCGCAGGCGGTACGTCCCGCGCGGGGCGTCGGCGAGGTCGAACTGGATTTTGTGCGCGGCGGCGGCGTCCGCCTTCGCGGGCACGACGGCCTGCTGCGTGCCCGGCCAGTCCGCCGGCCGGCTCGTGCCGACGACGAACACCTTCGCCGCGCCCGACGCCGGGCCGAGTTCTTCGCTCGAGTTGTCGAAGGAGCCGACGCCCCAGACGGCGCGCCCCTGCGCGGCGACGCAAACGCTTAACACAAGCGACAGGACAATCCCCGGGATGAAGTGGCTGCGCATCAAAGGCATTCTCTCGGCTCGATTTTTTTTAGCCCGACGGCTGGGTTGTATTTTTCGGAAGTACGTTTTTGTCTCGCGGGATAACGGTCAGCAAAATACTTCTTTAACATTCACGAGGTCAAATGCGGCGGCAATTTTCTCACCCGCGGCGGCCTCCGGCGGTGTGCTATGTTGGCGGCGAGGTCTGAAACTTTCGCAGACGACGCACGAGGAGGGTTGTCCCGATGCGCGCCCTTTTTCTTCTCGGCATTCTTCTCCTGACGCCCGTTCCGTCCCCCGGCGCGGACGCGCCCCTGACGACGGCCCGGCTCGACGCGCTCAAGACCGAAGGCGTCTCGGTGGCCGAAGTCTCGGACTACACCTTCGGCGGGTTCAGGGGCGAGATGAAGTCGCCGCCGCACGCCGACCTCAACCCGGGCAAGGCGTTCGTCATCTTCTGGAAGGACTTCGACTACCGCTTCGTCTTCTCGCACGAGGCGAGCTACTGCCCCTGGTTCGAGCTTCGGTCTGGGGCGGGCGTCTCCTACCAGATGTTCGAGGGCAACGAGGGCTGGGCCGAGCTGTTCAACGAGCAGGGGCGGCGCGAGCGCAACAGCTTCGTGGACGTCGTCGAGTCGGGGCCGCGCCGCGTGTGGGTGCGCTGGACCTACTTCGGCGTCAACATGCAGACGGGCGAGGCCGCCTACCGCGGCGTCGAAGACTTCTGGGCCTTCCCGAACGGCCTCGTCCTGCGCCGGCAGCGCTACCACACGCTCCGGCCCGGCGACACGCGCGGCTACGCCCGCGAGCCGATTGAGCTAATCGTCCTCAGCCCCGTCGGCCGCCAGTGGTTCGACGTCCTCGCCCCGGAGCCCTCGACCGGCGAGAGCCGCGCCTTCACGGGGCTCGACGCCTTCGGGCGCGCGCGCGTGGACGTCTACTGGAAGCGCAAGGACGACCCGAAGAAGATTTTCGCGGGCACGACGCGGCGCACCGGCTCGCCCTGGAAGGAGGTTGACGACGCGCGCGGCTTCGCCGGGCTCATCCCCCTGCGCGACGGCTCGCCCTTCTTCGTCATCGGCGACGCCTCCGGCTTCCCGCACGAGACGACGCGGCTCAAGGAGCACGGCGACCGCAAGGGCACGGGCGGCTGGGGCTGGGGCACGCTGACGTGGGACCACTGGCCCGTCGGCTGGCTCAACAGCCAGTCGCACGACCTGAGCCCCGAGACCTTCGGCCGCTACCCGAGCCACTTCGCCCCCTTCGGCCTCGACCTCTGGGACATGCCGAACGAGACGACCGAGAACCGGGACTTCTACTCGCTGCTCGGCGTCGCCGGCCCCGACGCCGAAGCGGTGCGCGCTCTGGCGCGCGACTGGCTCAACGCCGACCCCGTCGGCGACCCCGCCCGCGCCGCCTCCCTCAAGCCCCCGCGCGACGCCCCGCGCCGTGCGCGGCGTTAGCTACTTCGACGGCGCGAGGCGGGCCGCGTAGCCGCCCGACGGCGCGAGCCTGAGGGTCAGCGTCTCGCCCGCCCTGACCTTCCTCGTCGAGACCGCGAGCCGCTTCGGGTCGGCCGCCGCGTCGGCGCCGTCGGCGTACTCCGTCAGCTCGTACCCGCCCCGGCCGAGGAAGTCGAGCGGCAGCCGGAGCGTCCGCGCCGACTCGTTCGTCATCCCGCCCACGAACCACTCGCGCCCGCGCCGCCGGGCCGCGAGGATGAACTCGCCGACGGCGCCCTGGAGCACACGCGTCTCGTCCCAGCTCGCGGGCACGGCGCGCAGGAAGTCGGCGCCCGGTTGGCCGCGGTAGGCGCCCGGGTGGTCGGAGACCATCTGGAGCGGGCTGTCGTAGACGACGTACATGGCGAGCCCGTGCGCGCGCGTCGTCATCACGAGCGGGAGCCTGTCCTGCGGCTTGAAGCCGGCGCGCGTCACGTTGCGGAAGCCGCCCGGCGTGTAGTCCATCGGCCCGGCGAGCATGCGCGTGAACGGCAGCGTCACGTTGTGCGTCGCCGTGACGCGGTCGCTCCACTTGTTGTACTCGGCGCCGAGCACGCCCTCCTGCGTCAGGTAGTTCGGGTAGGTGCGGGCGAGCCCCGTCGGCTTGTAGGCGCCGTGCAGGTCGACGACGAGGCGGTGCTCGGCCGCCTTGCGCAGGATGCGGTGGTAGAAGCCGACCATCTCCTGGTCGTCGCGGTCCATGAAGTCCACCTTGACGCCCTTGACGCCGAGCCGCTCGTAGAACGGGAAAGCCCTGTCCATCTGGTCGCGCGCCGGAATCCAGTGGAGCCAGAGGATGATGCCGACTTTACGCTCGCGCGCGTAGGCGACGAGGCCGGGCAGGTCTATCTCGGGGATGGACTTCGTGATGTCGGCCTTCGTGTCGGCGTCGTCGCCGTACGACGGCTTCTTCGTGTACCAGCCCGCGTCCACGAGCATGTACTCCAACCCCATCTCGGAGGCGAAGTCGATGTAGTGCTTCATCGTCGCGTCGTTCATGCCGGGGTCGGGGACGCCTTCGGCGACCTGCCCCGACCACCAGTCCCACGCGGCCTTGCCCGGCTTAATCCAAGAGGGGTCGCGGACGGCGCTCGGCGGGTTGAGGCTGAGCAGCAGCGTGGACTCGACGAGGCGCCCCGGCGCGTCGCCGATCATAACGACGCGCCACGGCGACTCGTGCGGCGCCGCGCCGCGCACGGCCGAGCCTTCCTCGCGCCCGCCGAACGGCGACAGGCGCGAGACGAGCGCGTTCGGCACGCCCGCCAGCCCTTGCAGGTACATCCCGGCGTAATCTTCGAGGTCGGCCTCGGCGACGGCCAACGTCGGCCCGCCCGCCGCCTGCGCGACGAGCGGGAGGCCGACCTTCGCGCCCGGCTCGATTCGGCCGAGCGTGACGCGGTCGAACTCCTTCTCGTAGTTCGAGTGGAAG
>DASVTS010000007.1:0-14376 GCA_036387455.1 Pyrinomonadaceae bacterium | reverse complement strand
GAGGCGGCGGCGCACTATTCATGCGCCGCCGCCTCGGTCTTTAATCGGGGTTCGGCCCGGACTACTTGGCCCAGTCGAGGTTGAAGCGGAGGCTGTCGAAATTCGTGACGAAGAAGGGTTCGAGCGGCGTGCCGTCGGGCTTACGCGTGTAGGCGAGGAACTGGTCGGGGGCGATGCCGCCGTTGCGCGGGTCCTTGACGACCGGGCAGATGCTGTAGAGCGCGCCCTCCGAGCCGTTCGGGTTGCGCAGGCGCTTGGCGGCGAAGCCCTTCGAGAAGAGGTTGTCGAGCTCGCTCAGCGTCTTGATGATGGGCGTGCCGTCGAGCGCCGTGCCGTTGCGCTTGCGCAGGTCTTCGAGCATCTTCTTGCCGTCGGCGGTGTTGAAGGCGCGGTCGGTGTAGCTGACCCAGACGTGCGTCCAGAGGCCGAGCGGGTTGCTGCTGAAGTAGCCGTTGCGCATGTCGAGCATCACCGACTGGCGCAGGTTGCCGAGGCCCACGGGGTTGCCGTCCTTCGTCGGGAAGACGTACTCGATCATGTTGTCGGCCGTCTGCCGCGCGAGCGTGCCGGCGGAGTTGTTGAGGAAGGCGTCGGGGTTCAGCTCGCCCATCACCGTCCAGTAGACGGGCGCGCCGCTGTGGTTGTAGGCCGGCAGCGTGAGCAGCGCGCGGACGTTGCGCTGGTAGGTGAAGAAGGGCGCGTCGGTGACTGCGAGCGGGGCGACGCCCTGCCGGCGGCCGATGATTTTCGTCGGGTCGATGCCGTTCTGGCGGTAGAAGTCGTCGGTGAAGTCGTAAAGGCGGTCGGTGACTTCGGCGCGCACGAGCGCGGGGGAAGCGGCCAGCGCGAGGAGCGCGACCAGGGCGTAAAACAGCGAGGCGGTCTTTCTCAAAATCCTTGTCTCCTTAAATAGCAGCCGAAATTTCTGCGGGCTCGGGGAACTTCGCCCTTCGCGTGACAGAGCGCCGGCCGCCCCGATAAATACACGCCGCGCCGAAATATTTCGGCGCGGCCCGCATTGAAGTGCGGGCGCGTTGCGCGATAAAGTAGGGCCAAGGGAGAAAGCCGTACAGGATGAGCCGGACGATACACTTCGCGGATAAGGGTGTGCGCGCGCGGACGGCGGCGTCGGAGCCGGAGGTGCTGGCGCGGCTGCGGGAGATCGTCGGGGCGGAGAACGTTCTGGTGGACGAGGAGCGGGTGGAGCCTTACGCGGGCGACGCGCTCAAGGAGAAGTTCCCGCCGGAGGCGGTGCTGCTGCCGCGCACGGCCGGGGAGGTCTCCGCGATTCTGCGTCTGGCGAACGAGCGGCGCTTCCCCGTGACGGCGCGCGGCGGCGGCGTCGGCTACACGGGAGGCGCGGTGCCGGTCGAGGGCGGCGTCGTCGTCGGCACCGACCGCATGAACCGCATCCGCGAAGTCAACGCCGAGAACCTGTACGCGATAACCGAGCCGGGCGTGACGACCTACGCGCTGCAACAGGCGGTCGAGGAGGTCGGCCTCTTCTACCCGCCCGACCCCGCCTCCTACAAGAACTCCTACATCGGCGGCAACATCGCGGAGAACGCCGGCGGCATCCGCTCCGCCAAGTACGGCGTGACGAAGCACTACGTGCTCGGGCTCGAAGTCGTCCTGCCGACGGGCGAAATCATCCGCACGGGCGGGCTGACGAGCAAGAACGTCGTCGGCTTCGAGCTGACCGGGCTCGTCTGCGGGAGCGAGGGCATGCTCGGCATCATCACCGAGGCGACGCTCAAGCTCCTGCCGCTGCCCGAGACGACGCGCACCGTGCGCGCCACCTTCAAGACGATGCAGGCCGCCTGCGCCTGCCCGCCCGCCTTCACGCGCGCCCGCGTCACGCCCGTCGCCATCGAGGTCTTAGACCGCAACGCCATCCGCGCCGTCGAGTCGGAGTTCGCCTTCGGCATCGACCCGGGGGCGGGGGCGCTCCTCCTCGTCTCCGTGGACGGCGGGCGCGAGGAGGTCGAGCGCACGGCGCGCGTCGTCGAGGAGGTGGTCAGAGAGCTGGGCGGCTACGACATCCTGCGCTCGGAGTCGCGCGATTCGGAAGACCGCCTGTGGGACGTCCGGCGGGCGCTCTCGCCGGCCATCAGGAAGTTCGGCACGCTCAAGTTCAACGAGGACGTCGTCGTCCCGCGCTCGCGCGTGCCCGAGCTGATCGAGCGCGTCGAGGGCATCGGGCGCAAGTACGACACCTTCGTCGTCAACTTCGGCCACCTCGGCGACGGCAACATCCACGTCAACTTCATGTGCGACCGCGGCGACCCCGCGGCCGTCGCCCGCGCCCGCGAGGCCGTCGGCGAGACCTTCGCGGCTTCGGTCGAACTCGGCGGCACCATCAGCGGCGAGCACGGCATCGGCTACGTCAAGGCCCCCTACCTCAGGATGGCGCTCGGCGGCGAGACCATCGAGGCCATGCGCCGCATCAAGCGCGCGCTCGACCCGCTGGGGATTCTCAACCCGGGCAAGGTCTTCACGACGACCGCCGCGGCCGGCGGCGGCGGCCAGCCGGCCGACGCGGGCGACGGCGGCGAGATGGCGGACTGAGCCCCCATGCTGAGCGTCCTTCTCGAACTACAGCGGCTGAAGCGGCTCGACCGGACGGGGTGGGTCTTGCGGGGCCTGCCGCCGGGGGCGGAGTCGGTGGCGTCGCACTCGTACGGGGTGGCGCTGACGGCCATGCTGCTGGCCGACGAGTGCGCGGCGCGCGGCGTCGGCGTGGACGCGGGGCGCGTCCTGAGAATCGCGCTGCTGCACGACCTTCAGGAGACGCGCACGGGCGACATGCCGCGCACGGTCGCCGACTACTACGGGAAGGGCGTGAGGCGCGCGGCCGAGCGCGCGGCCTTCGACGACATCATGCGCGGCGCGGGCGCCGCCCACGCCGCGCGGTACGCCGAACTGCACGAGGACTACGAGTCGCGCGCGAGCCCGGAGGCGCGGCTCGTCAAGGCGGCGGACGTCATCGACCTGCTCGCGCAGGCGCTCGCCTTCGAGCGCGCCGGCTCGCGCGGCCTCGACGAGTTCTGGGACGGCGCCGCCTCGCGGGACTTCGGCCTCGAAGGCGCGGCGCGCGACGTCGTCGCCGAGACCATCGCGGCGCTCGTGGCCGAAAGAGGCAGGCAGTAGTCAGTAGCGCGCCGCGCGGCGGGCGCCGCCCTCGCGCCGACGGCCCGGGTAACGAAGGAGATTTTCTACCGACTGCCGACTACCGTCTACCGTCTACTTCCCTATGATTGACTGGCTGACGCGGACGATTCACGGGTGGGGGCTGACGTGGGGGCAGGTGCTCTTCGGGGTGCTGTTCTCGGTCGTGACGTTCGTCGTGAGCATCGCGGTCGTGACGGTGGTGCTGGTGAAGCTGCCGGCGAACTACTTCCACTCGTCGCACGACCGCGAGTTCCTCGTCGAGCGCCACCCGGTGCTGCGCGCCGTCGGCATCTTCGTCAAGAACCTGCTCGGGCTCGGGCTCGTGGGGCTCGGCGTCGTGATGTCGCTGCCCGGCGTGCCGGGCCAGGGCGTGCTCACCATCCTGCTCGGCGTCATGCTGCTCGACTTCCCCGGCAAGCGCGGCATCGAGACGCGCATCGTCAGCCGCCCGCGCGTCTACAACGCCGTCAACGCCGTCCGCGCCCGCTTCGACAAGCCGCCCCTGATGCTGGACGAAGCGGGCAGGGGGTAGGCAGTTCTCGGCGGCCGGCAGGGCTCCGCCCCCCGGCCGTAACGCCGACACCCGGACGACTCGGCGGCGAAGGTTTTTCTACTGACTACCGTCCGCTTCCTTGCGTTGACAAGGCCGAAGGGCGTTTGTTAGCTTCCATTAACTGATTTTCGTGAATCTTGCGGGGCGGCGGGTGGCGCGCGTTAGACTTTTGCTTCAGATGCACAGGCTGAAAGACCGGGGGTGTATGCGGGCGGCGGCGGCCGCGCTCGTGCTGGCGGCGGCGGCGCTCACGGGCGGCTGCGGCGCCATCACCAAGATCGGCGGCGTCTTCGTCAAGACGAAGGACAAGGTCGTCGTGCCGCAGACGCTCGCGCCGCTCGTGGACGCCGACATGCCGCAGATGTTCGGCGAGGTCAACCGGCTCGGCGGCGTGCGCTCCCTCAACGGCAGGGTCGACATCCAGTTCCTCGACACGAGCTACGCCCCCTGCGGGCTCGCCGACAAGTACCGCACGGCCGACGGCCGCCTCGTCGTGCAGCGGCCGGGGCAGGTCTACCTGACCGTGCAGGCGCCCATCGTCGGCACCAAGATCGCCGAGATGAGCTCGACCGGCGAGCGCTTCTGGGCGGCCGTCTTCATGGGCAGCGAGCAGTACCGGCGCTTCGTGACGGGGTCGAACGCCGCGCAGTACGAGCGGCTGGAGGCCGACGGCGCGAACGCCTCGCCCGACTGCAACAAGGGCGGCCGCGCGCGCGAGGAGGCCATGCAGCGCGCCACCGTCAGCGCCCTCTCCTCCCTGCGCCCGCAGCACCTGACCGACGCCGTGCTCGTCCCGCCCGTCTCCTTCGAAGACACGACGCACGTCTACGCGCAGGCCGAGACCTTCGAAGAGGAGCCGGACGCGCGCCCCGGCGCGAAGAAGGGCGCCCGCGTCCTGCACGGCTACTACGTGCTCTCGGAGATGGAGCTGGTGACGCAGAACCGCGCGCGCGTCACGCGCCGCTTCTGGTTCGACCGCGTCGGCACCCTGCGGCTGGCGCGCGTCCAGATTTACGGCGACCGCGGGCAGCTCATCACGGACGTCGTCTACAGCAACCCGCAGCCCTTCGGCGAGGAGGCGCGGCTGCGGCTGCCCGCGCAGGTCGAGCTGACGCGGCCGCAGGATCACTACTCGATCCGCATCGCCTTCCAGGACCCCGGCGCGGTCAAAGTCGACCAGCCCTACGACGCCGAAATCTTCGTCCTGAAGAACGGCTCGAACCTGCCGGAGGTTGACCTGGACGCCGCGAAAAACCGTAAACCGTGAACCGTAAACCGTGACGAGAAGGAGAAGCGAGTTCTTTCTCGTCACGGTTCACGGCGAACGAAGTGAGCAGCGATGGACAGTCTCGTCACAGCCAACGTGCGCCAGCGTCCGGTGCGCGCCGTCGTGAGCGCGGCGGGCGTGGCGCTCGGCGTGTGCCTGGTGATGCTGTTCACGGGCCTCGCCCGCGGGCTCTCGAACGACTTGCAGCGGCGGTCGCAGAACCTGAAGGCCGACATCATCTTCACGCGCTCGGGCGGCACGGAGCTGATGAGCACGACGGCCAACCTGCCGGTGCAGTACGCCGAGGAGCTGCTGAAGGTCGAGGGCATAGCACAGGCCATCCCCGACATCCGCTACGTCTCGCAGGGCGGCAAGGGCTTCGGCTTCGAGCAGGTCGAGGGCGTGGACTGGAACCAGTTCGCCGCCATGAACGAGATGACCCTCGTCGCGGGGCGCGCGCCCGAGGCCGTGGACGAGGTCGTCGTGGACGAGGCGAAGGCGCGCAACAACAACCTCTCGGTCGGGAGCGAAATCAGGCTCTTCGGCAACCAGACCTACAGGGTCACGGGCGTCTACACGCCCGAGGCCGGCCCGCGCGTCAAGATGTCGCTGGCCGCGATGCAGGACGCGCTCGAAGCGCCGGGCAAGTGCACCTGGATTTACGTCCGCCTGAAGGAGCCGGAGCAGGCGGCCGAGATGGCGCGGCGCATCGACGAGCAGCTGCCGGGCAACAAGATTCAGCTCACGCGCGACATCATCACCAACATCGAGAAGAGCATCCCCTACCTCGGCGTCTTCCTCCGCACGCTCGTCGGGCTCTCGGCGCTGGTGAGCGGGCTGGTCGTGATGCTCGCCATGTACACGACCATCACCGAGCGGACGCGCGAGATAGGCATCCTCAAGGCGCTCGGCGCCTCGCGCGGCTACATCGTCGGCGAGATAGAGAAGGAGGCCGTGCTCATCAGCTTCGTCGGCGTCGCGGCCGGCTTCGCCGTCTCCTTCGCCGCCGGCTTCCTGATCCAGCGCGCCTACGCGCTGCCCTTCGAGTACAGTTGGGCCTGGGGCCTGACCGCCGCGCTCATCGGCCTGCTCGGCGGCGCCCTGGGCGCGCTCTACCCGGCCGTCCGCGCCGCCAACCTCGACGCCGTGAGCGCGCTCGCCTACGAATGAGATGAGAACGATTCTACAGGCGGAAAATCTGACGAAGGTCTACCGCGTGGGGAGCGTGGACGTGCCCGCGCTGCGGGGCGTCTCGCTCGACGTGGAGGAGGGGGAGTACCTCGCCATCATGGGGCCCTCCGGGTGCGGCAAGTCCACGATGCTGCACCTGCTCGGCGGCCTACTCACGCCGACCTCCGGCCGCATCCTCATCGACGACGAGGACCTGACGGCCGCCACCGACGCCAAGCGCACCGACATCCGCCGCCGCAAGATAGGCTTCGTCTTCCAGCGCTTCAACCTCTTCCCGACGCTCACGGCCGAGGGGAACCTCAAGCTGGCCGAGGGCATCCACGGCGGCGCCGACGGCCGCAAGGGCGGCGACCCCGAGCGCCGGCGCGAAGTCCTCCGCATGCTCCAGCTCGAAGACAAGATGCACCACAAGCCGCTCGAACTCTCGGGCGGAGAGCAGCAGCGCGTGGCCCTGGCGCGCGCCGTCGTCAACCGCCCCGCCATCATCCTCGCCGACGAGCCCACCGGCAACCTGGACACCGAAAACTCGGCAATCGTCCTCAACATGTTCCAGGAGATGAATTACCGCTTCAACCAGACCATCATCATGATTACCCACAACCCGGAGGCGGCCGCCATGTGCCGCCGCATCATCCAGATGCGCGACGGCCAGATTGTTGCCCCCGGCCCCCGTGTACAGATATAATGCAGGCGCGGGGCGGCGGGTGTCAGATGTTAGCTCGTTCTGACATCCGGCATCCGACATCTGACATCTTTTTATGCTCTGGGACGTCTTCAAAAAAGTCATGTTGTGGTCTTACGGGCGGACGACCTGGCAGTACGACGTGCTGTGCGTGCTCATCCTGGCCTTCGTATTTCTTACGCCTAAAGGGTGGTTCGAGCGGGGCGAACTCACCTGCGCGCCGGCGCATCAAAGTGGCCTCGGAGCGGCACAAAAGCTGCTTATAAGGACGACCGGGGCGGCGGCGGCCGCCGCCCAGCCCGACGCGCACGAACTCGAACGCTGCGCGCGCAAGATTACGGGCGACCCGGCCCTGCGGGTCAAAGGCTGGCAGGAATTGAGGAGTACGGACGGCCGCACGGTCGCCTTTGAGGTTGACACGGAGCAGTAATTCCCTATACTTACCCGGTTTCTGAGACCGGCAGGAGTCTCCCCGACGTTCGAAGGAGTTAGCATGAAGAAGATTTTCGCGCCCGCCCTCGCCATCCTGATGCTCGCCGCCTCGCTCGCGGTCGCGCCCCCCAGCGCCAGCGCGCAGGGGCCCGGCATGATTAGCTCCATCCTCAACAAGATGGACCGCAACCGCCGCTCGCTCGGGTCGCTGCGCGCCTCGCTGCACATGCAGAAGTACAACGCGCAGATTCGCACCTCCGACGACCAGTTCGGGGACGTGCAGTACGTCGCCGCCAAGGGGCGCGACGCCAACGTCCGCGTCGACTGGCGGCGCCCGGTCGTCGAGCACCTCGCCGTCTCGGGCGGCCAGTACACGCTCTACCGCCCGCGCCTGAACCAGGCTTACCAGGGGGCGACGAAGGCCGTCGGCAACGGCAAGGGGAAGGCGGCCGGCGTCCTCGGCTTCGCGCTCAACATGTCGGGCGCGCAGGCCAAGAACCAGTTCAACATCGAGCTGGTCGGCGAGGGCTCGCTCTACAACGGCAGCCCGCACGTCTGGTGGCTGAAGCTCACGCCGCGCGGCAACGCCGGCTACCAGTTCGCCGAAATCTGGGTGACCGACGACGGCATGCCCATCCAGACGCGCGTCACCGAGAGGAACGGCGACGCCACGACCGTGCGCCTGACCAACATCCAGCGCAACGCGGCCGTCCCCGGCGACGCCTTCCGCATCGACCTGCCCTCGGGCACGAAGATCGTCAAGGGCTGAGTCAAGGCCCCGCGAGTTTGAAAGACGAGAGGCGAAGGGTTCTGCCCGCCGGGTGTGGTCAGAGCCCTTCGCCCTTTTTGCGCCCCGCCCACCCGCGCGCCGGGGGCGCTTGATTTGGGCGCCCGCTTTGCGTATTGTCTAGCGGTATTCTTCCCGAAGGAGCGCCCGCGCGCCGGGCGAGCACACAGACACAGCCTTGATGAAGCGAAGCACGTTTCTGAAGTTGAAGCTGCGCGAGGCGAGGTTCATCACCCGCGCGCTGGCGCGGACCGACCACCCCGTCCTGGCGCACATCATCCCCATGCGCCGGTGCAACCTCGCCTGCACCTACTGCAACGAGTTCGACAAGACGTCCGACCCCGTGCCCCTCGACGCGATGAAGAGCCGGCTGGACGCGCTCGCGCGGCTCGGCACCTCGGTCATCACCATCTCGGGCGGCGAGCCCCTGATGCACCCCGACCTCGACGAAATCATCCGCCACATCCGCCGCCGCGGGATGATCGCGGGCCTCATCTCGAACGGCTACTACATGACGCCGGAGCGCATCCGGCGCCTGAACGGGGCCGGGCTCGAATACCTGCAAATCTCCATCGACAACGTCTCGCCCGACGAGGTCTCGAAGAAGAGCCTCAAGAACCTCGACAAGAAGCTCCAGAACCTCGCCGAGCACTCGGACTTCCACGTCAACATCAACTCCGTCATCGGCGGCGGCATCAAGAACCCGGAGGACGCGCTCGTCATCGCGCGCCGCGCGCAGGAGTTGGGCTTCTCCACCACGGTCGGCGTCATCCACGACGGCCACGGCCTCCTGAAGCCGCTCGGCGAGCGCGAGCGCGAGGTCTACGACGAGCTGAAGCGCGTGTCGAAGTCGGAGTACGCGCGCCTCGGCTGGTTCCAGGACAACCTCGCCGCGGGCAAGGAGAACAAGTGGCGCTGCCGCTCGGGCGCCCGCTACCTCTACGTCTGCGAGGACGGGCTCGTCCACTACTGCTCGCAGCAGCGCGGCACGCCGGGCGTCCCCGTCGAGCAGTACACGAAGGCCGACGTCGTGCGCGAGTACAACACCGAGAAGTGGTGCGCGCCGCTCTGCACCGTGGCCTGCGCGCACAAGGTCGCCATCCTCGACAACTGGCGCAACCCGCAGAAGGGCGAGGCCGAAGCCGAGGTCGCGCCCCAGCGTCTGCGCGACGCCATCGTGCGCACGCTCCGCGCCGGCTGATGAAAAGACTGCTGCCCCTCGTCCTCGCCGCGGCCGCCTTCATGGCGGCCGCGGCGTCTGGCGCCGCCCGACCCGCACGCCGACAGACAGAGTTGACCGCCGCCGAGAAGTCACTCGTCGAGGGCTCGCGCGCGGCCGTCATCGCCACGGGCATCACCGCCGAATACTTCGACCGACACTTCCGCGTCGAGCGCGTCGTAGACCGGGCGGGCGACCGCCGCGTCGTCTGGCGTTTCTCCGTGGGCGGCTACGAGGCGACGGTCAGCGACTCCATAGGCTTCTACACCGAGGGCGGCCGGCGCTTCGACACGCACTCGGTCGCCGGCACGCTCAACACGACCTCTGACCTCACACGCGCCATCCCGCGCGCGCGCGCCGAGCGCATCATGCGCCGCTGCATCGGCGCGTACACCAGCCCGCGCGTCGAGTACCGCGCGCACGGCCCCGGCGGCGCGGCCGCGCTCCTGCTCACGGCCGAGGCGCTCGTCGTCCCGCGCGGCGGCGCCGCCCGCGAGGCGCGCGGGCGCAGGGAGAGGCAGGAGCGTGAGGGGCGCGGGCGGCGTGCGCCCGAGGGCCCGGGGCGGCAGGCCGACTCAATCGAGGAGGGAGACGAAGGCGGCGGGGCCGCCGTCCTCCTCGGCGCCGTGGACCTCTCGACCGGCAGGTGCACGGTCGGCCGCGGTCAGGCCGGCCCGCCCGCCGCGCCGCGCCCGCGCGACCGCCGCGTGCCCTGAAATCGAAGGTGCTTGCGGGGCGCATGCCCTTCAACTATGATGCTCGGGCACTCCCCGGCACGCCGGAGACGTCTTTCCCAAGCCTGTAGCTGGAATAAATTCAGGGATGAAAAGTAAGGTTCACGCGAGGGGCCGCGCGCGCCGCGCCGCCTTGAGGCTCGGCCTCGTCGCACTGCTCTCGGCGCTCGCGTGGGCGTCCGTGTCTCAGCCGGGCGGCCCCGGCGCGCGCGCACAGGTGCGGCGGGCGCCGCGCAAAGACCTTGAGCAGCCCGTCCCGACCCGGGCCGGCGTCCCCGCGACGCGAAACGGCGCCCCGGCGGCGCGCGCCGTCGCCCCGGCGACGAGAACCGGCAACGCCGCGACGCGCGTCGGCGGCGGCGAAACCCCGGCGCAGGCCGGCGTCGCCCCGACGCCGCCTCCGGCCATCACCTCCACGCGGGTGCGGCCCGCCTCTTCGGCCACCGTCAGCTTCAAGCAACTCGCCGCCCGGCAGGCCGCGGCGGCGCGCTCCGGCCTCAGCAGGCAGCCGCCCGCGCGCTACAGGGCCGTCCACCCCCCGCTGACCATAGACGACTCGGCGCGCGCTGTCGGGCGGCCCGCGGCGGGCGCGCCGTCGGCGCCGGCGCCCTTGCCCCTCGACGACGCGGGCGCCCCGCTCGCGCCCAGCCCCTCGCCCTCGACCGCCTACAACGCGCTGGAGGACGGGCCGAAGGTCGACGGGCCTTTCGTCGGCTACTTCAACATCCCGCCCGACACGCAGGGCGCCGTCGGGCTCGACAAGGTCTTCACCAACACCAACACGAACTACCGCGTCCACAACAAGGCGACGGGCGCGCCGCTCTCGACCGTCTCGTCCGACGCGTTCTGGGCCGCGTCGGGCGGCTTCGGCTTCTTCGACCCGCGCGTCGTCTACGACCCCTACAACCACCGCTGGATTCTCGCCATCGCCGCCGACTCGCAGAGCGCCAACTCCTCCGTCGTCGTCGCCGTCTCGCAGACCCCGGACCCGCAGGGCGCCTACAACATGTACCGCTTCGTCGTCGGCTGCGCCGGCGGCGCGGCGAACTGCGAGCCCGACGGCGAGTGGGCCGACTTCCCCATGCTCGGCTTCAACAAGAACTGGGTCGCCGTCTCGATGAACATGTTCGGCCTGCCGGGCGGCGCGGGGTTCAACAACGCCAAGGTGCTCGTGCTCGACTACCCGCAGGCGCGCGCCGGCGCGGCCAACGCCAGCGCCTACCTCTTCAGCGGCGACGGCATCGGCTTCTGCAACCACCCCGTCGAGACCTACGACGCCGAGGAGTCCACGCTCTACTTCGCGCAGCACCTTTCGAGCGCCGCCGCGCTCTACAAAATCTCGACCCTGACGGGCGCGCCGCCCGGTCAGCCGACGCTCGCCGTCGGCGACGAGAAGGTGCGGCCGGGCGGCGGCTGGACGCAGCCCATCGGCGACATGCTGCCGCAGACGTGCGTGGGGACGCCGGGCGTCAACTGCCCGACGACCGTGCGCCGCATAGACCAGGGCGACGCGCAGGTGCGCGGCAACGCCGTCTTCCGCAACGGCGGCATCTTCTACGCGCAGACCATCGCCCTGCCCGCCGGCGCGCCCCTGACCGTCGACTCGTCCGGCCAACTGCTCTCGACCGCCGACCGCACCGCCGTCCAGTGGACGCGGCTCGACGCCGCGGGGGACTTCGTGGACGGCGGGCGCGTCGAAGACCCGACCGCCACGCCCACCAACGGCGGGCGCTGGTACGCCTACCCCTCCATCGCCGTCAACAGGAACAACGACGTGATGGTCGGCTTCTCCGAGTTCGAGTCGGACGACTTCGCCGACGCCGGCTACGCCGTCCGCCTCGGCACCGACCCGGCGGGCACGATGCGCGAGCCCGTCATCTACAAGGAGGGCGAGGACTACTACGCGAAGGACTTCGGCGCCGGGCGCAACCGCTTCGGCGACTACAGCGCGACGCGGCTCGACCCGTCGAACGACCGCGACATCTGGACGGTGCAGGAGTACGCGGGGACGCGCACGGCGCCCAACGCCAACCCGGCGACGAACAACAGCCGCTGGGGCACCTTCTGGGCGAAGGTCGCGCTGCCGGCCGGCGCCGGCGAGCTGGTCATCAGCGAGTTCCGTCTGCGCGGGCCGGGCGGCGCCGCGGACGAGTTCGTGGAAATCTACAACGCCTCCGGCTCGGCCCACACCGTGACGACCGCCGACGGCTCGGCCGGCTACGCCGTCGCCGCGCAGGACAACGTCGTCCGCTGCGTCATCCCCGCGGGCACCGTCATCCCCGCGCTCGGGCACTTCCTGTGCGTCAACTCGGCCGGCTACTCGCTCGGCGCGAGCGCCCCGGGCAACGCCGCCTACACGACCGACATCCCCGACAACAGCGGCCTCGCCCTCTTCAACACCGCCGCGCCGGCCGGCTTCTCGGCCGCGACGCGGGTGGACGCCGTCGGCTTCGGCGCGACGCCCCCGCCTTACTCCGAGGGGACGGGGCTGCCGTCGCTCGGCGCGTCGAACCTCAACTACAGCTTCTACCGCGACACGTGCGGCAAGGGCGGCTCGCTGACCGCGCCCGGCACCTGCCCGACGCTCGGCTTCCCGAAGGACACGAACGACAACGCCGCCGACTTCGTCTTCGTCGAGACGGGCGGGAACTCCATCGGCGCGGGCCGCCGGCTCGGCGCGCCGGGGCCGGAGAACCTTTCGTCGCCCGTCCAGCGCAACGGCCAGATGCCGGGCCTCAACCTCGACCCGGCCGTCGGCAGCTCCAACCCGCCGAACCGCGTCCGCGACTTCAGGAGCGACCCGGCGAACAACGCGACCTTCGGCACGCTCAGCATCCGCAAGACGGTCGTGAACAACACGGGCGGCCCCGTGACGCGGCTCCGCTTCCGCATCATAGACGTCACGACCTTCCCCGCGTCCGCGACCTACGCCGACTTGCGGCCGCGGACTTCCGGCCAGCTCTCGGTCGCCATCACGGGGCCGAACGCGGCGTGCCCGGCCAACACCTG
The DNA here is from genome assembly GCA_036387455.1 of Pyrinomonadaceae bacterium. Taxonomy (GTDB): domain Bacteria; phylum Acidobacteriota; class Blastocatellia; order Pyrinomonadales; family Pyrinomonadaceae; genus QHXN01. The sequence goes on along the minus strand of DASVTS010000007.1, from coordinate 1,331 downwards.
CGCGGTGCAGGGGACGACGCTCGAACAGCCGCCCGCGCAGCCCGACGGCGGCGGCTTCAACTCGACGCTCTCGGCCGGCTCGGTGACGCTCGCGCAGCCGCTCGCCAACGGCGCCTCCGTCAACGTCCAGTTCCTCCTCGGCATCCAGCAGACCGGCACCTTCAAATTCTTCATCAACGTCGAGGTGCTGCCGTAGTCTCGCCCGGAAGAGATTAGCCACAGAGACACGGAGACACAGAGATTCAAAAATGAAATCTCTGTGTCTCCGTGTCTCTGTGGCTAATCGAGTTTCGCGTGGGGCTAGTTAGGCCGCGTCACCGGCGGCCCCGGCTTCAGGCGTCACGGCCTCCGGCGGGGTCGCGCCCCCGCGCCGGAGCATGACCACCCCGATGCCCGACATGATGAGCGCGCCGCCCGCCAGCGTCCTCCACGTCACCTCCTCGCCGAGCGCGAGCACCCCGAGCAGCACGGCCGCCAGCGGCGTCACCAGCGCGATGAGCATCGTCTTCGTCACGTCCACGTTGCGCACCAGCCAGTAGAAGAGGAGGAAGGCCGCAACCGACCCGACCAGCGTCAGGTAGAGCAGGCACCCGACGGCGAGCCGAGTCCAGCGGAAGCCCAGCGGGTTGCCCTCGAACAGCAGCCCCGTCGCCGCGAGCACCACGAACCCGCACCCCATCTGCCCCGCCGACAGCACCGCCGCGTCGAGCCGCGCGGCCCTCGCCTTCACGAGCACGTTGGCGTAGGCCACGAAGACGGCGCCCGTCAGCACCGCCGCGCTCCCCCACACGGCCTTGCCGCCCTCCGCCCCCAACTGACTTGAGAAGATGACGCCGACGCCGACGACGCCGAGCAGCGCCCCCGCCAGCTTGCGCGCGTTCAGGCGCTCGCCCGGCAGGTACGGGTGGGCGAGGAGCATGCCGAAGACAGGGATGGTCGCCTGGAGGAGCGCCGCCAGCCCCGAGGAAATGTGCTGCTCGCCCCAGAAGAGCAGGCCGTAGTTGAGCGCGAAGGCCAGCACGCCCGTCTTCGCGATGAGCCCCCACTCGGCGCGCCCGCGCGGCAGGCTCGCGCGCCGCGCGGCGACGACGGCCCAGAGGATGGCGGTGGCGAGGAGGAAGCGCGCGGCGGCGAAGCTGATCGGCGGCAGGTCGCGCAGCCCCAGCTTGATGAACATCCAGGTCGAGCCCCAGATCACGCACAGCAACAGGAAAACGACGCGCACCTTCATCCGCCTTCCTATACGCGAATCCGCGGGGAAAGGCAAAGGAGGTAGACAAAAGCAGTGGATGGTAGACGGTAGTCAGCAGGTAAAAAGCAGGGCGGCGGGG
>DASVTS010000006.1:0-15975 GCA_036387455.1 Pyrinomonadaceae bacterium | reverse complement strand
GACGGCTGCCGTGTGCGCGAGCTGGTAATGAAAGAGCACCACGTCGCCGACGTTGCACTCAAGCTGCATGGGCTGGCCGACATCCGGCGTCGGCATCGGCTCCCGCATGGCTTCGATGCCACGCTGCCGGAAGTAGCTTTCGTAGACGTAATGCGAGCCGGGCCAGACCGTGAAATTGCCCGCGTAGGGGCGCAGGACGGGCGTCAGAAAAACACCGACGAGCGCCGTCAGGCTGTAGATTTTTCGTTCTTCGAGACCGTTCAGCCCGCTCGCAAAACCGTCGATGTGCGGGACGGGCGCGACGGGCTGCGGGTGATTGTGCGCGCGGCGGATGGCTATCTGCCCTCTATCCCAACCGATTTCGTCGAGGCCAAGCGCCTCGTCGAGCACGTCTCGAATCGGCGACTCCGTGAGCAGATTCATAATCGGCGGAGTGGCGCGCAAATCAGGGCAGTAGGATTGATTATCGTATTCGAGCTGGCGCTCCGGCTCGTAGTTTTCCCGCAGGTCGCGCTCGATGGCCTCGCGCGCGGCCAGAACCAGAGGCTCCGGCGTGAGACGAGCGAAGCGAAAGAAGCCCTGAGTTCGCAGGTCGGTTTGCCAGCTCATAAAGTTTTCCAGGACGCTCGCACGAAGCGAGACGCCTCCTCTCGCTCAAACGCCGGGAAGCTCGGAGGCGGCGGCTCGCTCTTTCGGTCTTTAACTCATCGACGCCGGCCTAGACCGGCCTTTCGTCCGAGTTGATATTGAACATCTCGTATTCAGACCTGACGAAAGTGTTGGCGGCGCTCGCCAAATCGAGCAGACGCACGAGCGCGGGCGCATGAAAGAGTCCGCACCTGTGACAGACGAGAGCCAGCCTGTCGGCGAGATAGAGGTCGAGGCCGGTCGGGTCGGTCGCCTCGCCGCACAGCGCGCACGGGTCGTTCGTCAACACCGTGTTGACCCTGATAACCAAATCGGTCAGTTGAATTTCTTCGCGCCCGCCCTCCCGGCTCGTTTCCTTTTCGCTCATCTTTGCATAACCTTTCTTCCCAAGCTCTAGCCGCATTCCGGGTGGTGACAGGTGCAGCCTATCTCCATCATGTGAACCTTAGCCGCGTCCTCGCACTCCTCGCTGCAATACTTGCTGCCCTCGGCCGGGGGGCAGTCGCAGGTCTCGCGCCCGCACTTGTTCTTTTGCCTCTCGTCCGCCATCTCAACCTCCAAGCTCTCTTTGGACTCTAACGGGCGGGGGAATTTTGCCCTCAGTTTCGTCCCGAAACGCCGCCCAGGTCAAGGGGAAAGTAAGACGTAAGTAGAAAGGCAAAAGTGAGGAAGGAGGTCGTGACCCCTTTCCTCACTTTTGCCTTCTGCCCTTTTACTTGCGCCTTCTCAAGGGGCCTGCTGGACGACGATGCGGACGCGCTCTTTGCCGACCTGGATTTCGAGGGGGTTGCCGAGCTGGATGGGGATGGTCTTGCCGTTGACGTTAATTTCGAGCGGGGGCGCGGGCGCGGCGGGGGCGGCCGTGTTGGCGGGCGCGGCGTTGGGGTCGGGCGTCGCGGGGGCGCCGGGCTCGGCGGGGGGCGGCGCGGTCTGCTCGCGCGGCTTGGCGACGTCGCCCGTGCGCGTCAGGAGCGTCGTCGCCACGAGGCGCCACGTCGCGGGCGTGCAGGTCAGGCGCAGGCCCGGCGTGTCCACCTCGACCAGCTCGCGCGGCGCGAAGGCTTCGAGCTTCCACAGGCCCTCGCCGCAGCGCACGCCGTCCTCGCCGTAGAAGGTCGCCCACCCCGCGGCGTAGTTGTAGAAGACGGGGCTGCGGTTCTCGATGACGACGCGCGTGTTGCGCGCGGGCGCCTCGGGCGTGCCCGCGAGCGCCTGCGTGCGCAGGCGACCGCCGAGCGCCTCGTTGCCCGCCACGTCGTAGGCGACCGCCGGCTGCGCCAGCGGCACGTGCGGCTCGCTCGGCCGCACGTCCGAGGTCGCCGCCGCCGTCTGCTGCTGCGGTTGCGCGCCGGCCGCGCCCGCCTGCGCGCGCGCGCCGGCCGCGCCGGCGATAATGAGCAGCGCCGCGAAGGCCGCGCCCGTCATCCTCTCTCTCACTCTGTGCCCCTCCTCATGCGAAGTCTGTTAACGGCGTCGAACGTTTACTCCTGCGCCTCGACGCAGGGGCGCGACGACGCGGTGTCGGCGGCGCTGCGCGCCTGCTCGTTGGCGTCCGCGGCGGGGGCTATCCGGTCCGTCACGCAGACCTGCTGCGGCGTGACTTTGGCGACCACGAGGTACGAGGTCTTCTTCTCCGGGTGCTCCCCGTCTTCGCTGGCGTTGAGGCGGACGATGAGCGCGACCGGCACGTCGCGCCGCCCCTGCCGCTTCACGCGCCACTCGGCCTTCCGGCCGATTTCGGAGAAGGCGGTCGTCACCACCTGCCAGTATCTAAGGTCGTGCTTCTTCCCGTCGGGCGCGACCACCGTCACGGACATGCGCGAGTCCGCGTCCTCGACGAGCAGGGCGTAGCCGCCCGCGCCGGGGCAACGCTGCGTAGACCGTGCGCCCTCCTCGTTCGTGCTGACCGTCTTGCAGTCGGGCGCGGCGAGGCTCGTGTAGACGCTCTGCAAGGCGCCGGGGGCGGACTGCCAGGCCAGCGTCAGGGCGATGAAAGTCGTCAGGGTAAACAAGGGTTCTCCTCCCGAGGGGGTTCTCGACTTACGGGCATCAGGCTAGTCTCTGCGGCGCACCGCGTCAACCCCGAGGCCCGGCCGCAGCCGCCGTCGGCGTCAGCCCGCGACGACGGGCATGAAGGCCGCGCCGCGCGGCAGCACGTAGCCGGCGGCGTCCGCTTCGACGCGCGAGAGCGCCTCCCCGACCGTGCGCGCGGGCGTCATGCGCATCCGGCGCACGTCCTCGTCGGCGAGGTTCGAGACGAGTTGGACGCGGAACCGCTCGGCCTTCGTCAGCAGCGACCAGGCGGTCTGGCCGTTGACCTCGTAGGAGTCGCGCAGCCGCGCGGCGAGCGCGCGCGAGTCCGGGGAGTCGAACCACTTGAGGAAGTCTTCGCGCCCGAGGCCGTCCACGCACTCGGCGGCAAGGACGATGTGGCCGCCCTCCTCGCACGCGTAGGAGGCCGCCTCAAGGGCCTTGTGCGCCTGGACGAGGTTCAGGTCGAAGGGCGCGCCGCCGGCCGAGGCGACGACGACCGCGCGCTTCTCTTTAATCCCGACCGTGTGCGAGTCGGCGTACTCGGCGCAGGCGAGGCGGTGCGCCGCGCGCCAATCGCCGGCGTAGGCGCGGACGATTCGGCCGCGCGCGTCCGTCACCGTGTTGACGAGGAAGGAGGGCGCGGCCTCGGCCGCGATGCGCTCGCACTCCTCGTGGACGGCGTTGCCGTCGAGGCGGCCCGCCCCGACGCCCGCGCGGCGCCCGCCCGTCTCGAAGTCGAGCGCATGCAGGTGGGTCGCCTCAATCGTGCGGCGCGAGGCGAGGCCGGGGCAGACGCTCTTGCGCCCGCCGGTGAAGCCCGCGAAGTAGTGAAAGCCGACGGCGCCCGTGAGGACGACGTGCGAGTGCTCGAAGAGGGCGCGGTTCAGCTCGACCGGCGTGCCGCGCTCGGTCACGCCCATCGAGACGTGCTGCGACCCGTCGGCGGCGTCGTGCGCCAGCGTGCGCACGCGCTGGACGATGAAGGGCGTCAGGAGTTCCGCCTTCTCCTCGCGCGTCACGGGGCGGTGGATGCCCGTGGCGAAGATGACGCGCAGGTCGTACGGCGCGACGCCGAGGGCGATCAAACGGCGCGCGAGCAGGTTGACGACCTGCGCGCTCCCCGTCGCCCGCGTCGCGTCCGAGACGACGACGAGCACGCTCTCGCCCGGGCTGATGATGTCTTCGAGCGGCTGCGAGTCCAGCGGGTTGTCGAGCGCCGCGCCGACCTCCGCGTCCGACAGCGGCCGCGCCTCCTCGCCCGCCTCGCCTTCCAGCACCTCGAACCGCCCGCCCTCGAACTCGAACGGGACGGTGCCGCGGCCGTAACCTAGCTGGGTGTTTGCCATACTCTTAAACGCCGAAGCGCACCAGCTCGCGCTCGATGACGTTGAGCGAGGCGAAGTCGGTCTTCCCCGACGCGCGCGTCTCGGCGAGCCAGCGGCGGAGCTGGCGCGCCTCGTCGAGCGACTGGATGCGGCAGGCGCCCGTCAGCGCCAGCGTGACGAGCGCGTCCGGCGCGCCGTGCGTCATCAGCGCCGCCTGCAAGGCCGCCTGCTCGCGCAGGTCGAGGACGATGAGAAGGCTAATCTCCATTTTTAAGTCTGGAGTCCGGAGTCTGGAGTCTGGAGTCAAAGGCAAGAAGCACGAGATGCACGCTGTCTTGACTTCGGACTCCAGACTCCAGACTCCAGACTACTCTTTCGCCGAGCGGAAGCAGGCCGTGCCGGAGGTGCAGAAGTGGAACGCCTCGTCCTCGAAGTCGCCGGTCTCCATCTGAATCGTCAGGTGGTCTACGCCGAACTGGTCGTGGAGCTTCGCGCGCAGGCTCCGCAGCAGCTCGGCGGGCGCGGAGGCCGGCGCGTGCCGGACGTGCGCCGAGAGGGCGTCGCGCCCCGAGGTGATGGTCCAGACGTGCAAGTCGTGGACGTCCTCGACCCCGTCGGTCGAGAGGATGGCGCCCTCGACCGCCGCGAGGTTGATGTGCGCGGGCGTCCCCTCCAGCAGCACGTTCGTCGCCTCGCGGATGAGGTTCCACGAACTCCAGACGATGAGCACGGCGATGAGCGCGCTGAACAGGGGGTCGGCCGCGTACCAGCCCTTGAGCGTGACGAGCGCGCCGGCGGCGATGGCGCCCACCGAGCCGAGCGCGTCGCCGATGACGTGGAGCCACGCGCCGCGGACGTTCAAGTCCTTCTCGTGGTCGCCGTGCAGCAGCCACGCGCAGACGAGGTTGACGAGCAGGCCGCCCGCGGCCACCGCCGTCATCAGGCCCCCGCGCTCGAGCACCGGCGGCGCGAGCCAGCGCCCGTAGGCATCGTAGAGGATGAAGAGCGAGACGGCGGCCAGCGCGACGCCGTTGGTGAAGGCGGCCAGAATCTCCAGCCGGTAGTAGCCGTAGGTCTTCGTCTGGCTCGCGGGCCGCGAGGCGAAGCGCGCGGCGACGAGCGCGAGCGCGATGGCGGCCACGTCGGCGAACATGTGCCCGGCGTCGGCCAAAAGCGCGAGGCTCCCGGTCAGCCACCCGCCCGCGGCCTCGGCCAGCAGGTAGACGGCCGTCAGGACGAGCACGAGGAGCAGGCGGCGGCGGCCGCGCGCCGAGAGCGCGTCGTGAGTGTGCGCGTGTGCGCCGTGCGCGTGCCGGTGTCCGTTCTCCGAGGCCATCTTCAGCGCGTAAGCTTAGCAGATTACGCCGGGGCCCGACAGTGGGAGGCAAAGGGGAGTAGACGGCGGACAGCGGCGAAAACCATTTCGGCGGGCGCCGGGTCTTCGACCCGCGACGCCCGCCGGAGTTTTCCTACCGTCCGCCGTCTAGTTCTTCCCTACAGCTCTGCGAGGCCGAGCGCCTTGTTGAAGTCGCGGTAGAGTTCGTTGAGGTCGCGGATGTTCTTTTCGAGGGCGCGCGGCAGGTCGGCGACCTCCTTCATGCTGACGACGAGGTTGGCGCCCGCGAGGAAGGCCGCGTGCGCGTCGCCGGTGCGCGCCGTGTTCGAGAGCATGACGAAGACGAGGCGGCGGCGCTCGGCCGTACGCATCGTCGCCAGCGCGCGCCCGATCTGCATGGAGCCCTGCCCGCGGGTGTCGAACTCCGGGTCGAGCACGAGCACGTCCAACTGATCCTCGCGCATGCGCTCGACGGCCTGCGGCGCGTCGGCCGGGACCGCCACGTCGTAGCCCGCGTGCCGGAGCGCGCGCACCGCGTCGCCGCCGAAGGCCGAGCCCGCGCAGACGAGCGCACGCCTGCGCCTCCCGCCGGGGCCGCGGCCGTGCTCCGCGGCGGCGACGGCGCCCGACGACGCCTCGCGCCGGAGCAGGGAGGCCAGCAGGCGCATCAGCTCGTCGGGCGACTCGGCCGACTCGGGCGCGGGCGTCGCCTCGGCCATGATGGGCGCGGGCATCGCGGCCGGCGCCTCCTGCTGCGGCCGCGCCGAGGCGGGCACGTCGCCCCCGACCGCCAGCGCGTCGCGCGCCGCGGTCGGAGCCGGCGGCTGCGCGTTGATAATCTGCTGGCACTTTGGGCAGCGCACGCTGAACGGGCGCGCCGGAACCTTGGCCCCGTCGAGCTGGAGCCGCGCGGTGCAGTTGTGGCAGGTGACAATCATGACTTAGAGGCTAGGGGCTGGAGACTGGAGGCCAGTCGCCGGCTATCCCGGGTGCAGTTTTTCAATCTACCAACTGAGGCTTTTGCCGCGAGGCCGGGGCTCTAACCAGCCCTTGGCCTCCGGTCTCCGGCCTCTACTCAATCAGGTCGAGCATGGAGCCGCCCGCGGGGCGCGCGGGGGCGGCGGGGAAGGCGCGTGCGGCGCCGCCGGGCGTCGGGCGCCGGGCGGTGAAGGAGGGCGCGGCGGCCGGGGCCTGGAAGTCGTCGGTGGCCGACATGCCCTTGAGCGCGAGCTGGAGGTTGTTCGGGTTGGTGGCGAAGGAGAGCCCGTCTTCGAGCGTGACCGTCCCCGCCTCGATCATCCCCTTGATGACCGTGTCGAAGTCCTGCATGCCGTCGAGCCGCCCGTCGCGCATCGCGTCGAGCAAGGTCTTCCCGTCCGACTCGCCGGCCGCGATGTACTCGCGCGTCCGCGGCGTAGATTTCAGCACCTCGACCGCCGCGAGGCGCCCGCGCCCGTCGCCGCGCGGAATCAGGCGCTGCGAGACGATGTAGCGGAACGTCTGCGCGAGGCGCGTGCGGATGACCTGCTCCTCGTTCTTCGGGTAGAGGCCGATGATGCGGTCGATGGTCTTCGACGCGTCGATGGTGTGCAGGGTCGAGAGGACGAGGTGCCCCGTCTCGGCCGCTTCGAGCGCGATTTCCGTCGTCTCGTAGTCGCGCATCTCGCCGATGAGGATGACCTTCGGCGCCTGCCGGAGGGCCGCGCGCAGCGCCGAGGGGAAGTCGCGGGCGTCCGAGCCGACCTCGCGCTGGTTGATGGTCGAGTTCTTGTGCATGTGGAGGAACTCGATGGGGTCTTCGATGGTGACGATGTGGTACTGCTGCCGCTGGTTGATGAGGTCGATGACGGCGGCCAGCGTGGTCGACTTGCCGGAGCCGGTCGGGCCCGTCACCAGCACGATGCCGTTGCGCAGCTCGGCCACCTCGGCGAGCTGCTGCGGCAGGCTGAGGGCTTCGAGCGTCGGGATGGCGGTCGGGATGACGCGCATCACGATGGCGTAGGTGCCGCGCTGCTGGAAGATGTTGACGCGGAAGCGCGTGCGCGAGGGGAGCGAGTAGCTGAGGTCGGCCGAGCCCGTGTGCGCCAGACGTTGCGCCGCGTCCGGGTTGCCGTAGAGCAGCGTCATCGCAATGATTTCAGTCTGGTAGGGCGTCAGCTTCTGGAGGCCGTGCGGCTGGACGTGGCGCAGGCGGCCGTTGACCTCCACCTGCGGCGGCTGCCCGACGGAGAAGTTGAGGTCGCTGATGTCCTCAGAGACCTGTAGCATTTGCTCGATGACGGGCGGCAGGTCGAAATATTTCATGCTGGAATTGGCTGCTCCGTGTGGGTGGCGGTAAAGACCGGGGCGGGCTCGTCAGGACGGGGGCCGGGGACGGGGCACTGCCCCCGACGACCTTTTTTATAATGTCTGAACAGCACGGGAAAAGCAAGTTAAAACTTTTAACGCTTAGTAGTTTAACACTTTACCTTTCGGCCGCGGCGGGCGGGGTCACAGGCGGGCGAGAAAGTCGCGCGTGCGGCGGGTGATTTCGGCGGGGTCGGGGGTGTTGAGGAGGGCGCCGATGACGGCGACCGAGTCGGCGCCGGCTTCGAGCACGGAACGCGCCGTCTCGACCGTAATTCCGCCGATGGCAACAAGTTGGAGGCTCCCGACCGCCTCGCGCACGCGCCCGACGCCTTCGAGGCCGACGACCGGGTCGGGGTTCTCCTTCGAAGACGTGGCGAAGACCGGGCCGATGGCGACGTAGTCTACCGGCAGGGCCGCCGCCGCGACCGCCTGCCCGGCGCCGTGCGTGGAGAAACCGACCAAGCCGTTCTCTCCCAACAGTTTACGCACGGCGCCCGGCGGCATGTCGTCCTGACCCACGTGCACGCCGTCCGCGCCCAGCGCGAGCGCGACGTCCGCACGGTCGTTGATTATCAATTTCGCCCCGAAAGAGCGCGCCACGCGTAAAGCCTCGGACGCCTCCCGGTAGAACTCCCGCGGCGATAAATGCTTCTCCCGCAACTGGATAAGCCGCGCGCCGCCCTCGCACAGGCGCGCGACCTGCTCGGCGTGCGACAGCCCCGACAGCCGCCGGTCGGTTATCGGGTAGAGCTTCGGCAGCTCGAATGTCATCGCGCGTCGGGCGGGACGGCGTCCGTCTTGCCGTCGAGGTAGCGGTCGAACCAGTAGAGCTGCCAGTTCAGGCTCTCGACGATGTGTTTGGGCTCGCCCGTGCGTGTGAGGTTGTGGTTCTCGCGCGGGAAGATGACGAACTCGGCCGTGGCGCCGAAGTGGCGGAGCGCGCGGAACCACTGCTCGCCCTGTTCGAGCGGGACGCGGTGGTCGTTCTCCGAGTGCAGAATCAGTATCGGCGTCTTGACGTTGGCGGCGTACTTCAAGGGCGAGCGCTCCCAGTAGAGGTCGAACTTCTCGAAGAGGTCGCCGCCGAAGTCCTCCTTGTGACCGTAGGCGCCGTCGCGCGTGCCCTCGTCGCTGACGAAGTTGACGACGCTGCGGAGCGTCACCGCCGCCTTGAAGAGGTTCGTGTGGCCGACTATCCAGTTCGTCAGGTAGCCGCCGTAAGACCCGCCCGTCACGCCCAGCCGCCCGCGGTCCACCCACGCGTGGCGGCGCAGGACCTCCTCGACGCCGTTCATCACGTCGGTGTAGTCGTTGCGCCCCCACTCGCCCTCGATGCCGCGCTCGAACTTCTGGCCGTAGCCCGTCGAGCCGCGCGGGTTGGTGTAGAAGACGGCCCAGCCGCGCGCGGCGTAGACCTGGAACTCGTGAAACCAGTCCACGCCGTACTGCCCCGCCGGCCCGCCGTGGATGCTCAGGATCAGGGGGTACTTCTTCCCCTCCTCCCAGCCGACGGGCTTGACGAGGAAGCCGTCCACGTCCCAGCCGCCGGCGCCCTTGTAGGTCATGCGCTCGACCGGGGCGAGGCGGAGTCGCGGCCAGAGCTTCGCGTTCAGGCCCGTCAGCTTCCTCTCGTTCGAGCCGTCGGCGTCGGCCGCGTACAGGTCGTCCATGTGCTCGAAGTCGTTCGCGGCGTAGACCATCCTCCGCCCGTCGTCCGAGAAGTCCACCGAGCGCACGGCGCGCGCGCCCTTCGTCACCTGACGAATGCTTCCTTCGCCCGCGTCCACGCGGAAGAGGTGCGCCTCCCCCTTCACGCCCGTCTCGAAGTAGAGCGCGCGGCCGGCGTCGCCCCACGTCAGGTTCGACGGGATGAGGTCGAGCGCGGGGGCGACGTTGCGCGACGGACGGCCGCCCGTCGAGGGCGCGACGAAAATCTTCGGGTGGTCGCGCGGACGCAGGCGGCCGACGAAGGCGATTGACTTCCCGTCGGGCGACCAGCGGGGGCTGGAATCCTCCTCCTCGTGGTCGGAGATTTTCGTGAGCTGGCCGCCCTCGGCCGGGACGACCCAGACGTCCGTGTTGCGGCTCTCGTCGAAAGCCTTCCCCGTGCGGTCGGAGACGAAGGCGATGGAGCGCCCGTCGGGCGACCAGCGCGGGTCGGAGTCGTTCCAGTCCTCGCCCGAGGTGATTTGCCGCGCCGCGCCGCCCGCCGCGTCCGCGACCCAGACGTGGCTGCGCTTGTCGTCGAACCAGCCCGTGTCGTTGAACTTGTAGGACGTGTGCTTGTAGTGGCGCACGTCGCTCGAAGGCGGCTTCGCGTCGCTCGGCCCGGTGCGGCTCGTCAGCACGAAGCGCGTGCCGTCGGGCGACCAGTCGAAGGTGCCGACGCCGTTCTTGAGGCTGGTCACGCGACGGGCCTCGCCGCCTTCGAGCGGGAGCACCCAGACCTGCGAGCGCGGCGCGGCGTCGCCCGCGGCGGCGGCCGTCTGGAGCGCGCTGGGCACGCCCGGCGTCGTCGCCGTGCCCGTCTGCCCGGGCGTGCTCGAAGGGGTCGGCGTCCCCGTCGTCTGCGGCGCCGCGCCGGCGCCCTGCGCCTCGGGGTTCGACGGGGCCGGTGACGAAGACGGAGATGGCGTCGGCGTCGGCGTCGCTGTCTGCGCGCCGCCGTCTGGGCGCGTGGAGAGGAAGGCGAGCGAGCGGCCGTCGGGCGACCAGCGCGGCGAGGTGGAGGACTGCGGGCTCGTCGTGAGCTGACGCGGCGGGCGGCTGCCGTCCGCGGCGGCGAGCCAGATTTGCGACAGGCGGCGGTTCTGCCGCTGGTCTACGGTCGTCAGGACGTAAGCCGCCCAGCGCCCGTCCGGCGAAAGCCGCGGGTCGCCGACGAACTCGAAGGCGTAATAGTCCTCGGCCGTGATGAGGCGCCGCCCCTGCGCGTCCTGCGCGGGCCGCGCAGTCTGCGCGCGCGCCGGCGCGGCGGCCGCCGCCTGCGACAGCAGGAGGGACAGCGCGAGCGCCCCCCGCAAGAAGTTTCTCATGCTCTCCCCTCCGTGGTTCGGGCTCAAGGGTTCGATGTCGGGATGGCGGACTCTCTGACCGTCAACCCCGCTTCGGGGCTGTCGGCGTCGTACGAGACTTCGCGCCGCACCTCCGCGCGGAAGTCTTCGAGCGCGAGCTTCAGGCGCCGCCCCGCGACCTTCGGCCCCTCGTCCGAGGTGACCGGCGCCCAGCACGATTCGTAGCGCACGTTCTGCGCGCCGCGGACGCGCCACGCGCCGTCGAGCTTGAGCCACACGACGTTACACTCCGTCCCCGCGCCGCACTGCCGGTCGTCGGACGTCTCCTTCGACATCCCGCACACGTCGAGCACGAGGTAGGTGGACTCGTCCTTCCGCGTCAGGAAGACGACCGACACCTCCTCTATGCGCGCCGCGTCCGCCTGCTCCGTCAGGTCGAGCGCGTGCGAGCGCCCGCGCTCCCTGACGACGACCCCGTGCCGCCCCCTGACGCGCACCGAGACGCGCCCCTGCGGCGCGGGCGGCGCGCCCGACGCCGCGAAGGCGAGGCAGAGCAAAGACAGTGCGGCGGCCGCTCTGAATGAATCCAAGTTAGATGCTCCGACGGGCTAGGTCTGAAGGGGGCCGGCTCCCGGCGGCGCACATAGTAACACCGGGGCGGACTTTTGCGGAACGCGGAAGGGTGAAGGCTCCGAGGGCCGGGCGTCAGCGGCGGGGCCGCCCCGCCGCCCGCCGCCCCGTAGCCCCGTGCGGGAGGAGGAGGTTGGAGTATTGCTTCAGAATCTCCCCGGTGGCCTTCTCAAAGCGCAGGCATTTCCAGCCGAGCTTGAACGCCTCGTAAGTCAGGAACACGGCTATCAGCTCCATACAGATGAGTTTCACCCACTCATCCGCCGACATGTCCTTAAGGTGCGGGAGCAGGACGGGAGTCCCTTGCCGAAAAGGGGCTTCGAGTGCCAGCGACAACATGTCCCCGACGACGATGGACAAGATGGCCAGGCCGGGGAGGAAGAACAGCGCCTGGTAGGCATAGCGGACGACGATGCCGCGCGGGACGGGGTCTTTGATGGTGTCAAGATCGCTGATGGGCTCGTCGCCTTGGCCGGTCTCGGCAAATATCAGCTGGTCGGCCACCCCGTAATAGACCATGTTGACGAGCGCGCCCTCGGCGTCTTTGGTGTCCCGCAGAAGGGAGCCGATGGCGCGGTTGGCGCGCCGGAGGCTGTAGAAGAACCACATCGAGATGACGTAGACGCTCACGGAGCCGAGCAGCGCCGCGTCGAAGATGCTGACGCGGATACCTAGAACCTGATTGGAGATGGTGTGGTCCTTCACCCACTCGGAGAGAAGCTCCTTCTGCGCCCACTGCGTCACCTCGCTGGTGGCAAAAGCGCCGCCCTTCAGGAACGGCAGGAACCGGTTCCAGGAGCCGTACGCGTTCCACACCGTTATCATTATAGAGAGCGAGGCGACCGTCGAGGCGAGGAAGGCGTAGCGGGCCCTCCTGTTGGCCTCCTTGACCCCCTCCAGTCTGAGTTGAATCATCAACTGCTCGGTAGGGTTCTGTCCGGCGGGCGTTTTGCTGTCTGTCATAGGACGCGACTCCTCCCGGCGCTAACGGCCCCGGATCCGACGCTCAGATTGTTCTTTCGGCTGCGTGAGATTGACGAATCGAATTGCGGGGGAAAGATATGCGGGCCGGGTGGAGATGTCAATAAAAATATGAGCCGCCGCGGTCGCCGGGAGGCGCGCGGCGGCGGCTCACTTTCAGCGCCCTTCGGGTCGTCGCCGCCTACTGCCTGCGCTCTGTAGCGCGCCGGGAGGCGGGCGCGGGGCCGGCGTCGGGCCGCAGGTTAGTCTCGAAGAGTTTGAGGATGCGCTTGTACTCGTCGGCCCAGGAGTCGGCGCGGTCGAAGGAGTGGTCTTCGACGGGGTAGGCGGCCAGCTCCCAGTTCTCCTTGCGCAGCTCGATGAGGCGCTCGACGAGGCGGACGGTATCTTGAAAGTGGACGTTGGTGTCCACCATGCCGTGGCAGATGAGGAGCGCGCCCTTGAGGCCCGCGGCGAAGTAGATGGGCGAGCTGCGGCGGTAGGCTTCGGGGTCGTCCTGCGGCTCGTTGAGGATGTTGGCGGTGTAGGGGTGGTTGTAGTGCGCCCAGTCGGTGACGGGCCTCAGGGCCGCGCCCGCGGCGAAGATGTCGGGCGTGGTGAACATCGCCATCAGCGTGATGAAGCCGCCGTAACTCCCGCCGTAGAGCCCGACGCGCCGCGGGTCTACGCCGTGCTCCGCGACGAGGTAGCGGACGGCGTCCACGTGGTCGTCCAAATCCTTCCCGCCCATGTGGCGGTAAATCCCGGTGCGCCAGTCGCGCCCGTAGCCGGCCGAGCCGCGGTAGTCGATGCTCAAGACCGTGAAGCCGCGCTCGGCGAGCAGGTGGTGGAACATGTATTCGCGGTAGTAGCTCGACCACCACTTGTGCACGTCCTGGAGGTAGCCCGCGCCGTGGACGAAGATGACGGCCGGGCCGCCGCGCTGCTGGGCCGCGGGCTTGTAGAGGCGGCCGTAGACGCTCGCGCCGTCGCGCGCGCGGAAGCTGACGACCGGCGGGTCGCTCCAGTCGCGGGTGAAGAATTCGGGGACGGGCGAGGTCGTCACCTGTTTGACCTCGGGGCCGGGCGCCGCCGGCGCGACGGCCGCCTGCGGGCTCGCGTTCGGAGCGTTCGGCGCCTGCGCGTTCTGGACGGCGGCGGGGCGGTTCGGCTGGAGGTAGAGTTCGGGCGGGCGGTTGGCGTAGGAGCGCACGACGGCGAGCGTCGTCTCGTCGGGCGAGACGTCGGCCTGGTTGCCGCCCGCCATCGTCGTCAGGCGCGTGCGCGCCCCGCCCGCGACCGGCATCGAGTAGAGGTGGCGCTCGAAGAGGCTGCCCTCGCTCGAAGTGAAGTAGAACTTCGTCTTGTCCGCGGAGAGGCGCACGTCCGAGACCTCGAAGCGCCCCGCGGTCAACTGCGCGGGCTCGCCGCCGTCGGCCGCGACGGCGTAGAGGTGCGCCCAGCCGTCGCGCTCGGAGACGAAGTAGACGCGCCGGTCGTCGGGCAGCCAGCCCAGCGTGAACGAGCCGGGGCCGCCGACCCACGCGTCGTCGTGGACGCGCGCCAGCACACGCGTCTTCGCCGTCGAGGGGTCGAGCGCCAGCACCCACCTGTCCTTGTTGTCGGCCGCGCGCGCCAGCATCGCCGCGCGCGTGCCGTCCTCAGACCACTGCAACTGGAAGAGCTGCACCTCGCGGTCGCGCGCCGCCTGCGCCGACTCGGTCTGCTGCCCCTGCGCCTGCGTGCGCTGTCCCTGTTGGGACTGCTGCTGCTGTTGTGACTGGGCGCCGGTCTGCTGCTGCGCTCCCGCCTGGCCCTGCTGCGTCTGCTGCGCCTGCTGCCCGGTCTGCTGCGCGGACTCGGCCGCGTTCTGCTCGGTGCGCGCCTGGACGCGCGGGGCGACCTCGGCGCGCAGGCCCGTCTCGACCCAGCGCACCTCGCCGGTCGTGACCGAGGCGAGGCCGAGCCGCGTGCGCCCCTGATTGTCTCCGACCTTCGTGCGCGACTGGATGTCCTCGGTGTAGCCCGCCTCGGTGACGAAGTTCGGGACGATGGCGTTCTTGCCGGAGGCGGGCTCGCTCAGGGTGAGGACGACGTGCGCGCCGTCGGGCGAGAGCAGGAGGCTCGTCACCGTCTGCCCCTGCGTCAGGTTGAAGGGCTTGCGCCTGTCGCGCTCGCGCTCGCGCCGCTGCCGCTCCTGCGCCTCGCGCTGCTCGGCGCGCTCGCGCACGGCCTCAAGCAGTTGCCGCTCCTCTTTGCGCAGGAACTCCTGATTCTCGCCCGCGCGGGCCGGCGGGCCGGCGCCCGCCCCCTGCTGCGCGCCGCCGCCCGGCGGGGCGGGCACGCGTATGTCCGTGAGCTGTTCGAGCGGGCCGCCTTCCAGCGACATCACGTAGAGGTTGCTCTGGCGCGTGAAGTAGACGCGGCGCTGGTCGCGCGTGAAGTGCGCGTTCGACTCCGGCTCGACCGTGCGCGTCAACTGGCGGCGTTCGTTCTTCTCGTGGTCGTAGAGGAAGACGTCGCCCTCCTCCGTGAAGACGGTCAGGCGCCTGTCCTTCGACAGCTCGCCGCCGGCCGGCGGCGCCTGCCGCGCCTCCGCCTCCGTCAGCCTGCGCAAGCCCGCGCCGTCGGCGTTCACGACGTAGAGGTCCGTCTCCTTCAGCCGCGGCTCGCCCGCGCGCTTCCAGCGGAAGAAGACGCGGCGGCTGTCCTGCGACCAGTAGACGCCCGCGGGCGCGTAGCCGACGAGGTCGGGGCCGCGCATGATGCTGTCCACGGTCAGCTCGAACGGCCGCGGCGCCTGCTGCGGCGCCTGGGCCTGCCGCCGCGCGAACGCCGGCTGTGAGAGCAGCGCGGCGGCGAGCGCCACGGACGCGGCGGCGCGCCGGAAGGTTTGTCCTCGCATTAAGTCCTCTCGGCTCGGCCCCCGCGCGCGCCCCCCCCGGCGTTATAATCCGGGCCGGCGTGTGCGCGCGTGGCGAGAATCGCTTTTGATTTCAGGGAGACGTTGAAGGTGACAGAGCGGCGGGATGATACAACAAAACCGGCGGGCGAGTCGCGCCCCGCCCGCGAGCCCGGGCGATACTACTACGACGACGCCACCGGCTACGAGACCTACCGGCCGGACGAGGACGAAGACGAAGGCGAGGGCGAGGAGACCCCTAAGGCCGACCCTTCCTGATGCCGAGGCGGCGGCGGTCGGAGAGCGTGTAGGTGTCGCGCTTGCGCTGCTCGCCGCTGTACTCGCTGTCCTCGTAGCGCGGGCAGTCGCAGCGCTCGCCGCCCTCCGGCGCGAACGAGCACCCGCCCGCGATGGTGTGATGCTGCTGCAAGTGCCCGCAGTTCCAGCAGACCCTCTCGTTCACTTCGCCCACCTCTGTCCGCGTGCTGAGCTTGACGCGCAGAACTTACGGCGCGCGCGCCGCGCTGTCAAGCCTTCTCCTTCTTCGGCCGCTGGTTCGAGGCCAGCACGCGCTTGCGCAGCCGGATGGACTTCGGCGTGACCTCGACCAGCTCGTCGTCCGAGATGAATTCGAGCGACTGTTCGAGCGAGAGGTCTTTGACGGGGACGAGCCGCATCGCCTCGTCGGCGGACGCGGCGCGCATGTTCGTCAGCTTCTTCTCGCGCACGATGTTGACGTCCAGGTCCACCGAGCGCGCGTTCTCGCCGACGATCATC
>DASVTS010000005.1:0-21387 GCA_036387455.1 Pyrinomonadaceae bacterium | reverse complement strand
GAGCACGGCATCACGACGCGCACGTCCTCGCCGAAGAGGAGCCGGACGGCGTGCGGGACGATGAGGCCGACGAACCCGATGGTGCCGCCGACCGCGACCGTCACGCCGACGATTAGAGACGCCGCGACGTAGACCAGCCGCTCGCTGCGCCGGACGTTGACGCCGAGGCTCTCGGCCGTCTCCTCGTCCACCGCGAGCAGGTGCAGGTCGCGCGCGAGCAGCAGCAGGATGACCCACCCCGGCACGAGGAACAGCAGCATCCGCCAGACGAGGTCGAAGCCCACGACGTCGAGGCTCCCGATAGTCCAGCGCAGTATTTGCAGCGCGCGCGAGTAGTCGGCGAAGTACTGTATGACGACGACGCCGGCCGCCGCCACCGTGTTCATCACCACCCCCGCGAGCAGCAGCGCGCCCGGCAGCACGGTCGCGCCCGTTCGCGCCAGCCGGTAGACCACCACCACGCTCAGGCACGCGCCGGCGAACGCGGCGACGAAGACGACCGGCAGCCCCGCCACGCGCGCCCCCATCCCGAACGCAATCGCCACGCTCGCGCCCAGCGCGCCGCCGCCCGAGACGCCGAGCGTCAGAGGCTCGGCCAGTGGGTTGCGGAACATCGCCTGCAACGCCGCCCCGACCGCGCCGAGCGAAGCCCCCACGAGGCCCGCCATCAGGACGCGCGGCAGGCGCAGCCCGAAGAAGATGAGCCGCGCCCGCTCGTCCGTCCACAGGGCCGCGAAGTCGAGCCGCTGGTAGCCGACGTAGAGCGCCAGGAGCGTCGAGGCGGCGAGCACGAGCGTCAGCAGCAGCAGCGCCCGGCGCAGCCGCGCCCCCGCCGTCGCGGACTTTCGGTTTGCGATTTCTGATTTTCGATTTGAAGACAAACCCGCTCACGCCTTCCGCACGCGCCCGCCGCCGATTCTAAATCGCAGGCCGCAAATCAAAAATCGCAAACCGAAAAATTCCCTCACAGCTCAGACCAGACGAACGTGCGGCCGAAGGCGCTGCGCGCGCGGACGTGCTCGTCGCCGTAGATGTCGGCGAGCACCTCGTCGCGGAGCACGTCGGCGGGCGCGCCCTCGGCGGCCACCCGGCCGCGGCGGACGGCGTGGACGCGGTCGAAGGCCGGGTCCAGGAGCATCAGGTCGTGCGTGACGACGAGCGCCGTCATGCCCTGCTCGTCGCGCAGGCGGCGGAGGTGGCGGATGAGTCCGGCGCGGTGCTTGAGGTCGAGCGCCGCCGAGGGCTCGTCGAGCAGGAGGCACTCGGGCTCCTGCGCCAGCGCCCGCGCGAGCGCGACGAGTTGGCGCTCGCCGCCCGAGAGCTCGGTGACGGGGCGCGCTTCGAGGTGCGCGGCGTCCACGGCCGCCAGCGCCGCGCGCGCCGCCTCCACGTCGCGCCCCGTCTCGAAGCGGAAGCGCGGGGCGTGCGGGCTGCGGCCCGTCAGGACGACTTCGAGCGCGGTGAAGGGGAAGACGGTCGAGACGGTCTGCGGCACGTAGGCGACGCGGCGCGCGCGCGCCCGCGCCTCGACGCGCGCGAGCGGCACGCCGCCCAAAGTGACCTCGCCCGCCGTCGGCCGGAGCAGCCCCGCGAGCAGGCGTATCAGCGTGGACTTCCCCGAGCCGTTCGCCCCGATGAGGGCCGACAGACGCCCGCGCTCCACGCCGAGCGACGCCCCGCACACGACCTCCGGCGCGCCGCCGCCGTAGGCGAAACGCAGGCCGCGCCCTTCGATGAGTGTGCCGCCGGTCACCTCTTGCCGAACGCCTCGGGGTGGATGAGTTCGGCGAACTTGCGCGCCGAGTCGCCGACGAGGTGCGAGGGGTGAAGCACGGTCTCGTCGCGGACGGGGTGGACGCGCCCCTCGCGCACGGCGCGCAGGGTCGGCAGCTCCTTCCAGACGGCGAGCGTGTCCTCGCCGTAGCCGCCGGCCGCCTCCTTATGCATCATCAGGTCGAGGACGACGTCCGGGTCGAGCGCGACGACGGCCTCCTTCTGCATCTTGCCCCAGCCCTCGCGCGCCGGCGGCGAGACGGGCTCGCCCCCGGCGACGCGTATGAGCTGCGCGATGAAGCTGTCGCCGCCCGCCGTGTAGAGGTCGCGCAGGGTGCCCGGCACCCGGTCGACGACGCAGAGCACGCGTCGCTTGGGCAGGCGCTCGGTCGCGAGGCGGACGGCCTCGACGCCCGCGCGCGTCCGCTCAAGCATCTCCCGCGCCGCCGCCTCGTCGCCGGTGGCCCGCCCTATCAGCTCGATGGACTTGTACGCGTCTTCGAGCGTCTGGGAGGGCACTTCGAGCGTCCTGATGCCGGCGGCCTCGACCTTGTCCCTAACGAACTGCGACTGCGCGTCGGAGAAGATGATGAGATCGGGCCGGAGCCCCGCGATCTGCTCCATGTTCGGGTTGCTCCAGCCGCCGACGCGCGGGAGCCTCGCCGCCTCGGGCGGGAAGGCGCAGTAGTCGGAGACGGCGACCACGCGGTCGAACGCGCCGACGCCGTAGAGTATCTCGGTCGTGCTCGGCGTGAGCGAGATGATGCGCGCGGGCCTGGCATCGGAAGCGGGCGCGGCCGGGCCGGCGTTCCCGCAGCCCGCGCACAGCGCGAGCAGGAGCGCGAAGAGCGCCGCGGCGAACGGGGTGGCGGACTTACTCCTCATCTCGTTCCCTGTCTTTTTCATGAAGACCGGCGGGCTCCGACTCCGCGCCGTACGGGCAGTGGCGGCAGCCGCTCTCGCAGCAGTAGCCGCGGCGCAGGAGGTAGGCCGCGGTGAAGACGACGTACGCGCCCTCGCGGTAGAAGTCCGCGCCCTCGGCGGGCGGCCGCCCCTCCTTCGACGTCTCGACGCCCATGCTCTTAAAAGTGGAGCGCGGCCCCCGCGCGCGCGTTCGCGCCGGGCGTGCGGAAGCCGTTCTCGTAGTAGTCGCGGTCGAAGACGTTCTCGACCTTGCCGAAGAAGCGCAGCCGGCGCGAGTCGGAGAGCGGGAGCGTGTAGCTCGCCGTCACGTCGCCCTTGCGGATGCCGTCGAAGCGGTAGGCGCGGTTGGTGAACGTCGACGGGTCGAAGATGGGCGCGAGGTAGTCGCCCGCGGCCACGAGGTCGAAGTTGACGGCGACGCGCGAGCCGAGCCGCGCGTTGGCGACGAGTGTGAACTGGTGCTCGGAGACGGCGAAGGCGCGGAGCACGCCCGCGACGACGGGCCGCCGCTGGTCGCTGTTCGCGTGCGTGTAGGAGGCGAAGAGGTCGAGCCAGCGCGCGGGCGCGAACTCGCCGCTCAGCTCGACCCCGCGCGAGAGGCCGCCGCCCGTGTTGAGGAAGCCGCCGAAGCGGCCGAACGGGTCCGCGGGCGTGTCGCCGAACCCGACCACCTCTTGCAGGCGCGTGTAGAAGTAGGTCGCCGACAGCCGCGCGCGGTTCGCGGCGAACGTCTGGTCGACGCCCGCGTCGAAGGCGAGCGAGCGCTCGGGCGCGAGCCGCGGGTCGCCGAGCGCGCTGTAGCCGAAGAAGGGGCTGAAGAAGGTCCCGTAGCGCTCGTAGAGCGAGGGCTTGCGGTAGCCGTTGCCGACGTGCCCGCGCAGCTTCGTCCCCGTCGAGCGGAAGAGGTAGGCGATTGAGCCGTCGCCCGTGTAGGCGTTCGGCGGCGAGTCGAACGCGAGCCCCGCGTAGGGCGCGCTCGCCGACGGCGTGAACCGCGGGCTGCCCAGGCGGAAGCTCTGCGCACGGAAGGCGGCCGAGAGTTGCAGGCGGCCGTCGAGGAAGCGCAGCTGATCCTGCACGAAGAGGCTGTGGCTGCGCTCGTCAACCTCGGCCGAGGAGTTGCCTGCGGGCGCGACGTCCTGGAAGCGCGTGAGGAAGCTCTCGCGCTCGAACTCGTAGCCGGCGTTGACGAGGTTGTGGCGGCCGAGGCGGAAGTCGGCGCGGGCGTTGAGCGTGTGGACGGAGCCGTCGAAGTCGTTGACGGTCGAGCCCCGCGGCTCGAAGAAGAAGTCGGCGGGGTCGCCGGGGACGGCCGGGCCTTCGCGGAAGGAGTTGCGCGTGGCGAGGCCGTGGTAGCTGACGGAGTAGCCGAAGGCTTCCGAAGGGCGTTGCGCGAACGTCAGGGCGCCGGAGAAGAAGCGGCCGGCGCGCGAGAAGTCCGCGTCGTTCGCCGCCGGCAGGAAGGTCGCGCCGCCGAGGTCGAGTTGACTCAAAGGCGTGCCCGACTCGTAGCGGCGCAGTTCGCCGCGCGAGAGGGGGCGCGCCTCGACGACGCCGGCCGCGGGGAGCGTGCCGACCGCCTGCGGGTCTTCGTTGAGCTGCGCGAAGGCGTCGGAGGCGTAGACGCGCGCGGAGAGCGTGGCCGCCGGCGCCAGGCGGAAGAGGGCGCGACCCTGCGCGTTGGTCGAGCGCGCGGCGTCGTCGCCGTCCACGCCCCCGGAGACGTTGAGGTGCGAGACGCCCGCGCTGAAGACGACGCGCTCGGCCTCGCCCGCCGAGCCCGAGAATTGCGCGCGCCCGCGGGCGAAGCCGAGCCCGCCGCCCTCGGCGAAGAGCTGGCCGCGGAAGGGGCCGCCGCCCTCCTCGGTGACGAGGTTGACGACGCCGCCCGCGGCGTTCGTCCCGTAGAGCGAGGAGCCGGAGCCGCGCAGGACTTCGACGCGCGAGGCGGCCGTCACGTTGAAGTCGGAGAGGAAGCTGGTCGCGTCGCCCTGCGGCGTCGCCGGGTCGCGGAAGCGGAAGCCGTCGATGAGGACGGAGGTGTCCTGATTCCTCAGGCCGCGCGTCTTGATGGAGACGAGCGAGCCGGGGCCGCCGAGCTGCTGCACGCGCAGGCCCGGCACCGTCCGCAGGGCCTCGGCGACGGTCGCCTCGTCGCGCTCGTCAATCTCGCGCGCCGAGACGGCCGTGACCGCCTTCGAGACTTCGTCCACGGTCTGCGGCGCGTCGGCCGCGGTGACGACCACCTCGGTCGAGACGCCCGCGACTTCGAGCCGCAGGTCGAGCGCGGCCTGCGAGTCGCGCGAGACCGTGACGGCCCGCGCCGCGCCCTGCGCGAAGCCCGCCGCCTCGGCCTCGACGATGTACTCGCCCGGCGCGAGGCGCTCGAAGCGGTACGCGCCCTGGTCGTCGGTCACGGTCGAGAGCCGAACCTGCGTGCGCGCGCGCTCGGCGAGCGTGACCGAGGCGCCGCGGACGGCCGCGCCGCTCGGGTCAGTGACGCGGCCGGAGAGGGTCGCGCCCTGCTGCCGCGCCCGCGCGGGGGCGGGCGCGAAGGCGCAGAGCATGACGAGCGCGCAGGCGAAGGCGTTCGTGAAGGCGGTCGTGCGGATGAAAGTCTCTCTTCTCATTTCAAAATACCTCTCGCGGCGGACGGCGGGGGCGGCCGCGCGCGCGGAAGAGAGGGGTGTTGGTTGGAGAGTCTCCCCGCGGCCGGCGCGCTCCCGGCGGGGGCGCGACGCCAAAAGAGAAAGCCCTCGGTCTTCCGCGTGGAAGACCGAGGGCTTGCCGGTGGAAACTCACGTGAAGCGCGGCGGCGGCCCGAAACCCCGAAGGGTCGGCGCGCTCGCCTGCGGTTCACGCCCGACGCCACTCGCCCTTTCCCGGGGCGTAAGCGGTCGCCTCCGTCAGAAAGGGCGTGAACCGTCAACCGCGGGCCGTGACAAGAAGAAGAATCTGTCTTCTCTTGTCACGGTTGACGGTTCACGGTTCACGGCTTTTCACAGGCAAGGTTTCCTGACTCCCGGCTCGGACGCGCCGCGCTTCATGAGCCTTCCCCGACCCGCGGGTCGAGTGGCCTCCGTCTGGCGGAGAAGAGCGCGGCACGAATCGCCGGTTCACAGTGGCGGGAACCGTGCGGGCTTTACACCCGACTTCCCTTGAAGCCCGCGCCCGCTCGGAGGGGCGGGGGCTTTTTGACCTGCGACGGTCAACCCGCGCCGCCGAAGGGCGGCCGGGTTGAATCAGCGATGACAAATCTGCATTTAAAGAACGTTGCGCCGCGCCTCGCGGTCGTGCGCGCGCCGAGGTGTCACAACCTATCACCGCGCCTCCGGCAGCGTCAAGGCGGCCCCTGCTCGGGCCGCCGCCAGACCGTGCCGTCCGCGTAGAGGACGCGGACGAGTACGACGCGCCCGCTGATGCCGTCGCGCTCCCTGTCGTTGAGCGACTGGACGCTGATGGTCTTCGCGGGCGGGGCCGCGATGAGGAAGCCGAACTCCCTCTTTTTGCCCGGGTCGAGCCGGCCCTCGCTGGTGAACCGGTGGCGGCCGACCTCCTGCCCGGTCGCCGCGTCGAAGAAGACGTAGTCCCAGTCCACCTCGCGCACGGGCTTGCCGCCGCCGTTGCGGAACGCGGCCCTGTAGGAGAAGACGTAGCGCGCGGGCTTGCCGCGGTGGCGCGCGGCGATGAGGGCGTCGTCGGCGCGCGCCTCGGTCTTCAGGCGGTCGGTCTCGGGCGCGCTGCCGCGCTTGGCGTCCTCGATGCGCTTCTCGTTGCGCATCCTCATGCGCGCGTCGTCGAAGCTCTCCAGCGGGCCGGCGAACGGGTCGCGCTCCCAGTTGATGCGCTCCTTGCTCCAGCCGTGTTTGACGACCTCGACGCCGGGGTCGGCGGGGGCGGCCGCCTCCTGGGCGCGCGCGTCGGGCGCGGGCGCCGGCGACAGCAACAGCAGCAAAAGCGGGATGAACTTTTTCACGGGCCGCCCTCCTCTCCGTGCGGGTGGCCGGATTATAGCGCCGGCCGCCCGAAAGGGAGAGGGCCGGGGGAGCTTTCCCCCGGCCCTCCCGTCGGTTGCGGTCGCCCGCCCGGCGGGCGGCCCGCTAGAAGACGTAGCGGAGGCCGACGATGACGCGGCGGTTGCCGCCGTTCGTGGCCCACTGGTTGAGGAAGTTGGTGCCGGCGTTGACGGCCGAGTTCGGCGTGCCGAAGTTGCGCGTGTTCGTCAGGTTGAAGAAGTCGGCGCGCAGCTGGAGCCGCTGAACCTCGCCGAGGCGCGTCGTCTTCAGGATGCCGAAGTCGACGTTGCCGATGCCGTCGGCGCGCAGGATGTTGCGGCCGGCGTTGCCGACGCGGAACGGGCAGACGGCCGTCGTGGGCGCGGTGACGGTGCAGGCGGGCAGGGCGGCGAAGAGCGGGTCGCCGTTGGCCCGCAGGGTGAACAGCTCCTCGACCGACATGTGCTGGATGTCGGCCGTGGTGACGATGTTCGGGCGCGTGGCGATGCCGATGGCCGAGGCGAGGCCGCCGAGCGCCTGCGTCGGGTCGGAGCCGTTCAGGGGCGAGAAGGGCGCGCCGTCCTGGAAGGTGAAGAAGCCGTTGAACTGCCACCCGCCGAGGAGGTGGCCGGCGAAGCCGCGCTGCTCCTGGAACCACGGCAGCTCGTAGACGATGTTGCCCGACAGGCGCTTCGGGCGGTCGTAGGAGGACCGCCCGCGGTCGGCGCGGCGGTTGTAGGGGTCCTGCGCGAGCGCGATCTCGGCCGAGGAGTTGTTGAAGATTTCCGACATCGTGTCGATGAAGGCGCTCCAGGTGAAGTGCACGCCGCCGCTGAAGCCGCGCGACAGTCGCTTCTCAAGGCTCGTCTGCATCGAGTGGTAGATGGACTGGCCGGAGTTGGCGCGCAGGCGCACCGTGCCCACGCCCGGGTTGCTGTTGCACTCGGTCGGGAAGGCGGCGCGCGGGATGCAGAAGGGGAGGCGCGGGTTGCCGTCTATGCTCTCGAAGAGCCCCGTGCCCTTCGACCCGACGTAGCCGACGCGGAGCACGAGGTCGCGCGTCAGCTCGCGCTGGATTTCGAGGCTGAACGAGTCGTAGGTCGGCGACTGGAAGTCGGGGGTGACGACCGTGCGCGTGAACAGCAGCGGGTTGACGGGCTGGTTGCGGAGGTTGGCGAAGGCGCCCGTCACGTTGTTGAGGTTGAAGGCGGCGACGAACGGGAAGCTCGACCAGATGTTGAGCGCGATGTTGGTGTAGGCGTAGTCGTGCGTGCGCGCGTAGCCGCCGCGCAGGACCAGTTTGTCGCCCCCCGTCAGCCAGCCGAGCGCGCCGCCCTCGTGGCGCGGGTTCCAGTTGAAGCCGAGGCGCGGCTCGATGTTGTCCTGGTCGCGCCCCGGGATGGGGCTGACGCGGAAGACGGGGTTGCCGCCCGCCGCGGCCAGCACCGGCGCGTTGTGCTCGACGAGGTCCTGGATGGGCTGGCCGGCGTTCTCGTAGCGCAGGCCGTAGGTCAGCGTGAAGTTCGGGCGAATCTTCCACTCGTCCTGCGCGTAGAGGTAGAAGTCGTGCCAGTCGAGGTGGAGCACGCGCTCGACGCCCGGCAGGTCGAGGTTGATCTGGAGGCTGCCCACGTCGTTGACGAAGTTGGCGAGGTTCGTGTAGACGAGGTGGCCGCGCGAGGTCGGCTTGAAGAGCTGCGCGAGCTGCTGGCGGCGGACGTCGACGCCGAACTTCAGGTTGTGGTCGCCCTTCGACCACGAGAGGTTGTCCTGGAGCTGGTAGGTGTTGCGGATGGAGTTCTGCGGGAGGTTCGCCGCCAGCCCGATGGCCGTGCGCGTCGCGCCGGCGTTCAGGCCCTGGAGGCCGAGCGCCGTGATCTGGATGGACGGGATGGCCTCGGCGCGGAGGTCGGAGGCGACCGTGGCGCTCGCCGCGCGCAGGAAGGCGGCCCGCCCCTCGTTGACCACGTTCGGGGTGAGCACGCTCGTCAGGACGAGGTTGACGCCCTGGCTGCGCGAGACGTTGGAGGACTCGTAGCCCGGCGGCGTGGACTGCCCCGACCCGGAGGTGTTCGAGTCCTGGTAGATGTAGCGCGCGTTGAGCGTGTGGCTGTTGTTGAAGCGGTGGTCGACGCGGAAGGAGGTCTGCCAGTCGTCGAAGATGAAGGAGCTGGAGCCGGTCAGGCGGCCGAGCGGGACGTTGAAGGTGTTGCCGCCGACGGTGAACGGCGCCGTCGAGCCGAGCGGGGTCTGCGCGACGGGGAGGAAGTCGAGGAGCGCGCGCACCTGCGGGCGGGTGCCCGCCTGCTGTTCGAGGATGGCGCGCCCCTCGGCGGTCGGCACGCCGTCCACGCTCACGCCCTGGCCGAGCTGGCGGTCCCACCACCGCTGGAGCGAGAAGAAGAAGAAGGTGCGGTCGCGCCCCGAGACGTAGCCGGGGCCGCCCTCGCCGAAGCGCGGCAGGTGGAGCGGGCCGCCGACGGTGCCGCCGAGCTGGTTCTCGACGCGGAACGGCGCCCCGCGCTTCGCCGGGTCTGTCGCGTTCGGGTTGCAGAAGCCGGCGGCCTTGTTCAGGTTGTTGCAGGCGTTCAAGGCGTTGTCGTTGTGGAACCAGAAGCCCGAGCCGTGGTACTCGTTCGTGCCCGACTTGGTGATGGCGTTGAAGACCGACGAGGAGTTGCGGCCGAACTCGGCCGAGAACTGGTTGGTGACGAGGCGCACCTCCTGGATGAGGTCGGGGTTGTTGAGGCCGATGGCCGCGCCCGCGACGCCGAAGTCGTTGTTGTCCTGCCCGTCGATGAGGAAGTTGTTCGAGCGCAGGCGGCCGCCGTTGGCCGAGTAGTTGATGCCGTTGGTGAAGCCGGCCTGGTTCGACTGCAACTGGCTGACGCCCGCGGCCGAGAGCGCGACGTTGTAGACGTTGCGGTTCGTCGCCAGCGGCAGCTCCGAGAGCCGGCGCGCGTCGAAGCGCGTCGAGACCTCGGCGGTCGTCGTGTTCAGGAGCGCGGCGTTCTCCGTCACGTTGACGACCTCCTGCACGCCGGCCGGCTTCATCGTCGCGCTGACGACGGCGTCCTGGCCGAGCAGGAGCTGGATGCCGGTCTGGACGTACTTGCCGAAGCTCGGCGCCTCGACCGTCAGCTCGTAGCTGCCGACGGGCAGGTTCGGGATGCGGTAGCGGCCGTCGCTGTCGGTCTGCGCCGTGCGCGAGAGGTTGGTCTCGACGTTGCGCGCCGTGACGGACGCGCCCGGGATGGCCGCGCCCTTCTCGTCCGACGCGGTGCCGAGGATCGTCCCCGTCGTCTGCGCCGCGGCGCGAGGCGCGAAGGCCGTCAGCAGCGCCGCCACGAGCAGCGGCAGAAAGATGGTTGTTCTCTTCATCATCGTCCCTCCTCCTGGGGTCTCGGGGTGGTTTCGGCCGCGTGCCCCGTCAGGGGGAAGGGGCGTCCGCGTCCGGGTGTCGCCGAAAGATTCGAGCGAAGAATTAGACCGCGCGTCGGGTGAAGGTCGAAAGGGGCGGGCGGCCTCGGCCGCGCCGGCCCCGTCGGATGAAAGACGTGCTATAAAGACTTGAAACGTCCGCCCGCGGGCGGGAGCAAGAGTGTGCTCGGACGCCAGTCACGCAAAGCAACCGTCGTGCCCGCGCGGCGCGGCGCGGGCCGCGCGGCATTTACGGCCGCTTAGCCGGAGGCGCCCGCCGGCATCTTCATTTTTTCGGATGCGGCCGCTATTTTTCTGAAAATCAGCGCCCGCCCCGGGCCGACGAAAATGTCGCACAGGCCGCCCGTCTACGACCGCGTCGCCTCCCGCTACGACCGCTGGATGCGCCCCTTAGAGCGCGCGGGGCTCGGCCGCCTGCGCGCGGCCGCGCTCGCCGAACTGCCCGAGGGCGGGAGCGTGCTGGAGGTCGGCGCGGGCACGGGCGCGAACTTCGCGTACTACCCGCGCGTCGCGCGCGCGGCGTGCGCCGAGCCGAGCCGCGAGATGCTCCTGCGCGCGCGCGCCAAGCCGGAGAGGCCGGCGGGCGCGGCGCTCGTGCAGGCGTACGCCGAGCGGCTGCCCTTCGCGGACGACTCGTTCGACGCGGGCTTTGCCACGCTCGTCTTCTGCTCGGTCAAGGCGCCGGCCGAAGGGCTGGCCGAGCTGCGGCGGGTCGTGCGCGCGGGCGGCCGCGTCGTGCTGCTCGAACACGTCCGGCCGCCGGGCGCGCTCGGCCACGCCTTCGACGCGCTGAGCCTGCTGACCGTCGCGCTCTTCGAAGACCACTTCAACCGCCGCACCGCCGAAGAGGCGCGCCGCGCCGGGCTTGAGGTCTTACGCATCGAAAGCCGCCTCTTCGGCGCCGTCCAACTCATCGTCTGCCGAGCTTGAAAGCTCGATTTGAAACTTGAAATTGCCCTTCAGCCCGGCACTGAATTAAAAGGTCAGCACATGACAGACGAACAAGCAGACTCACGGCCGCGCCCGCGCGCGCGGGTCGGGTGCCAGGGTTGGAGCTACGACGACTGGGTGACGCCGCCGGCCGCCGCGCGCCCGGTCTTCTACCCGAACGGCACGCGCGCCGAGCACATGCTCGAAGCCTACGCGCGCGCCTTCGACACGGTGGAGGTGGACTCGACCTTCTACGCCGCGGCGTCGGACTCGACCTACGACGCGTGGGCGAAGAGGACGCCCGGGGGCTTCACCTTCGCGCTCAAGCTGCCGCGCGAGATCACGCACGAGCACGCGCTGCGGGGCGCGGCGGCCGAGCGCGCGCTCGAAGGCTTCTGCCGCGGCGCGCGCCGGCTGAAAGATAAGCTCGCCGCCGTGCTCGTCCAGCTCCCGCCGCAGTTCGAGGCCACGCGCGAGAACCTGCGCGCCCTCTCCGAGTTCATCCCGCTGCTGCCCGAGGACGTGCGCTTCGCCTTCGAGTTCCGCGACCCCTTCTGGTTTGAGGAGGAGCTGCTCGTGCCGCTCTCGCTCCGGCCGAACGTCTCGCTCGCGCTCGTCGAGGGGCCGTGGGCCACGCGCGAGCGCGTGTGGCGCGCGGCCGCCGCGCTGCTTGACACCTCGGACTTCGCCTACGTCCGCTGGATGGGCGAGCGCGACCTCACGCGCTTCGACGCGGAGCAGCGCCCGCGCGACCTGAACCTTGAGAAGTGGGCGGCGGCCGTCGAGCGCCTGCGCGAGCGCGGCCAGGCGGTCTACGCCTACTTCAGCAACTTCTACGAGGGCCACGCCCCCGCCAGCGCCAACAAGCTCAAGCGCCTACTCGGCGAGCCCGTCGTCTCGCCGGAAGACCTGGACGACCAGCCCTCGCTCTTCTGAACCGGCGCGGCCCGCCGACTGCTGACTGCTGTCTACCGGCTGCCGCTTTGTGTTATCCTTCCCCAGCTAAATTGCCCCTAAAGAATGTCGCTGTAGACCATCTCTGCCAGACGAGGGAGGAGAATATTTTCATGCGCCTTGTGAACGGATCGAAAGCAGTCCTCGCGGCCGCCGCGCTCGCCGCGCTCGCCGCCGCGGGCTGCCAGCAGGCGACCGAGACCAGTAACACCACGGCGACGGCCAACGCCAACGCCAACTCCACGGTTAACATCAACGGCTCGAACGCCAACATCACCACCTCGACCGTCACGACCAACACCGGCCAGACCATCGAGGCCAAAGAGCCCGACAAGTACACCGCCACGATGGTCGCCACGCTCGCCACCGCCGGCCAGCAGCAGCAGAAGGCGCAGGCCGAAATCAAGGTCGCCCGCAACGGCGCCGACCGCCGCTACTCCGTGACCGTGCCCGTCATCGGCGAGCTGGTCTTCCTCGACAAGGCCGACAAGCGCTACGTCATCATGCACGGCCGCAGGCAGTACGCCGAGCTCACGCAGGAGATGACCGGCGTCAACATGGATCAGGTGCGCTCGATGACGCCGGGCCAGCTCGTCGCCTTCGTCTCGCGCCAGCAGGGCGTCGAGCGCGTCGGCGAGGAGACCTTCAACGGACGGCCCGCCGTCAAGTACCGCGCCGCCGGCCGGACGCAGACGCAGACCTCGGCCGGCGCGGTGCAGGGCGAGAGCTTCATCTACGTGGACAAGGAGACGGGGCTGCCCCTGCGCATCGAGGGCTTCGGCACCTCCACGGGGAACGTGCAGGGCGTCTCGGGCGGCAACATCGTCGTCGAGACGCGCGACCTGAAGACCGACGTCAACGCGGCCGACTTCGAGCTGCCGCAGGGGTACAAGCAGCTCTCGCCCGAGGAGGTGCGCCAGCAGGTCGCGCAGCTCACGCAACTGCTCCAGGGCGTGATGTCCTTCATCAACTCGCAGCAGGGGGCGGCCGGCGGCGCCGCGCCCCCAACGCCCGCGCCGTCGTCCACGCCGGGGCGCTAGAAGGGGACGGGGAGGCAAGATGAAATTCATACTCGCTCTCGTGCTCGGCGTCGTGCTGGGCGGCGTGGGCGCCTACTTCCTCTTCGTCGGCGCGCCCCGGACGGGCGCGCTCAAAGGGGAGGCGGTGCGCGCGCCCGACCCCGGCGGGCCGCCGCCGGGCACGGCCGTCGTCGAGCTGAACGAGCAGTTCTTCGGCGCGCTGCTCGACTCCATCTTCCGCGACCTCGACAAGCCGGCCTTCCCGCCGCAGACGGGCGGGGCCTGCGAGAACCGCGTCGTCATCGAGCCGAACGCGGGCGAGGTCAAGACCGGCGTGCTGATGAGGGACGGCAAGGTCATCGTGCCGCTCGCCTTCAGCGGCACGTACAACCTGATGGGGAGCTGCCAGAACATGCGCGGCACGGCCGAGGCGGGGATGGACTTCCGCTTCGCCGCCGAGGAGCAGACGCTCTACGGCCAGCTCACCGTCGCGGGCGTCAACGTCGAGGGCATGTCGCCCATCCTGAGCGGCTTCGTGACGGCCTTCGTGCAGGGCGCCATCAACCAGCGGGTGAACCCGCTCGTGCTCATGCGCGGCCAGCAGCTCACGCTCGCCATCCCCGTCCAGGCCGCCGGCGGCACGCTCCGCGCGCAGGCGCGCGACGTGCGCGAGGAGGCCAAAGACGGCAAGCTCCGCCTCCACGTCACCTACGACTTCCGCGGCACCAAAGGCGGGACGTAGGGGGTAAAGACCTACACGCGGGAAAGACGAAAGGCGAGGGGCGCGAGGCAGATTGCCTCGCGCCCCTCGCCTTTCGTGTTGGCATGCGCGCGGTTTAGAAGTCGAACCGGAGCGCCAGTTGGATGACGCGGGGGTTGCTGCTGAAGACGCGCTCGGGGCGGTTGAAGTCGGTGTTCCCGGCGAAGATGGTGTTGACCTGCCCGACGCCCGTGGTCGGGATGGGCGACACGTCGTTCGGCGAGCCGGGGATGTACTGCGGGTGGTTGAAGGCGTTGAAGAAGTCGGCGCGGAGCTGAATCTTCTTCGTCTCGCCGAGGCGGAAGTTCTTGAAGACCGAGAAGTCGAAGTTGTTGATGGCGGGCAGTCGCAGCGTGTTGCGCGCCGAGTTCGAGAGCGCGCCGAGGCCCGCCTGGATGTACTCGGCGTTCGGGTCGTCGGCCAGGTAGCCGACGACCCGGCCGGCGCCGTTCGTCAGCGCCGTCACCGTGCTCGCCGTGTTCCGCACGCCCGCGGGGTTGCGGATGGCGCGGTCGGGCGCCGCGTCGCCGTTCAGGTTCGAGTCGATGCCGCTCAGCACCGTCGCCCTCTGACCGGACTCGGCCATGTAGGTGCCGGCGAGCTGGAAGCCGCCGAGCGCCGCGCGGACGAACCGGCTCGGGTGGTTGCGGAAGAAGGGCAGCTCGTAGATGGCGCCGGCCGTGAAGCGGTGGCGGCGGTCGAGGGCGGAGTCGGCGCGCTCGCGCCGCAGGTCCTGGAAGTCCTCGACGCGGCGCGGCGAGAGCACGGTCGAGAAGACCTCGGCCGTCGTGTCGTCAATCAGGTGGCTCCACGTGTAGGCCGTCGTCAACTGGAACCCCCGCGAGAAGCGGCGCGAGACCGTGGCCGAGGCGCCGTGGTAGGTCGAGTTGCCGTTCGACAGGAAGCCGACGACCCGCGCCCCGTTGAAGCCCGCCGCCTCGTACTG
The DNA here is from genome assembly GCA_036387455.1 of Pyrinomonadaceae bacterium. Lineage (GTDB taxonomy): Bacteria > Acidobacteriota > Blastocatellia > Pyrinomonadales > Pyrinomonadaceae > QHXN01. The sequence continues at coordinate 6,645 of DASVTS010000005.1, read as the reverse complement.
CGGCGTGTAGTTCGAGCGCGCGTTGATGTCGTCGAGCGTCAGAGTCAGCGCGTCGAGCTGCGCCTGCGAGGGCGCGGTCAGGAAGGTCGGCAGGCCGCCGAGCGACGGCGACGCCTTCGGCTGGCTGTTGAGCCGGTTCTGCGTCAGCAGGTGGACGCCGCGCGTGCCGAGGTAGCGCGCCTCGAACGACCAGTCTTTGAGGAACTGGCGCTGGAAGCTGAGCGTCCACGTCAAAGAGTACGGCACCTCCTGGTCGGGGATGAACGAGGCCGTGTTGGCGCGCGCCGCGGCCGGGTCGTTGCCGACGTCCACGGGCGTCGGCGGGATGGCGCCGCCCGCGATGAAGCCGGGGAGGGCCGCGTCGGGCTCGACGGCGACCGTCTGGTTCGTCTGGGGGGGGAGCGCCAGGATGTAGAGGTTGTCGAAGATGTAGTCGTAGGCCATCGAGAAGCCGGCGCGGACGCTGCTCTTGCCCTGCGCGCCGAACAGGCGCCCGAGCGCGCCTGCGCCGAAGTTCGGCGACCAGACGAGGCCCGCCTTCGGCGCGAAGTTCCAGAGCTGCTCCTTCGGCACGCCGAACTCGATGAGCCCCGGCACGCTGGCGGCGGAGTTGAGCGCCTGTAGCTTCGCGCCCTTCGGCACCTGCTGGTACGAGTAGTTGACGCCGAGGTTCAGGGTCAGGTTCTGGCGCACGCGCCAGTCGTCCTGCGCGAAGGCGTAGAGCAGGTGCTGGTCGCCGTAGTAGGGCGACGCGCCCACCGTCCGCTCCGCGAGGAAGTCGGGGCTCACGTCCTGGAGGAAGAGGTCGAAGGTGTTGTACTGGTAGTCGCCGCGCTGGCGCTGGACGAACGACTGCGGCGAGATGACGCGCCGGAAGTCGCCGCCGAACTTGAAGGAGTGGTTGCCCGCGAGCCACGTCAGGTTGTTGACGACCTGGTAGTTGTTCTCGACGTAGGTCTGCGGCCCGTTCGGGTTCGGCCCGATGTCGAGGCCGAGGTCGCGCAGGCCGATGTTCGGGAACTGGTCGAGGCCCGGGAACGAGAGCGAGGGCACGGTGATGGGCTGCGAGTAGCGCCGGTAGGCGAGCCGCGTCTCGTTAATCAGGTTCGAGGTGAAGTTGTGCAGCAGCGAGTAGGAGAAGAGGCGCCCCTGGATGGGGAGCGCGACGAAGAAGGCCGGCAGGTTCGCCGTCGTGTCGATGTCGGCCGTGTTGGTCATCGTGAAGCGGAAGCGGTGCTGCGTGGCGGCCGACTGGTTGAAGTCCACGTTCGCCACGACGTGGTTCTGCTTCGTGAAGTTGGGCGAAGGCACGGCCACGTCGCCGACCGGGATTTGGATGGTCTGCGCCGCGGGGCACTCGCCGCCCTGGCGCGCGACGAGGCAGAAGGGCACGGTGCCGGTCTGCACGGGCGCGACGGGGACGTAGGTGTTGAAGACGGCGAGGTTCGACTGCGAGAGGCCGGGCAGGCCCCGCAGCGTGGCGAAGCCCGCGGCCGTCGGGGTCGTCAGGCCGCCCGCGCCCGCGGCCGAGCCGAGCTGCAACCGCTCGTAGCCGAAGAAGAAGAAGAGCTTGTCGCGGCCGCTCCAGTAGCGGTCGCCCCCCTCGCCGAAGCGCGGCAGCAGGACGGGGCCGCCGAGGTTGAAGCCGCCGCGGAAGAAGTCCGAGCGCGGCATGAAGAGGTCGCCGTCGGCGCGGTCGCGCGTGATGCCCGCGTTCTTCTGGAGCGTGTCGAGCGCGTTGAGGTAGCGGTTGCGGACGAAGCCGTAGGCCGAGCCGTGCAGGTCGTTCGTCCCCGACTTGGTGACGGTGATGAACTGCCCGCCGTTCGAGCGGCCGAACTCGGCCGAGAACTGGTTCTGTAAGAGCGAGAACTCCGCGACGTTCTCCGGCGAGATGTAGACGGTGGGGCCGGTCACGTCCTTGCGGTTGTTGTCCACGCCGTCGAGCATGAAGTTGTTGTTGCGCGGGCGCTGGCCGCCGACCGAGCCGCCCGTGCCGACCCCGACGCCGCCCGACGAGGCGACGTTGGGCGCGAGCAGCGCGAGGTTGTTGACGCCGCCGCCGAAAGCGCCGCCGACGTTGGTGATCCCCAGCTCGACGACCTGCCGCTCGCCGAACGACCTGGCGAGCGTGTTGTCGGTCGTGTTGACCAGCTCCGCCCCGGCGGCCGAGACCTCGACCGTCTCGTTCTGGAGCCCGACCTGTAGCTGCACCGGCAGGTCGGTCGTCTGGTTGAGCTGGACGCGGACGTCGTTGAGCGTCGTCGTCTTGAAGCTCTGGCCCTCGACCGTGACCGAGTAGTAGCCGGTGAGCAGGTTGTTGAACTGGTACTCGCCGCTGTCGTTGGTCTGCGCGCTCTGCGACTGATTAGTCTGCTTGCTGGTAATCGTCACGCGGGCGTTCGGCACGGCCGCGCCCGCGGGGTCGGCGACGACGCCGCGCACGTTGCCGGTCGTCTGCTGCGCGGCGGCCTGCGCCGCGAGGCACGTGACGAGCGTGAACGCGCTCAGCCAGGCACACGTCACCCTGAGCAATTTTGCTCCTCTCATAACATTTACTCCTTGTCCCGTCCGGGCCCCGGGTAGTCCGCCGGGCCCGTCCAATTATTTGAAAGCGCCGGGGAGTCGGCTCTGGCGCGGGGTGGGCGCCCGCTCCGTTACGGATGATTGAGACAAGAAGCGTGCCCGACAGGCGAGTCTGCGGCGGCGCGCGCAAAAGTGAGACGGCCTCCGCGCGGGCATTCGTGGAATCCGCGAACGGCCATTGCCGAATTTGGATTTCGGATTTAACGACGCGCGGACTCCGCGCCGGCGGCGCGTCCACGGCGTTGCACGCGGTATGTGTCGGGGGATTTAATACGAAGCGACCGCGGCCGCCGTCGTCACGACGTCTGCGGCAACAGACATCGTGACGACGGCGGCCGCGGTCGTCTGCGGAACGTCGGCGCGGCCCCTACTCGCCCGCGGGCGAGAGCCCTTCGATGGCCGGGCCGTTGAGGACGTGGCCGTCCTTGCAGTCGAAGCGGGAGCCGTGGCAGGGGCAGTCCCAGCTCTTCTCCTTGTCGTTCCAGTTGACGACGCAGCCGAGGTGGGTGCAGACGGCGGAGAACTCGTGGAGCGCGCCCGCGTCGTCGCGGTGGACGGCGACCTTCGAGAGCCCGCGCCGCATGACGGCGCCCGAGCCCGGCGCGACCTCGTCGGCCGAATCAATCTCCCCGCCGGTCAGATAATCGACGTACTGCGCCGCCACGTTCAGGTTCTCCTTGGCGAACTCGCCGCCCGCGCGCAGCGAGATGCGCGAGGGGTCGTAGAGGGCCTCCCACGCGTTCTGGCGCCCGAGAATCAGGTCGCGGATGAGCATGCCGGCGATGGTGCCGTGCGTCATCCCGTTGCCCGAGTCGCCGGTGGCGATAAGGACGTTCGGGGCGTCGCCCGGGTTGCGGCCGATGAAGCCGAGGCCGTCCACCGGCTCCATCACCTGGCCCGACCAGCGGTACTCGAACGACTCGACCGCGGGGAAGCGCGCGCGCGTCCACTCCTCAAGGCGCCGGAAGCGCTCGTCGAAGTCCTCGGCCTGACCCGTCTTGTGGTCCTCGCCGCCGACGATGAGCACGTCGTAGGGAGCCGCGCCGGCCCCGCCCTCCACCGTCTGGAGCCGGACGTAGTGGTAAGGGTCTTCCGTGTCCCACAGCAGCATCCGCGGGACGGAGCCGGCGGGCAAGCGCGCGCCGACGACGTAGGTGCGGTAGGGCGCCTGCTTGGTGTGGATGGAGACGACGTCGTTGACCGGCGTGTTGGTGGCGACGACGACCGACTTCGAGCTGACGACGAACCCGCCCGCGGTGGTGACGCGCGCGCCCCCGGCGCCGCCCTCTATCTTGTCGGCGTGCGTGCGGGTGTGAATCAGGCCGCCGAGGCGCGTGAAGGCGCGGGCCAGCCCGTCCATGTACTTGAGGATGTGGAACTGCGCCTGGTAGGGGAAGTGGAGCGCGGCGCCGAAGTCGTGGCCCTCGTAAGGGACGCGCTCGACGTACTTGACCTCGGTCAGCCCGCAGCGGTGCGCGGCGCGCAGCTCGCGGCCCAGCTCCTCGGTGGACTGGCCCGGCCCGACGAAGAGGTAGCCGTCGAGGCGCCGGAAGTCGCAGTCTATCCCCTCGCGCTCGACTATCTCCTCTATCTGGTCCACGGCCGCGGTGTGGCTCTCGGCGGCGAGGCGGGCGCCGCGCTCGCCGTGCAGCCGCTCCAGCTCGTAGTAGCGGTCGTCGAGCGCGTTGACGAGGTGCGCGGTCGTGCGCGCCGTCTCGCCGCCCGCCACGGGGCCGTCGTCTATGACGAGGACGTTCCGCCCCTCGCGCGCGAGCAGGTAGGCGGTCGTCAGCCCCGCTATCCCCGCGCCGACGACGCACACGTTCGCCTCCGCGTCCGCCGCCAGCGGCTCGAACGCCCCCACGTCGCCCGTCGCCATCCAGACGGAAGTAGTCTGCCCGGAATCAGTCTCCATGAAACACCCCCTCGCAAGGTCTGTTCGGTTGTCGAATTTGGTCAGAACTTAGCACCGACGGGGGCCGCGCGCAAACGCGGGCCGCCGGCCGGGGAGTTTTGTTGTGGCGCCGGAATAATTTTTTCGCCGCGCGCGTATTTCCGGCGCCCGGCGGCGCTCTGTCCGTGTATCACCCGCAAAAGGCCGCTCCCCGGGCGGCCTCCGCGCAGACTCTTTCAGGGGAGCCGACAAAAGTCATGGGCAGGAAACTGAAACTTTTCGTCGCCGCGGCCGTCTTCGCCGCGGCCGGGGCGTGGCTGCTCGCGTCCGCCTTCTCGGCCCGCGCCACGCGCGCCAACCAGACCTTCTCCGCCGCCTTCCAGCGCAAAGTTTTGGAGATGGCGCCCGAGGCGCCCTTCGAGCTGCGGCTGTTCGAGACGGCCGTCAAGACCAACTCCAAGGGCGAAATCATCACGGGGCCGACGAGCGACCCCGTCAAAAATATCGTCGGCGCCGAGTCGGCGGGCGTCCGCGCCGGGCTCGAACGCTTCACCAAGATCATGTACGGCGCGAGCTACATCGACGGCCGCCCCGACCCCGGCACGCGCATCGACCCGAACAACCCGCAGGTCAAGAGCGGCAACCAGTTCTGGCCCTTCCGCAAGCAGCCGTTCCGCAGCCAGCCGCGCGCGCTCGCGCTCTCGCAGGACGGCCGGAAGCTCTACGTCACGCTCCCCGGGAAGGAGGGCTACCCCGACTGGCGCGTGGCGGTCGTGGACACCAACAGCCGCCAGGTCTCGCGCTGGATAGACCTCCGCCCCGCGGGCGAGACGAAGGGCCTGCGCCCCATCGGCGTCAAGGCCGCGCCCGTCAACAGCGCCATCAGCAGCTTCCCTTACGTCGTCGTGCTCAACCAGTACGGCAACTTCGCCAGCGTGATTAACGCGAACACCGACACGGTCGTCGGCGAGTTCGAGACGGGCTTCTACGGCGAGAAGCTGGTCTTCAACCGGACGGGCACGCGCCTCTACATCACCGACCGCTACAAGGACGCGGTGCGCGCCTTCCGCGTTGACCCCGGCCCGACGTTCACGCAGATGGCCGTCATCCCCACGGGCAACACCCAGCTCGAACGCTCCAACCCGCGCGACCTCGACATCTCGGCCGACGGCCGCACGCTCTACGTCGCCAACACGCTCGGCCACACCGTCGCCGCCGTCAACATCGAAAACGACGCGAACACTTTGACGAAGGTGCTGCCCCTCGGCGGGCTCGCCACGGACGTCAAGGTGGCCGGCCGCTGGGGCATCGTCTCGGGCCAGGAGACCAACACGCGCCTGAACGAGCCGGAGTCGGGCCACGGCCTGCCGACCAAGCGCGCCGACGGCGTGGCGATTCGCAACTCGGGCCAGCCGCTCGGCTACACGCCCGTCATGACCGACGCGACGAAGGCGACGACGTTCGACGACATCGGCTCCGAGCTGAACATCTTCGACACGACGACCAACCGCTTCGTCTTCCGCTACGTGGACGCGACGCGCGACCAGTCGCAGCTCGTCACGCCGGGGCAGTTCGTCGACCTCGGCGACCACACCGCGGCGCAGGAGATCATCGGCGGGAGCGGCCCCGAGCAGTTGTTCGTCCGCGGCGACCTCCTCTTCGTCACCTACGCGCACTCCGAGCAGGTGCAGGCGTTCCGCATCAACCTCTCGGCCTCCGACCCCTCGCAGGTCCTCAGGCCCCTCGGCGTCCAGTACACCGGCGGCATCACGCCGCAGGGCGTCGAGGTCTCGCCGGACGGCCGGACGGTCTACGTCGCCAACTTCCAGACCGAGGACGTTTCGTTCCTCGCCGTCGACTCCAACGGCAACCTGACGCGGCAGGGCTACACGCCCGTCGGCGTCACGCCCTCGACGCCCGACCCGACCACAGGCGGCCACGGCCAGAACCTCTTCTCGACGGACGAGGAGGTCGGCCTGCGCTGGTTCTTCTCCTCGGCCTACTCGGACGACGGGCAGAAGTCCTGCGGCTTCTGCCACTGGGACGGCCGGCAGGACGGCTGCCAGTGGAACGTCGCGGCCAACGCCGTCGGCGGCACGAAGGTCTGCCCGCAGAACAAAGACCTCTCCGACAACTGGCCCGAGTGGTACGAGGGCCTGAACAAC
>DASVTS010000004.1:0-6777 GCA_036387455.1 Pyrinomonadaceae bacterium | reverse complement strand
CTTTCACCGTTTATGGCTCTTCTGCTGACTACTGACTGCTGACTACCGCCTTATGGCCATTTCACTCAGGCCGGAACACCTGAAGCGCTACAAGGACATGGCGCTGCTATTGATGAGGTACGGCCGCGCCGACCTGGTGCGCAGCGCCGGCCTGGACGAGGCCATCGAGGGCGCGCAGGACGCGCAGGTCTCGCCCGCGAAGATGGAGGAGCTGGCGGCCGACATCGAGAAGATGGGGCCGACCTTCATCAAGCTCGCGCAGCTCCTCTCGACGCGCGCCGACCTCCTGCCCCAGCCCTACATCGAGGCGCTCACGCGCCTGCAGGACAACGTCGGGCCGTTCCCCTTCACCGAGGTCGAGCAGATCGTCGCGACCGAGTTGGGCGTGCGCATCTCGAAGGCGTTCTCGCGCTTCGAGTCTTCGCCCATCGCGGCGGCCTCGCTGGGGCAGGTGCACCGCGCGGCGCTGCGCGACGGCCGCGAGGTCGTCGTCAAGGTGCAGCGCCCCGGCATCCGCGAGGAGATGTCGAAGGACATGGACGTGCTCGGCGACATGGCCGCCTTCCTCGACTCGCACACCGAGGCCGGGCGCAAGTACGAGTTCTCGCCCTTCCTCGACGAGTTCCGCAAGAACCTCCTGCGCGAGCTGGACTACCGCCTGGAGGCGCGCAACCTCGTCAACTTCGCCAACAACCTCCGCGACTTCGACCGCATCGTCGTCCCGCAGCCCGTCGAGGACTACACGACCTCGCGCGTGCTGACGATGGACTACATCTCGGGGCGGAAGATCACCAGCCTGACGCCGCTCGGCAAGATAGACCTCGACGGCTACCAGCTCGCCGAGCACCTGTTCCAGGCGTACCTCCAGCAGATACTCATTGACGGCTTCTTCCACGCCGACCCGCACCCGGGCAACGTCTTCCTCACCGACGACCGCCGCGTCGCCCTCATCGACCTCGGCATGGTCGCGCGCATCACGCCGCGCTTCCAGGAGAGCCTGATCCAGCTCCTCCTCGCCATCAGCGAGGGGAAGGGCGACGACGCGGCCGACCTCACCATCAAGATCGGCGAGGGCAAGCCCGGCTTCGACGAGAAGGGCTTCCGCCGCCACGTCGCCGACCTCGTCCTGGAGAACCAGAACGCGCAGCTCGAAAACCTCGACTCGGGCCGCGTCGTCCTGCGCATCACGCAGATCGCGGGCGAGTGCAACTTCCGGCTCCCGCCCGAGTTCACGATGATCGCCAAGACGCTCCTCAACCTCGACCAGGTCGTCCACACGCTCGACCCGAAGTTCGACCCCAACTTCGCCATCCGCAACTGGGCCGACGTCATCATGCAGCGGCGGCTCCAGAAGAGCCTCTCGGCCGGCAACATCTACGGCACGGTGCTGGAGCTGAAGGAGTTCGTCGACAAGCTGCCCTCGCGCGTCAACCAGCTCGTGGACACGCTCACCACGAAGGGCATCCACATCGACGTGGACGCCATCGACGAGCACAGCCTGCTCGCCAGCCTGCACAAGATCGCCAACCGCATCACGGTCGGGCTCCTGCTGGCGGCGCTCATCGTCGGGGCGGCGCTGATGATGCGCGTCGAGTCGAGCCTGACCATCCTCGGCTACCCGGCCATCGCCATGGTCTTCTTCCTGCTGGCGGCGGTCGGCGCGCTCGTGTTAGTTTTCAACATCCTCTTCCACGACGAGAAGGACAAGGGGGACAAGAACAAGCAGCCCTGAGCGGGAGGCCGCGCGCCGGGAGGACGATGACGATACCGGAGAGCCAGCACACCGAGACCCTTTACGAGCGCGCCGAGCACGCGGCGCGCTTCCTGCGCGCCCGCGCCGGCGAGGACGTCCGCGTCGCGCTCGTCCTCGGGAGCGGCCTCGGCGCCTTCGCCGACGAGCTGGAGGACGCCGCGGCCGTCCCCTACGACGAGATACCGGGCTTCGCGCGCCCCACGGTCGAGGGGCACGCCGGCCGCCTCGTCCTCGGGCGCGTGGGCGGCGTCGGCGTGGCGGCCATGCAGGGGCGCTTCCACTTCTACGAGGGCTACACGCTCGAAGAGGTGACGTTCCCCGTCCGCGTGCTGGGCCTGCTCGGGGCGAAGAGCCTCGTGCTGACGAACGCCGCGGGCGGCCTGAACAACTCCTACGAGCAGGGCGCGCTCATCCTCATCAGCGACCACCTGAACCTGATGGGGACGAACCCCCTGCTCGGCCGCAACGACCCGCGCTTCGGCCCGCGCTTCCCCGACATGACGGACGTCTACGACCGCGAGTACCAGGACGCGGCCATCACCGAGGCGCGCGAGATGGGCCTCGAACTGCGCCGCGGCATCTACGCCGCGCTCACCGGCCCGAGCTACGAGACGCCGGCCGAGATACGCATGCTCCGGCTGCTCGGCGCCGACGCCGTCGGCATGAGCACCGTGCCCGAGGCCATCGTCGCGCGCCAGATGGGCCTGCGCGTGCTCGGCTTCTCCTGCATCACCAACATGGCCGCCGGCGTCCTCGACAAGCCCATCAACCACGAGGAGGTCATCGAGACCGGCGAGCGCGTCCGCGAGACCTTCGCGGAGCTGCTGCGCCGGGTGATACCCAAACTGACGTGAACCGTGAACCGTCAACCGTGACGAGAAGGAGCACGGTTTTTACTCGTCACGGTTGACGGTTCACGGTTCACGCATTCGGAGCGGAGCGACGAATGATAATCGGCATCTGCGGCGGGACGGGGTCGGGGAAGACGACGGTGGCGAACCGAATCCTTGAGTCGGTGAGCAAGGACGAGGTCGTCTTCCTCCAGCAGGACTCGTACTACCGCGACCTCGACCAGCTCCCGCTCGACTTCCGGCAGGTGGCCAACTTCGACCACCCGGACGCCATCGACAACGACCTCCTCGTCGAGCACCTGCGCGCGCTCAAGCGCGGCGAGGCCGTCGAGGTGCCGCTCTACGACTTCAAGACGCACTCGCGGCGCGGCGAGACGCTGCACGTCGAGCCGCAGCCCATCATCATCATCGAGGGCATCCTCATCTTCGCCGAGCGGCGCCTGCTCGACGAGATGGACATCAAGGTCTACGTGGACACGCCCGACGACATCCGCTTCATCCGCCGCCTGGGCCGCGACGTCGCCGAGCGCGGCCGCACGGTCGAGTCGGTCATCGAGCAGTACCTCAACACCGTCCGCCCGATGCACACGCAGTTCGTCGAGCCCTCGAAGCGCTGCGCCGACGTCATCATCCCCGAGGGCGGGCACAACCTCGTCAGCATCAGCCTCATCTCGGGGCGCATCCGCGAGCGGCTGGCCGACGCACGCAAAACGCGCGACGAGGCGCCGGCCGTCGGCGTGGGCCTCGGCGTCGAGCAGGGAGGGTAAGTGAGCACGGACGAAGAAAAGAAGAACGAACTACAGGAACTCATCCGGCGGGCGACCGGCGCGCGCCAGTGCGCGCTGGCGCGCTACTCGAACTTCTGCGTCGGCGCGGCGCTCGAAGCCGAGGGCGGCGTCTACACGGGCTGCAACGTCGAGAGCGCCGCCTACGAGCAGACCATCTGCGCCGAGCGCGTCGCCATCTGGAAGGCGCTCTCCGAGGGGCAGCGCAAGTTCCGGCGCCTGTGCGTGGTCGTGGACACCGAGCGCCTGACGCCGCCGTGCGGCGCGTGCCGCCAGGTCATCTGGGAGTTCTGCGGCGACATCCCCGTCGTCCTCGCCAACCTGCGCGGCGACACCGAGACCTTCCAGATGAAAGAACTGCTCCCGCACCCCTTCGACTCGGGCTTCCTCGAAGAGACGGGCGCCGGGCAGAAGTAGCGGCGCCCCCGACGAACATGAGAACACACATCAAGCGACTCCTCCTCTGCCTCGCCCTCCTGCCCCACGCCGCCGCGGTTTCGGCGGCCGCGCCCGTGCCGCAGAGGCCCGGCCGCGTCGACCTCATCGTCAGCGGCGGGACGGTCGTGACGATGGACGCGGGCCGCCGCGTCATCGAGGACGGCGCCGTCGCGGTCGCGGGCGGGCGCGTCGTCGCCGTGGGGAAGAGAACCGACGTCCTGCGAAGTCACGCGGCGCGGCAGGTCATAGACGCGCGGGGGCGCGCCGTCATCCCCGGCCTCATCAACGGCCACACGCACGTCCCGATGGTGCTCTTCCGCGGCATCGCCGACGACCTCGACCTCAACGAGTGGCTGACGAAGTTCATCTTCCCGGCCGAGGCCAAGAACGTCACGGAGGAGTTCGTCCGCGCCGGCACGCAGCTCGGCCTCGCTGAGATGATTCGCGGCGGGACGACCACCTACTGCGACATGTACTACTTCGAGGACGCCATCGCCGAGGAGACCGAGCGCGCGGGCGTCCGCGGCGTCCTCGGCGAGACCGTCATAGACTTCCCCGTGGCCGACAACAAGACGTGGCCCGACGCCATGCGCTACGTCGAGCGCTTCGTCGCGCGCTGGAAGGGGAACCGGCTCGTCACGCCGGCCGTCGCGCCGCACGCGCCCTACACCGTGTCGGAGGCGCACCTGCGCGAGGTGCGCGCCTTCTCCGACCGCACGGGCGCGGCGGTCGTCACGCACGTCGCCGAGACGCGCAAGGAGGTCGAGGACGTCACGCGCGACCACGGCGCGAGCCCCGTCGAGTACCTCGCGCGCATCGGCTTCCTCTCGGCCCGCACGGTCGCCGCGCACACGGTTCACCTGACCGAGGGCGAAATCAGCCTCCTCAGGCAGCACGGCGTCGGCTCGGTTCACAACCCCGAGTCGAACATGAAGCTCGCGTCGGGCGTCGCGCCCGTGCCGCAGATGATGAGGGCGGGCGTGCTGCTCGGGCTCGGCACCGACGGCGCGGCGTCGAACAACGACCTCAGCATGTGGGAGGCGCTGGACCTGACGGCGAAGCTGCACAAGCTGACGACGGGCGACCCGAAGGTCGTCACGGCCGAGGAGGCGCTGGCGCTGGCGACCGTCGGCGGCGCGCGCGCCCTCCACATGGAGAAGGAGATCGGCTCGATTGAGGAGGGGAAGCGCGCCGACCTCGTCGTCGTCGACCTCGACGGCCTCCACCAGACGCCGCGCTACAACATCTACTCGCACCTCGTCTACGCGACGAAGGCGTCGGACGTGCGCACGGTCGTCATCGAGGGGCGCGTCGTCATGCGCGACCGGCGCCTGCTCACGCTCGACGAGGCCCTCATCAAGCAGAAGGCGCGCGCCCTCCGCGAGCGCGTCACGCGCAGCCTCTCCGCGCCCTGAGGAGGAAGCCCGACCGTGACGGAGGGCGTATGTCTTTCATGGTAGCGCACGGCGAGAGACATACGCCCTCCCTCACGGTCGGGCTTCCGCCGGCGCCTTAATGGCTTGGCAAATTCGCTACCCGCGGGTTGAACGGCGGCGCATCCGGGGGCATAATGAGCGCGTCAAATACGTGTGACCCCTAAGCGAGCCTCGTTGCTCGCTTTTGAATTTACGGAGTTTTAAGAGTGGACTCATCGCGCAACTGCATCCCCCCGCGCCTGCTCGCCGGAACACTTCTCGCGCTCTCCTGCGCCGTCGCACCGCCGACCCTTTCTTACTCCCAGACATTGCAGGCGACGCCGCCCGAGCAGGCCGCGGCGCAGGCGGCGCCCGCCGACTCGGCCGCGGCCGAGACCGACGCCGCGCAGAGGCGGCTCTCCCGCGCCCGCTCGCTCGCCGCCATCGGGAAACTCGCCGCCGCCGCCGCCGACCTGGAGAGTTTGCGCTCCACCTCGAAGGACGAGTCCGTGCGCGACGTGGCGCGCGTGCTGCTGATGGCCATCCTCGTCGAGATGCCCGACTACCAGCGCGCCCTGTCGCTGCTCGACGAGGCGTTCCGGGCGCGCGACGCCGGCCAGGCCGGCGGCGCCGCGACGCACTCCTACTTCGCCCTCGCCGGGCAGACGGTCAACGCCGTCCGCACGCACCTCGAACGCTACCGCGCCTTCGGCGTCAACGTCGCGGACGCGTCGGAGCTTCCGCCGGAGGCGGCGAACGACGTCGAACAGTTGCGCGGGCTCCTGGACCGCGTGGTCGAGCAGGCGAAGGGGCTCCACGCCGAGCAGTTGAAGGGGGCGAACGACGGCTCGAAGGGATTGGACGCGGCGGCGCTCTTGGAGGACGCGGCGACGGTGCGGATGCGCATCGCCCGCCACGACCAGGACCGCGCGCGCTGGCAGGCGGAAGTGTCCGAGGCGCGCCAGCACCTCTTCTCGTCCGAGATGCGCATCGCCAGCATCAGCCAGCCGCCCGCGGCGCGCACCGCGCCCCCGACGGCCGCCGCGGCGCCGAAGACGGCCGCCGCCGACAGGCCCGCGCAGCCCTCGCGCTCCGAGCAGAAGAACGCCGACGCCGCGGCGAAGAAGGCGGCACAGCCCGCGAGCGCGCCGGCCGCCGCCGCGGCGCCCGCCGGGCAGCCGGCGACCACCTCGGGCGGCGCGGGCGGGGCGCCCGTCTCGGTCGGCTCGCTGGTGCCGAAGGCGCGGCAGCGCGTCGCGCCGGCCTACCCGCAGATCGCCCGCGCGGCCCGCGTCAGCGGGAACGTCACAGTCTACCTCGTCGTCAACGAGAAGGGCGAAGTCGAGTCCGTCCAGCGCGCCGACGGCCCGCAGCAGTTGCAGCAGGCGGCCATCGAGGCCGCGCGCCGCTGGAAGTTCAACCCCACCGAGATTGACGGCCGCCCCATACGCATCAGCGGCTTCCTCACCTTCAACTTCACGCTCTGACGGAAAGGAATTGAACGCCGAGACGCGCGGAGGCGGCCTGAAGCTAGT
>DASVTS010000003.1:0-39401 GCA_036387455.1 Pyrinomonadaceae bacterium | reverse complement strand
GTTTATGAAGTTCGACTGGCAGACCGTCGCGGTCGCGCTCATCGTCGCCGGCGCACTCCTCTACGTCGCGCGCCGCGGTCTTAGACCTTCCGATGCCGACGGGCGCGTGCGTCCGGCGGACGGGCGCGTCCACGTCGCCGCACGTCCCGCAGCCGGTCGCGCAGGCGCCGCCGCCGCCCTTCGGCGCCCTGAAGGAGCGGAGGCGCGCGAGCGCGCGGCGCGCGACGTAGAGGAGTGCGCCGGCGACGATGAGCGCGACCGCGACGGTCTGCCAGTCGAACTTCATAAACCCTTACCCCAGCCCCAGCAGCCGCCCGCCCTGGTAGGTGACGAAGGAGGCGGCGTAGGCGATGACGAGCATGTAGGCCACCATGAAGAGCGGCCAGCGCCAGGAGTTCGTCTCGCGCCGGACGACGGCGACCGTGGACATGCACTGGCACGCGAGCACGAAGAAGACCATCATCGAGACGGCGACGAGCGGCGTCCACGCGGGCCGCCCGTCGGGGCGCTTCGCGTTGCGCACGGCCTCGATGAGCGACGGCGATTCGGCGTCGGCGTCCTTGCCGACGTTGTAGACGATGCTCAAAGTAGAGACGAGCGTCTCGCGCGCGGCGAACGAGGCGACGAGCCCGATGCCCATCTTCCAGTCGAACCCGAGCGGCCTGATGGCGGGTTCGAGGAGGTGCCCGAGCCTCCCGGCGTAGCTCTGCTGCAACTGCGCGCCCTCGTCGGCCGTCTCGCCCCCGCCCTTCGCCGTCAGGGGCGCGGGCTCGCCCCGCGACTCCGTCCCCGTCTCGCGCATCGCCTGCACGGCCGCGCCCTCCTCGGCGTCGGGCACCGGCTTCTCCGCCGAGCGCGGGAAGGTCATCAGCGCCCAGAGGAGAATCGAGATGGTCAGGATGACGGTGCCCGCCCGCTTGACGAAGAGCCAGGAGCGCGTCCGCATCGTCTGCACGATGTTCAGGAGGTTCGGCACGCGGTAGGGCGGAAGCTCCAGGACGAGCGGCGGCGGCGGCGCCTTCAGAATTGTGTGCTTCAGCACCCACGCCACGGCGATGGCGACCGCCAGGCCGAGCAGGTACATCGAGAGGATGAGCAGCGCCCCGACCGAGAGGAAGCCGAACAGCTTCACGTCGGCGAAGAAGGCCGCGATCATCAGCGTGTAGACCGGCAGGCGCGCCGAGCAGGACATGAAGGGCGCGATGAGTATCGTCGCCAGCCTGTCCTTCGGGCTCTCGATGGTGCGCGTCGCCATGATGCCCGGGATGGCGCAGGCGAAGCTCGACAGGAGCGGCATGAACGCCTTGCCGTGCAGCCCCACGCCGCGCATCAGCCTGTCCATCAGGAACGCCGCCCGCGACATGTAGCCGCTGTCTTCCAGCAGCGCGATGAAGAAGAAGAGCAGCAGAATCTGCGGCAGGAAGACGAGCACGCCGCCGACGCCCGCCACGACGCCGTCGACGAGCAGGTCGGTCAAAAGCCCCGCCGGCATCTGCGCGCGCAACGCCTCGCCGAGCGCGCCGAAGCCCCGGTCTATCAAATCCATCGGCAGCGCCGCCCACGAGAAGATGGTCTGGAAGACGACGGCCATCACCAGCAGGAGCACCAGCGGGCCGAAGAATTTGTGCGTGACGACGCCGTCGATGCGCTCGGTCGCCCCGGGCCGCTCGGAGCGCGCGCCGCGCACGGCGCCCTCCGTGGCCTGCTCGATCCAGCGGTAGCGCGCCGTCAGGGGCTCCTGCCACCAGCGCGGGTCCGCCGCCGCGAGCCGCGCGCGCGCCTCCCCCACGGCCGCGAGCCGCTCCGCGTCTTCGGGCGGCGCGTCGGAGTAGAGGTCGCGCAGCGCCTCCTCGCGGCTCGCGGCCCCCGCGGCGTAGAGCCGCCTGACCTCGTCCTCCGCGCGCGGCGACAACCGCCACCTCGCGGCCGGCGCGCTCTGACCCACCGCGTCCAGCACGGCCCGCGCCAGCTCGTCCAGCCCGCGCCGCTGCTTCGCCGTGACGGGGACGACGCGGACGCCGAGCGCGCAGCCGAGCCTTTCGGGGTCGATTTCGAGCTTGGCGCGCTCCGCGAGGTCGACCATCGAGAGCGCGACGACGAGGGGGCAGCCCGTTTCGAGGAGCTGCGTGACGAGGTAGAGGTTGCGTTCGAGGTTGGTGGCGTCTACGACGGCGACGATGACGTCCGGCTCGGGCACGCCCTCGACGCGCCCCGTCAGGAGGTCGCGCGCGATCTCTTCGTCAATGGAGGCGGCTTCGAGGCTGTAGAGGCCGGGGAGGTCTACGAGGCGCGCGGGCGGCGAGTCGTCGCCGAGCGCCCAGACGCCCTCCTTGCGCTCGACCGTGACGCCGGGGTAGTTGGCGACCTTCTGGCGGAGACCCGTCAGCGCGTTGAAGATGCTGGTCTTGCCCGCGTTGGGGTTGCCGGCCAGCGCGACGACCAACTGCCTGGCCTCGGCTCTCGCGCCGTCTCCCGCGGGCGAATCGGCGTGCGGGGGGGATTCGAGGGTGGTGCTCATAAGCGAAGTGACGGGAGGGCTGAAGGCTGAAGGCTGACGCCCGGCGGCCTCTTTGTCACTCGTCACCGGTCACGACGGTTATCGTCTGCGCCTCGCTGCGTCGCAGCGCGAGGTGGTAGTTGCGGACGCGGACTTCGAGGGGGTCGCCGAGCGGCGCGGCCTTGATGACGCGGACGGGCGCGCCGGGGACGACGCCCATCTCCATCAGGCGGCGCGCCACCGCGCCCTCGCCGCGCACCGCCAGCACGCGCGCCGGCGTGCCCGCGTCGAGGCTGTCGAGCGAGACCGCCGCCGGGGCCGAACCCTCCGCGCGCTTCAGGAGTTCGTCCCCCTGGCTCAGTGCTGTGTAGGGGAGGGCCATAAGTCTTCCACCGTCGAAGCCGGATTCAGGATAAAGGCGGCGCCGGTCGCGTTCGCCCCGACGCCGGGAGAATTATACTCCTGTTGAAATTAGATTTCAATTTCATCTGGCGGCAGGGTCACCAAGGGGGCCGTGCGGGCTTACTGGAGCGCGGTCGGGATGATGGCGAGGTCGGCGCGGACGGGGCCGAGCGGGGTGACGGCGGTCAGGCGGAGCGGGAGGCGGCGCTTGTCGGTGCTGACCCAGAGCCGGAGCGCGAGCTTGTCGCCGTCGGGGTCGCTCGTGTTGAGCGCAAGCTCGACGGCCGGAATCTGCTGGCCGCCGAGCTGGAGGGTGGCCGCGCGCAGCGCCGTGATGAAGAGGAGGCGCGGGCGCTTGTTGACGAGGAGCGAGACGGCGTTGCGCTTGCCGGGCGTGAGGTCGAAGGAGCGCAGCGCGTAGAAGACCGAGAGCAGGTCGTGCGTGCCGACGGGCACCTCGACCCGCGTCCCGTCCTCGAAGAGGGCGCTGCCGCTGCCCTGGTCGGCCGAGACGACGAAGCGCGCGCGGCGCTTGCCCTCGGCGAGCGACAGCTCCGTGCGGAACGGGAGCACGGTCGAGGCGTCGACGTAGGAGTTGATCTGGTCGCTCACGGGGAAGAGCGTCTGGCCCGGCCCCGCGGTCTGCAAGGTGGCCGCGAACTGGAGCCCCTCGCGGTTGAAGTAGCGCGCGCGCGGCCGCACGACGAAGGAGGCGGTGCCGACGGGCTGCACGCCCGCGCCGAGGAAGAAGTTGAAGTTCAACTGCTCGCCCGGCTTGAAGGGCAGCTCGGCGGGCGGCGCGACCGCGGCGGGCGCGGTCGTCGGCGGGGCGCCGGGGCCGGGGTTGGCTCCGGGCGGCGTCGCGCGCGTGGGCTGTCCGGGCGGGAGCTTTATGCCGGGCGCCGCGGGCGCCGGGGTCGCGTCGGCGACGGGCGCGGCGGGCGCGGCCGTCAGCACCTCGGCGCTCGCCAAGTCGACGCGAATCTCGCCGGCGCGGTGTCGCGCGGTGATGAGCACGGGGATGTGCCGCTCGTCGTCCATGAAGTAGAGGCGCAGGCGGTAGTCGTCGGCCTCCTTGTTGGCCCGCACGCGCACCTCGGTGACGATGGCGTTCGAGGAGCCGACGTTGGTCTTCAGCATCTCGCGCCCCGTCACCCTCACCTCGGCGGCGTACGACTCCTCGCCGTTCCTGACCGTGAGCGCGTAGGTCGTGCCCTGCGCCAGCGGCAGCGCGCGGATGCGGTAGAGCGCGGAGAGGAAGTCGAACGAGCCCGCGCTGAGGGGCACGTCGCGCCCGGGGGGCAGCGCCGTGTCCCCGAGCGGCGTGTTGTAGTCCTGCGTCACGTTCTCGACGCGCGACCCCTGGCGGATGGACTGCTGGGCGCGGTAGGGGAGCCCGTTCGACGGGTCGACGAAGGTGGCGTAGGTGTTGTTGACCGCGTAGAGCGCGGCCGAGACGACGCCGATGGTCTCGACGCGCGCGCGCACCTCGACGCCCTCGCGCCCGTAGAGCGGGCCGCGCTCCGTGACCTGCGTCTCGATGTGCGCCGCCGTGGGGAAGTTCGAGAAGGAGACGGTGTAGGTCAGGCGCTCGCCGACGGCGTAGGGCGCCTGGGAGAAGGGGGAGGCGCTGACGTCGGCACGGCCCTGCTGCCCGAGCGCGGGCGCGCAGAGGCAGAGCGCGGCCAGCGCCGCCGCCAGAAGAATCTTCACACGCGAACCTCGACCCAAAGAGTCGTCCCCCTTTTCGCCGCCCGAGACGTCTTCACGATTAAAGACATCTTCGCAAATTTAGCCCGCGCGCGACAAACGCCGGGCGCCCACGTTTACACGCCCGCCGCGCCCGCGCGTTCCGCAGTTACTACGGCCGCGCGCCCGAAAGTTTTCGGGACTCAGAAGTTTTCGAACTCGCCCAGCCAGTCGCGCACGCGCACGCGCCCCGAGAGGAGAGCCGTGTGGCCCGTGCCTTCGAGCAGCTTCAGGCGCGCGCGCGGGAGCGCTTCCGCCATCAGCCGCCCGGCCCTGACGCTGTCGAGCAGGCGGTCGGCCGTGCCCGCGACGACGAGCGCGGGCGTCCGAATCTCGCGGAGCCGCGGGCGCAGGTCGGTGTCGCGGATGATGTGCATGCGCGAGACGTAGCCCCCGCGCCCGACGTCGCGCGTGTGCTCGCGGAAGAGCTGCCGGTCTTCTTCGGCGACGTCGGGGCTGAAGAGGACGTGGCGCGCCGAGCGCGTCCGGTGCGCCTTGAGTGCCGGGTAGAAGGCGCGGAAGAGCAGGCAGCCCGCGTGAATCTTCAGCCGCTCGGCGAAGTGCGGGAACGTGTTGACGAGAATCATCCGCTCGAACAGTTCGGGGTGTTCGAGCGCGGTCGCCATCGTCAGCAGGCCCCCGAACGACTCGCCCAAAACGGTCGCCCGCCCCCCGGCCTCGCGGATGACCCACGCCAAATCCTCGACCAGCCGCGCCATCTCGTACCGCCCCTCCGCGCGCAGCGGGAAGGTGACGACCGTGTGGTCGCGCGCGAGGTCTTCGGCCTGCCTGTAAAAGAGCTTCCCCGACCCCTCGATGCCGCACACGTAAACGAACGCCGGGCCGCTACCCTTTTTGTGATACTCGACGCGCATGGAAAAACAGTAGTCGGTAGACGGTAGAAAAACCCTCGTCATCGAGTCGTCCTGGTTTCAGCAGCCGCGCCCGCGGAGCGGAGACTACTGGCTACCGTCTACCCTCTCTTCCCCTCCATCTCCGCGACGACGGCGCGGGCGGCCTGCGCGGGGTCGGGGGAGCCCAGGATGGCGCGGCCGACGACGACGTAGTCGGCGCCCGACCAGACGGCGTCGGCCGGCGACATCACGCGCTTCTGATCGGCGTAGGCGGCGGCCGAGGGGTGGACGCCGGGCGTGACGACGAGGAAGCCCGCGCGCCCCACCTCGTCGCGCACCTGGCGGATTTCGTGCGGCGAGGCGACGACGCCGTCGAGCCCGCTGGCGTCGGCGAGCCGCGCGAGGCGCCGCACCTGCTCCTCGACCGAGGCGGCCGAGACGCCCGTCTCCGTCAGCGCCTCCTCGTCCATGCTCGTCAGGACGGTGACGGCGATGAGGCTCGGCCTCTCGGCGCCGAGCCGCGCCGCCTCCTCCCCGCAAGCCTCCGCGGCGCGGCGCATCATCTCGGCGCCGCCCGCGGCGTGGACGTTGAAGAGTCGGACGCCGAGCCGCACGGCCTCGCGCGCGGAGGCGGCGACGGTGTTCGGGATGTCGTGGAACTTGAGGTCGAGGAAGACGCGCGCGCCCTCGCCCACGAGCCGGCGGACGAGGTCGGGGCCGGCCGCGGTGAAGAGCTGCGAGCCGACCTTGAACATGCCCGCCTCGCCGCGCAGCCCCGCGAAGAGTCTCAGCGCCTCGTCCGCGGTCCCGACGTCGAGCGCGACGATTAACTTCTCCTTCGCGGAAACGAACTCGGCCGTGCCTGTCGTCATCGGGCGTCCCCCCTCCTTCGCTGTCAGACTCCGGCGGCCGCGAACTCCTCGGCGCGGCAGCCGACGGCCTCGTCGAGCGTGCGGAAGCCGTGGCGCTCGACGAGCGCGGCCAGCCCCTCGTTGATGCGGCGCGCGACGCCGAGCCCCTCGTAGACGAAGCCCGTGTAGAGCTGGACGAGGCCGGCGCCCGCGCAGATTTTCTCCCACGCGTCCTCGGCGCTGAAGACGCCGCCGACGCCGACTATCTCAAGCGCGCCGCGCGTCAGGAGCCTTAAGGCCGCGACCACGCGCGTCGAGCGCGGGCGTAAGGGCGCGCCGCTCAAGCCCCCCTCGCCGCAGGCCGCAATTCTTTGCGGGTCGGTGCGGAGCCCCGCGCGCCCGGTCGTCGTGTTGGTCGCGATGATGCCGGCGAAGCCGGCGCCGCGCGCGGCCTCGACTATCGACTCAAGCTCGCCCGCGCCGAGGTCGGGCGCGACCTTGACGAGCAGCGGCAGCGGCGCGCACGCCTCGGCCGCCGCCAGCTCGCGGTTGCGTGCTTGCAGCGCGCCGAGCAGGGAGGAGAGCAGGTCGGCGCGCTGTAGCTCGCGCAGCCCCGGCGTGTTCGGCGAGCTGACGTTGACGGCGACGTAGTCGGCGTGCGGCCGGACTATCTCGAAGCTGGCGAGGTAGTCGCCGTTCGCCTCCTCGACGGGGACGACGCGGCTCTTGCCGATGTTGACGCCGAGCACGCACGCGGGCCTCGCGCGCGCGAGCCGGCGGGCGAGCGCCTCGGCGCCCTCGTTGTTGAAACCCTGCCGGTTGACGAGCGCGCGGTCGAGGGGGAGGCGGAAGAGGCGCGGGCGCGGGTTGCCGGGCTGCGGCAGCCGCGTCACCGTCCCGACCTCCACGAAGCCGAAGCCGAGCCCCGCGAGCTGCCGCGCGACCAGCCCGTTCTTGTCAAAGCCCGCGGCCACGCCGACCGGGTTCCTGAAGCCAACGCCGAAGCGTTCGAGCCCGGCGAACTCCTTCACGCCGCCGCGCGCCGCCGCCGCGCCGAGGCCGAGCGAGAGCGCGTGAAGGGCGAACTCGTGGGCCGTCTCCGGCGGCAACTTGAAGAGCAGGGGTCGCAGCAGCGAGCGATAGAGCATCGAAGAGGCGCGTGTCCGGGGGAGTGCCAAAAGAGCGACCCGAGCGTAACAGAGCCGCGGAAAGGGTGTCAAAGAAGTGCGGAATGCGGAGTGCAGAATGCTGAATGAAGGGATTGAAACATTGAATCAATGAGTCATTGATTCAATAAACAAATCTTCTTTCATTCCGCATTCTGCACTTCACATTCCGCACTCCTCAAAGCTCCCTCACCCTGCGCTCCAGGTCGGCCGTGATTTTGGCGGGGTCTTCGTCCGGGGCGTAGGTGACGGGCGGGCCGAGGCGGATGGTGACGTTGTGCGGGGCGGTGAAGCCGCGGCGGCCGGAGAGCTTCAGCTCTAGCAGGCCGTCGATGCGGACGGGGACGACGGGGACGCCGAGTTGTGCGGCGAGCAGGCCGATGCCGCCGCGGAAGGGGGCCATGCCGGGCGCGTCGGCGCGGATGCCCTCGGGGAAGACGAGCAGGTTGTAGCCGCGGTCCACCGACTCGCCCGCGTAGGCAAAGCTGCGGCGGAAGCCGCTCGCTTTGGGGAGCGAGAAGGTGTTGAAGATGGCGACGACGAGGTAGTACTGCGCCTTCCAGCGCAGGCGCCGGAGCAGGGGCGTCCCCGTCGGCGGCCGCCGCCACCAGCGCAGGCGCTCGCCCTCCTGCGCGATGGCGAGCCGGCGGCGGAAGCGGCCCGGCAGCGCCGACAGGATGAGCGCGTGGTCGAAGTACGTGATGTGGTTCGAGACGAAGAGCACGGGGCCGCGCACGCCGCGCAAGTGCTCGCGCCCGACGACGCGCGCCCAGCAGAGCAGGGACGTGATGGGGAGCACGACCGCGTAGTAGAAGCCGACGCGGAACCAGCGCGCGGGCGCCGTCTGAGTCCAGGAGGGGTACGGGTACTGCTCGGCCTCCGGGGCGCGCGCGCCGCCCGCGCCGACGATGCGCTCGACCTCGCCGACGGTCGTGGCGGCGGTGAAGCTCGCCTCGTCAATCTCGATTTGATAGCGGTCTTCGAGCGCGCTCAGAAGCTCGACGCGGCCGAGCGAGTCGAGCTTCAAATCGGTCGAGAGGCTGGACGCCGCGTCGAGCGACCCCGGCACGGCGCCGCCCGCCTGCGCCGCGAGCGAGGCGATGAGCGAAGAAGGCGGGGCGCTTTCGAGTTTCGTCAGCCCCGCCACGTCGTCTCTCGCGCCGTTCGTCGCCGCCGCCTTCGAGCCGTTATTCGTCGCCGCACCGTTCGTGCCGTTCGCCGCGCCGAGTCGTTCGAGGATGTCGCGCTTGCGAACCTTCTGCGTCGGCGTGCGCGGGAAGTCGGACTCGGGCCAGAGCGCCCAGCGGCGGACGTGCTGGTGGCGCGCGAGCGTCCGGTTGGCGCGCTCGACGGCCCCGGCGGGGTCTGCGCCCGCCTCGCGCATGACGAGCACGGCGAGCGGCTCCGGCCCGCGCGGGCCTTCGACGCCGACGACCGCCGCCAGCCTCACCTCGGGCTGGCGTTCGAGCGCCGCCTCGATGTCCTCGGGGTAGACGTTGAGGCCCGCCGCCGTGACGATGACGTCCTTCTTCCGGCCGCGGAAGTAGATGTTGCCCGCCTCGTCCATCGCGCCGAGGTCGCCCGTGCGCAGCCACCCGCCCCCCTCGCCGGGCGGCACGTCTACGTGAGGCGCGCCGCCGCGCCAGTAGCCCGGCGAGACGTTCGCGCCGCGCACCAGAATCTCGCCCGTCTCCTCGTCGAGCTTCAGCTCCTGCCCCTTGAGAGTCTTCCCGATGGAGCCGCGCCCGGTCTTGAAAGGGTGGTTGACCGTGACGAGCGAAGCCGTCTCCGTCATCCCGTACCCCTGCACGACCCCAAACCCGAGCCGCCGCCAGAACGTCTCCGTCCCCTCGCCGAGCGTCGCGCCGCCCGTCACGAACGCCCAGCACTTCCAGCCGAAGTAGCGGTGGACGCCCCGGAACAGCCACAGCCGCTTGAGCGGGCGCGCGCCCGCCGCCTCGACGCGTCGGCGCAGCTCGGCGAGCCGGCCGCGCGCCTCTTCGCGCCGCTCGACGTGCTCGCGCAGCGAGTCGAGCAGGCGCGGGACGGTGACGACGACCGAGACGCGCCGCGCCCTGACCGTGCGGACTATCTCCGAAGGGTTGAGCGCGTCCTGAAAGATGACCTCGCCGCCGAGGAGCTGCGGGACGAGGATGCCCATGAACTGCCCGAAGACGTGGCTGAGCGGGAGCAGGCAGAGGAAGCGGAGCGGGCTCACGAGCCGCACCCAACGCATGTACTTCCGCGCCTCCTCTTCGAGCGGCGCGAGGTTGGCGAGCAGGTTCCGGTGCGTCAGGCAGACGCCGCGCGGCTCGGCCGTCGTCCCCGACGTGTAGATGATTTCCAGCAGGTCGTCCGGCCCGACGTCGCGCGGCTCGAAGGGCGCGGGCGGGTGGCGCGCGATTGTCTCCTCCAGGTCTTCGAGCGCGAGCGTCGGGAGCCCGAGGGCTCCGGCCCGGCGCTTCGTCTCGGCGCCGACGAGCAGGAGCGACGCCTCCGTCTGCGCCCGCACGCGCGCGACGAAGTCGGGCGCGCTCTCCACGTCGAGCGGGACGACTACGGCGCCGCGCAGCGCGCACCCGAAGAAGGCCGCCACCCACTCCGGCCCGCTCGCCGCCCACAGCAGCACCCGCTCGCCCTTCGAGACGCCGCGGCTCTCAAGCTCGCGCGCGAACCGGAACGCCGCCCCCGCCACGCGCCCGTAGGACCAGCGCACGAGCCTCAGGCCCCGCCTCTGCGCGAAGGCCGGCTCGCCGCCGCGGCCCACGTAATCCGCCAGATAACTGTTGATGGTCGAACGCATAAACCCCTTGCCGCCGAGGGCCCCGCCTGACGAATCAACGCGCCGGCCCGCACACAAATTTTCCCGCCCGCGAGTCTCATTGTCGAGGCGCCGCGGACGCCCCGAGGGGCCCAGTGTGACACTTTCTCATCCGGACGGCAGGCGAGTCCCGGCAAAACTTCCATCGGTCTCCCCGGCTGTGTTAGTATCCGCGCCGATGGAATTCGTCGAGAAAGCGCGCATCATGGACGGCATGCGCATCAACCGTGCGCTGGCCCGCCTCGCGTCCGAAATCGTGGAGGAGAACCACGGGGCGGGGCACCTCTATTTGATAGGCATCCAGCGGCGCGGCGTGCCCCTCGCGCACCGCCTCGCCGACAAGGTCGCCGACATCGAGGGCGAGCGCCCGCCCGTCGGCGTCCTCGACATCACGCTCTACCGCGACGACCTCTCGACCGTCGGCGCCAACCCCATCGTCAACCGCACCGACCTGCCGATTGACGTCGAAGGCAAAAACGTCCTGCTCATCGACGACGTGCTCTACACGGGGCGCACCATCCGCGCCGCGCTCGACCAGCTCATAGACTTCGGCCGCCCGCGCCGCGTCCAGCTCGCCGTCCTCATCGACCGCGGGAAGGAGCACCGCGAGCTGCCCATCCAGGCCGACTTCGTCGGGAAGCTCGTCCCGACGAAGAAGAGCGAGATCATCAAGGTCATGCTCGAAGACTTCGACGGCGACGAGGCGGTCGCCATCGTCGAGCGACCGGCGGGGCAGGAGGAAGAGGGTTGACGAAGGCGGCCGCGAGTGGCCGCCTTCGTCGTTTGCGGGCGGGCGACTGTAACGGGTTCAAACGATGAGCGGCGTGCCGAAGCAAAGAAACCTGCTCGGGATTCGCGGGATGAGCGCCGGGGAGATCGCGCACTTCCTCGACACGGCCGAGACCTTCCGCGAGGTCTCCGAGCGCGAAATCAAGAAGGTGCCGACCCTGCGCGGCCGCACCGTCATCAACCTCTTCTTCGAGCCCTCGACGCGCACGCGCACCTCCTTCGAGATCGCCGGCAAGCGCCTCTCGGCCGACGTCATCAACATCAGCTCCTCCTCCTCGTCCGTGACGAAGGGCGAGACCCTCCTCGACACCGCGCGCAACCTCGAAGCGATGTCGCCCGACCTCATCGTCATCCGCCACCCCTCGGCCGGCGCGCCGCACCAGCTCGCGCGCGTCTGCCGCGCCGCGGTCGTCAACGCCGGCGACGGCGCGCACGAGCACCCGACGCAGGCGCTCCTCGACGCGCTCACCATCCGCCAGCACAAGGGCGGCTTCGAGGGCCTGCGCGTCGCCATCCTCGGCGACCTGCTCCACTCGCGCGTCGCGCGCTCGAACGCGCACCTCCTGACGACGCTCGGCGCCGCCGTCACGGTCGCCGGGCCGGGGACGCTCGCGCCGCCCGAGTTCGCCGACGTGGCGGGGGGAGGGAAGCTCGGCGTCGTGCGCCGCGTCGAGGAGGCCGTCGAGGGCGCCGACGTCGTGATGGTCCTGCGCATCCAGCGCGAGCGGCAGGACAAGGCTTTCCTGCCTTCGTTGCGCGAGTACGCCGTCCACTACGGGCTCAACCGGAAGCGGCTCGCGCTGGCGAAGCCGGACGCCATCGTCATGCACCCCGGCCCGATGAACCGCGGCATCGAGATAGCGTCGGACGTCGCCGACGGCGCGCGCTCGCTCATCCTCGACCAGGTCGCCAACGGCCTCGCCGTCCGCATGGCCGTGCTCTACCTGCTCGGCGGCGGCGTGGGCGTCTCCAGCGTCCCGCCCATACAGCCGAAAGCGGAGGCCGAGCCGGCGCCCGAGCCGCTCGGCGCCGCGGCGTCCGCCGCCCGCTCCGACGGCCCCAGGTGAACATGAGACTGCTAATCGCAAACGGCTACGTCGTGGACCCGACGCAGGGCGTCAACGGCGGCCGCGACGTCCTCATCGAGGACGGGCGCGTCGCCGGGCTGTTCAGGAGTGGCGAGGCGAAGCCCGAGGGCGCCGAGGTCTTCGACGCGACGGGGCTCGTCGTCGCGCCCGGCTTCATAGACCTGCACACGCACCTGCGCGAGCCGGGGCAGGAGTACAAGGAGACCATCGCCTCGGGCGCCGCCGCGGCCGTCGCGGGCGGCTTCACCTCCGTCTGCGCGATGCCCAACACCGACCCCGTCAACGACAACCCGGCCGTCACGAGCTTCATCGTCGAGCAGGCGCTCGCCGCCGGCCTCGCCAACGTCTTCCCCGTCGGCGCCATCACGAAGGGCTCGAAGGGCGAGGAGCTGGCGGAGATGGGCGAGATGCGGCGCGCGGGGATAGTCGCCGTCACGGACGACGGCCACCCCGTCCCCTCGCCGGGGCTGATGCGCCGCGCGATGGAGTATGCGCGCGGGTTCGACCTGACGGTAATGGATCACTGCGACGACAAGACGCTCGCCGCCGGGGGCGTGATGCACGAGGGCGGGTGGTCCCTGCGCCTGGGGCTGCGCGGGCGGGCGGCGCTCGCCGAGGAGTCGGACGCGATGCGCGACTGCGCGCTGGCCGAGCTGACGGGCGCGCGCGTGCACCTCGCGCACGTCTCGACGCGCGGCGCCGTCGAGGCCGTCCGCCGCGCCAAAGAGCGCGGCGCCGACGTGACCTGCGAGGTCGCGCCGCACCACTTCACGCTGACCGACGCGGCCTGCGAGGGCTTCGATACCAACACGAAGATGAACCCGCCGCTCAGGAGCCGCGAGCACCTCGACGCGATACTCGCGGCCGTCGCCGACGGGACGGTGGACGCGATTGCGACCGACCACGCGCCGCACCACCTGGACGAGAAGGAGTTGGAGTTCGACCACGCGGCCTTCGGCATCACGGGGCTTGAGACGGCGGTCGGCCTCGCGCTCGACCGCCTCGTCCACGGCGGCCTCGTCACGCTCGAACGCCTCGTCGAACTCTTCTCGACGAACCCGGCGCGCGTCTTCCGCCTCGAAGGACGCGGCACGCTCCGCCCGGGCGCGTGGGGCGACGTCACCGTCCTCGACCCCGACCTGCGCTGGACGTTCGACGCCTCGCGCTCCCGCTCCAAGAGCCGCAACACGCCCTTCGACGGCTGGACGCTGCGCGGCGCGCCCGTCGCCACCGTCGTCGGCGGGCGCCTCGTCTACGTGCGCGAGGGCAGGGAGGCGGCCGCGTCCGGTTGAGCGCGGGTCTCGGCCCCGCTCGTCACGGTAAAAATCCGCCCCGTCACATTTCGCTGTCGCGCCGCCCGCGCCCCGCTGTAAAAACTCCGGGCAGTCTCATCCACCCGCGGAGCGCCCCGAATGTCACACACCCCGGGCTTCGGTTTCTTCGAGAGGAACAGGGAGTACGGCGCCGTCTTCGTCAGGCTCGTCGTCGGTTTCGTCCTCGTCTACGGCACGCAGGACAACGTCTTCGGCCACGACCGGATGCTGGAGTTCCGCGACTTCCTCGCGGCCCGGCGCGTGCCGCTCCCGCTCTTCGCCGCGTACCTCTCCGCCTACGCGCAGTTCGCCTGCGGAATCCTCTACGTGCTCGGTCTGCTCGTCCGCCCGGCGGCGCTGGTGATGGTGATTAACTTCGTCGCGGCGCTCGTCATCGCGCATCTCGACGCGCCGCTCGACGCCGCGCGCCTCGCGCTCTGCATGCTCTTCTGCTCGCTCTTCCTGCTCTTCAACGGGGCGGGCGCGCTCTCGCTCGACGGCCGCCCCGGCAGGGGCCGCGGCTGAAACCCGGCGACGGGGCGCACAAAAAGAGAAGGGGCCCGCTGCGCTCTCCCCTTCGCAGCGGGCCTCTCCTCGTGCGGTCGCTCACTTACGTTGTGACAGGGGCGACCGAACCCTTTGGACGCCTCTTCTCAGGAGGCTCTCGAATTAGGTGGGAAGCCCGCCCGCGCTCTCCCCTTCGCTTGCGGGCTTCCTCCGTACCGGCCTCCCCGCGAGGGTCGGCCGATGTCGTGAAAACTTACTGGCGCGTGTACTCCGGCAGGGAGACGGCGCGGTTGAGGATGACGCCGAACTGCGTGCCCGACTTGACGTCCGCCTCCTGCTCCTTCTCGTAGACCCTCGCGCCGGTGCCGCCCGCGCCGCCGAGGATGGCGCCGATGGCCGCGCCCTTGCCGCCGCCCGCAATCGCCCCGATGATGGCGCCGCCGACCGCGCCGCCGCCGACGAAGACCGCGTCGCGCTTGCGGTTGCCGCGCCCCGAGACCGTGCCCTCGTTGTCGGAGTTCACGTCGTCGGCCTGGAGGCTTGAGAGCGAGCCGTTGACCGTGTGCCGCGCGCCGTTCGGCAGCTCGACCTGGTTGAAGTTGACCGTGATGTTACCGGGCTTGCGCCTCTGCGCGCGGGTCACCGAGGTGACGCGGCCCCAGAGCTTGCTGCCGACGGGAATCACGTCCGCCCCGCCGCCGCCGCCGTAGACCGGCTCGGTCACCGTGGTCGAGAAGCGGTCGCCCACGCGCGCCGTCCCCGAGTTCAGCTCGGTGTCCATGCGGACGCGGATGACCGTGTCGGCCGGAACCGTGTAGTAACGCACCGGCGGGGTCGTCGTGCGAGCCGCCGTCGTCCTGCGCACCGTCCGCCGCGTGCGGCGGCGCTGCGCCGAGGCCGCCGGCACCAGGGTGCCGAACGTCAGCGCGAATAAGGCGAGGAGTACCGTCGCCCTCCGGGCGAAACTTCTGGCGTTTGTCATCTTCTTCAATCCCTTCCACAAACGGCGTGCCGCCGCGCCCCAAAGCGCTTCCGGGCCGCCGCCCTGTTAAAAAGCAACGAGTGTGCCACTGGCCGTCCCGCGAGGATTTCCTTCGGCAAGACCGTATTTAGCCGATTTCCGCGTGAAACGCCAGCCCCGGCCCGGCGCGCGCCCCAGACGCGTTGAGGTACGCGCGGCGCGGCGTGCACTAAATCGTGCGGGGCGGCCGGGCGGCAAAAATCGCGGCGGTGCATCAAGTCACCGCGGCAATTTTCATCAGCGCCCGGGCGGTTGAATTGCGCCGGATTTGGTGTAAGCTTGCGCCAAGAATAATTCACGCGGGAGTTTAAGTGAGGACGGCGCCCCTCGGCCGCCGGAGCGATTTCGAGCAGCGAAGCGTTTCACTTCACAGTCACCCCTGAAAGAGGAGTTCAGTTATGAGCACAGCAGCGACGCAGGAGACCTCCAACAGTCTGCCACGCATCAACGACCCGGCCCCGGACTTCGAGGCCAAGACAACGCAAGGCCCCCTGAAGCTCTCGGACTATAAAGGCAAGTGGGTCGTGCTCTTCTCGCACCCGGCCGACTTCACGCCCGTCTGCACCACCGAGTTCGTCGAGTTCGCGCGGCGCTCCGAGGAGTTCAAGGGGCGCGGCGCGCAGCTCGTCGGCCTCTCGGTCGATTCCGTCCCGGCGCACATCGCCTGGATTCGGAACATCGAGGGTCATTTCGGCGTCAAGATTGACTTCCCCGTCGTCGCCGACCTCGACACGAAGGTCGCGCAGAAGTACGGCCTCATCCACCCGGGCGCGTCCGAGACGGCGACCGTCCGCGCCGTCTTCATCATCGACCCCGAGCAGAAGGTGCGCGCGCTCATCTACTACCCGATGAGCCTCGGGCGCAACATTGACGAGGTTTTGCGCGCGCTCGACGGCTTGCAGACCGCCGACCAGAACGCCTGCGCGACGCCGGCCAACTGGCAGAAGGGCGACAAGGTGGTCGTGCCCCCGCCGCAGACCATCGACGACGCCTCGAAGCGGATGGAGGACGACTTCCGGTCGAAGAACGAGGTCACCGACTGGTATCTGTCGAAGCGCGACCTCGGCAAGTGAGGGCGGTGCGGATTTGAACGGAGGCGCGACCGGGCTGCTTGAGAACGTCGGCGGGACGCCGCTCCTGCGCCTCGGGCGGGTCGCGCGGGGGCTGCCCCGCGGCGTCGAAGTCCTGGCGAAGGCCGAGCACCTGAACCCGGGCGGCTCGGTCAAAGACCGCGCGGCGCTCGCCATGATTCTCGACGGCGAGCGGACGGGGCGGCTCACGCCCGGGAAGGTCATCCTCGACGCGACGAGCGGCAACACGGGCATCGCCTACGCGATGATAGGCGCGGCGCGCGGCTACCGCGTTCGCCTCTGCCTGCCGCGCAACGCCAACTTCGAGCGCAAGCGGACGCTGCGCCTGCACGGCGCGGAGCTTCTGGAGACGGACCCGCGCGAGGGGCTCGACGGCCCGCAGCGCCTCGCACAGCGCCTCGCCGCCGAGGAGCCCGGGGCTTACTTCTACCCGAACCAGTACGACAACCCCGCGAACTGGCGCGCGCACTACGACGGCACCGCGCCCGAAATCTGGGAGCAGACCGGCGGGCGCGTCACGCACTTCCTCTCGGGCGTGGGCACCTCGGGGACGTTCACCGGCACGGTGCGGCGCCTCCGGGAACTGAACCCGAATTTGAAGGCGGTGCTGATGCAGCCCGACTCGCCGCTGCACGGGCTGGAAGGCACGCGTCACCTTGAGACCTCCATCGTGCCCGGAATCTTCGACGCGTCGCTGGCGGACGAGCGCGTGGAAATCTCGACCGAGGCGGCGCAGGCGATGGCGCGGCGCCTCGCGCTCGAAGAGGGGCTGTTCGTCGGCGTCAGCTCGGGTGCGAACGTCGCGGCGGCGCTCGACTACGCGCGCGGGCTGGGGGAGGGCGCGGTCGTCGTCACCGTCCTGTGCGACGGCGGCGGGCGCTACCTGAGCGAGGAGTTCTGGGAGGAGGCCGGTTGATAAGGCTCAGCCCGACGCTCGTGGAGGAGATAGAGCGGCACGCCGAGCGCGAGTACCCGCGCGAGTGCTGCGGCCTGCTCGTCGGGCGCATCGCCGACGGCGGGCGCACGCGCGAAGTCCACGCGACCTACCCGGTGGCGAACATCTTCTCGGAGGAGGCCGAGCGCCACCACCGCATGGCCATCGAGCCGTTCGAATACGCGCGCGCCGAGCGCCTGCACGCGGCGCGCGGCCTCGGCGTGGTGGGCAACTACCACTCGCACCCCGACCACCCGGCCGTGCCCTCGCAGTACGACCTCGAACACCTCGCGCCGTGGCCGACGATGTCCTACGTCGTCGTCTCGGTCAGGGAGGGTAAGGCCGCTGAGCTGCGCTCCTGGGAGCTTCTGGCCGACCGCTCGCGCTTCGAGGAGGAGGAAGTCACGAAGGAGGAAGAGTCGTGAGGCTTGAACTCAAGACCGGCCGCGCTCTCCTCGTCGCGCTCTGCGCGGCGCTCGCGTGCGCCGGGCCTCCCGCGCGGGCGCAGGCCGCGGGCCGGGAGCCGCGCGCCAGGAAGGTCGGCGAGTACGTCAACCAGTTCACCACCTGCAACGCCGGCGCGTACCTCGACCACTTCGCCATCGAGCTACAGAACGACCCCGACGCGTCGGGCCACGTCGTCATCTACGGGCCGGGCGGGCCGGACGGCCGGTTCGCGCAGCGCGCGATAGACGCGACTAAGGGTTACCTCGTCAGCACGCGCGGCGTCGAGGAGTCGCGCGTCGCGGCCCTCTACGGCGGCCCGTTCAAGAGCATGCAGGAGGTTTCGACCGAACTCTGGCTCGTGCCGCGGGGCGCGGAGCCGCCGCCCCGCTCGAAGTACAGGCCCGACACGAAGGTCGAGGGCAAGTACGCCGAGTTCGAATCGTGGGACGGCGTGGGCGTGGGCGAGTTCGAGGGGTGGGCCAACTCGACGGAGGTGGCCGTGGTCGGCCTCTCCGACCTGATGCGGCGGCGCGAGAAGTCGCTCGCCTACGTGGTCGCCTACCACGGCGCGGAGAGCGCGCCGGGGGCCTGGCGTCGCCTCGCCGAGCGGGAGGCCGGGTTGCTGCGGGAGAACGGCGTCGCGGCCGGGAGGGTGAAGGTGCTCTTCGGCGGGTACGCCGAAGAGGCGAAGGTGGGGCTCTGGATTCTCCCGCCCGACGCCCCGCCCCCCGTGAAGGAGAGGCGCGAGCGCAGGCCGGAGCGGAGCGTGCAGGTAGCGTCGCTCGGCAACTACCAGTTGAAGTACGCGGACGGCGAGCGTTGGGCCTTCAAGGGGCTCGCGGACGTGCTCAAGGCGGACGGGCAGTTGACGGGCTGCCTCGTCATCCGGCTCGCGCCCGCGGAGGTCGAGGACGCAGACCCCGAGGCGCCGGCAGACCCGGGCGAGCCCCCCGACCTCGTCCAGCTCCCCGAGAAGTGGAAGGCCGAGTTGAAGAAGAACGGCGTCGGCGAACACAGGCTCATCGTCATGGTCGTCCCGCCGCGCGCAGGGCAGTGGGGCGGAGAGATAGAGACGTGGGTCGTGCCGCCCGGCGCACCGCTCCCCGACCCGCCGGCGGTTGACGAGGCGGGCGGGGAAGAAGAAGAGAACCCGAAGGAGTTTTGAAAAAGATGGCGGTTACAGTTTTCATACCGACGGCGCTGAGGCAGTTCGCGGGCGACCGCGCGGAGGTGTCAATCGAGGCCGCGACCGTGGGCGAGGCGCTCGACCTCCTGACGGGCGAGCACGCGGAGCTGCGCCGCCACCTCTACGGCGAGCAGAACACGCTCCGCAACTTCGTCAACGTCTACGTCAACGACGACGACATCCGGCACGCGCAGCGGCTCGACACGCCGGTCAGGGACGGCGACACCATCTCCATCATCCCGGCCATCGCCGGCGGCGCGACGGCCGAGACCGAGGCCGGCCCGGCGGAGGCCGGGCACGCGCTCCCCGCGCTCTCGAACGAGGAGGTGGCGCGCTACAGCCGCCACCTCATCATGCCCGAGGTCGGCGTCGGGGGGCAGCGCAAGTTGAAGGCGGCGCGCGTGCTGATGATAGGCACGGGCGGCCTGGGCGCGCCGACGGGGATGTACCTCGCGGCGGCGGGCGTCGGCACGCTCGGCGTCGTGGACTTCGACGTGGTGGACGCCTCGAACCTCCAGCGCCAGATCGTCCACGGCACGAAGGACGTCGGGCGGCCGAAGACCGAGTCGGCGCGCGACCGCCTGAACGACATCAACCCGAACGTGAAGATAGAGGCGTACGAGACGCGCCTGACGAGCGAGAACGCGCTCGGGCTGTTCCGCGAGTACGACATGGTCGTGGACGGCACGGACAACTTCCCGACGCGTTACCTCGTCAACGACGCCTGCGTGCTGACGGGCAAGCCGAACGTCTACGGCTCCATCTTCCGCTTCGAGGGGCAGGCGAGCGTCTTCTGGGCCGCGCGCGGCGCGTGCTACCGCTGCCTCTACCCGGAGCCGCCGCCGCCCGGCCTCGTCCCCTCGTGCGCGGAGGGCGGCGTGCTCGGCGTGCTGCCCGGCATCGTCGGCGCCATCCAGGCGAACGAGGCCATCAAGCTCATCCTCGGCGGGGGCGAGCCGCTGATTAACCGCCTGCTCCTCTTCGACGCGTGGAAGCTGCGCTTCCGCGAGCTGAAGCTGAGGAAGGACCCGGCGTGCCCCGTCTGCGGCGAGAACCCGACGGTGAGGGAGCTGATCGACTACGAAGAGTTCTGCGGCCTGAGGCCGCAGGCCCCGCAAGGGCAGACCACGACAGAGACGGAGGGAGGAAGGATGGAAGAGATTACTGCCGCCGAGCTGAAGGAGCGCCTCGACCGCGGCGAAGACCTGCAAATCATCGACGTGCGCGAGCCCAACGAGTACGACATCGCGCGCATCCCCGGCGCGACGCTCATCCCGCTCGGCCAGGTCACGCGGCGCATGGGCGAGATAGAGGAGGGGCGCGAGACGGTCGTCCACTGCAAGGGCGGCGTCCGCAGCGCCCGCGCCATCGACGCGCTCCGCGGCGCCGGCTACCGGGGCAAACTCCTCAACCTCAAGGGCGGCATCACCGCCTGGTCGAACGACGTAGACCCTTCCGTGCCGAAGTACTGAAGGGCGGAGGGCGGCAGGCGGTTAAAAGACAGGGAGACGTGCAAGAAATCGGAGGCGGCGAGGTTCATGACCCGCCGCCTCCGATTCTTTCGGGCTGCTTTCTTAAACGCCTGCCGCCCGGCGTTCTTTACGACTGGCCGCCGCCGCCCGAGGCGCCACGCCCCTGGCCGCTGCCGAGGTGCGTCGCAAGCAACTGCTTCGCGCGGTCGCCGCGGCGCTGGTACTCGTCCTTCGCCTCGCGGAAGAACGCGGCCAACTCCTGGTTGCCCTCCTGCTCGGCGTCGGCGATGTAGAGCGCGGTCGTCTCCGCGCCCTGGAGCGCGTGGTAAATGACGCTCACGAGGTCGTACGTGATGTCGCGGGTCCCGGTGTCTCCCTGGCTGTTGTCACTACTTTGTGCTGACATACTTCACCCCTTAAATTAGAATCATCCATAGCGGGGGGCCGCGGGGGAACTGTTTCGCCTGATTGTAGGAACCGCGGCCGGCCAGGTCAAGGAGGCGCCGACTTGAGGATTAAAGGTGTCAGGCCCGAGGAGGCCGACGACTACGCGCGCCGCGTCTTCGAGGCGCAGGCGCGCAAGTGGGGCGCGCCGCTCGCGAACCACCTCGTCTACGCGCGGCGGCCGACCATCTTCCGCGGCGCGCGCGCGATGTGGCAGGGGCTCGACGGCTCCGGCCTCATCGACCCCCGGCTGGCGGCGCTCGTCAACCGCCGCGTGGCCGCCATCAACGGCTGCGAGTTTTGACAGGACATCAACGCTGCGGTCGGCAGCGAGCTGGGGGTCTCGGACGAGAAGATAGAGGCGCTCGCGGACTACCACCAGAGCCCGCTCTACACGGACGCCGAGCGCGCGGCGCTCCACTACGCCGACGCCATGACGGTCACCGGGCTCGACGTCTCGGACGAGCTGTTCGCGCGCCTGCGCGACTTCTACACGGACGACGAGATAGTCGAGCTGACCGAGGTCGTCGCGTGGGAGAACGCTTCGAGCAAGTTCAACCGGGCCCTGCGCATCCCCTCGCAGGGGCTCTGGCGGAGAAAGACGGGAGGCGACGAAGAGGCATGAGCGAAACGACGGACGCGGCCGCGCACGCCGGCGGCGATTTCTCCCCCACCGCGCGGACGACGCTGAGGCGCCTGCCGAAGCGCGGCTCCTTCGAGCGGCAGACCGTCTACGAAATCCTCGACGAGGGCTTCGTCTGCCACGTCGGCTTCGTCTCCGGCGGCCAGCCCTTCGTCATCCCGACCGCCTACGGGCGCGTCGGCGACACGCTCTACCTCCACGGCGCGAAGGCGAGCCGGATGCTCAAGGCGCTCGCCGCTGGCTCGGACGTCTGCGTCACGGTCACGCTCGTGGACGGGCTCGTGCTCGCGCGCTCGGCCTTCCACCACTCGATTAATTACCGCTCGGTCGTCGTCTTCGGCCGCGCGCGCGCCGTCGAAGACGAGGGGGAGAAGAACGCCGCGCTCGAAGCCTTCACCGAGCACGTCTGTCGCGGCCGCTGGGCCGAGGTGCGCTGGCCCACCCCCGAGGAGCTGGCCGCGACGACCGTCGTCGCGCTCCCGCTCGCGGAAGCCTCCGCGAAAATCCGCACGGGGCCGCCCGTAGACGACGAGGAGGACTACGCGCTCCCCGTCTGGGCGGGCGTCCTGCCGCTCGGCGTCGCCGCCGGCGAGCCCGACCCCGACCCGCGCCTGCCGGCCGGGACGCCCGCGCCCCACTACGTCGTCAACTTCGACGTCGGCGGGCGGAACAAGCGTTGACAGCGTGACGGGCGACGAAGATACTCGCGACCGAAATCTGAATTCGGTCACGGGTCAGCCGGGCGAGCATAGATGAGAGCCACCGCGACGCGCGAGGACATACGCGACCTGATACTGGACGCCACCGACCGGCTGCTGGCGCGCTACGGCTACCGGAAGATGACGATGGACGACCTCGCGCAGGAGGTCGGCATCGGCAAGGGGACCATCTACCTCCACTTCCCGAGCAAGGAGGAGGTCGTCCTCTCGCACGTCGACCGCATCGTCGAGAGGCTCAAGGCCGAGCTGTTGAAGGTGGCGCGCGGCGGCGGCTCGCCCGCGGCGCGGCTGCGGCGGATGCTCGTCGCGCGCGTGATGTACCGATTCGACAGCGTGCAGCACTACACGGAGAGTCTGAGCGACCTGCTGGCGGCGCTGCGGCCGGGGCTGCTCGCGCGCCGGCGCCGGCACTTCGAGGAGGAGGCGGAGGTCATCTCGGAGGTGTTGCGCGAGGGGCGGCGCGGCGGCGAGTTCAGCTTCCGCGAGGCGCGCGCCGCCGCGCGCACGCTCCTGACGGCCACGAACGCGCTGCTGCCCTACAGCCTCAGCGCGCGCGAGCTGGGCAGCCGCGCCGAGGTCGAGGCCGAGGCGGCGCGCGTGGTGGAGATGCTGCTCGCGGGGCTGCTCGCGCGCCCGGGCGCGGCGCCGAAGGCGGACGGCTCGAAGTGACTTTTTTGAAGCCTGACGTGAAGGGGTCGTTAGAAGGGAAGTGAGGTCCTAGATGTTTCGGAAGAGTCTGGTATCGGCCGCCGCCGCCGTGCTCGTCCTCTGCGCGGCCGGCGGCGCGGCGCTGTCACGGTCACTTGCTCAAGCGGGGCCGCAGCAATCCACGGCGCTGACGCCGCAGGCGCTGCCGCCGCTCCCCGTCAGGGAGAAGGGCTTCCCGCGCCAGCTCGCGCCCGTGGTCGAGGCCGAGCACGCTTTCGCGCGGCGCTCCATCGAGCGCGGGATGAAGCCGGCGTTCCTGGGCTTCGCCGCGCCCGACGGCATCATCGTCAACCGGCGCGGGCCGGTCAACGCCATCGAGACGTGGGCGCAGAGGGAGCCCGCGCCGGAGGGGCTGCTGACGTGGTGGCCGGTCTACGCAGACGTCTCGCGCGCGGGCGACCTCGGCTGGACGACCGGCCCCTACGAGTTCCGCGAGAAGCCGACGGACGCGAAGCCTGCGGACACGGGCCACTTCTTCACCGTCTGGCGCAGGCAGCCGGACGGGGCCTGGAAGTTCGTCCTCGACCTCGGCGTACGCCACCCCGCGCCCGAAGCGCCCGAGACGGCGTTGCAGTACCCGGCGCGGCTGAAGAAGAGTGCCCCGGCGACCGCCGAGTTCTCCGACACGGCCGCGGCGCGGAAGTCCCTGCTCGAAGCGGAGCGCGCCTTCTCCGAGGAGTCCTCGAAGAAGGGCGCGCGGGCGGCGCTGCTCGCGCGCGCGGACGAGACCCTGAGGATGTACCGCCAGGGCACCTTCCCCGTCGTCGGCCGCGAGGCCGTCGCGCGGGCGCTCAAGGTGGACTCCGAGTTGGTCACGTGGGAGGCGCTCAAGGGCGACGTCGCCGCCTCCGGCGACCTCGGGTACGCCTACGGGACTTACGAGGTGAAGGCTTCAAACACGCAGCCCGCCGAGCGCGGCCACTACGCGCGCGTCTGGCGTCACGACGCCGGCAAATGGCGCGTCGTCTTCCAGGTCGCCAACCCCGTCCCCGCGCAGGGGCAATGAAGTGGGAAGTCTTTAGAAGCCCACGGGCGGGGACGTTTTAACCACGGAGACACGGAGACACGGCTTTTTGTCTTAAAGCCGTGTCTCCGTGTCTCCGTGGTTAAATTGTCTCGGATACCGGGGGCGGGACTCGAACCCGCACGGCCTTACGGCCAACGGATTTTAAGTCCGTTGCGTCTACCGGTTTCGCCACCCCGGCGCACGGGCAGGAAGATAGCACGCGGGGCGGCGGGCTTCAAAATTGGGGGGCGCGGGCGGGGCGGGGTCGTGTTAAAATGGCCGCACAGGGGCGGGGCAGATCGGGCGGAAGCGGCGGGCTATGACTGAAGAGAAAGAGATTTTCCACCGGCACATCCAGCGGGCCGGGCTGAAGCGGACGGCGCAGCGCGACGCCATCCTCGACGTCTTCCTCCGGACGGAGAAGCACCTCTCCAGCGAAGACCTCTACCACCTCGTCAAGGAGGAAGACCCGAACGTCGGCCACACGACCGTCTACCGCACGCTCAAGCTGCTGGTCGAGGCGGGCCTCGCCCGCGAGGTGCGCTTCGGCGACGGCCGCACGCGCTACGAGCACAACTACAACCACCCGCACCACGACCACATGATCTGCACCGAGTGCGGCAAGACCATCGAGTTCTACTCGGCCGAGCTCGAAGCCATCCAGGACGCCATCGTCGCCAGGCACAAGTTCAAGCCGACCCAGCACAGCCTCCGCATCTTCGGCGTCTGCGCCCAGTGCCAGCGCAAGGCCGGCGTCAACCCCGAAGAGTCCGCCGCCGAACCCCGCATCCGCTTCGCCTCGGCGCCCAACACCCATTAGACGGTAGACAGTAGTCGGCGGGCTCCGTCAGGCGGGCGTCGACGTTCACGGCCGGACGATTCGGCGGCGAGGGCTTTCTACCGGCTACCGACTACTCTCCTTTTGCCTTTCCCCGGCGCGTGATGTAAGTTTCACCTGTCTTCCCTGATGACAAACGAATCGGCCGGAGTGCGAGGAGTCGTATGACCGTCAACGTCGAGTGGAGAACCGATGGGGGTGGGCTCACGGGTTTGGTCGCGGAGGGGACGTACCTCCTGGACGCGGCCAACCGCATGGGCGTGCGCCTGCCGGCGGAGTGCGGGGGGCGCGGCGATTGCGACACGTGCGCCGTCGTCGTCGAGGCGGGGGCGGACGTCCTCTCCGCGCGCACGGAGGCCGAGCTGCGCCACCTCGGCGCCGAGCGCATCGAAGCGGGCGAGCGGCTCGCCTGCCAGACGAGGGCCGTGCGCGCCGGCACCGTCGTGCTCCGCCCCGTCCCCGTCGCCGCGCGCGAGGAGACGACCGAGGAGACGGCCAAGGACTTCAAGGAGGAGTTCCGGCGCCTCCCCCTGCGCAAGAAGCTGGCGACGCTCGCCGGGCTCGAAGCCGAGATGGCCTACGAGACCCTCGTGCGCGCCGTAGACATCCCCTTCGACCTCTTCGGCAAGGGGCTCGACCTGCTCGGCGGCCGCGGCCGCAGGCTCTCGCAGGCCGAGCGCGCGCGCCGCCGCGCCGCCGCCCCGACGCCGCCGCCCGTCCCGCCCGCCGGCGGCGACCCCGGCGCGGGCGGCCCGGCCATCTGAACGCGGCGCCGCCCGCGCGTAAGGCATCTCGGGAAAGTGTAAAGCTCGGACGTGAAGGGGGAAGGCGAAGGGGCGGACGCCCCCCAACCTTTCCCCTTTACCCCTTTCCCGTTCAGTCGGAGGTTCCCGATGTTGAAAGCTCCTGACATCCTGGTCCCGGTGGACTTCTCGCAGACTTCGATTAACGCCGTGCGCGTGGCGCTCGGCATCGCCGCGCCGGGCGGCGACCTGACGCTCCTGCACGTCATCGACAAGGACTTCGTCGAGGACGCGGTCGCGGCCGGGATGGGCTCGACCGACGACATCACGGCGCGCGTGCGCGCGCAGGCCGAGTCGAACTTCGCCGCCGCGCTCGAAGGGCTCGACACGGGCGACGTGGAGATCGAGCGGATGATTGTCGTCGGCAGCCCCTTCGTCGAGATTCTCAAGATCGCGCGCGACCTCGATTTGCCGATGATCGTGATGGGCGTGCGCGGGCGCTCGACGGGGCCGGAGGAGCTGCTCTTCGGCTCGACGGCCGAGAAGGTCCTGCGCGGGGCGCGCGTGCCCGTGCTCTGCGTGCCTTTCTGAGGAGGCGGTAGTCCGTAGGATGACAAGCACCTTGAAGAGAGTCGCGGTCGTGCCGGGCGACGGCATCGGGCCGGAGGTGATAGAGGAGGCGGTCGGCGTGCTCGAACGCCTGCGCGAGACGCACGGCGTCGAGCTGGAGTTGAAGCACTTCGACTGGGGCGCGGACAAGTTCCTGTCGGAAGGGGTCAGCCTGCCCGAGGGCGCGCTCGAAATGCTGACGCGCGAGTTCGACGCCGTGCTGGCCGGCGCCTTCGGCGACCCGCGCGTGCCCTCGAACCAGCACGCCGAGGACATCCTGCTCGGGATGCGGCGCGGCCTCGACCTCTACATCAACCTCCGCCCCGTCCGCCTGCTCCACGAGCGGCTGACCCCGCTGCGCGGCCGCCCGGTCGGGGACATCGACTTCGTCGTCTTCCGCGAGAACACGGAGGGCGCGTACACGGGCGCGGGCGGCTTCTTCAAGAGGGGGACGCCCGACGAGGTGGCCACGCAGGAGGAGGTCAACACGCGCAAGGGCGTCGAGCGCATCGTCGTCGCGGCCTTCGAGTACGCGCGCGCGCGCGGCAGGCGCCGCGTGACGATGTGCGACAAGTCGAACGTGCAGCGCTTCGGCGGCGACCTCTGGCAGAGGGTCTTCAGGGAGGCCGCGGCGCGTTACCCCGACGTCGAGGCGAACCACCAGTACGCCGACGCGACGGCGATGTTCATGGTCCTCGACCCGGCGCAGTACGACGTCGTGGTGACGAACAACCTCTTCGGCGACCTGCTGACCGACCTCGGCGCGGCCTTGCAGGGCGGGCTGGGGCTGGCCGCGTCGGGCAACATCCACCCGGGGCGCGTCTCTGTCTTCGAGCCCGTCCACGGCAGCG
Source organism: Pyrinomonadaceae bacterium (assembly GCA_036387455.1). Taxonomy (GTDB): domain Bacteria; phylum Acidobacteriota; class Blastocatellia; order Pyrinomonadales; family Pyrinomonadaceae; genus QHXN01. The sequence continues at coordinate 12,652 of DASVTS010000003.1, read as the reverse complement.
CCCCGCCGCTCGCCGGGCGGCGCGAGGCGAATCCGGCAGGGGCTATCCTCAGTGCCGGGCTGATGCTAGAATACCTCGGCCACACGGAAGCGGCGGCGGCGGTCGAGCGGGCGGTGCGCGGGTGCGTCGCCGCGGGCGAGACGACGCGCGACCTCGGCGGCTCGCTCTCCACGCCGGGGGCGGGCGAGAGCATCAGGGGAAGACTCGGGAGGTAGTGCAGAGTGCGGAGTGCGGAGTGATGAATTAAGGGCCGATTTCAATTCATCATTCTGCACTCCGCACTCTGCACTCTGCACTTATGACTAAGGGGCAGGAAACGGCGCAGAGGCTGGTCGCCATCGTCGTCATCATGGCGATGCTGGGGGTGGTGGGCATCCCCCTGACGGTCATCCTCTTCTTCTCGACGGTGGTCTACTTCGTCTGGCGGGCCGTCCAGCGCTCCGAGCAGCAGGATGTCAAGAACATCTTCGACTTCTACGTCTCGGCCAACGAAGTCCTGCGCGACGACGAGAAGCGCTGGTTCGGCTTCGAGGTCAGCCACGTCATCGGCGACGGCGAGCGCGTCCTCCACATGATGAGCGACCCGCCGCCGCTCGTCTACTTCGCGCTCGGGGCGCTCTACCACCGCGTCGGCGACCACGACGCCGCGGCCGAGAGCCTCGCCTACGTGCTCGAAGACGAGACGGGCGACGAGCGGGCGCGCACGCACCCCTCGCCCGAGCTGCGCCGCTACGTCGAGGTGCTGCGCCGCATCGAGCGCGAGCCGAACGAGGCGCCGCAGACGACGGCCGCCATCCGCGGCCTCGAGCGCGCGCGCCGCGCGCGCGCCGCCGCCATGCTCGAAGAGAGCCGCGCGCGCCTCGCCGCCCCCCGCCCGGAGTCGCTCGCCCCGGCGCAGCCGCCGCCGAGGGGCGCCGAGGCCGGCGGCCCGCACGCGCTCCACGGCAAGCGCCCCGCGCTGACGCCGACGCCGGCCGTGCCCCCGCCGATCTCCGACGTGCTGCGCGACCTCTACGAGGAAGAGAAGAAGACGGCCTGAGCCTTGACCGGACCCCGGAGAGCGCGGCGACCACGCGGGAGGTCGCCGCGCTTCGGCGTTTACCGGCGGCGCGGCGGGCGGCGTTCGTGGTCCGTTAATGTCTTCGGCCGCCGTTTCTGCTATAACAAAACCCAAGCCTTTTGATTTCGGTCCTCGCCCTTGCAAGCGCCCCGGCCAATTCGATGGAGTCAGGAAAGAGGGTCGGCAGCTACGTCATCGAAGAACCCGTCGGGCGCGGCGGGATGGGTGTCGTCTACCGCGGGCGCCACGAAAAGCTGCCGCGCGTCGTCGCCGTCAAGTCCATCAACCCCCGCGGCTCGCACGACCTGCGGCGCCTGCGCCACCGCTTCGAGCGCGAGGCGTACGTCCAGGCGCAGCTCGACCACCCGGGCGTCGTCAAAATCTACGACTACATCGTCTCCGAGCAGACCTACTTCATCGTCATGGAGTACGTGGACGGGCGCTCGCTCGGCCAGTGCATCGCGGAGCACCCGGGCGGCCTCGGCGCGGAGCGCGCGCTCGACCTCTTCGAGCAGATACTCGAAGCCGTCTCCTACGCGCACACCTTCGTCTACCGCGACGAGTCGGGCACGACGCACCGCGGCATCGTCCACCGCGACCTCAAGCCGCCGAACATCATGGTCACCGACGGCGACCGCATCAAGGTCACCGACTTCGGCATCGTCAAGCTGGTGGGGGCGTCCACGACCGACACGTCGAAGATAGCCTACGGCTCGCCGCGCTACGTCTCGCCCGAGCAGGCGGCGGGCGAGCACCTCGACCAGCGCTCGGACATCTACTCCTTAGGCGTCATCCTCTACGAGATGCTGACGGGCGAGCCGCCCTTCGGCGGGCGCGCGGGCTCGAAGGAGGCGTGGCAGCGCACCGAAATCCTGCGCGCGCACCGCGAGCAGACGCCGCGCCCGCCCACCGAGCTGAACCCGGAAGTCCCGGCGGCCGTCGAGCGCGTCGTCATGCGCGCGCTGGAGAAGAAGCCCGAGCGCCGCTTCGCCTCGGCCGAAGACTTCCTGCGCGCCGTGCGCAAGGCGCGCGGGCGCGTCCACACGTCGCTCTCGCCCGAGCACACGAGCGTCGCGCCCCCCGACCCGGGGCGCGCGACGGGCGTGCTCGGCGAGCCGACGGGCGAGCTTTCGGGCGACCCCTACCACACGCAGCCCATCGCCGCCGAGGGCGCGGAGGCGGCGGAGGTCTGCCGCGTGTGCGGCGAGTCGGTCGAGCCCGGGGCCGAAGTCTGTACTTCGTGCGGCCACGACCTGACCGCCTCGCCGGCGACGGCCGAAATCGCGCGGCAGGAGGCGACGGCGCGCGCGGGCGGCCGCCAGGGGCTCAAGCTCTTCGCCGTCTCGGTCGCGCTGCTCGCGCTGCTCGCCTCGCTCGTCTACCTCGTCGGCAGCTTCGAGGCCGCGGGCACGCGCGACGAGGCAGCCGCGCCGACGCCCGCCCCCGCCGCGACCCCCGAAGCGCCGGGGCCGCCCGCCGCGCCGCCGCGCGCCGTCGTCGCGCTCAAGCCTTCGGTGAAGGTGGATTCGTCCTACGACAGCTACAACACCGCGCCGCTGACCGACGGCGTGACGGACGTGCGCGAGATAGCCGCGAAGCGCTACAACCTCGGCAACTGGGTCTCGGCCGAGAGCCCGGAGCCGCACTGGATAGAGCTGGACTTCCGGCGCCCGGAGCGCGTGACGGCCGTCTACGTCTTCTGGGGCTTCGACAAAGACCGCTACATGCCTTCGCGCCGCATCGAGCTACAGGCGCCCGACGGCGGGGGCGGCTGGCGCACGGTCTCGACGCTCGAACCGGGGAACGACTTCGACCGCACGGCCTTCGAGTTCCCGCCCTTCGTCGCCGAGCGCGTGCGCCTCTTCCAGACGGCGCAGGCCGGCCCGCAGAAACGCCCCTTCGTCATGTGGGTGCGCGAGGTGCAGGCGTTCGGCGCGAGCGACTGAGGCGGCGGCGCAGTTTTAAGACACGACCCCGCGCCGGCCGACGTTGCGCGCCGCCGGCCCTTCGTTCATCATTCACCCGAGATGCTAACCGCAGAGATAATCGCCGTCGGCTCCGAGCTGCTGACGCCCTTCCGCACCGACACCAACAGCCTCTGGCTGACCGACCGCCTGAACGCGGCCGGCGTCGAGGTCAAGCTCAAGACCATCGTCGGCGACGACGACGCGCGGCTCGAAGAGACCATCCGCGACGCCGTCAAGCGCTCGGGGATAGTCGTCCTCACCGGCGGCCTCGGCCCCACCGAGGACGACATCACGCGCAAGATTGCCGGGCGCGCGCTCGGCCGCCGCCTCCTGCTCGACGAGAAGGTGCTGGAAGACATCAGGGCCAAGTTCCTCCGCTGGGGGCGGAAGATGCCCGAGATAAACGCGCGGCAGGCGATGGTCATCGAGGGCGCCGAAGTCCTCCCGAACCCGAACGGCTCGGCGCCGGGCATGTACCTTGAGCACGACGGCCGCGTCGTCGTCCTGCTCCCCGGCCCGCCGCGCGAGATGAAGCCGATGTTCGACGGGCTCGTCATGCCGAGAATCGCCGAGCGCGCGGGCGGCGTCAGGGTCGTGCGCCGCGTGCTGAGGGTGGCGGGCCTCGGCGAGTCGGCCGTGGACGAGCGCATCGCGCCCGTCTACACGCAGTACAAGAACCCGCAGACGACGATCCTCTTCAACAACTCCGAGATAGAGATTCACCTGACGGCGCAGGGGAAGACGGAGGCCGAGGCGGAACTCCTGCTCGACGGGCTGGCCGGGCAGTTGGAGGAGCGCCTGGGCGAGTCGGTCTTCGCCTTCCGCGGCGAGAAGATGGAGGAGGTGGTGGGCCTCCGGCTCGCCGTCGGCGGCTTCACGGTCGCCACGGCCGAGAGCTGCACGGGCGGCCTCATCGCGCACCGCCTGACGGAGGTGCCCGGCTCCTCGTCCTACTTCATGGAGGGCGTCGTCACCTACTCGAACGAGGCGAAGACGCGCCTGCTCGGCGTGCCGGCCGACCTGATAGAGGGCCGCGGCGCGGTGAGCGCCGAGGTGGCCGAGGCGATGGCCGAGGGCGTGAAGCGCCGCGCCGAGACGGACTTCGGCCTCGCCGTCACGGGCATCGCCGGCCCGGGCGGCGGCACCGAGGAGAAGCCGGTCGGCCTCGTCTACGTCGCGCTCGCCGACGACGCGCACACCGAGCACAAGCGCCTGATGCTGCCCGGCGACCGTTACCTGATACGCTGGCGCGCCTCGCAGTTCGCGCTCGACCTTTTGCGCCGGCGCCTGATTTGAGCGCGGGCGGCGGCCGGAACGCCGCGCGCCGCCCGTTCGTAGAGGTGGGAATTCCAACGCGGGAGGCCGGAATGTTCTGTCCACAGTGCGGCAACAAGCAGGGCGACGAGATTAAGTTCTGCAACCTCTGCGGCGCGAACCTCCACGCCGTGCGCAAGGTCGTCGGCACGCGCGAGGCCGGCGACAAGCCGGACTGGAACAAGACGTGGGTCGCGGAGATGCTCTCCGAGGCGGAGCGCAAGCAGAGGCTGGCCGACTTCGAGGAGCGGCGCGGGCTGACGCCGGAAATCAAGCGCTACAACGAAATCAAGGGGGGCGTCATCACCTCGTGCGTCGGGCTCGGCGTGATGGTCTTCCTCTACGTCATCGGGGTGGCCATCGCCAACAGCGGGCAGAACCCGCCGGGCGACGCCGAAGTCATCCGGAACATTTGGGCGGCCGGCCTCATCCCCCTCATGGTCGGCCTCGCGCTCATCTTCAACGGCCTCTTCGTCAGCAAGAAGATTGTCGAGCTGCACGAGCGCGCGCGCCGGGCCGGGCCGGACGCGCTCGCGGAGGGCGGGGAACAGCCCGCGCTCCGTTCGGCCGACACGTCCGAGTTCGTCACGACCGGCTTCAGCGTCACCGAGGGCACGACCAAGCACCTGACGCTGAAGGACGAACGCTGAGCGCCGGACGCCGGACGCCGAGCCGAAAGAAGGAGGCCGGGCTCCCCGCGGGGGAACCCGGCCTCCTGTCCTTCGTCCGGCGCCCGGCGCTCATCCTTTCGCCGAGGCGGCGAGAATCATCTCGGCGGCCTGCTCGACGGCGGGCGAGATGATGTCTTCGCCGGCCGACCTGGCCTTCGACTTGAACTGGCGCGAGGCGGCGGGCGTGTCGCTCCCCGGCACCTGGAGCCTCACGTCGAGCGTCAGTTCGTCCTTCGCCTTGACGCCGCCGGAGGAGCCGGCCTGACCGGTGACCGCGGCCGTCGCCACCTTACCGAGCATCCCGCCGAAGCCGCCCCCGCCGCCCTTCTTGTGCGAGACGTTGGCGTAGACGATGAAGTCGCAGCCCTTCTGCCGCGCCTCTTCCGCGGCCTGTGACAGCCCCGCTTCGAGCCGAACCACCTCGACCGCGGAGCCGGACAGGCGCCCGGCCAGCGCGTTCCTCACCTCGGCCGCCAACTCCGGCGCGCTCAGGTTGTCGCCGACCGCGCCCGGCTGCACCGCCGCCAGCCCCAGCCTGACCACGCCCGGCCTCTTGACCTTGAGCGCGGCCGCGGCCGTCTGACCCTGCGACCCGGCCGCGCCGCGCGCGTTCGCCCCGGAATCGTCGTCGTCGTTCACGTCCTGCGCCCCGGCCGCCGCCGCCAGCGACGCGCCGGAGAAGTCTTTGACCTCGCGGAAGTCCGCGGGCGGCTCGAAGAGCGAGGCGTCGAGCGTCGCCTGCGAAAGCTCGACCACCTCGTTGACCATCGAGAAGCTCTCGCGGCCGTCCTTCTCGAACATGGTCATCTTCTCGTAGACGGGGTAGCCGCGTTTGGCGGCGCCGACCTGCTTCGTCTGGTAGCGGTCGTTGCACCCGCCGGCCTGCGGCCGGTTCTGGTAGGCGGCCGAGCGCTCCAGGTCGCAGTCGAGCGCGAAGGCGGCGTCGATGTACCAGCCGTCGGTCTCCATCCTGGTGTCGACGGGCGTGCAGGCGTCGGGCGACGACTTGGTCTCGATGGTGGTGATGATGTGGCGGGCGGTGTGGCCGAACATCTGCTTGCGCTCGCCCGTGTCTCTGGTCGTGATGGTCGAGGTGACGAGCCCGCCCTTCGCCTGCTCGACGGTCTGGCGCGTCCCCGGGGCGGTCGCGCCCGCCGCCTGCGCGCCACCGGTCTCGTAGGGGCGGACGGTGTAGGCGCGCATCGCCGGCATAATCTGGACGTCGCGGCGCAGGTCGCACTGCTGGATGGTGACCGACTGGCCGCCCATGCCCTCCGTGCGCTGGCGCTTGCCCTTGATGTAGGTCGCGTTGTCGTAGGACTGGCCCTGCACGGTCTGGCGCGACTTGATTTTGACGTCGGCGCGCGCCTCGGCCGCCGCCGAGGCGGCGCAGAGGAGCAGGAGCGCGACGCGGCCCGCTTTGAAAAGATTACGCATGTTTTTGAATTCCCTCCCGAACGCGATTTGAAGGCTGGAACGTCGCGGCCGGCGTCCGCCCGCCTCCGCAGAGGGCCCGGATGGCCCTCAACGTCTAACGCGCAAACGCGTGCCGGAAAGGATCAAACGCGCGGCAACTGCCGGGGCAGTAGCCCGACCGTGAGGGAGGGCATCGGTCAAACACAAAAAGGAGGATGATGAGAGTGTGCGTCTCTCTCGTCATCCTCCTTCACTTTGTCAGCTACGCGCCCTCCCTCACGGCCGGGCTACTGCCCGGGCCTCGCTCAAGGCCGGAGGACGGGCGGCGTGGGGACGTTCGGGCGCTTGGGCGGGTTGCGGCGCAGCTCTTCCAAGAGGTAGTTGACGGCCGCTTCGAGCGTGGGGTCTTCGCCGCGCGCGAGCGCGTCGGGGCGGTCTACGACGGGGACGTCCGGGTCCACGCCCGTGCCCTCGACGGCCCAGCGGCCTTCGAGGTCGTAGAAGCGGAAGGAGGGCGTGGAGAGGCTGCCGCCGTCGGCGAGCGTCGGGTTGCCGGAGAGCCCGATGAGCCCGCCCCACGTCGTCGTGCCGAAGATGCGGCCGAGCGTGCGCTGGCGGAAGTAGTAGGGCAGGGCGTCTCCGCCCGAGCCGGCGTAGCCGTTGATGAGCATCGCCTTCGGGCCCGAGTGGGCGAAGGCGGGCGTGGAGTTCGGCTCGATGCCGCGCCGCGCCCAGAAGCTCAGGGGGCGCCGCTCCAGAAGCTCTATCATGCGGTCGGGGATGAAGCCGCCGCCGTTGTAGCGGTCGTCGATGACGAGCGCGTCCTTGTTCGCTTGCGGGTAGAAGCCCTTGAACAGCTCGCGGTTGCCCTCGACCGCCGTGTTCGGCGCGTGGATGTAGCCGACGCGCCCGCCCGAGAGTTTGTCCACCAGCGCGCGCCGCGACTGCACCCAGTCGAGGTAGCGCAGGTTCGACTCGCTCCTCACGGGGCGCACGCGCTCCTCGCGCGACCCGGCCGCGTCGGGCCGGTCGTTGAGCGTGAGCGTGACGACGCGCGCCGCCTTGCCCTCCAGCAGCTCGTAAAAATTCTTCACGCCGCGCGTCGTGCGGCCGTCCACGGCGAGGACGAGGTCGCCCGCCTTCGCGCGGACGCCCGGCTCGGTCAGGGGCGAGCGGAAGGACTCCTGCCAGTTCTCGCCGGGGAAGATTTTGGCGATGCGGAAGTAGCCCGACGGGTCGGGCACAATCTCGGCGCCGAGCAGGCCGCCGTCCGCGCGCGTGACGCGCGGCGGGTCGGCGCCGCGCTCGGCGTAGACGTGTCCGGCCATCAGCTCGCTCCCCATCTCGGTGAGCAGGAAGGTGAAGTCCTCGCGGTTGGCGACGTAAGGAATCAGCGCGCCGTACCGGTCGCGCACCGCGCGCCAGTCGACGCCGTGCATGTTGGGGTCGTAGAACCAGTCGCGCATCGTGCGCCAGGCGTCGGCGTACATCTCGGCCCACTCGGCCCTCGGGTCGAGCTTCATGGTCATGCCTTCGAGCCGGAGGAGCCCGGCGTCCGGCTTCTGCCCCGGCGCGAGCGGCGCGACGCCGTAAGCGTCGCGCGCCTGGAAGACGAAGTGCTTGAGGCCCGCGGCGAGGTCGTAATCCTGTATGCCCTCGATGATGGGCTGCTCGGCCTTCGCCTCGATGTTGTAGAGCGCGAGGCGGCCGGGCGTCCCCGTCAGGTAGAGCACGCCGTCGCCCGTGGCCGAGAGGTGGCGGTAGTTGGCGTTCGGGCCGGGGATGGCGCGGACGCGGCTCTCGAAGCCGGCGAAGTCAATCCTGACGTTGGCGCCCCCGCCCGGTGCCTGTGCCGACTTCGGCTCCTCGCCCTTCGCCGCCGTCTGCGCGGCGGCTTGAGCGCCGCCCGGCTGAGCGCCGGCGGCGTCGGGCGGCGGCGTCGGCTGCGGCGCGGGCGTGGCCGCGCCCTGCGGCGGGTCTTGCGGCTTGCCGCCCTGCGCGGGCGGCTGCTGCGCGGGGTTGGGCGGCGTGGTGAGCGCCCGCTCGCCCGTCTTCGCGCGCTCCTCGTCGCTCGTCGGGAGGAAGAGGGCGGGGCCGTCGGCCGCGAGCAGGCCGACGTAGACGCGCGTCGGGTTGGTGTAGAGGTAGTTGAACTCGAACTCGGAGAAGGTGAGGTTGAAGTCTCGGTTCGAGAGGAAGTAGAGGTAGCGGCCCTTCGGGTCGAAGACGGGCTCGGTGTCGCTCGTCATCCCGCCCGTCAGCCGCTCCGCCTTGTTCGAGGCGAGCGAGTAGACCCAGATTTCCGACATCCGGTTGGCGCCCAGCTTCGAGTAGGCGACCCAGCGCGAGTCGGGCGCCCAGTTGTAGGTCGTGATGTCGTTGCGCGTGCCGCGGTCGACGTCCGTCGTCCGGCCGGTCGCCACGTCCACGAGGCGCAGCCGCTGCCTCTTGTCGCCGTAGGCGAGCATCCGGCTGTCGGGCGACCAGACGGCCGGGTAGCGCCACACGTCGCCGTCGGCCGTCACGCGCCGCTCGGCGCCGGTGCCGTCCGACGGGCGGACGTAAATCTCGTACTCGCCCGAGCGGTCGGAGAGGTAAGAGACCCAGCGGCCGTCGGGCGACCACGCGGGGGCGAGTTCGCGCACGCCCTGCGTGTCGGTGAGGTTGCGCACCTCGCCCTCCTTCGCGGGCGCGGTGAAGACGTCGCCGCGCGCGCCGAACAGCGCCCGGGCGCCGGACGGCGAGAGCGAGAAGGTCTCGACGTTCGCCCGCACGTTGACGAAGTAGGGGACGGTCTCGGGGAAGTCGCCGTAGAGACGGACGGGGACGCGCTCCTCGCGCCCCGAGCGCGCGTCGAGGCGGTAGACGTAGCCGCCGGCCTCGTAGACGAGCGCGTCGCCGTTGCCCGAGGGCCAGAGCACGTCGTAGTCCGAGTGGTTCGTCACCTTCCGCGTCTTCTTCGTGCGCGTGTCGTAGGCGAAGAGGTTCATCGTCCAGTCGCGGTCGGAGAGGTAGAAGACGGTGTCGCCCAGCCAGACGGGCAGCATGTCCTGCTCGCGCCCGCTGGTAATCTGCTCGGCGGTGTTGGCCTTCAGGTCGTAAATCCAGACGTCGGGCGACTGGCCGCCGCGGTAGCGCTTCCAGCCGCGGAACTCGTTCGAGATGGGCGTGAAGGCGACGCGCGAGCCGTCGGGCGAGTAGCTGACGCCGCCGGCCTCGGTGATGGCGAGCGGCTGCTCGGCGCCGCCCTCGACGGGGACGAGGTAGGGGCGGCCGAGGCGGTCGCTCATCGGGACGCGGTTGGCGCGGAAGACGACGTGCTTGCCGTCGGGCGTCCAGCCGAGCACGCGGTTGTCGTAGCCGCCGCGCGGGGGAAGGCTCGCCACGTCGTTGTAGAAGGTGAGCTGGCGCGGGTCGCCGCCCTCGGTGGGGATGACGAAGACCTGGCGCGTGCCGCCGTACTGGCCGGAGAAGGCAATCCAGCGCCCGTCGGGCGAGAACTTCGGGAACAGCTCAAGCCCCGGGTGCGAGGTGAGCCGCCGCGCGGTGCCGCCCGCGGCCGGGACGGTCCAGACGTCGCCCGCGTAGACGAAGGCGATGGTTTCGCCCTGGATGTCCGGGTAGCGCAGCAGCCGCGCGAGGTCGTCGCCCCGCCTCGCCTGCGCCGCGGCGGGCGCGGCCGCGCAGGCGAGCAGGAGCGCCGCTAGTAAGATAGACCTGTACATTCCTTCTGACTCCTTGAAGAGCTGTGTGGCTGTTAAATGCTACGGGGCGAAAATTCGGTTTTGATTATACCGGAGCGGGCGCGAAAAGGTTTCCGACGCTTTCGCCCCTGCTGCGGATGTGCCCGCGCGTCTGTTAAAGTAGTCGGCAATCCAAATCAATGTGTCCGCGGAGGTGAAGCTTGAGAATCCTGTTTACCCTCGTGCTGGCGGGGCTCGCGGCCTCGAACCTGCTGGCGCAGACTGCGGCGCGCCGGCCCGCGGCGGGCGGGCTGCCCGCGGGCTACTGGCCGGAGGAGAGGAGCCGCGCGCTCCTTGAGAAGACGGGGCAGGTGCGGCTCGCGCCCGACACGTCGCACCTCTCGGAGGGCGAGCGGCGCGCGCTGGCGAAGCTGATCGAGGTCGGCAAAATCTTCCAGACGGTCTACGAGGAGCAGCGCCACGAGCGCGCGGCCGAATCCCGCGCCGCGCTCGAAGCGCTCGACCGCCGCCTCGGCTCGCCGCAGGCGACGCGCGACCTGCTCGACATCTACAGGCTGTTCCAGGGGCCGGTCGCCACGACGCTCGAAAACAAGCGCGAGCCGTTCCTGCCCGTCGAGCTGCCCGCGCCGGGTCAGGCCATGTACGGCGGCGCCACGAAGGAGGAGGTCGAAGCCTTCCTCGCCGCCAATCCTGGGAAGCGCGACGCCGTCCTCGACCAGCGGACGGCCGTCCGCCGCGCGACGGCCGAGAACCTCCGGCGCGATCTGGGCAAGCTCCGGCAGTACCCCGCGCTCGACGCGCTGCACCCGGGCCTGCGCGCCGAGCTTGAGCGGGCGCATCCCGACGCTAAGGCTTTCTACGCCGTGCCCTACTCGGTCGCGTGGGCCGACGAGATGGTGCGCTCGCACGCGCTCTTGAACGAGGCCGCCGACGCGGTGGGGAAGGACGACTGGGAGTTCGCGCGCTACCTGCGCAACCGCGCGCGCGACCTGCTCTCGGACGACTACGAGTCGGGCGACGCCGCGTGGGTCACCGGCCGCTTCAAGAACCTCAACGCGCAGATAGGCTCCTACGAGACCTACGACGACGCGCTCTACGGCGTGAAGACCTTCTACTCGCTGAACGTGCTGAGCAACCGGCGCGAGGAGACCGAGCGGCTGCGCGCGGCGATGAAGGGCTTGCAGGCTTTGCAGGAGTCCCTGCCCTACAAGTTCGAGCGGCGCGTGCGCGAGGAGATTTCGGTCGGCGCCTACGACGTCGTGGCCGACTTCGGGCAGTCGCGCGGCGGCAACACGGCCACCATCCTCCCCAACGAGGCGTACATCGGCCGCCGCTACGGCCGCACCATCATGCTGCGCGCCAACATCATGCGCAGCCCCGAAATCTTCGAGGGCACGAGCGCCGCCACCTGGGAGGCCGCCCTCGACCCGCGCCATAAGGCGGAGCTGAGTTCGGACGGCAACTTCTACCGCACGCTCTGGCACGAGGTCGGCCACTACCTCGGCGTGGACGTGACGAAGGACGGCCGCGACCTCGACGTCGCGTTGCAGGACGACGCCGACCTGCTCGAAGAGATGAAGGCCGACCTCGTCTCGCTCTACGTCGCCGGGGCGCTCCGGAAGCAGGGCTACTACACGGACGCGCAGCTGCGCGCCGTCTACGCGAGCGGCATCCTGCGCGTGCTCCAGAACAACAAGCCGCGCCGCGACCAGCCCTACCAGACGATGCAGCTCATGCAGTGGAACTACTTTCTCGAAAACGGGCTGCTCTCGTTCGACCGCGACACGAAGCGCCTGCGCATCGACTACGAACGCTACCCGGAAGTGGCCGGCAAGCTGCTGGCCCGCGTCCTCGAAGTCCAGCACCAGGGCGACAAGGCGGCCGCCGACCGCTTCATCGAGCAGTACGCGAAGTGGGACGAGGGGCTGCACGGGGCGGTGGCCGCCGCCATCCGCGGCCGGCAGCGCCACCGCTTCCGCCTCTTCAAGTACGCGGCGCTCGGCGAATGAAGGCGGCGCGGCCGCGGAATCGGGCGCGCATTAGTCGTGTATAAGGGGGCAGACGTTAGAGAGCCTGGGAATCCGGGGGATTTTATGGAAGACTTTTTCGGGGAGAGGGGCTTGCCCGAGCTGGAGCGGCGGGGGCTGCCGCGCATCATCGCGCCGCGGAAGCTCGTCGCCGCGGTGGACAACCTCACGCGCCACGAGATGCTGGGGACGGCCGAGGTGCACGACTTCAGCTGCCTCGGGATGGCGCTCAAGAACCTGCCGGGCGACCCCGTGGCCGCCGCGGGCGACCGCCTCTGGGTCTCGCTCATCGCCGCCGAGGGCATCATCCCCCTGACGGCCAAGCTCGTCCACGTCAGGCGCGGCGGCCTGCTCGGGCTGCGCATCGACACGCCCTCGCCCGCCGGCCAGCACTTCCTGCTCCGCCTCTACGAGCGCGCCGCGCGCCCGGCGCCGGCGCAGAGCCCGCTCGACGCCGGCTAAAACACTTTCCCCACGCACGGACGCGGGGCGG
>DASVTS010000002.1:0-35572 GCA_036387455.1 Pyrinomonadaceae bacterium | reverse complement strand
CCTGCGCACCGTCTCGGGCTACGTCGCCGTCGCCATCGAGAACAGCCTGCTCTACCAGGAGCAGAAGGAGCGGGCCGAGGAGCTGGCGCTCCTCAAGGAGTTCAACGAGTCCATCGTCGAGTCCATCAACGTCGGCATCCTCACGGCCGACGCCGCGGGCCGCGTGACGGCCTGCAACTCGGCGCTCGAAGAGATGCTCGGGCTGCGCCGCGACGAGGCCACGGGGCACCGCGTCGAGGACCTCTTCGCGGAGGACTTCGCCGAGACGCTGCACCAGGCGCTCGGCGAGCAGCGCTGGGAGCTGGCCGAGCTGCGCAACATCTACAAGCTGCACACGGCGACGCGCCGCGGCCGCACGCTCATCCTCAACATCGCGCTCGCGCCGCTCAAGCGCGCCGACGCGGCCGTGCCCGGCGGCGTCCTCGTCGTCCTCGAAGACGTGACGTCGCGCGTCCGCCTCGAAGAGCAGTTGCAGCAGCGCGAGAAGCTCTCTAGCATCGGCCTGCTGGCCGCGGGCGTCGCCCACGAAATCAACACGCCGCTGACGGGCGTCTCCTCCTACACGCAGATGCTCCTCGGCATGCTGGCCGAGACCGACCCGAAGCACGCGCTCCTCCAGAAGATTCGGCGGCAGACCGACCGCGCGACCGGGATAGTCAACAACCTCCTCAACTTCTCGCGCACGGGCGGCGTCACGGAGTTCGCCGACGTGGACCTCGCGCGCGTCCTCGACGACACGCTGCAACTGCTGGAGCCCCAGTTGCGCCAGAGCCGCGTCGAGGTCGTGCGCGAGTACGCCGAGGGGCTGCCGCGCGTCTACGCCAACGCCGGCAAGCTCCTGCAGGACTTCACCAACCTGCTCCTGAACGCGCGCGACGCCATCCCCGACGGCGGGACCATCACGCTGCGCGCCTTCCCTTCGGACCGCGACGCCGTCACCGCCGAGGTCGCCGACACCGGCATCGGCATCGCGGCCGAGAACGTCGCCCGCATCTACGACCCGTTCTTCACCACGAAGGGCGTCGGGCGCGGGACGGGGCTCGGGCTCGCCGTCTCCTACGGCATCGTGCAGGAGCACGCCGGCCACATCGCCGTCGAGAGCGCGCCCGGCCGCGGCACGACCTTCCGCATCACCCTGCCGAACGCGGGCGCGCGCCAACGCCTCCAGGCCGCGAGCGACTAGCGGGCCCGCATCCGGGCGTTGACTTAGGCGCGCGGCGCGTATAAGCTCTCGCGCACTTTTCGCTCTTCGCGCGGCGTCCTCCCCGGACGCCGCTGCCGCCCGCAAGGCGGCCGGCCCCGTCGTTCCGCAACACAAGAGAGTTACCGCCATGAAGTACCCCCGTCCCGCCCGCAGACGCTTCGCCGGGCGTCTCTTCGTCGTCACCTTCGCGGCCGCGCTCTGCGCGCTCTGGCTCGCGGGCCGCGCCGGCGCGCCGCCCACGTCGGCGCAGGCGCCCTTCACGGGCTTCCGCAACTTCGAGAGCCCGCAGGTGCACCCGCTCGCCCTCACGCCCGACGGCAAGCGACTGCTCGCCGTCAACTCGCCCGAGAACCGCCTCTCCGTCTTCCAGCTGACGGGCGGCCAGCCGGTGCTGACGGCCGAGATACCCGTCGGCCTTGAGCCCGTGAGCGTCGCCGCGCGCAGCGACCGCGAGGCGTGGGTCGTCAACTGGCTCTCCGACAACGTGAGCGTGGTCGACCTGGCCACGGGGAACGTCACCCGCACCCTCGACGTGGGCGACGAGCCGACCGACGTCCTGTTCGCGGGGCCGAACAACGGCAGGGCTTTCGTCTGCGTCTCGGGCACGATGCAGGTCAAGGTCTTCGACGCGAACGCGCCCGCGGGCGCGCCGCAGGTCGTGCAGGTGCGCGGCAAGCAGCCGCGCTCGCTGGCGCGCGACGCGGCGGGCGGGCGCGTCTTCGTCTCGGTCTTCGAGTCGGGCAACCAGACGGCCGTCGTGCCCGAGCCCTTCGTCCGCGCGAACGGCGGGCTGCCGCCGCCGTCCCCGCCGCTCGCGGCCGGCCTCCCGCCCGCGCCGAGCACGGCGCTCGTCGTCCGCTGGAACGGCTCGGGCTGGGTGGACGAGCGCGGCGACGCGCGCTGGACCGCGGCCATCCCGTTCCGGCTGGCGGACGTGGACGTGGCCGTCATCGACGCGGCCAGCGGCGCGCTCTCCTCGGAGATTCGCGGCGTCGGCACGCACATCGGGAACGCCGTCTACGACCCGGCCGCGTCGCGCCTGCTGGTCGTCAACACCGACTCGGGCAACATGCTCCGCTTCGAGCCGAGGCTGCGCGGCCGCTTCATCCTGACGAGGCTTTCGGGCGTCAACCCGGAGACGGGCGCCTCGCAGCACTTCAACCTCAACCCGCACATCAACCAGGGCGACGACGCGGGCTCGGACGCCGAGCGCGCGCTGAGCCTGGGGCTGCCGTCCGACGTGGCGCGCGCCTCCGACGGCACGCTCTACGTGGCGGCGCTCGGCTCCGCGAAGGTCGGCGTGCTCTCGCCGTCGGGCGCGGTCGAGTCGCGCGTCGGCGTGGGCCAGGGGCCGACGGGGCTCGCGCTCGACGAGCCGCGCTCGCGCCTCTACGTCCTGAACCGCTTCGAGCAGACGCTGAGCGTCGTGGACACGCAGGCGCGCGGCGAGCTGGCGCGCGTCCCCGTCGGCTTCAACCCCGAGCCGCCGGAGGTGCGCGAGGGCCGCCGCTTCCTCTACGACGCTTCGAACTCGGCGCACGGCGACGTGTCGTGCGCGAGCTGCCACCCGGGCGGCCACCGCGACGGGCTGGTGTGGGACCTGGGCAACCCGCAGGGGCGGGTGGACGTCATCACCAACCCCATCGGGCTCGGGAGCCTCTTCATCCGCACCAACCTCGTCTCGAACTTCCACCCGATGAAGGGGCCGATGATGACGCAGTCTCTGCGCGGCATCTTCGACTCGCGCCTGATGCACTGGCGCGGCGACCGCAACAACCTCGGCGAGTTCAACCCCGCCTTCACCAACCTGCTCGGCCGCCCGCAGCTCCTCACGGCGGACGAGATGGCGGCCTTCCAGGCGTTCGTCCGCACGCTCGTCTACCCGCCGAACCCGCTCATGAACCTCGACGGCTCGCTCTCCACCAGCCTGCCCGGGCAGGGCGGCAACGCGCAGCGCGGCTTCACCATCTTCAACGGCGCGAAGACCGTCCTCGGCGTCGAGCTCTGCGGCGCGTGCCACGAACTCTCCACCGGCACGAACAGCTCGCTCATCCCCGCGCCGCTGCTGCGCGAGCCGCAGGACTTCAAGACGCCGCAGCTGCGCGGCCTCTACCAGAAGCTCGGGATGGAGAACACGCCGGGCGAGAAGCTGACGGCCTTCGGCTTCACGCACGACGGCACGTTCGCCGACCTCGTCACGTTCCTGCGCAACCCGCTCTTCACCTTCCCCAACGACGCCGACCGGCGCGACGTGGCCGCCTTCCTCCTCTCGTTCAACACGGGCCTGCCGCCCATCCTCGGCGCGCAGGCGACCGTCAACGCCGAGAACCGGGCCTCGCCCGAGGTGGCCGCGCGGCTCAACCTCCTCACGGCGCAGGCGGCCGGCAACTGGTGCGAGCTCGTCGTGCGCGGCATCTACAGGGGCGAGCACCGCGGCTTCCTCTACGACCGGCTGTCGCAGAAGTTCGACACCGACCGGGCCGGCGAGCCGCGCGTGTCGCGGCAGGAGCTGCTCGACGCGGTCGCCGACGGCGGCGAGCTGACCTTCACGGGCGTCCTCACCGGGCGCGGGCGCCGCCTGAGCATCGACACCGACGGCGACGGCGTGCTCAACGGCGACGCGCCGCGCACGTCCGTCAACGTCGCCGGGCGCGTCGCGGACGCCGCGGGCAACCCCGTCGCGGGCGTCACCGTCACCCTCGCCGGGTCGCAGTCCGCGACGACCGTGACGGACGCCGCCGGGCGCTACCTCTTCGGCTACGTCTCGACCGCGGGCACGCACGTCGTCATGCCGTGGAAGGAGGGGCTGAGCTTTGGCCCCGCGAGCCGCAGCTTCGTCAACCCGGCCGCGAGCCAGACGGCGGCCGACTTCTCGGCCTCGCCCGCCCCGGCCATCGAGGGCTCGGGCTTCTTCGTCCGCCAGCACTACCGCGACTTCCTCGACCGCGAGCCGGACGCGCCGGGCCTCGCCTTCTGGACGCAGGGCATCGAGTCGTGCGTGGCGGACGTGCGGTGCCGTGAGGTCAAGCGCGTAGACACCTCGGCCGCCTTCTTCCTCTCGATTGAGTTTCAGGCGACGGGCTACTACGTCATCCGCACCTACAGGGCCGCCTTCGGCAACCTGCCGAACAAGCCCGTGCCCGTGACGCGCGACGTCCTCCTGCCCGACACGCGGTTCGTCGGCTCCGGCGTCGTCGTCGGCCAGGCGGGCTGGGAGAGCCTGCTTGAGACCAGGAAACAGGCTTACGCGCTCGCCTTCGTGCAGCGCGCCGACTTCGTGGCGGCGCACGGCGGGCAGGGCGCGGACGCCTACGTGGATTCGCTGTTCGCCAACGCGGGCGTGGCGCCCACGGCGGCCGAGCGCGCCGCGGCCGTGGGCGCCTTCGGCGCGGGCGACAGCGCGGGCCGCGCGGCGGCGCTGCGCAGCGTGGTCGAGAGCGGCTCCGTCTCCGCGAAGCTCTTCAACCCGGCCTTCGTGCTGATGCAGTACTTCGGCTACCTGCGGCGCGACCCCGACGCCGCGCCGGACGCCAACTTCTCGGGCTACAACTTCTGGCTCACGAAGCTCGACCAGTTCAACGGCAACTACGTCGCGGCTGAGATGGTCAAGGCGTTCCTCGACTCGGCCGAGTACCGCCGACGTTTCTGACGGCGAGGGCCCGGCCGGCCCCCGCGAAATAACGCTTGCTTTTATCCGGGCCGGTGCTAATCTCGCAGCCGCTCTCAAGCGTTACACAAACGACGGCAGGACGGGTCTCTCCCTTTTATGAGCAAGCGCAGACAGGTTCGTTGGGCGCGCGCGTGCGCCTGCGCCGCCGCGGCGGGGCTCGCGCTCGCCTTCCTTTCGCAGGGGGGCGCGGCGGCGGGCGGCGGGCGGCGCGCCGTCACAAAGCCGGCGGCGCAGGGCGAGCGCGTGGACATACGTCTGCGCTCGCTGACGACGCGGGCGACGGGCCAGTTGACGGTCGAGGCGAGCGAGGCCGGGGGGCGCGGGCGCCTGACGGCGCTGAACCTGCCCGACCCGCAGACGGTCGCCGCGGGCGCGGCGACCTACGTCGTGTGGGCCGTGAGCGGCGGGCGCATCGTGCGCCTGGGCGAGCTGCGCCGCGACGAGCGCGGCAACGGCGGCCTCGCCTTCGAGCGCCCCGCGGGGCTCGAACGCTACGGCCTCATCGTCACCGCCGAGAAGGCGGCCGACGTCGAGCGCCCCGGCGACCCGGTGCTCACGACCCGCTCCGACGAGGCCGCCGCGCTCTACCCGGCGGCCGCCCCGGACGCCGGCAAGTCTGACGCCGGCAAGGCCGACCCGGTTAAGCCGGACGCGGGCGGGGCCGAGACGAGCAGGCCGGAGCCGAGTAAGGCGGACGCGCGCGCGGCGTCGGCGTCCGCGCCCGTGGTGCCGCCGCCGGCGTCCCGCACGCGGCGCACGGGCGCGGCGCCCGGCGACTTCTACGCCGAGGTCGAGGACGCGCTCGTCTCGCAGGGCGGCGGACGCGTCATCGAGCTGGAAGGCGACTCGGCCGCGCCCGGCGCGCGCGGGGCGGCGCGCGCCACCCTGAGCGCCCGCCGCGCCTACGTCCGCGCGAACTTCCGCGGCGTCCCGCTCCCCGCGTCGGTGGGCGCGAGCGTCTACATCCTCTGGGGCGTCATCCCCGACGGCCGCATCGTCTACATGGGGAGCCTGCCCGCGGCCGGAGACATCAACCGCGCCGAGGTCTACGTCCGCGTCGCCGGCTTCGAGACGGACGACTACACGCTCTTCGTCACGGCCGAGCGCGCCCGCCCCGCCGCCACGCCCGACGGCCGCCGCCTGCTCAAGCCCAAAGACTCCGCCTCCATCAAGTGAACGCCCCGGCGTTCGCCGCCGCGCCGCCGCCCGTTATAAGATAAGTGCAGAGTGCGGGGTGCAGAGTGCAGAATGAAAGGCGGGCCGCCTTCATCGCTCTGCATTCCGCACTCCGCACTCTGCACTTCCGGGGTAATTGATGGCGAGAAAAGGTTCGGTCCTCGTCGTTGACGACGAGGAGATCATGCGCGACGTGTTGGAGACGCTGCTCTCGGCCGAGGGGTACCGCGTCGATTTGGCGAAGACGGGCGAGGAGGGGATTGACTTTTACGGCCGCCGCGCCTACGACGTGGTGCTCTTAGACGTCTCGATGCCGGGCATGGGCGGGCTGCGCGCGCTCGAAGAGATTCAGAAGGCCGACCCCGAGGCCGTCGTCATCATCATCACCGCCTACGCCACCTTCGACACGGCCATCGGCGCGTGGGAGCGCGGCGCCTTCAACTGCATCCGCAAGCCCTTCCAGAACGAGCAAATCCTGGAGACGGTCGCCAACGGCATCAAGCGCCGCCGCAAGGAGGAGGAGCGCCAGAACCTCCGCCGCGCGATGAGCCGCAGCGTCGAGCGCGGCTCCATCATCGGCCGCTCCGAGAAGATGCAGGCCATCTTCCGCCTCGTGGATCAGGTCGCGCCCGCGCGCTC
Organism: Pyrinomonadaceae bacterium; assembly: GCA_036387455.1. Classification (GTDB taxonomy): domain Bacteria; phylum Acidobacteriota; class Blastocatellia; order Pyrinomonadales; family Pyrinomonadaceae; genus QHXN01. Next base: position 28,883 of record DASVTS010000002.1, on the reverse strand, counting down.
GACCGTCCTCATCACCGGCGAGTCGGGCACGGGCAAGGAACTCATCGCCCGCGCCATCCACATGCAGAGCCCGCGCGCCGCGAAGACCTTCGTCACCGTCAACTCCTCGAACATCCCCTCGGAGCTTTTGGAGTCGGAGCTGTTCGGCCACACGCGCGGCGCCTTCACCGGCGCGGTCGCCGCCAAGAAGGGGCTGTTCGAAGTCGCCGACGGCGGCTCCATCTTCCTCGACGAGATAGGCGACATCCCGCCCGAGACGCAGGCGCGCCTCCTGCGCGTCCTCCAGGAGCGCGAGTTCACGCCCCTGGGGGACACCGCGCCGCGCAAGGTGGACGTGCGCATCGTCGCCGCCACCAACATCGACCTCAAGGAGGCCGTCCGCCAGGGCGCCTTCCGCGAAGACCTCTACTACCGCCTCGCCGTCGTCCCCATCGAGCTGCCCCCCTTGCGCGACCGGCGCGAGGACGTGCTCGCGCTCGCGCAGCACTTCATACGCAAGTACAACGAGGAGAACGGCCGCGACGTCTCCGACCAGCTCGCGCCCGAGGTGCTGGCCCTGCTCGAGCAGTACACGTGGCCGGGGAACGTGCGCGAGCTGGAGAACGTCATCGAGCGCGCCGTCGTCATCGCGCCCGGGCCGGAGGTCACGCGCGGCTGCCTGCCCGCGGAGATAGCCGACCCCTCGAAGGCCGTCGGCTCGGCCCCGCTCTCGTCGGGGACGGGCGCCCTCGACGTCAGCCGCGGCGTCAACTTCTACGACGAGGTGCGCCGCTTCGAGATAGACATCATCCGCCGCGCCCTCGACCAGACCGGCGGCCACCAGTCGCGCGCCGCCCGCCTGCTCGGCATGAACGCCACCACGCTCAACTCCAAAATCAAGACCTACAACATCCAGCTCCGCACCTGAAGACGCGGCGCGCGCCGCGCCTTACCGAGCCGGCCCGCCGGACGCCACACGATGACACGGCACGCCGCAAGAGTGCGACGCCTCATCCCGGCCGCGGCCGTGTGCGCGCTCGCCTTCGCGCTCTACGCGGCGGACGTGCCGGCGAACCCGCCGGGGTTCTACATCGACGAGTCTTCGATAGCCTACAACGCGCTCGCCGTCTCCGCGTCGGGCGGGGACGAGCACGGCGAGGCGTGGCCGCTCTACTTCCGCGCGTTCGGGGATTATAAGAACCCGACTTACGTCTACCTGCTGGCGGCGGTCTTCCGCGTGACGGGGCCGAGCATCACGGCGGCGCGGCTGCTGAGCGCGGCGTTGGGGGCGTTGGCGGCGTTGCTGCTGGGGCTGCTGGCGGCGCGGGTGGCGGGGCGGGCGGAGGCGGGCGCGGTCGTGGCCTTCTCGGCGCTCCTCACCCCCTGGCTTTACGAGTCGAGCCGCCTCGTCTTCGAGGTCGCGGCGTACCCTGCGGCGTGCGCGCTCTTCCTGCTCGCGCTGTGGCGCGCGGCCGGGGGGGGCGAGAGGTGGCGCGCCTCCGACGCGCTCGCGGTCGCGGCGGCGCTCGCACTGATGACCTACACTTACTCAATCGGGAGGCTGCTGGCGCCGCTGCTCGCCGCGGGGCTGGCCCTCTTCGTCACGCGGCGCAACCTCGCGCGCGTGGCGCTCGCGTGGGGCGCGTACGCCGCCTCGCTCGTCCCGCTCGTCGTCTACGCGCTGCGGCACCCGGGCGCGCTCGGGGGCAGGTTTCGGCTCATCACCTACGTCACGCCGGAGAGCGGGCCGGGCGAGGCGGCGCGCGCCTTCGTGCTTCATTACCTCGCGGACGTGAACCCGTGGCGGTGGCTCGTCACGGGCGAGCGGAACATACGCGACCACCTGCCGGAGGCGCCGGCGCTGCTGGCGGCGACCGCGCTGCTCGCCCTCCTCGGCCTCCTCGTCGTGCTCAGGCGTCACGGGCGGGAGCCGTGGTGGCGCTTCCAGCTCTACGCGCTCGCCGCGTCGGTCGTGCCGGCCGCGCTCACGGTCAACGACTTCCCGCAGCTACGGCTGATAGCCTTCCCCGTCTTCCTGCACGTCTTCACCGCCCCGGCCGTCGCGCGGCTGCTCGGGGGCGGGCGGAGGATGAGGGTGGCGCTGTACGCCTCCGTCGCGCTGCTGCTCTTGCAGGGCGCGCACTTCCAGTGGCGCTTTCACGCGCGCCCGCCCGAGCGCTGGTACGTCTTCGACGCGCGCTTCCCCTCGAAGGTGCTGGCGCCGGCGCTCGCGGCCGCGGGCGGCCGTCCGGTCTACCTCGAAGACGCGCCCGGCCGCTCCGGCTACATACAGGCGCTCTGGCACGGCGCGCTCGGCGGCGTAGGGGCGGGGCGCTTCGTGCGGCTCGCGCCGGGGGAGGCGCCGCCCGCGGGCGCCGTCGTCGTCAGCACCGCGGAGGACTGCGCGGACTGCCGCCCGCTCGCCCGCTCGACCAATTTCCTCCTCTACGCCGTCACGCCGACGAACCTTGAGACGCGCCCCGCGGCGCTGCGCGCCGAAGCCTTCCGCCCGCTCCTCTCCTCGCGCGAACTCCCCGCGAGTCTCGGCGCGGGCGCTCGCCGCGGCTTCGAGGTCATCGTCCGCAACGTCGGCGGCGAGACGTGGCCCGCGGTCGGCGACGCCGAGGGGCGCGGCGCCGTCTCCCTGCGCGCGCGCTGGCTCAGGCCCGACGGCGGCACGGCGGACGGCGCCGGGGCGCGGGCGCGCATCCCCTACGACATGGAGCCGGGCGACACGGCCGGCATCAGGCTCGAAGTCGCGGCGCCGGACGCGCCGGGCGATTACGTTCTTGAGCTGGACGTGGTGCAGGAAGGCGCGTCGCGCCCGGGCACGCGCGGCCCGGGCGCGACGCGGGCGGCCGTCAAGGTTCTGCCGCCGGGGTGAGCGTCCGCGCCCCTCGCGGGGCGGACGCTTAGCGGCTGAAGGTGACCGCCTCGGAGCGCAGAATCTTGTAGCCGACGAGCACGAGTTTCCCCAGCCTCTGCCTCACGCTCGGGACTTCGTCCCTGCCGTCCGCGTTGTGCTCGAAGAGCGCGTCCTTCGGGAAGAAGACGCGGGTCTTGAGAATCTGGTTGCTGGCGATGATGCGGTCGTCGCGCAGCGCCTGCTGGTCGAGGCGGTTCGCCTCGTCCGGCACCGGGTCTTTCCAGACGGATTCGAGCCCCTTCGCCAGCGGGTTGCTGATGATGTCGATGCCGACCGAGAAGTTTTTGGCGTGGTTGATGTTGTGGAAGAAAGGGTTGAAGCCGGTCAGGAGCTGGCCGAAGGCGCTGATGCCGGAGAGCGCCATGGTCCGCGGGTGCGCCAGCTTGCGCTTGGCGAGGACGCCCTGCACGACCGGGTAGCTCGTCACGGGCACCAACCCCTGCTCGCCCTTGTTCAGGTCGAAGGCGAGCCCGGCGACCTGGAGGTCGCCGCCGGTGTTGTTCCTGATGGTGACCTCGATGCAGTAGAACTCCTTCTTGATGCTGCGCCCGAAGTTGTCCGAGACGATGTGCTGGGGCAGCACGTCCCAGATGATTTGCACGGGCACGACGGGCTCCAGCGCCGCCGTGTAGCTCACGTCGATGAGCGTCGAGGCGTTGCCGAACCTGGCGACGACGGGGATGCTCAGCGGCCTCGGCACCTTCCCGCTGGAGAGCCCGTAGAGGGTGACCTCGTGCGGCCTCTTGTCGTCCACGGGGCCGAGCGCCGCGAAGTCCTTCACGTTCTCGGGCAGTTCCCACGCGACGGCCGCGTCGGGAAGCTCCTTGCCGGCGTCGTCCGTCACCTTGACCTTGAGCGTGGTCCGCCCGCCGGGGGCGACGGCGGGCGCGGGGTCGGCCGGGCCGTCGTAGGCGATTTTCACCTCCGCCGACTCCTTCGCCTTGTACTCGACCACGAGGACGTTCGAGAGCGAGCCGGAGGAGACGACGACGGGGACGAGCTTCGGCGGCGTCACGCCCGGGGCGGCGGACAGGCCGAAGATGGTCACCTCGTTTCGCGTCGGCTGGTTGACGGTCTGCCCGAGCGAGACGAAGTCCTCGTTCTTCTTGTCGGCGACCCGCCACTGGACGACGACGTCCGACACGGGGACGCCGTCGGCGCCCGTGACGACGGCCCGGACGGTGACCTTCTTCCCGGGCTCGATTTTCACGGTCGGCGGGACGAACTCGATGTGCGGCTCCGTCTGCGCGGAGGCGGCCGGCGCTAACAGCCCGGCGGCCGCCAGCGCAAGCCAGCAGGCGGCCGTCGGCGGGGACGCGCCGGCCGCCAGTATCCGTCGCGCAAACTGAAACAGGCTTGCCATCTTAATCTCCTTGATGTCCGCGGGGTCTGGGCCCGACGCGCCGCGGTGATGTGGTTGCTTTGAAAAGGGGCGGCCGTCGGGGGAGGGATGCTCCCGCGCCCCGGGCGAACCCAAAACCCCCTCACAAACCTAATGTGCGGGGCGGGGAAAGTATTTCGCGCGCCGGGCGGATGCGTTCCGGGCCGGATGTGGTACAAGAGGGCGCGGCGCGGCGGTTCGCGCGCCGGTCCGCCAGCCGCGAGAGCGGAAAACGTCTTCCATGGAAAGAACAGTCGAGGCCGTCGAACAGGTTACGGAGGCCGAGGCGCGCTTCGAGCGCTGGCGGCGCGCGGCCGGGTTCGTCCTCGCGCCGGCCGTCTTCCTCGCGCTGCTCCTCGCGCCGCTGCCCGGGCTGAAGCCGGAGGCGCACAGGCTCGCGGCCGTGATGGCGTCGGTGGTCGTGCTCTGGGTCACGGAGGCGCTGCCGCTCCCCGTCACGGCGCTCCTCGGGGCGGCGGCGTGCGTCGTGCTGAGGGTGGCGCCGGCGAAGGACGTCTTCGCGCCGTTCGCCGACCCGCTGATGTTCCTCTTCATCGGCTCGTTCATGGTCGCGCGCGCCATCTTCCTCCACCGGCTCGACCGCCGGCTGGCCTTCGGCGTCCTGTCCGTCAGGTGGGTGGGCGCGCGGCCCGCGCGCATCCTCTTCGCCTTCGGCGCGGTGACGGCCTTCATCTCGGCGTGGATTTCGAACACGGCGACGACGGCGATGATGTTCGCCATCGGCATGGCCATCCTCGCCTTCCTCTTCGAGCAGGAGAAGGAGGGCGGGCAGAAGGTGAGCCGCCGGTACGCGACGGCGCTGATGCTGATGACCTCGTTCGCCGCCTCCATCGGGGGGCTGGCGACGCCCATCGGCACGCCGCCCAACGTCATCGGGCTCGGCTTCATCCGCCAGTTGACGGGCGTCGAGTTCCCCTTCTTCAAGTGGGCGGTCATCGGCACGCCGGTCGTCGTCGTCCTCTTCCTGTGGCTCTTCTTCTACCTCAACTGGCTCTCGCCCGCGGGCGTGCGCGAGATAGAGGGCAGCCGCGAGATGCTCACGCGCGAGCGCGAGCGGCTGGGCGCGTGGACGCGCGGGCAGAAGTCCACGCTCGCGGCCTTCCTGGCGACGGTCGTGCTGTGGGTCGTGCCCGGCTTCATCGCGCTCGTCGCGGGCGACCAGAGCGCCGCCTACAAGTCGGTGAACTCGAGCGTCCCCGAGGCGGTCGCGGCCGTGGTGGGCGCGTCGCTGCTCTTCCTGCTGCCGGGCGACGGCGGGCGCCGCGCGCTGACGTGGGACGAGGCGGTCAGGATTGACTGGGGCGTGGTGCTGCTCTACGGCGGCGGGTTCGCGCTCGGGGTGCTGTCGTTCCAGACCGGGCTGGCCGAGGCGGTCGGGCGCGGCCTGACCGGGCTGCTGCCCGTGAGCGGCGGGACGGGGCTGCTGTTCGCGTCCGTCGTGGTGGCGGTCGTCACGTCGGAGGCGACGTCGAACACGGCGTCGGCGAACATGGTGGTGCCGGTCGTCATCGCCATCGCGAAGGCGCAGGGCGCCGACCCTCTGGAGCCCGCGCTGGGCGCGACGATGGGCGCGAGCCTCGGCTTCATGCTGCCGGTCTCGACCCCCTGCAACGCCATCGTCTACGGCTCGGGCTACGTCCCGCTCGCGCGCATGATCCGCTACGGCGTCCTGCTCGACGTCGTCGGCGTCTTCGTCATCGTCGCCCTCGTCAAACTGCTCGTGCCCTTCCTGCGCTGAAACGAAACCGCGCCGGGCGCCATTCTTCTTTGGGAACAGAACACGGGGGCCGCCACCTCGCACGTCGAACCCGTCGGCAAGCCTTTCGCGGAGGTCAACTCGCATGTACACGAACGCCAAGAGCGCGCCCGCCCGGCGGGCGCTCGCCTGCTGCGCCGCCCTGTGCCTCGTCCTTCTGCTGCCGCCGCGCGCCGCCGCGTGGGCCGACGACGGGCACAAGACCGTCGCCGTCGTCGGCTACCGGCTGCTGACGCCGAAGGCCAGGCAGAACGTGGACGCCGTCCTGCAAGGGCTGACGGTGGACGCCGTCGTGATGTGGCCCGATAAACTGAGGTACATCAACCCAGGCTGCGTGACGCCCGAGTCGTCGCCGACGTGCGGGGACGACTACAGGCCGGAGACGGGCAACTGGCACCAGGTCGATCTGGCCTACGAGGGGCCAGGCAAGTACGGCCCTGACGTCTGCCCCTCCACGCGCTACGGCGACTGCGTGGTGGCGGCCATCGAGGACTTCAAGAAAATCCTGAGGAACGCGGCGCGGAATAAGTTCGTCACGTACCGGGAGGCCGACAAGCGAAAGTTTCACGACGCGCTCAGGTTCATGCTCCACTTCGTCGGCGACATCCACCAGCCGCTCCACTGCGCCAACAAGAAGACCCCCACGGGCGGCAGCGACGCGGGCGGCAACGGCCTCCCCGTCACGTGGCAGGGCGAGCCCCCCTACCCCTACCCCCCCGCCAAGGTGTGGAACCTGCACTCGCTCTGGGACGACATCCTCGTCGAGCGCGAGATAAAGCGGGCCGGCAAGACCGGCTTCGCCGACTACGCCGCGTGGCTTGAGACGACGCTGACGCAGGCGCAGAAGGATTACGCCACGCGCAAGACGGACGTGTTGGAGGCGGGGCAGGCGGAGACGACCGCCGCCTGGGCCGAGCGCTCGCACCGGCTGGCGAAGCAGTTCGCCTACGACGCGCTCCCGAAGATGGATACGTGGGTGGACAAGTCGACGAGGGGCGAGGTTGCGAGGGACTTCAACGGGCAGCAGCTCAAGATCGCCTTGCTCGACGAGGGCTACTTCGTCCAGGGCATGCCAATCGTCCGCCAGCAGCTCGCGCTCGGCGGCGTCCGGCTCGCGCGAATCCTCAACGAAATCTTCGACAGGGACGTGCAGTAGGGGGCGAGGAAGCAGCGAGCGAACGAGTCGGTCGTGTCACCAGCCGGCGGCGGAGGGCCCGCGCGCGGCGCGGAGGCCGCAGTTCTGGTAGGCTTTGTAGGCTTCGGCCGCGCGTCGTGACGTTCGGCGCGCGGCCGCGGCCCCCGTCCCGAAAGTTTATGGAGACCGTCGTCTTTCTCGAACGCGACACGCTGCGGGCGGACTTGCGCCGGCCGGCGTTCGAGCACGTGTGGCGCGACTACGGCTCGACGCGCCCGGGGGAGGCTTTCGAGAGGCTGAAGGACGCGACCGTCGCCGTCGTCAACAAGCTGCCGCTCGGCGCCGACCTGCTCGGGCTCCTGCCTTCGCTCGGGCTGATTGCCGTCGCGGCGACGGGGACGGACAACATAGACCTTGAGTTCTGCCGCGCGCGCGGCATCGAGGTCAGGAACGTCCGCGGCTACGCGCGCGAGACGCTGCCCGAGCACGTCCTGATGCTCGCGCTCGCGCTCAGCCGGAACCTCGTCGGCTACCGCGAGGACGTGCGCGCCGGCCTCTGGCAGCGCGCCGGGCAGTTCTGCCTGCACACGCGCGAGATAAGAGACCTGCACGGGGCGGCGCTGGGGCTCGTCGGTTACGGGACGCTGGGGCGCGGCGTCGAGCGCCTCGCGCGCGCCTTCGGGATGGAGGTCTTAATCGCGGAGCGGAAGGGGGCGCGGGAGCTGAGGGAGGGGCGCACGGCCTTCGGGGAAGTCCTCGGCCGCGCCGACGTCCTGAGCCTTCACGTGCCGCTCAACGAGGAGACGCGGGGGATGATGGGGCGCGGGGAGCTGGCGCTGTTGAAGCCTTCGGCGATTCTGATTAACTGCGCGCGCGGCGGGGTGGTGGACGAGGCGGCGCTGGCCGCGGCGCTGCGGGAGGGGAGGCTCGGGGGCGCGGGCGTGGACGTGCTGTCGGCCGAGCCGCCGGGCGACGACAACCCGCTGCTCGACGCCTCGCTGCCCAACCTCATCGTCACGCCCCACGTCGCCTGGGCCGGCCGCCGCGCCCAGCAGGCCCTCGCCGACCAACTCGTCGCCAACATCGAGGACTTCGTAAGGCGTAAACCGTGAACCGTGACAAGAAGCCTCCGGCTTTTCTTGTCACGGTTTACGGTTCACGGTTTACGGCTCTTATTCCCCGTGCTCGGCCGTGTAGAGGCGGAGGATTTCCTGCCCCTGGCGGGAGCGGGGGTCTATGGTGCGGAGGTGCTTGCGCCCCTGCATCTCCCAGATGGCCGTGACCTGTCCGTCCTTCTCGACGGCGTGGTAGGTAATCTCCTCGGGCGGCGCGGCCTCAGCCTCGGGCTGCGGCTCGTGCGGCTGCTGCGGCGCCTCGGCCGCGTCGGCCGCCCCGCCCCCCGCTTCTTGCGCGGGCGCGACCGCGTTCTCGTTCTCTGCCATGTTCGTTCCTCTCGGCGACTCTCGTCAGGATTTTTGTGATTCGGTTTTGCCGGAGGATTGTAATCAGGCGGGAAGCAAAAGGCAAAGAAAGGGGGCCGGGGGCCGGGGGTTTAGGGGCCGGGGATAAGCCTCGTCCTTCCACTCACCCCCGAACCCCCGTCCCCCCTCTCACTCACGCCGCTTCGCGGCGGGCGAGGCGGACGGTGGGCGCGGGCGTGGCCGCGCGGAGGCGCTCGGCGTCGCGCTGCCGCAGTTCGCGCTGCGTGCGGTAGGCGAGGACGCAGAGCGCGACGAGGCCGCAGGCGGCGACGTAGGGGAGCGTCTTCGCCATCCGCCGCGTGCCGTAGAGGACGACGAGCGAGTTGACGAGCACGAGCGCGAGGCGGAACTCCGTCGGCCCGAGCTTGCCGTGGCTGATGTGGAAGCGCCCCGTCGCGGCGAAGGCGAGGAACGAGTTGACCATGAAGCCGCCGAAGACGGCGAGGACGAGGAAGAGGCTCAGGTGCGCGCGCTCCGGCAGCACGAAGGCGTAGGCGCCGACGACCGCGCACAGGAAGGCGTAGTCGAGCAGGTGGTCCATGTAGAAGCCCCACTTGACCAGCCCCGTGCCCCGGTGCTTCCCGACCTTCCCGTCGAAGAAGTCCGTCACCCACTGCATCGCTATCATCGCGGACGAGCCCCACAGCCAGCGCGGGTCCTCGGCGGCCAGCCGGCCGAACAGGACGAGCCCCGCGCACCACGCGAGCGTCATCAGCGTCAAATGCTGCGTCCCGAGCCAGCCCGGTATGCGCGGCACGACGAGCGCGGCGAAGCGCCTTTCCAAGGGGGACAGCAGCGACGTGCTCGACTTCGTCGCCAGCGATAGTTGTTCTCTCTGCATCTCTTTAAAAACTCCGCCCCGAAGATTCGGGAGAGCTTCCCTACAGATGCAAGCCCCGGGCCGCCCGCGAGGAGGTTAAAAAGCTGGCCGCCGAGGAATCCCCGTGCTTCAGGGCGCAGGAAAAAGGTTGCAGTTGGCGGGCAAGTCCCGTCAGAAGCCCGACCGTCAGGGAGGGCGTCGGCGTTACGCAGAAGTAAGGGGGATGAGATAGACGCTGTATCTCATCCCCCTTACTTTGTCAGCTATACGCCCTCCCTCACGGTCGGGCTTCTGCCCGTCGCTCACTGTAGGCGGAGCGAGAGCGCGGCCTCGATGGCGCGGCGGGGGGCGATGACGCCCCAGCCCTGGCGGTCTATCTCGACGTTGGGCAGGCGCTCGGCCGTCTCGATGAGGATGCGCTTGACCTGCTGCGGCGTGAGCGCGGGGTTGGCTTCGAGCATGCAGGCCACGGTCGAGGAGACGATGGGCGCGGCGAACGAGGTGCCGTCCACGAACTTGTAGTGCTCGCTGATGACGTCCGCCTCGTGGAGCTTGACCGAGACGAGCTGCCGGATGAGGTACTTGGGCAGCGTGCGCGCCTCGTAGATGTCGCGGTCAACGTCCCTGCCCTCCTCGACGAGCGGCAGCAGTTCCTCGTCCGAGGCGCGGTCGAGCCTGGCGTAAAGCTCGGCCTCGGCGGCCGTCGGCGTGTGCGGCAGGATGGGCGCGGGCACCCAGATGCCGGGCGCGATGACCTCGGGCTTCTGCAAGCCGTCGAAGGTCGGGCCGTAGGACGAGCGGTAGAGGCTGTGGCGCGCGCGGTCGAGCGAGTTCTGGTCGTTGAGGCCGCCGACGGCGATGGCCGAGGGCGAGGAGGCGGGCGGGACGACGGGGTGGCCCGGCTCCCAGCCGGCGTTGCCGACCGCGCAGACGACGACGAGGCCCTCGCGGACGGCGCGCTCGACCGCCTGGCAGAGCGCGTTGTCGAGGTAGGAGACCTCCTTGTCGCCGCCGGCCGAGATGTTGACGACGCGGATGCCGTACTTCTCGCGGTGCTCGATGACCCACCTGAGGCCGCGCTCGATGTTCTTCTCGGGGATGTGGCCCGACTTGCTGACCTTGACGAGGACGACGTTGCAGTCAGGCGAGATCGAGCGGAAGAAGCCGCCGGAGAGCGCGCCGTTGCCGGCGGCGACGACCGAGGTCATCATGCCGTGCCAGCTCGCCGTGTCTATGGATTCGAGCGTGCCCGTGCCCTGCGGGACGGCGTTGTGGTAGGCGAGGATGCGGCTCTGCGGCTCCGTCAGGTCGGGGTGCGGGTAGAAGCCCGAGTCGATGAAGGCGATGGTCACGCCCCGCCCCGTGATGTGCTCGTGCGCGCCGAGCCGCAGCCACGTCGGCAGGACGTGGCGCCCCTGCTCGAAGACGGCGGCGTACTTCTCAAGCTGCGCGTGCGCGCGCGAGAACAGCTCGACGCAGCGCCGGCAGACGGCCGCCACGCCGTCCGGCGCGTTGGCCGAGACGAGCCGCCGCATCTCCTCGGGCAGCGCCTCGAAGGGCACGAGCCCCTCGCCGGCCTCGCGAAAGCAGACCGGGCAGGCCGCGCTCCCCGCCGCCGTCTCCGGCGCGCGCGCCGGCTCCTCAATCAACTCGGACACTTTTCGTCACCCCTTGCATTTTTCGCCTATCATGCAGGCGCGGGCGGCGCCGACGCAAGGCCGGACGACCGCGGCTCGCGGCGCCGCCGGAAATGTTATAAATTAGCCGCAGGCGAAAATCCTAAAAGTTCAGGGCGAAGGGGCTTCGAGAGCGATGGCGAAAGAACAGACCGGCGTGCCCGACATCTTCCGCCGCGCGCTGGAGATGGCGCGCGCCGACGAGGGGCTGTCACTGCGGGACCTGCGGCGCAGGCTCTACGACGAGTTCAAGGACTCGCCGATGCCGCCGCTGGAGAATTTGACCATCCCCGAGCAGGACGCGCGCGCGCCCGAGGAGGACTGGACTTCGGGGCTCTCGCTCGTCCGCCGCGGCATCCAGAACGAGGACTGGCGCGAGATAGTCAACGGCATCTCCATGAGCCTCGACCAGACGATTCGCTTCGAGCGCGAGCGCGGCACGATGGGGCGCTCCGACGACTGGCACGACCGCACCGTCGGCATCGAGGGCGCGCTCCACAAGGGCGTCTCCAAGTGGATGCCCGAAGAGTTGATGAGGCTGGCGCAGAAGAACAGTCGTGAACCGTAAACCGTGAACCGTGACGAGAAAGGGCAGCGGCTTTCTCTCGTCACGGTTCGCGGTTCACGGTTCACGCGAACGAAGTGAGCAATGAGTTTCCTCGACACGCTTTTCAAAGACCCTTTCAGGCAGGAGGGAGAGCCGCGGCGGGCGGAGGAGTTCGAGGGCGGCGATGTCATCATCAGCCCCGACACGCGCCGCGCCCGGCGCATCCCGCCCGGTCAGACGCGGACGCGCAAGTGGCCCGTGCTCGACGCGCACGGCACGCCCCGCGTCGAGGTGGAGACGTGGCAGTTCGAGGCCGGCGGGCTGGTGGAGCGGCCGCTCAGGTGGTCGCTCGACGAGTTCCTGCAACTGCCGGCCGCGCGCGTCTACGCGGACTTCCACTGCGTCACGCGCTGGTCGCGCCTCGACAACCTCTGGGGCGGCGTCTCGACGAGGACGATAGCCGAGCTGGTGGGCGTGAAGCCCGAGGCCCGGTTCGTCGTCGCCGAGGCGCACGACTACGGCTGGACGACGAACCTGCCCCTGGAATACTTCCTCGCCGAGGACTCGCTCTTCGCGTGGTCGAACGACGGCCGGCCCATCCCGCCGGAGCACGGCGGCCCCGTCCGCCTCGTCGTCCCGCAGCTCTACGCCTGGAAGTCGGCCAAGTGGGTCAAGGGCGTCCGCTTCCTCGCCGAAGACCGGGCCGGCTTCTGGGAGGAGGGCGGCTACCACATGCGCGGCAACCCCTGGAACGGCGAGGACGGCGAGCGCTTCCGCCATCGGGGGGAATAAAACCGTAAACCGTGAACCGTAAACCGTGACGAGTAAAAACCTGTCTTCTCTTGTCACGGTTTACGGTTCACTTGTCACGACTCTTATCACGTGAGCGAAGCGGGTACAGTTCAGGGCGGGCGGCGTCCGCAGGCGGGCGCGGGGCCGGAGGCTCGGGCCGCCGCGCCGAGGGACGCGGCGGCCGTCGTGCTGGTGCGCGGCGACGGCGAAGACCCGGAGGTCTTCTGGGCGCGGCGCGGGCCGCGGATGTCATTCCAGCCGGGCTTCTACGCCTTCCCGGGCGGGCAGCGCGACGAGGCCGACGCCGAGGTCGGCGTCGAGCACGCCCCGGACGCCGAGACGGCCCAGATGATGGCCTGCGCGGCGCGCGAGCTGTTCGAGGAGCTGGGCGTGCTGGCCGCACGCGGCGCCGAGCATTTGACGAAGGGGCAGCTCGCGTCCGTCCGCGACGACCTGACCTCGGGCCGCATGACGTTCGCCGTGCTGCTCGGGCACTACGGCCTGCGGCTCGACGCACGCGACTTCGCCTACGCCGGGCGCTGGGTGACGCCGCCCTTCAGCCCCCGCCGTTTCGACACGCTCTTCTTCGTCGTCCGCTGCCCGCGCAAGCAGGAGCCGCGCCTGCTCACGGACGAGTTCGACGAGGGCGGCTGGGAACGGGCCTCCGCGGCCTACGCGCGCTGGCGCGGCTTCGAGCTGATGGCCGCGCCGCCGGTGATTCACGCGGTGCGCACGCTCGCCGGGGGCCTCGGCGAAGACCTGACCGAACGCTTCCTCTCCGTCCCGCAGGCGCGGCGCGAGCCCGTCCGCCGGATAGAGTTTCTGCCCGGCTTCGTCTGCGTGCCGCTGCGCACCCCGACCAAGCCGCCCGCGACGACCACCAACTGCTACGTCGTCGGCACGCGCGACTTCGTCGTCATAGACCCCGGCTCGCCCCACGAGGACGAGCAGGACGCGCTCGCCGCTTTCGTCCGTGAGCTTCTGGACGCCGGCCGAAGCCTGCGCGAGATAGTCATCACGCACCACCACCCCGACCACGTCGGCGGCGTCGGGCGCCTCAGCGAACAGTTCGGGGCGGCGGTCGCCGCGCACCGTCTGACCGCCCGTGAGTTGGAGGGCCGGGTCCGCGTTGACCGGCTCATCGAGGACGGCGACCTGATGGAGCTGGAGGGCGACCCTTCCATCTCCCTGCGGGCGATGCACACGTCGGGCCACACGCGCGGGCACCTCTCCTTCTACGACGGGCGCGCGGGCGCGCTCCTGACGGGCGACAACGTCCTGGGCGTCGGCTCCGTGCTCATCGACCCCGAGGAGGGGAGCGTGCGCGACTACCTCGCCTCGCTCGAACGCTACCGCGGCCTGCCGCGCCTCGTCGCGCTCTTCGGCGGGCACGGCCCCGCCGTGGGGAGCCCGCGCGCGAAGCTCGACGAGTACGTCGAGCACCGCCAACGGCGCGAGCGCGAAATACTCGCGGCCGTCGCCGGGGGCGCCGGGACGACGGCCGAGGTGGTCGCCGTCGCCTACACGGACGTGCCGGCGAAGATGCACCCGCTGGCCGAGCGCGCCGTCGCGGCGCACCTCCTGAAGCTCGAAGAGGACGGGCTCGTCCGCCGCGCCGAGGGCGGACGCTTCACAGCGACCATATGAGCCGGAAAGAGACCCCGACCCGGAACGCGGGCGCCGAGCCGCGGCCCGCACTCGACGCCGTCGCCGCCGCCGCGCCCTCCTCGTCCGACGTGGAGCGGTCGTGGCTCGCGGCCATCGTCGAGTCCTCCGACGACGCCATCATCTCGAAGACGCTCGGCGGCCGTATCACGAGCTGGAACGCGGCCGCCGAGAGGCTCTACGGCTACAAGGCCGAGGAGGTGGTGGGCCTCCCCATCTCGGTCATCGTCCCCGCGGAGCTGAGCTCCCAGCTCGACGAGATAGGCGAGCGCATGGGCCGCGGCGACAAGGTGAGCAACCTCGAAACCGTCCGCGTGCGCAAGGACGGCGCGCGCGTGGAGGTGGCCGTCAGCGTCTCGCCCATCCGCGACGCCGCCGGGCGCGTGGTCGGCGCCTCGACCATCGCGCGCGACATCACGGAGCGGAGGAAGAGGGAGGCGGAGCTGGCGCGGCGCGTCCACCAGGCGGCGCTCGGCGCCGAGGTCGGCGCCGCTTTCGCCGAGGGCAACGTGCCGCTGCCGCGCGTCCTCCAGACCTGCGTCGAGTCGGTCGTCCGCCACCTCGGCGCCGCCTTCGCGCGCGTCTGGACGATTGAGCGCGGCGCGGACGTGCTCGAACTCCGCGCCAGCGCGGGCATGTACACGCACCTCGACGGCCCGCACGGGCAAGTCCCCGTGGGCAAGTTCAAGATCGGGCTCATCGCGGCCGAGCGCCGCCCGCACCTGACGAACGCGGTGGTGGGCGACCCGCGCGTGGGCGACCAGGAGTGGGCGCGGCGCGAGGGGATGGTCTCGTTCGCCGGCTACCCGCTGCTGGTCGAGGACAGGCTGGTCGGCGTGCTGGCGATGTTCGCGCGCGAGGAGCTGCCGGCCGACACGCTCGAAGCCCTCTCGTCGGTGGGGAACGTCATCGCGCAGGGCATCGAGCGCCGCCGCGCCGAGGAGGCGCTCGCCGACCTGCTGCGCGAGCGCGAGCAGACCATCGAGGAGGTCTCGACGCCGGTCGTGCCCGTGCTCGAAGGCGTGCTGGTGCTCCCGCTCATCGGCTCGCTCGACACGGAGCGGACGTCGCGCGCGACGCGCGCGGCGCTCCAGGAGGTGACGCGGCAGGGCGCGCGCGTCTGCATCCTCGACATCACGGGCGCGCGCCTCGTGGACTCGCACGCGGTGGCGAACCTGACGAACCTGGTGCAGGCGCTCAAGCTCGTCGGCGCCGAGGCGTGCGTCACCGGCGTCGGCGCCGAGGTGGCGCAGACGCTCGTCCGCCTCGGGCTCGACCTGAAGGGGTTGCGCACCTACCGCACGCTGGCGCAGGCGATAGCCGCGCTGCTCGACGCCCGGCGGGGGAGAAGTTGATTCGGGGACTTAACTCAAGGGGACAAGGTTTTAAATTAATGGCACTACCCAGGACACTCGGCGAACTGAAACAGCAGGGCTACCGCGCGCGCCCGGTCAAGGACGAGATGCGCGCCAACCTCATCGAGAAGCTCCGGCGCGGCGAGCGCGTCTTCCCCGGCATCGTCGGCTACGACGAGACGGTCATCCCGCAGCTCGTCAACGCGGTGCTCGCCCGCCACAACGTCATCCTGCTCGGCCTGCGCGGGCAGGCCAAGAGCCGCATCATCCGCCAGCTCGTGGGCCTCCTCGACGCTTCGATCCCCGTCATCGCCGGCTCGGAGGTCAACGACGACCCGCTCGCCCCCATCTCGGCCTACGGCCGCCAGACCGTCGAGCGCGACGGCGACCAGACGCACATCGGCTGGGTCGAGCGCGACGCCCGCTTCGTCGAAAAACTCGCCACGCCCGACGTCACGGTCGCCGACATCATCGGCGACGTGGACCCCATCAAGGCCGCGCGCGGCGGGCACCTCTTGAGCGACGAGCTGACCATCCACTACGGGCTCCTGCCGCGCGCCAACCGCGGACTGTTCGCCATCAACGAGCTGCCCGACCTCGCCGGCAAAATCCAGGTCGGCCTCTTCAACATCATGCAGGAGGGCGACGTCCAGATTAAGGGCTACCCGGTCCGCCTGCCGCTCGACGTGATGCTCGTCTTCTCGGCCAACCCCGAGGACTACACGGCGCGCGGCAAGATCATCACGCCGCTCAAGGACCGCATCGGCTCGGAGGTGACGACGCACTACCCGTCGGACTTGCAGCTCGGCGTCGAGATCACGCGGCAGGAGGCGTGGGTCGAGCGGGGCGGCGGCGTGGGGCGCCTGCGCTTCCCCGACTTCCTGCGCGAGCTGGTCGAGCAGATCGCGTTCGAGGCGCGCGACGACCAGCGCATAGACAAGCGCTCGGGCGTCTCGCAGCGCATGCCGATCACGGTCACGGAGTCGGTCGTCTCGAACGCCGAGCGGCGCGCGATCCTCACCGGCGAGGAGGACATCGTGCCGCGCGTCTCGGACGTTTACGCGGCCGTGCCCTCGATGACGGGGAAGATGGAGCTGGAGTACGAGGGCGAGCAGGTCGGCTCGGGGCGCATCGCGCGCGACCTCATCAAGCGCGCCGCGGGCGAAATCTTCGAGGGCTACTTCGTCGGCTTCGACTTCGCGGCGGCCGTCCGCTGGTTCGACGCGGGCAACAACGTCAAGCTCTCGGACGACGCGCCGTCGGACGAGTGCGTCCGCCTGCTCGAAGCCGTGCCCGACCTCGTCGACAACGCCCTCGTCCCCTTCGACTTCCCGCGCTCGGACGAGCCGATGCTCGTCTCCGCCTGCGAGTTCGTCCTCGAAGGGCTCTACGCCCAGAACAAAATCAGCCGCAACGAGGAGGGCGGCTACACCGCCGCCACCAAGGCCAGGAAGGACAGGCGCGGCATGATCTACGACGACCTCACCGAGTCCGGCCGCTTCAGCTAAGGGTCTCTTATGAAGTTCATACGCTATTCGAAGTTCAAGGGGTTCGACGTGTCGGGCTTGAGCCTGGGCGACCTGATGGGGCTGTTGCAGGACTCGCTGCTGTCGTCGGGGTACGACGACGACTACTACTGGACGCGGCAGCGGCAGGACCCCGACCGCTCGCTCGACGCGCTGCGGCAGGCGCTTTTGGAGGCGCTGCTGGAGATGGGCGAGCTGTCGCCGCGCGACGTGGAGGAGATGCTCGCCGAGAACAACGGGCAGTTCAAGGGCTCGCAGCTGGACGAGCTGCTGAACAGGCTCATCGAGCGGCTGGTGGAAGAGGGTTATCTGAAGCTGAGCGAGGAGCCGGCCGACGGGCGGAGGCGGCGGGGGGAGCGGGGCGCGCCGGGGCCGGGCGAGGTGGGCGAGCCGCTGCCGCGCGACGTCAAGTTCGAGGTGACGGAGAAGGGGCTCGACTTCCTCGGCTACAAGACCCTGCGGAGCCTGCTCGGCAGCCTCGGCAAGAGTTCGGTCGGCCGCCACGACACGCCGCACCTCTCGACCGGCGTCGAGGCTTCGCAGTCGCCGAAGCCCTACGAGTTCGGCGACACCATCAACCTCGACGTCAACACGACGCTCCTGTCGGCCATCAAGCGCGAGGGGCTGACCGTGCCGCTCAACCTCGAATACGGCGACCTGCACGTCCACCAGCAGGACTACCAGTCCTCCTGCGCGACCGTGGTCATGCTCGACTGCTCGCACTCGATGATCCTCTACGGCGAGGACCGCTTCACGCCGGCCAAGAAGGTGGCGCTCGCGCTCGCGCACCTCATCCGCACGCAGTACCCGGGCGACTCGCTGAAGGTCGTCCTCTTCCACGACGACGCCGAGGAGCTGCCGCTGGCGCGACTGGCCACGACGCAGGTCGGCCCGTACCACACGAACACGGCCGAGGGCCTCAAGCTCGCGCGCCGCCTCCTCCAGGCGCAGCGCAAGGAGATGAAGCAGATCGTGATGGTGACCGACGGCAAGCCGACGGCCTGCTTCCTCGACGCGGAGGCCGACCGGGCGCTGCCGGCGGGCGGCGGGCGCGGGCGGCGCGGGCTGTCGGCGCTCGGCGAGCTGTCAGGCGGGCGCAGGCTCTACAAGAATTCGATGGGCGGCGACCCCGTCGTGATGGACGCGACCTTCCGCGAGGTGCAGGCGTGCCGCAAGGCCGGCATCCAGGTCAACACCTTCATGCTCGCCACTGACCACTACCTCGTCGAGTTCGTCAAGCAGATGTCGGCGATGACCAACGGCAAGGCTTACTTCGCCACGCCCGGCAACCTCACACAGTTCGTCCTGATAGACTTCCTCCGCCGCAAGAAGAGCCGCGTCAAGTAAGAAACGCCGAAGTCAGGACGCCGCACGATGAACTGAAAGCCACATGCCTTCAGCTCATCGTGCGGCGTCCTGACTTCGGCGTTATGGTCAGTTTTGGCGCGGCCGAGCGCGGCGGCGCTTCGGCTTCGGCCGGGTCGTGGCCTTCAGCGGCGCGGCGGTCGTGGCCCGCGCGGGCTGGACTTTCGCGGCCTCGGGCTTAGCCGGCCCGACGACGGCGGGCGTCTTGCTGTCGTCGACCGACGGGTTGGGCGAGGCGATGACGTGCCGCGGCTGCGGCACGTCGTTCGACGGCGCCGCGGCGGCCGGCTCGGTCTCGCCGCCCGCGGCGACCCACGCCTGGTAGCCGCCGAGCAGGGCGCGCGCCTTGAAACCTTTCTCGCGGAGTGTCTGCGCCGCACGGGCGCTGGTGTGCTCCTCCGGTCAAGAACAGTAGGTGACGATTTCGCGGTCGCGCGGCAGCTCCGCCAGCCTCGACTCCAGCTGGTCGAGCGGGACGTGCGCCGCGCCCTTTATCTTCGCGTCCACGCCGTAGCGCACGTCGAGCACGAAGACCCTGCCCGCCGCGCGCAGCCGCGTGAACTCTGCGACCGTGACGCGGTCGGGCGGCACCTCCTGCCGCGCCGCGCCCTGCGCACGCGCGCCCGCCGCGCCCGGGAGGGCGGCGCCCAACACCAACGCGAGGAAAATTCTGCGCCTCATAGCCTGCTCCGTTCCGTCAGAATTTTATCCGGGGAGGACGTGGGGAATTATAGCACCCGCGCGCGCGTCAGCCGCCCGCGCGTCGGGTGAGCGCGTCGCGGGCGGCGAGGGCGGCGCGCGCGGCCTCCTCGGGCGTCGCGGCGAGCGCCGTGAGGTGGCCCATCTTGCGCCCCGCCCGCGCCTCGGTCTTGCCGTAGAGGTGGAGCTTGACGTCGGGGGAGGAGAGCGCGGCGCCCCAGTCGGGCTCGGCGTCCTGCCAGAGGTCGCCGAGCAGGTTGGCCATCGCCGCCGGGCGCATCAATTCGGTCGAGCCGAGCGGGAGGCCGCAGACGGCGCGGAGCTGCTGCTCGAACTGGCTCGTCACGGACGCGTCGAAGGTGAAGTGGCCGGAGTTGTGCGGCCGCGGCGCCAGCTCGTTGACGAGCAGGCGCCCCGCCCCGGTCAGGAAGAACTCGACGCACATCACGCCGACCACGTCCAGCTCTTCGAGCAGGGCGCGCGCAATCCCCACGGCCTCGCGCGCCACGCCCTCCCCGACGCGCGCGGGCGCCACCGAGAGGTCGAGGATGTGGCGGCTGTGCGTGTTCTCGACCACGCCGTAGTGCGCGAACTCGCCGCCCTCCGCGCGCGCGGCGACGACCGAGACCTCGCGCTCGAAGTCGATGAAGGCTTCGACGACGCCCTCCTGTCCGCGGAGCGCGCCGAAGGCCGAAGCGGCGTCCCCGGCCGAGTTGATGCGCGTCTGCCCCTTGCCGTCGTAGCCGAAGCCGGCGGTCTTGAGCACCGCGGGGAGCCCGACCTCCCCGAGCGCGGCGCTCAGGTCTTCGGGCGTGCGGACGTGGCGGAAGGGCGCGACGGGGAAGCCGCGCGCGGAGAGGAAGGTCTTCTCGCGCAGGCGGTGCTGGGTCGTGTAGAGCACGGCGCCGGAGGGGCGGACGGGGGCGAGCCGCGAGGCGGCCTCGACCGCCGCGGCCGGCACGTTCTCGAACTCGAAGGTGACGACCGAGACGCCGCGCGCGAACTCTCGCACGGCGTCCAAATCGTCGTAAGGGTGCTCGTATTCCTTATCCGAAACCTGGCCCGTCGGCGTGTCGGAGTCGGGCGAGAAGGTGTGGACGCGGTAGCCCATGCGGCGCGCGGCGATGGCGAACATGCGGCCGAGCTGGCCGCTGCCGAGTACGCCGACGGTGGCCCCGGGCAGTATCGCGCTCATGTGGGGAGTTGGGCCGCGCGCACCTTCGCCGTCTGCTCCTCGCGGAAGCGCCGCAGGCGCTCCCTCAGCTCGGGGCGCGTGTTGGCGAGGACGGCGACGGCGAGCAGCGCGGCGTTGGTCGCGCCGGCCGGCCCGATGGCGAGCGTGCCGACGGGGACGCCCGCCGGCATCTGGACGATGGAGAGCAGCGAGTCCACGCCGCGCAGCACGCGGCTCTCGACGGGGACGCCGAGGACGGGCACGGTCGTCTGCGCCGCGATCATGCCGGGCAGGTGCGCGGCGCCGCCCGCGCCCGCGATGACGACTTCCAGCCCGCGCGCTTCGGCCCCGGCGGCGAACTCCGCCATCCGCTGCGGCGTGCGGTGCGCCGAGACGACCGCGCACTCGTGCGGCACGCCGAACTCCTTCAAGACCTCGGCGGCGTGCCGCATCGTCTCCCAGTCGGACGTGCTGCCCATCACGACGGCCACCAGCGGCGGCGCGGCCTCGCCGCCGCCCTCAGACACTCTCTCTTCGGACTCCATCCCGGCGTCCCTCTTCCCGGCCTTCAGCCTGATGCCTACCGTCCGCCGTCACCCCGCTCAGTAGATGTTGTAGTTGTACTCCAGGACGACGTACTGAGACACCTGGCGGCCGTCCTTCTGCGCGGGCTCGAACCTTATCTGCCGCGCCGCGGCAATCGACTTCTCGGTCAGGCCGTGCGGCAGACCCTTGATGATGACAATGTTCCGCAGCTCGCCCGAGGTGTGGAGGATTGCGCGCAGGCGGACGACGCCGGTCACGCCGAACCTGCGCGCCTCCTCAGTGAAGCCCGGCTCGGGCTTGAAGGTGAGGACGGCCTTCTTCGCCACCTCAATCTGCCTGAAAGGCCTGGTGTAATCGACGGGCGCGGCCGGGCCGGCGGGCGGGACGGTGCTGCCAACGTTCCCCACGCTGCCCGCGCCGGCCCCCGTTTTACCCACCGGGTCGCCGCCAACCGCCGGCGTGGACGGCTTTGCACTCTTGAGGGCGAAGGAGTCCACGAACTGCCGCAGCCGCGCGTCACCCGCGTCCGCGCCCAGCGCGGCCACGACGTAGACCTGCGGGCCCTCCGAGCAGACGTAGACGTGGCCGCGCTCGCCCTCAAGCGTGACAGAGTATTCGCGCGCGGGGAGCCCGCTCAGCTCGAACCCGCGCCGGTAAGTCATCCCGAGCCCCATCTCGGCCAAGCGCCTCCCGGTGATTCCCTTACGTTCGAGCCTTTCGTACTCCGGTGTGACGAGCAGCTCCCAGGCTAACTCGGCGACCCCATCGAGGTAGGGAGCGACGCCGTAGGAGAACGTTATTGCGCGGTCGCCCCCGCCGAGCGGCCCGCGGGCGTGGGAGCCCTTCATCGTCCAGACGACGAAGGTCGTCGCGTCATCCGGCGCGGCGGAGTAGCGGAAGCCGAAGGCGTTCAGCCCGTGCGCCTGGACGCCCTGCTCGACGGTGACGGGTTGTTTCGGCATCCGCACCGTGAAGCCCTCGCGCGCGGGCGAGAGGACGATCCATTCGAGTGTGGTCTGCGCGGCGGCCGCCCGTGCGCAGAGCGAGGTAGCGAGCACCGCGAGCGCCAGACGTATGAGGGTCTTCGACATCGCTTTGACTCCTTTAAGGCCGCGTGCACGACCCGGCGCGCGGCGCATTCTCTCTTAAAGGTAACGCTCGCGCAGCACGCCGACGTGGTGCGCCTCGTGGCCCGCGATGATGTAGCCGAGGGCGCGCACCGTGACCTCGTTGTCGCTCGCGGTGCCGCGGCGCGCCCACGCCTCGGGCGAGAGGTGGCGGAGCAGGTGCAGGGTCGCGGCGCGCACGGCCTCGAACTCGTCGGCGAGGTCGGCGAGCGTGCGCGAGTCGAAGTCCACGCCCGCCATGTACTCCTCCTGATCCATGCCGGGCAGGGCCGCGCGGTCGCCGCGCGCGATGGCGAGCGCGCGGTAGGAGAAGATGCGCTCGGTGTCGTTCATGTGGCCGACGAGCTGCCTGACGCTCCACTTGCCGGGCGCGTACCTGTGGGCGCCGCGCTCCTCGGGGAGTGAGCGCAGCAGCGCCAGCGTCTCCGCCGCCTGCCGCTCCAACGTCCCCGTCAGGTCGGCGTCGGGCACCTTCGAGACGTACTTCTCGTAATAGGCGGCGTACTCGTTCGCTTCCGGCCGGGCGGGGGCGGGTGCAGACATCTTCGTCCGTCCTTTCTCGGAAGCCCCTACTCCTGCGCGTGCGAGTAGCCGGGCTTGCCGTCGAAGTTGCAGAGGTTCTCGGTCTTGATGAAGTCGAGCCCCGCCTCGGCGAAGCGCGAGAGCAGCGCGGCTATCTGCCGGTTCCCGATCTCGCGGCCGCCTTCGGAGACGAAGCGGCAGCGCCAGTGGTCGGAGCAGAAGGTCTCGGTCGCGCCGCCGGGGAAGACCTTCACGCCGCGGTTGGCGATGGAAGAGAGCTTCAGGCCCTCGCCCGAGAGCTTCCCGACCGCCGCGCCCAGCTCGTCCGGCGAGCCGGCCGCCCATTCGAGGTAGACGTCCACGCCGACCGTCTCCTTCTTCTCGGTGGCCGTCCCGCCCGCCCTGTGGCCCGAGGCGGCGGCGCCGCCCCCGCCCTCGCCCGCCTTGTAGGTGACGGCCTTCAGCTTCTCGGGCTTCTGCCCGATGCGCGCCACCACCGCCTTGGCGAACTCGCGCGTCCCGACCTTCTCCCTGCTCACGCCTTCCTTGTAGATGTCGTAGGTGTGGATGCCGTCCTCCATCGTCCGCAGCCAGGCGTTGTGCGCGCGCTCGGCCACGTCCGTCTGCCCCACGTGGACGAGCATCATCACCGAGCCCAGGAAAAGCCCCGAGGGGTTCGCAAGGTTCTGGCCCGCGCGGCGCGGGGCCGAGCCGTGGATGGCCTCGAACATGGCGATGTGCTCGCCGATGTTGGCCGAGCCGGCGAGGCCGACCGAGCCGGCTATCTGCGCCGCCACGTCCGAGAGCACGTCGCCGTAGAGGTTCGGCAGCACCAGCACGTCGAAGTTCTCGGGCGCGTCGGCGAGCTTGGCCGAGCCGATGTCAACGATCCAGTGCTCGTTCTCGATGTCGGGGTACTCGGGCGCGATCTCGTCGAAGATTTTGTGGAAGAGGCCGTCCGTGATCTTCATGATGTTGTCTTTGGTGAAGCACGTGACCTTCTTCCGGTTGTTGCGCCGCGCGTACTCGAAGGCGTAGCGGACGATCTTCTCGGTGCCGGGGCGCGAGATGAGCTTCAGACACTGCGTGACCTGATTCGTCTGCCGGTACTCGATGCCGCCGTAGTCGTCCTCCTCGTTCTCGCGGACGATGACGACGTCCATGACGGGGTGCTTCGTCTCCACGAACGGGTGGTACGAGACGCACGGCCGCACGTTGGCGTAGAGCCCGAACGTCTTCCTGACGGTCACGTTCAGACTCTTGTACCCCCCGCCCTGCGGCGTCGTAATCGGCGCCTTCAGAAAGACCTTCGTCCTTCTCAACGAGTCGAACGCCTCCGGCGCCACGCCCGCCGGGTTCCCGGCGAGATAAACCTTCTCGCCTATCTCTATCTCTTCTATGTCGAGCCTCGCGCCCGCGCCTTCCAGAATGCTGAGCGTCGCGTCCATAATCTCCGGCCCGATGCCGTCGCCGCGCGCCACCGTGATGGGAGTGTTTGCCATGATGCCAGATGTGCCTTTCCTTCTCCGCCTGAGGTTAGTAACAACGACACGCCGTCACGCGTCGGGTCACGCGCCGGCCGGGAGCGAAACTAAAGCTTCCCAAGAGATGCCCGCAGATATACCATCCCCCCCACGGCCCTGACAACCGCCGCCGCTGGAACCACGTTGACCGGTCGCGGGCGGTGTGTTAGGTTGCGCGACACTCTCCCGAGGTTCGGACGGATTTAGCAGGCCCCTTTGCTCACCCCTGGCGCGCGCTCGCAGCGCGGCGCGCGCCGTCAGTCGAGCCCCTGCGCGCGGCGTCTGCCGCGGGGGACTTTCCACTCAGCTCCCGATCTTCGTCGTCGCGGTCGTGCGGTATCACCAGCCTCGGCTACAACGTCATCGGCAGCCTCGGCACGCCGCCCTACGACACGCCCTACACCGCACACCCGACCGACCAGGTCGGCGTGACCGACGCGCAGCTCAACCTCGGCCCGCTCGCCGACAACGGCGGCCCGACGCCCACGCACGCGCTCCTGCCGGGCAGCGTCGCCATCGACAAGGGCCACGCCAGCGGGGCGACCGCCGACCAGCGCGGGCTGGCGCGGCCGTGCGACCTCGCCGCCACGCCCAACGCCGCGGGCGGCGACGGCGGGGACGCCGGGGCCTTCGAGGTGCAGGGCGCCTGCGCCGCCGCGCCCGCGCCGCCCGAAGCCTCGAACGACGCGGCGAACGTCGGCGAGGACAGCGGCCCGAACGCCGTCAACGTCCTCGCCAACGACACCGACGCCAACGCGGACACGCTTGCCGTCGTCTCCGTCACGCAGGGGGCGAACGGCTCGGTCGCCATCACGGGCGGCGGCACGGGCGTCAGCTACACGCCCGCGGCGAACTACTTCGGCGCCGACTCGTTCACCTACACGGTTGACGACGGCAACGGCGGGCAGGACACCGCGACCGTCTCGGTCAACGTCTCGCCGGTCAACGACGCGCCGTTAGCGAACAACGACAACTACTCGATGAATCAGGACACGACGCTGACGGTGCTGCCGGCCGCGGGCGTCCTCGCCAACGACGCGGACATCGACAGCGCCTCACTCTCGGCCGTGGTCGTCAACGGCCCGGCGCACGCCTCCGATTTCGGCCTCAACGCCGACGGCTCGTTCAGCTACACGCCGCTGCCCGGCTTCACGGGCGTGGACACCTTCGACTACAGGGCGGACGACGGGCCGGACGAGTCCAACCTCGCCACCGTGACCATCACGGTCAGCGACACGCAGGCCCCGCTCGTCACCTGCTCGGTGACGAAGGCGCTGCTGTGGCCGCCCAACTCCGACCTCGCGGGCGTAGGCCTCTCGGCGAACGCGACCGACAACGACGGCGAGGCGCCGTCAGTCCGGATAGACGTCTTCAGCGACGAGGACGACGAGGAGCAGCCGGGCGGCATGTCGCCCGACGCGAAGGACGTGGCGCCCTCGACGCTTCGCCTGCGCGCCGAGCGGCGCGGCGACGCGGACGGCCGCGTCTACGTCGTCCGCATCAAGGCCACCGACCAGTCGAACAACACGAGCTACAGCTACTGCACGGTGGTCGTGCCGAAGGGCCAGAGCAAGGCCGACCTGAGCGCCGTCAACGCGCAGGCGGCCGCCGCGGTCGCGGCCTTCGTCGCCGCCGGCAACAACCCGCCCGCCGGCTTCTTCGTCGTCGGCGACGGCCCCGCCGTCGGCCCCAAACAGTAGGCTAGGGGCTAGGGGCTAGGGGCTAGGGGCTAGTTAGGAGATTAACTCTGAACTAGCCCCTAGCCCCTAGCCCCTAGCCCCTAGCCTAAGTGGCGGCGGGCGCGGCGCGGACGGTGACGCGGCGGCCGTTGACCTCGCCGTCGAAGAGCGTGAGCGGGGCGGCCTCCTGGCGCAGGCGCTTCCAGAGCGAGCCGCGGACGTAGGCGTCGAGGTCCTGCGGGATGAGGTCGAAGACGGCGCGCGAGGCGACGACGACCAGCTTGCGGCGCGGGCGCGAGACGGCGACCGTGAGGCGGCGCGGCTCCAACAGGAAGTCGCTCTCCGCCTCGGCGAAGTCGCGGTCGGAGACCGTGGCCGAGACGACGACGAGGTCGCGCTCGCCGCCCTGGAAGCGCTCGACCGTGTCAATCGAGTCGGCCAGCTCCGGCAGGAGCGAGGCGAGCAGAGCCTTCTGCGCGCGGTGCGGGACGACGACGCCGATTCCTTCGCGCGCGTCGAGCTTCAGGCCGTCGGAGGCGGCGCGGGCGAGCGAGGCGACGAGCGCGGCCTCGAAGTCGTTCGACTGCTGCGAGCCCTCCTCGTCGTGCTCGACGACGACGAGCGCGTGCTCGGGCGCGAGCGCGGCGCGCAGCCACGCTTCCGTTAACCCCCCGCAGGCGGGCAGCCGCGCGCGGTTCGTGGAGCGGAAGTCTATCCCGTCGGCGGCGTAGACGTGGCGGCGCAGGAAGCCGGCGACCTCCTCGGGGATGCGGAAGGAGCGGTCGAGCGCGACCGAGGCGAAGCCGAGCGCCTGTAGGTACTCGAAGACCGAGAGGAAGACGCGGGCGCGTTTGAGGTCGCGGCGCGACTCGGCGTCCCACGCGTGCGCGAGAATCGGGGGCATCTGCCGGTGGTCGCCGACGGCGACGAACTGCCCGTCCCCGCGCAGGAAGGCCGCGGCCGTCAGCGCCTCGGCCAGCCCCATCTGCGAAGCCTCGTCCACGACCACGAGGTCGAAGTGCTCGCCCGACCAGTCCACGGCGCGCCCCTTCGACGCGCCCTTCTTCACGAGTTGATAGAGCCCGCCGGGCGTGCCGCCGACGACGAGGAGCGGCTCGGTCAGAAGCATCTCCCACTGTTCGAGCGCGCTCAACTCCTCGCCGCCGTCCGGCAAGACCCTCCCGCACCCTTCGGGCACCGCGTCGCCCGCGTCGTTACAGACCTTGACGACTTTCAGACGCGCGAGCGGCGCGAGCAGGTCAGAAGCCCGACCGTGGGGGAGGGCGTCTTGTCCCTCCTGAAGAGTCGTGACGGAAGACGGGCGCCCTCCCTCACGGTCGGGCTTCTGCCTTTCAAGCAGTTGCGCGGCGCGCTTGGCCACCGATTCGAGGGCGACCGAGACGGCCGCGTGCGTCTTGGCGAGGACGGCGACGCGGAAGGGGCGCGCGGGGCTCGCCTGCGCGAGCATGCGCGCGAGGATGGCGAAGCCGAGCGTGTGGCTCTTGCCCGTGCCGGGCGGCCCCTGGACGACGAGCACGCGGTCTGCGAGGTGCGAGCCGACGACGCGGGCCTGCGGGTCGGTCAGCCCGTGCGGCGCCTGCGCGAGCGCGGCGAGGCGCGCGACCTCCCGCGCGTCGCGCAGGCGTTTGGGGCGGACAGCGCGCGGGCGCTTGCCCTCCTCGGGGTCGCTCAGCCAGGCGTAGAGGTGGTTGTGGCGCGCGTTGCGGCAGGCGTCGAGGAACTTGTCGGAGTTGAGGTCGTCGGCCATCTCGTCGGCCGTGTAGAGCGCGCCCGGCTCGGGCGCGAACAGCGCGTGCCTGTAGCGGAAGGGCGAGTTCTTGAAGCTCATCGGCAGCAGGCGCAGGGCGGCGCCGCGCTCCGAAAGCTCCTCGACCACGGCGAGGCGCCCGCCGACGAGGCGGCGCGCGGGGAGCGGGCGGCCCTCGTCGTCCACCGCCGGGTTGAGGACGACCCAGTCGCCGACGCGCAGGCGCAAACTCCCCGTCGCGCGCGCGTCGGCGGGTGCGCCCGTCGCGGCGTCGGCGAGGAGGAAGCGGGCGCGCTCGACCCGCCCGTCGTCCTTCTCGTAGCTCTCGCAGAGCAGGACGGCGGTGCGCCCCGTCTCGGCGCGCTCGCGCGGCGGGAGCGCGAGGTGGAGCATCTTCTCCTGAAACGAGGCGTGGTGTTCGAGCAGGAGGAAGTCTTCGAGCGAGCGGCTGAGCGGCACCTCCGCGGGGTCAACTTCCACCTCGCCGAGCCGCGAGAGGTCGAGCGGCTCCTTCCTGACCTGCCTGTTCTTGTAGGCGAAGCGCTCCTCGACGTGCTGCATCGCGCGCGTCCGCGCGCGGGCGAAGTCGCGTATCAGCTCGGCCGGGACGCCCGCGAAGCCGCGCGCCTGCGGGCGCGCCTCGGGCGCCTCGCGCAGGAGCCCCCACGCCGCGTAGGCGTATTCGAGCGGAATCTCGGCGCCGAAGCGCGCCGCCGACTCGACGCGGACGAAGGGCGGCGGCGCGTCTTCGTCGGCCTCGTCGGCCTGAGCCCGGGAGAAGTCGGCGCCGAGTTCGCCCGTCGCGGCGTCGCGCAGGAAGATGCGCCGGTTGTCGAAGACGCGCGCGCGGAAAGTCTTGCGGAAGTCGGTCGCCCCGTCCTCCCACCTGAAGCCGAGCGCGGCGGCGACCTCGTAGAGGTTCTGGCAGACGGGCGCGAGGTTGAGGCGCGCGCGCACCTCCTCGGAGAGGAGCGAGACCATCGGCTGCGTGAGCGCGGGGCTTGAGGTCAGAAGGTCGTAGAAGGCCGGGACGGCGCAGAGCGCGTCGAAGTGGCGCGCGAGCGCGTCGAGCAGGGCGCGCTCGCCGCGCGGCGCGTAGGTGTAGAAGTGGAGCGGCGCGCTCGCGCCGTCGGCCGCCTCCGCCACCGCGGGCAGGAGGCTCTGCACGAGGCGGACGAGCAGCGCGCGCTCCGCGTCGGTGTCGGGCGGCGCGTCGGTCATCTCGACCAGCTCGAACGCGCCGCGCGGGCCGGCGACGCGCGCGGCGACGAGGTAGAGGCGGTCTTCGATGTAGTCGCGCTGCGCGTCCACGAAGACGCGCACGAGGCCGGGGTGCTCGGCCGGGTCGGGGAGCGAGCCGTAGTCGGCGCCGACGAGGTAGGGGCGCGCCTCGGTCGTGCGGTCGAGGCGGCGCACGGCG
>DASVTS010000001.1:0-10309 GCA_036387455.1 Pyrinomonadaceae bacterium | reverse complement strand
CCGGCCACCGGCCGGGACGCGCCGCCCTCTCTTTCTGCCGGCCGCCGTCTACCGTCTACTTCATCTCGCGCAGGAGCTTCTGGTGGAGCGCGGCGTCGAGCGGCTTGAGGAGGTTGGCCTGGGCGTGGGCTTCGGCGCGCTCGCCGAGTTCGAGGTAGACGGAGGCGAGGTTGTAGTGGCCCTCGGCGAGGTCGGGGCGCGAGGAGACGGCGCGCTTGTAGGCGTCGAGCGCCTTGTAGTAGTTGCCGGCGTAGTAGTAGGCGTCGCCGAGCTTGTTCAGCGCCTCGTAGGAGTTGGGCCGGAGCCGGAGCGCCTGCTCGAAGGCGCGGATGGCGTCCTGGTTCTTGCCCTGCTTGACCTTGCAGAAGCCGACCTGAATCCACGCGTCGGCGCGCTGCGGGTTCTTGTTCACCGCCGTCTCGAAGTAGCCGAGCGCGCTGTCGTAGTTGCCGAGCCAGAGCGAGTTCAGGCCGTTGCGGTACCACCAGTCGGCGATGGAGTCGGGCTTCTGCTCGTCGCGCGCCTTCTCGGCCACCTCGTCGAAGCTGATGAGCCTCGCGGCGGGCTTGAGCGCCTCGAAGCGCGGCGAGCCGAGCGCGAGGTTGATGTTCTGCCCGTTCATCACGCGGATGGTGACGACGCCCACGACCTGCCCCCTCATGTTGAAGACGGGGCTGCCCGAGTTGCCGTGCGAGATGGGCGCCGTGATCTGCACGATGCGCCCCAGGGACGGCACCTCGCGCACGGCCGAGACGATGCCGTCCGCCACCGACCCTTCGAGCCGGAGCGGGTTGCCGATGACGAAGACGCGCTCGCCCTCCTCGGGCGCCGACGCGGCCGTCTCCACCGGGCTCGCGCGCTCGGCCGGCATCTCGACGCTCAGGACGGCGAGGTCGCCGTCCTCGTCAACGGAGGAGAGCCCCGCCACCGGGTAGGTCTTACCCTTGCCCTCGAAGGTGCGCACCTCGGCGCGGTGCGCGCCCTCGACGACGTGCAGGTTCGTCAGGACCTGGCCGGGGCGGACGAAGAAGCCGCTGCCCGTGAGCGCGACCTCGCCTTTGGCGTTGTAGGTGACGACGGAGACGACCGAGGGCTTGACGCGGCGAATCAGCTCGGGGAGCGACTCCCCTTGCGCGCGCGCCGCGGGCGGGGCGGCGAAACAGAAGAAAAGGGCCAGGAGCGCCAGCCACGGGGGAAGCTTGCGTTTGAACATCTCGGGGGCTTTCTTCTCAAAAAGGGGTGCGGAGCCGTTGCGGAGCCGCGGGCTGCTCGGCTCCCGGCGGGGAGGGGTTCAAAGGGCGAATCCCAGCTTCGCGCGTCGCGTCGGGGTCGCGCGACGGCCTTGGGCCATTATGCCGGGATTGGGGCAGATGTCAACAAGTATATGTCGGAACTGTGTCGGGCGTGGGGAAAGCCCTGAAAGTAATAGGAAAGCCGAAGGGGTCGGGGGAATATGAATCGTTCCCCGACCCCTTCGGCTTTCCGTTCAGCGCCTTCACGGAAGGGCCGGCGTGCGTGGCGCGCTTAGCGCGTGACCGTGCCGAGGATGGTGCCGCGCGGGGTCGAAATCTCCTCCTCAAGCGTGATGAGGAGTCCGAAGTCCTTGAGCGTCGTCTCGGACTTAATCTCGGCCTCGTTGCGGCGGCCGGTGTTCACGACCTGGCCGAGTTTGACGTACTTGTTGTCGGGCGAGACGGCCCAGAGCACGTAGACCTTGCCGCCCGGCGATTCCTTCAACTCGTGGAAGCGGGCCGTGACCGTCGTCGGGCCGTCGTTGCGCGGCTCGATGTTGAAGTTAACGCGCGAGCCCGTCAACTCTCCCGTCAGGTTGACCTTCAGCTGCGTGTCGTCGCCGCGCTTCATCCCCATGACGTTGAGCATCGGCGCGGTGTAGGCGGACGTGGCGCCCGCGGTCGTCGTGGCCGAGACCTTCTCGCCGACGGCCGCGCCGTTCTCGCGGTCGGTGCTCGAAAGCGGGACGACGGCGAAGCCCTGCGGCACGGAGCTGCGGAAGACGTAGGCCGTGTCCGGCCTGTAGGCCGAAAGGTTGGACTCGGGCGAGAGCATCAGCATGAAGCGGTTCATGGGCGTGTTGAAGCTCTGCGTCGCCACGCCGTTCGAGACGTTGACCGGCCCGAGCAGGGTCACCTTGCCCAGAGGGTCAACCGCGTACAGGTTGACGCTCGTCACGTCGGCGGGGAGCCCCGACAGGTCGAGGTTAATCATCGTGTGGTCGGCCATGCGCATCACTCTGGCGCGGCCCTTCGCGGTGTTGTAGTTCGTGCCCGGGATGAAGTCTACGACGACCTCTTTCTGCGCCGGGTACTCGATGACCGACCACGTGCCGTCGGCGTTCTGGACGGTCTGCGTGGTCTGCGTGGTGACGGTGGTCTGCTGCGTCGGTTGCTGGGTCGTCGTCGGCGTCTGGGTCTGTGCGAAAGAGCCCGCGGCCAGCCCCAGAAGCATGACGCCGCAGCCCGCCAAATTGAACACACGTTTACTCATTAACTTTCCCCTCCTCAGTCGGAAATCAGGTTGCCCTAATTATTCGTTTTAATGGACGTCCGCCCGTATGGCAGAACAGATACTTGTTGGCAACATGCATGCCGCCCGGCCGCGGGCGTGTGGTTACAATGACTTAGGCGGAAATGCGGGCGGGGAAGGGAGGGACGAACGAAGCAATACGATGCAAAATTGTGTACGACAGTACGCCGCGGGGTGAAAGGGAAAGGCGAAAGTTAAGAAAATCCCTCTTAACTTTCGCCTTTCCCCTTTTCGCCTTCTCTTAGTAGGCGTGCAGCTCGGTGATGGCGCGGAAGACGTCGTCCACCTGCGGGAGGATGGCGTCTTCGACCTGGGGCGCGTAGGCGACGAAGGTGTCGAGCGCGGCGACGCGCCGGACGGGGGCGTCGAGGTACTCGAACAGCTCCTCGGAGACGCGGGCGGCGATTTCGGCGCCGAAGCCGTGCGTGCGCGTGTCCTCGTGCGCGACGACGAGCCGGCTGGTCTTGCGGACGCTCGCGGCTATCGAATCCCAGTCGTAGGGGGCGAGCGTGCGCAGGTCTATGACCTCGACGCTGACGCCCTGCTGCTCGGCCTGCTTGGCGGCGACGAGCGTGCGCTGGACGAGCGCGCCGTAGGTGACGACGGTCAAATCCGTCCCCTCGCGCACCGTCTTCGCCTTGCCGAAGGGGATCAAAAACCCGTCGGGCGGGTACTGCGACTTGTTATAAGCCTGGCGGTAGAGGTGCTTGTGTTCGAGGAAGAGCACGGGGTCGTCCGAGCGGATGGCCGTGCGCAGCAGCCCGTTGGCGTCGAGCGCGTTCGAGGGGTAGACGACGCGCAGGCCGGGGATGTGCGTGAAGAGCGTGTCGCCCGACTGCGAGTGGTAGACGGCGCCGCCCTTGAGGTAGCCGCCGACGGGGCAGCGGATGACGACGGGGCACTTCCACTCGCCGCCCGAGCGCCAGCGCATCAGCGCCAGCTCGTTCCGAATCTGGTGGTAGGCGGGCCAGATGTAGTCGAAGAACTGTATCTCGACGACGGGCTTCATGCCGCGCGTCGCCATCCCGATGGCGCGGCCGACGATGTTGGCCTCGGCCAGAGGCGAGTTGAAGACGCGGGCGGTGCCGAAACGCCGCTGGAGGTTGGCCGTGACCTTGAAGACGCCGCCCTTGCCCTTGACCTTGTCGAGGTACTGCTCGCGCGAGACGTCGGCCACGTCCTCGCCGAAGACGACGATGGCGGGGTCGCGCGCCAGCTCCTCGTGGAGGCAGCGGTTGATGAGGTCAACCATCGTGCCCGCGTTGCCGGAAAGCTCCGCGCCGTCCTCGTTGTCGAACTCTTTCGCCGTGGGGTCAACGTCGGGCGAGTAGACGAACTGCGTCGCGGTGTCGGGCGCGGGCTGCGGGCTGGCGAGCGCGAGGTCGGCGGCCTCGTTCACCTCGCGGTCAACCTCGTCCTTAATCTTTTGCAGCTCGTCCTGCGTGACGAAGCCCTCCTCGACGAGGAGCGCGCCGAAGCGCTTGACGGGGTCGCGCTCGGCGTCCGTCGTGCGCTCCTCGTCGGGGCGGTAGAGCTTCTCGTCGTCCGAGAGCGAGTGCGAGTAGGGGCGGATGACCTTGGCGTGGACGAGCGCCGGGCCCCGCCTTTGACGGCAGTACTCGACGGCCCTCCTCAGCGTCTCCAGAGACGCCACCGGGTCCGTGCCGTCGCAGCGCTCGACGAGCAGGTCGGGGAAGCCCTCGACGAGGCGCGAGACGTCGCCGCCCGCCGTCTGCACCTCGACGGGGACGCTGATGGCGTAGCCGTTGTCCTCGATGAGGAAGACGACGGGCAGCCGCAGGTTGCTCGCCGTGTTGAGCGCCTCCCAGAACTCGCCCTCGCTCGTCGTGCCGTCGCCGGCCGAGCAGTAGACGACCTCGTCGCCGCGGAAGCCGGCGACCCTCTCCCCGAGCCCCTCGACGAGCGGCGCGCGGTGGCTCGCCTCGGCGCAGCCGACCGCCTGTAGGAACTGCGTCCCCGTGGGCGACGACGACGAGACGATGTTGAATTTCGTGTGCCCCCAGTGCGAGGGCATCTGGCGGCCGTGCGAGCTGGGGTCGGCCTCGGCGCCCACGGCCGCGAGCAGCATCTCCAGAGGGGTCACGCCGAGCTGGAGGCACAGCGCGCGGTCGCGGTAGTAAGGGTAGAACCAGTCGTACCCGGCCCTGAACGCCATCCCGGCGGCCGTCAGCACGGCCTCGTGCCCCGCGCCCGAAATCTGGAAGAAGATTTTGTTCTGCCCCTTGAGCTGAATCTCCTTGTCGTCGATGCGCCGCGACAGGTACATCGTCCGGTAGATGCCCACCATCTCCGCCTGCCCCAGGCCCCGGTACTCGCGCGCCTTAACCTCGGTCGCCATGTCTCTTACCTCTATGAAAAAAGGATGACTCTAATCTTCGAAATCGTTCTCAAGGGCGAAGCGGTAGTCCTGCGCCATCGAGGGGTGGCCGTGGGCCTGTGCGACCTCGGCGCCGCGCTCGTAGGCGCGGCGCGCGGCGTCGCGGTTGCCGAGCTTGAGGTAGGCCGCGGCCAGCATGCCGTAGGCGTTGCCCTCGTCGTCGGCGCGCTGGAGGTAGTCGGAGAGCACCTCGATGAGGTCGTCGAGGCGCCCGGCCTTCTCGTACTCCTTCGCCAGCCCGAACATGACCGCCGTGTTGTCGGGGTCGCTGTCGAGCATCAGGCGGAAGACTTCTATGCGTGAAGCTGCCATTTACTTTCCGATGATGAGCTTGGCGATGGTCTGCAACTGCATGTTGGACGTGCCCTCGTAGATGGCGCCGATCTTGGAGTCGCGCCAGAGCTTTTCGACGGGGTAGTCCTTGACGAAGCCGTAGCCGCCGTAGAGCTCAATCGCCTTCGAGGCGACGCGCTCGGCGACGCGCGACGAGTAGAGCTTGGCCATCGCCGCCTCCTTGACGAAGTTGAGCCCGGCGTCCTTCATCCGCGCGGCGTTGTAGACCATCAGCCGCGCCGCCTCCAGCTCCGTCGCCATCTCGGCCAGCTGGAACTGGACGCCCTGGAACTGGTTGATGGGCTGCTTGAACTGCGTGCGCTCGCCCGTGTAGCGCAGGGCGTGTTCGAGCGCCCCGCGGGCGATGCCTATCATCTGCGCGCCGATGCCGATGCGCCCCTCGTTCAGCGTCTCAATCGAGACCTTGTAACCCTTCCCCAGCTCGCCGAGCACGTTCTCCTTCGGCACCTTGCAGCCGTCGAGGATGATTTCGGTCGTCGAGGAGGCGCGGATGCCGAGCTTGTTCTCCTTCTTCCCGACCGAGAAGCCCTCGAAATCCTTCTCGACGACGAAGGCCGTGATGCCGCGGTAGCCCGCCTCCGGGTTGGCGTTGGCGAAGACGATGAAGACGCCCGCCTCGTTGCCGTTCGTAATCC
The DNA here is from genome assembly GCA_036387455.1 of Pyrinomonadaceae bacterium. Taxonomy (GTDB): domain Bacteria; phylum Acidobacteriota; class Blastocatellia; order Pyrinomonadales; family Pyrinomonadaceae; genus QHXN01. The sequence continues at coordinate 4,378 of DASVTS010000001.1, read as the reverse complement.
AGAGCTTCTGCCCCGTGATTTCGTAGTGGTCGCCCTTGTCCACCGCGCGCGTCGCCAGCGCGAAGGCGTCGGAGCCCGAGCCGGCCTCGGAGAGCGCGTAGGCGCCGACCGTGTCCGAGGCGAGGCGCGGCAGGTACTTCTTCTTCTGCTCGGGGCTGCCCCAGCGGATGAGCGCGTTGTTGACGAGCGTGTTCTGCACGTCCATCAGCACGCCGACCGAGGGGTCCACCCGCGACAGCTCCTCGACGCCGACGATGGCCATGAAGAAGGAGGCGCCCGTGCCGCCGAATTCCTCCGGCGTCTCGACGCCCATCAGGCCCAGCTCGAAGAGTTGTTTGAGGACTTCGGGCGCCATCCTGGCGTGCTCGTCCATCTCCTCGACGCGGGGGCGAATCTCGCCCTCGGCGAACTCGCGCACGCTCGCGCGGAACATCGCCTCGTCCTCCGAATAAGTGGTCAGCGGGCCGACCCCGTAAGCTTCAGTGGCTGCTTTACTCATGGCTTAATTCTCACAGGAATGAAGTTTGACTTTGTAACGACGTAGCATCGCCCAACCGCGCCCCTTTGGTCAAATGGGGAGGATGGCCGGTCAGTTTGCCCATTGCTTCAACGGTTCGTTGATTAATTGTGTCGGCGGACAAAAGAGGGAATGAATCGACCCCTCAGTCCTCGTTGAGGATGCCGGTGGCGCGCAGCTCGTCGTGGCCGGGGACGTCGGCCGCCTCGATGGTCGAGAGGATTTCGCGGTCCACCTTGGGGAGCGAGACGAGGCGGTTGGCCTGCTTGCTGAGCGTGGCCTCGAAGAGGTTGCGGGCGGCGCGCGCGTTGCCGAACGTCTCGTCGCGCGAGGCCGCGAGCACGCCGAAGACCGACGCCAGCTCACCCTCGGCGCCCTCCGCGAGCTTGAAGTCGGCCTTCCCGCAGAAGGACTTGAAGATGTGGACGAGCTGCTCGACGCCGTAGTCGTCGAAGTGGATGTGCTTGTTGAAGCGCGAGCGCAGGCCCGGGTTCGAGTCGAGGAAGTCCTGCATCTTTTGCGTGTAGCCGGCGACGATGACGACCAGCTCGTCGCGGTGGTCCTCCATCATCTTGAGGAGCGTCTCGACGGCCTCGCGCCCGAAGTCGTTCTCGCCGCCCGCGCTCAAGGTGTACGCCTCGTCTATGAAGAGGACGCCGCCGAGCGCCCTCGTCGTCACCTCCCTGACCTTGATGGCGGTCTGGCCGACGTAGCCGGCGACGAGGCCGGCGCGGTCGGTCTCGACGAGGTGGCCGCGCTTGAGCACGCCGAGCGTGCGGTAAATCTGCGCGACGAGGCGCGCGACCGTCGTCTTGCCCGTGCCCGGGTTGCCGTAGAAGACGAGGTGGCGCGAGGCCGGCAGGACTTTGAGCCCCTGCTCCTCGCGCAGCTTCTGCACCTTGAGGAAGTTGATGACCTGGCGCACGTCCGCCTTCACGCGCTCCAGCCCGACGAGCGCGTCCAGCTCGGCCAGAAGCTCTTCGAGCGGGCGCGGCGGCGGCAACTCCTCCTCGGGCGGCTCGGGCGTGACCCCGTCGGGCGTCCTCTCGGGGTGTTTCTTTTCGCCGCCGGGCGCGTCGGGCGCGCGGCCCGGGTAGAGCGTCTGCTTGAACTCGGCGAGCGCGGCCTCCTCGGCGGGCGTGACCCGGCCGTCGCTCTTGACGACGAGGTTGGCGAAGTGGAAGAGGGCGCCGCGCGCGCGGTCGGCGAAGTTCGTGCCGTGGCGCGAGTCGTAGGTTTCGAGGTAGGAGACGCTGACGGGCGTGCGGTCGAGCCGCTTGAGGAGGTGCGGCGGCAGGTCGGTCGAGTTGCGCAAGGGGAAGGTGTCGGGCGCCGGCGTGAGGTTGAAGAGGCGGCAGACCTCCTCGTAGTAGCCCTGCTTCGACGCGTCGCCGGCCTCGCGCAAGTCTATGAAGCGCTGCGCGACGAGCTTCAGGTGGTTGTCGAGCACGGACTGCGCCTCCGGCGCGGCGCCCCCGCGCCAGACCATCCGGATGCTCTCGCCCAGAGGCGCCGCCAGCGCCTCGAACGTCCGCCTCACCCCCGCGGCCAGCCTCCTGTTCTCCTCGTCCAGCAGCACTCTCAGGCGACTCCTCCTCCCGACCCCTTCGTCAAGACGGCGCGCGATTATAGCATCGCACTCGCGCCCGACACCTGCGCGTCCCGGTGAAAGCAAAGCTGTAGAAGATGAAGAGGCTGCCGGAAAGCTCGGACGACCTATTTGCTCTCGGGTGAGGCTTTGGCCTGCGTTCTCCGCCGTTCGTAGCAGTCGTTACACCAAGGCTGCAAGCCGTTCCAGCGTAAGGCGTGGCGGCTGAATGCGAAGAGGGGCAGGAAGGCTTTGCAGTTTCTACACCAGGCAGTTCCTTCCGGGCCTACTTTACGGCGACTTGCGCCGCCGCTTTTATGGCGATGATTTTTATTACAGCGCAAGTGAGAGAAGGCGATGTTATCCGGAGACCAGAAAAGCTCTGTGCTGATTCCTTCCCACGGCTGTTTGTGTTCGATACTCAGTTCTTCGGCGGTTTCAATAGTCCCGCCGCACTTAAAACAGACGTTCTCCCCGTGCCTTCGCAGGAGGTCGAAGAGAACCATCTTACGCAGACGGTTACAGGCCGTTCCGTGAGGCATACCTAAAAAGGCGCTCTTGCGAGCGCCTCTTGTCGAAATCAGCTTAACCATTGATTTTAAAGGAGTTATAGCGCGTACGGGACTCGAACCCGTGGTCTCCGCCTTGAGAGGGCGGCGTGTTAGCCGACTACACCAACGCGCCAAAAACGAGGCGATTATAGATGCCGTGGTGGGCGTTGGCAAGCGCCGGGGCGGGTGGTCGGGAGGGGCGCGGGCGCGGGCGGGTGCGACGCGGGTCTCGACGCGGGGGCGGGTTTGTGGGGCAGAATGGGGCGGCGGGGCGGGCGTCTTGCGGCGGGCGGCGGCGGCGGTGTTATACTCCGGCCGGCGCGCCTCCCGAAGCCCGCGCGCACCGGTCTAAACGCTCCCCGGCAGGAAGATTTCAGAGGGGTCGGACACTTCTAAATGGTAGAGAACCTCTTCGTCGAATCGAACGACGCCGCGCACGAACCCACCAGCGACAACCAGTTAAACGCGGACTTTCCCTTAGGAATCGAGGGCTTCAGCTACGGCGACCTCCACCGCCCGGGGCGCCTGCGCGCGCTGGCCGAGGCGTTCTACGCGGAGGTCGGGCGCGAGGACGCGGCGCTGCACGCGTCTTTATCGGAATACATCGCGTCGCGCGGCGAGAACCTGAAGGGGACGAAGGCGGAGTCCGAGCTTTTGATTGCGGCCGCGCCGCACCTCTCAAGGTTCGTCGCGCGGCTGTTCCGCATTGAGCCGGAGCGGGAGCGGCTGGCCGAGAGCATCCGGGCGCAGGACCCCGTCTTCCAGTTCAAGCAGTTCGTGCAGCGGCGCGCGACGAAGAGTTTCCCGGCGGAGCGCGCGGCCGCGGTGGACTTGGAGGCGGCCGACGCGGCGCTTGAGGCCCTGCGCCACGACGTTTTCGCGGACACGCTGGGCGACGACCGCGAGCTGAGCGTGGCGCGGATGGCGGCGCGGCTGTTGGAGTGGGAGAAGAACTACCCGAAGGAGGGCGTGCGGCAGGAGGAGGCGTGGTCGGACGAGCGCGCGCGCACGGCGGGGGCGGCCGCGGAGCGCTTGAGGGGCACCGGGGCGTGGGTCGAACTCGCGGCGTGGTGGGCCGCGGAGGATGAGAGTGATGGGGACGGAACCCGCACCTTCGTCCGCGCGTCGCTGAGGCTTCTGGAGGCGTGGTCGGCGGCGCACGCGCTGAGGCCGGACGCGCGCGAGCGCGTGCGCGGGTGGGTAAGTTTCCGCTTCCCGCACCCGCTCAACTACGAGCACCTCGTCCAGCTCGAACGCCCGGAGGCCGATTTGCCGGAGCTGATGCGGGGTTTGGACAAGAACCTGCGCCGCCGCGACGGCTTCAAGCTCACCGACCAGCGTTACACGCAGCGCGAGGTCTTGGAGGAGGTTCACTACTGCCTCTACTGCCACGAGCGCGACAAGGACTCCTGCTCGAAGGGCCTGAAGGAGCGCGACGGGTCTCTGAAGAAGAACCCGCTCGGCATCGTCCTCCAGGGGTGCCCGCTCGACGAGAAGATTTCCGAGATGCACGTGCTCCAGCGCGACGGCGATTCCATCGGCGCGCTGGCCGTCGTCGTCATCGACAACCCGATGTGCCCCGGCACGGGCCACCGCATCTGCAACGACTGCATGAAGTCGTGCATCTTCCAGAAGCAGGAGCCGGTCAACATCCCGCAGGCCGAGACCGGCGTGCTGACAGACGTCCTCTCGCTCCCCTTCGGCGTCGAAATCTACGGCCTG